>CAVPGO010000027.1:0-8498 GCA_963703975.1 uncultured Actinomycetes bacterium
GTAGACCTTCCCGGCCCGCCCGATCGCGGCGTCGTACTCGTCGGCGAGAAGCCCGTCGGCGTCGTCCGGCTCGATCAGGCGCAGGTGGGCCACGCCCGCGATCGTACGCAACGCCGCCGGTAGCCTCACCCGTGGAGCGGCACGGGCCCGGTGGCCCAGCAGGTCTTCAAAACCTGTGCGGTGTGGTAGCCCCACGCTCGGTCGGTTCGACTCCGGCGCCGCTCCGTCAAGCCGATCTCGGCGCCGCAGCGGGCGTGTGATCAGCGCGTCCTGCTCGTTCGACTCCGCGGAGCTCGCCGCTCGAGACCGCTCGGAGCCGCCCCACGAAGTGTCGGACTGTGGCAGGAATGTGGCACAGCGAACCTGGGGCTAGGTATTCCGAGAGCACGGGAAGCCCTCTGGAGCTGACAAGTCTTGACTTTTGCAATGAACATTGTAACCTTGCAACTTAATATGAAGAACACCAACTTGCGAGGTGTGGCAATGTCACCAACGATTCGAATCGACGACGACGTGTTTGACGAGCTGAAGAAGCATGCAGAGCCGTTCGTTGATACACCCAACACGGTCCTACGCAGGCTCCTGAATCTTGGCGATGTCGCCCCGGCCGAAAGCATCGCGGTCCTTGGGGTCGCGGGAGAGCTCAAACCGCAGCCCTCGGTCGGGGTTCAGCGGACGATCCGACGACGGCGACAGAAGGCTGCGCGCCCACCGCGCGCAAAGACGGGCTCAATTCTCCACGAGTCCCTCTACGAGCTTGCCGATGCTCCAGATCATCAGCGAGCATGGTGGACGGGCGGCGGCACGGGAGGTCATCGACGAGCTCGGAACGAGGTTGCATGGTCAACTCACGGAGATGGACAACGAGCAGCTTGCCTCCGGTGACGTGCGCTGGCGCAACCGGGCCCAGTTTGTCCGGCTGCGCCTGGTTGAGCAGGGGGACATGGTCAAGGACAGTCCGCGCGGAATCTGGGAGATCAGCGATCAGGGGCGGCGTCGGGTCGTCGCTGAGGCCGCATGAGCACCGCGCAGCGAGATCATCGAAGCTGCGCTTGATGCCCGCACGGTCGGTGACGCTCGTCCCGTCGACGAGCTGATCGTCTCGGCGATTGGATCTCGTCTTGAGCGGCCAGTCGGTGACCGCGTGAACAACCACGGGTTGCTCGCGACGAGCGGGTCGTACGACTTCAAGCTGATCGAGAACGTGACGAACATGCAGGACGCCGTTCTCGAGCGCGCTGCGGCGGAGCGCTTCGGCGATCTGCAGCGTGTGCCGTTCGCCACGCCCCATGAAGCTGCGACGACGCTGCTCGCTGGCCACACGGAAGCGGAGCTCGGAGGCCGGGCCAGCGTCGAGTTCTACGAGGCGGATCAGCCGGCGCGCAAGAGCAAGCGCTTGACCGCCGTGTTCCGTGATCTCGGGCTGCGGCATCGAGCCGAGCTACGTCGCCGCAATCGATCTTCGCGCTCGGCAGCGCGCACAAGGAGAAGACGTTCTGGCAGCAGGGGGCGTTCGGGATCGGTGGTGCTACGACCTTCCGGAACGCAGAGGCGGTCGTACTCGTCAGCCGGCGGGCGCCGGAGATGAACCCGGACGAGGACGTGCATCCTGGTTGCCGTCTGCCTGTGGCAGAAATCCGTGAAGGGGAAAGGGCTCTTCTATCTCGTCACCTCCGACTGGCGCGCTGGCCACAACCAGGACGCCGTGCCCTGGTCGGCGCCGGCGAGCGAGTACCCGGACTTCGAGCCGGGAACACATCTCGCCCTGATCAACTACGGCACCGAGCGGCTGCACGCGATTCGGCACTCGGACAACCCGAACCGCTTCGAGCGCGTGCTCGACACGCGACTGTTCCGCCCGGTCATGCCGGTACGGCTGGAGAACCACCTGATGAACGACCACCCCCGCACGCGACGCGGGCTTGCTCGGCGGTTCGAGGACAACCCGCGCCCGGATCGGCGCGAGGGCGAGTTCTAGGCTTGCCGTTCCGGATCGGAGACGCGACCTACCAGCTGCCGGTCAGCTTCTACTTCTTCACGCCGCCACGGATGCTCGGAGACGGCAAGGCCGATACGACCGGCCAGAAGAAGAACTTCGTCGCCGACGGACACGCGGTGATGTTCACCTCGAACGGGCAGGTTCATCATCACTGGACGCCGGTCGAGTTCCGCGAGCGGACGAAGCTCCGCCAGCTCAGCGAGCACCTGCTCGTCGTCGTCGAGACCGACCCGCTGCCGATCCAGATGCGGACGGACTTCTTCACCGCCGACCGGTCAGGCGTCCGGGCGAGCGAGGAGGCACTACGGCTGGAGAGCGAGCTCGCCGGCTTCCTCGACGGCTGGGACGAGCTGAACGAGCTGAACGCCGAGCTGATCCGCGAGGCGCTGATGGCGGGCGGCTCCGAGCGGCCCACGTACGAGATCTCGAAGCAGATCAGCCGCGCGTTCGCCGCTCGGCTGCAGGGCTTCAAGTTCCAGGGGAACGGCCGCAACGGCAACTCCCACGAGACGCGCGACCGCGAGGTGAAGCCGCCGCCCGAGCTGCACGCCGACCCGACCTTCCTGAAAGGCCCGGAGAAGACACTCGTCCTCGCAGGGAAGTCGAAGTCGCTGCGGTTCGCACTCGACGCTCGCGACGAGTTCTTCGCGAGCGGACGCGGCGCTCTCACGATCAGCTGCTCGCACCCGGACATCAAGGACGAGGACATCGCCGTCGGATCGCTGCACAACGGCCGCGTCCGCGTCATCCTCGCCGTGCCGATCGAGGCCCAACTCGGCGAGTTCACGATCACCGCCGGCATCTACGGCTGGGCGAAGGCGAGCGGCGGCATCGGCGCCGATCTCGAGTGGACGACGACGCTCACGGTCGTCGACGAGATCCCCGCGCCCGAGCTCGACGAGCCCACCGCGAAGAACAAGAACCGCACGAGCGAGGGCCCGCAGGTCGCTCTGCTCTGGCGGCACGGAGAGCAGATCGAGCTGCTCCCGAAGCACCCGGGCAAGGTCGAGGAGATGCCTGCGCGCGCGCTCGCCGAAGCGAGCAAGGAGTACGAGGAACTCGCCACTCTCGGCGAGGCGCCGGTGCTGACGATCCTGCTGAACGACGACTACTCGCCGCTGAAGAAGTACCTGCAGCGGCGCCAGGCCGGGCTCTCGAAGATCGGCGCGGGCCACGCCCACAACCGCTACGCGATCGACGTCGGCGTCGCCCTCCTCGTCCTCCACCACGAGGCTGAGCAGCGAGTCAAGCGAGGCATGCACGTCGACGAGGAACTGCTCGAAGTCGCGCGAGCCGCAGCAGCTCAGGGGGCGATCAGCATCCTCCCGCACTTCGACGCCCTCGCGCGCGAGGCCGGGATCGAGGTGTAGACCAAGACACGAGTGCGCCGGGGAGACGAACAAGGTCCGGCGCGCTGCATGTGGCTCGGGCGACGGCCTGCACGCAGCGAGTACTACTGCGCGATGCCTCTTTGAGAGTGCTCCAGGTCGCGGGAACCTGTGCGTTGCGGCAGGACAGGCGCGTCATGACGGCGTCTGCAGTCGTTGCCGGATCCCTTGCCACGTGCTCGTGCTGCAGTGATCCGGGCAGAACGACGTCCGGCACAAGCGGAGTCGGGTTTTCGACCAGCGCGATAGAGGATCGCGGCTCGACGCGATCGGTACAGCGTTAGTCGCGGCTCGGCGCGGGGATGCCGTAGAGGATGTCGTTTAGGCCGCGAACGAGCCGGGCGATCGACCCGGCGTCTTCATGCCAAGAGATCGGCGGTGTCACCTCGCCCTCAGTAGTTCGTCCCGGCGTCCCGTGAGGCGGGACACCGTAGGCGTATGCGGCTGTGCGTAGCAGGCGACCGATGTATGCGAGCCGCCACTCGTGATCGAGCGAGGCGACCTGATCAGTGGAGAGCTGGAACTCGCCTTCAAAGCGCTCCTCGCCTTCCTCCTCCCAGAGATCGACTGCGTCGCCCACGGCTTCGAGCGCCAACGCCAGTGCGACCTCGAGTCCGCGAATGGCTTCTCTGACATCACCCCACGGGAGACTTTCGATCAGGTCGATCGCCTGGGTTCGCTGCGCGTCGTTGAACTGTCGCCTCTTCATGAGCTGACTAGCGATGACGAGCCGCGCCGTTCGCGCTCGCCGAGGTAGCGGTCGAGGAGCCGGGCGGCCTCCTGCTCGTTGCCGGGCATCAGGTGGCCGTAGCGGTCGAGGGTGATCTGGATCGAGGAGTGGCCGAGGTAGGTGCTGAGGGCCTTGGCGTTGACGCCGGCGGCGATCATCAGCGAGGCGAAGGTGTGGCGGCACTCGTGGAGCCCGATCGGGGTGAGCGGCCGTCGGGCTTGGCGTTGCGCCAGGCGGACTAGGGCACGGAGGCGCAGGCTGGAGGGTGAGAACGGCCGGGTGGGGGAGCGGCCGAACACGAGCCCGGTGGTGGGGCGGCCGTGGCGGAGGTGGTGGGCGAGGAGGTGGCCGCGGAGGACGGTGGCGATCGGGACGGTGCGTGTGCCGGCGCGGCTCTTCGTCTCGATCACGCCTTCCTTGTCGTCCCAGCTGCGGCGCACCGAGATCACGCCGTTGTCGAGATCGACGTCCGTCCACTCGAGCGCCTGCAGCTCGCCGCGGCGAAGACCGGCGTAGAGCGCGGTCGCCCACAGCGGGACGTCGCCGGTGGTGCTCGGCCACGCCGCGAGCGCGTCGAGGAGCTGGGCGGCTTCGGTGGGTGAGGCGATGCGGTCGCGGCGTCCTTCGATCGCGGGGAGCTCGAGGCCGGCGGTGGGGTTGACGGCGATGCGGCCGCGTCGGAGGGCGTGCCGGAAGATCGAGCGGAGCGGGACGATCGTGTTGCGGATCGTCGACGGGTCGAGCGTGCCGAGTTCGGGACGCTTCGGGTCGACGGGTGTGGCGCGGAGGCGGTCGACGAAGTGCTGCAGGTCGATGTGGGTGATCGAGCCGAGCTTGGCGCCGCCGAGCTCGGGCAGGATCCGCAGCTTCAGGGCGCGCTCGTAGCTGCGCAGCACGGAGGGCTTGAAGCGCCGGCCGCCTCGGGTGCGGATCACCCCGGCGCGGGCACTCGAGCCACGCCGCGGCCTCCTCGCGGAGCGTGATCGGCGATCGGCGCGCGCAGCGTCCCCTTCCGCAGCGCCTGCTTCGTGTCGACCTGCCACGCCCGCGCCTCCGCCAGGGTCGCGCACGTCTTCCAGAGCCGCTTGCGGTCGCGGCGCGGAATAGACGTTGACCTGGTAGGCGGGGTCGCAGTTGCAGGAGCCGCCCTCGCGGGAGCGGCACCGCAGCCGGTGACGGACGGCGATGCCGCGGTCAGGCATCGCCCTGCGAGGTAGCCGTCGGTCTCGAGGCGTTCGAGCCAGCGGGAGGCGGTGCTGCGGTCAACGCCGTGCGCCTCGCGCGAAGCGGTGGCGATCGCGGTTTCGACCGACGCTCGGTCGTTCATGCGGACCTCGCTCGGCGAGCAGCGTCGAAGAATCGGCGATCGAGCCGCGGCGTCCTCGCCTAGTCGGCGGGCGTGCTGCACCATCACTCTTGCGCTCGTCGTCGCGAGGGCCACGGCGCCTGCATGCGCGAACACCGGTGTGCGATGTCGAGGTAGCGCTGGTAGTCCGAGCGCGATGCGCTCGAGCGCTAGCGGGGGCGATCGGAATGGGCTCGCCGATGTGCGCGCAGCGGTTCGTCGGCTGTCGTCCGTCGCTGCCGAGTGTCGGGCGATCTCGAACGTGCTCTCAGCGGTCACCATCAGCTCGTACGAGGCCCGCTCGGTCGAGTCTCGCAGTCGTGTCGATCCCGAGCATTGACTGGTTCCGGGTCTCGTGTCGCCGGGGCAGCAGCGTGGAACCGGAGGATCAGAACTCCGCGGAATCGATCGCTCTCGAACATCACCTCGTGCCCCGGCCGCGTCGGCCGACGCCGTCGAACCATCGGTAGTCACATGCTCGCATCCTCCATTCGACACTCGATGTACATCGCATACCGCGCGTGCAGTCTAGCACGTCGGGATCCAAGCGTGAACACCGTGGTACGGCGCGGTAACCACAGCGCAGCGGCACGTCCTCGCTCACCACAGTCCCGTCGTGGCGTGGGGATCGGTCCACGCTCGCGCGCTCGGGCTTCACGATCGCGATCCGTGTTCGCACCGGCGCTTACTCTGCGAGCTGCATCACGAAGTCAGGAACCATCTCACCGGACGCGTGAGCACCTGGGAGACCGGCAGAGCACCGGCCCGGGGCACTTTGCGCTGCCGTGCCGCGTGGTCGCTCACCGCTCGCGGAGCGGGTCATGAGCCAGGTCGACGTGGTGCTCGACCGGCTCGAGCGGGTTCGCCGCTCCGGCGGCGGGTGGGTGGCTCGCTGTCCGGCGCATGAGGACCGTTCGCCGAGCCTGTCGGTGCGGGAGGGCGCGGACGGGCGGGTGCTCGTCTACTGCCACGCGGGCTGCCGCACCGACGATGTGGTCGCGGCGATCGGGCTTTCGATGCGCGACCTGTTCGCGGACTCGGGGCGGCGGCGGTGAGCGCGCCCGAGGAGCGGCGGGGGGAGGGGGAGCCTGAGGGGGCGATCGGAGACGCAACGCCGCAACAGTCCGTTGCGTCGTTGCGCGAGACGCGAGCCCGGCGCTACCCCCCTCCCCCCTCCCGCGGGGCTGACGCTCGAGCAGTACGCGGCCGGCAAGAGACTCGACTCGGAGTTCCTTCGTGGGATCGGCCTGAGCACGATCCACATCAACGGGCTGCCCGTCCTGCGGATCCCCTACTTCGGCTCCGACGGCGAGATCGTGGCGGTCCGGTTCCGCCACTGGCTCGACCAGGGGGACGGGCCGAGGTTCACGTGGCGCAAGGGCGACAAGCCCCAGCCGTACGGTCAGGAGCGGCTCGGGCTCGCGCGGGACGCCGGGCTCATCTTTCTCGTCGAGGGCGAGTCGGACGCTCACACCTTGTGGCAGCACAACGTCCCGGCTCTCGGGATCCCTGGAGCTCGGGCATGGAACGAGACGCGCGATGCGCCGCTGCTGGACGGGATCGATCAGGTCTGCGTCGTGATCGAGCCCGACACGGGCGGCGAGGCCGTCTTGCAGTGGCTGGAGCACTCCTCGATCCGCGACCGCGTCCAGCTCATCTCTCTCAGCGACCGGGAGGGTCGATGACCACCGTCCCCGCAGCGAAGGACATCAGCGAGCTGTACCTGCGTGACCCCGCCAACTTCCGCGCCAACCTCGACCACGCCCGGGCGCGCGCCGTCCCGTTCACCGTTCTCGAGGCCCGTCGGCGTGACCGCGACCGCGCCGAGAGCGCGGCGGCCTGCGCCGAGCTCGCCGCCCAGCCGCGGATCATCGACCAGTTCTGCGCAACGCTCGCGCGCGTCGGTCACGTCGGAGAGGTCGTGACCGCAGCGATCCTGTATCTCGCGGTCGTCAGCCGGCTGCTCGCGAAGCCCGTCTCGGTCGTCGTGAAAGGCCCGTCGGCTGCCGGGAAGTCGTACACGGTCGAGAAGACCCTCGCGTTCTTCAATCCAGCTGCGTATCACGCGCTGATCGGCGATGAGCGAGCGCGCGCTCGCCTACGGCCGCGAGTCGCTCGCCCATCGCATGTTCGTCCTCTACGAGGGCGCCGGCGTCAACAGTGACTTCGCCAACTACCTGCTCCGCAGCCTGCTGAGCGAGGGGCACATCCGGTACGAGGTGACCGAGCGCGCACGGGGCGGCGGGTTCGAGACCCGTCTGGTCGAGCGCGAAGGACCGACCGGGCTGATCATCACGACCACCTCACTGACGCTCCACGCGGAGAACGAGACGCGGATGTTGTCGCTCCCGATCACCGACACACCCGAGCAGACGAGGGCTGTCATGCGGGCGATCGCACGACGGGGATCGGCCGAGATTGACCTGAGCGAGTGGCACGCGCTCGACACGTGGCTCTCACTCGGCCCCAACGACGTCGCGATCCCGTACGCCGAGCAGCTCGCCGACCTGATCCCGCCCATCGCCGTCCGCCTTCGCCGCGACTTCGGCCAACTGCTCAACCTGATCAGCGCACACGCCCTGCTCCACCAGGCCACGCGGGAGACCGACGACGACGGGCGCGTCGTCGCGACCCTCGACGACTACGCCGTCGTGCGAGAGCTCGTGCACGAGCTGCTTCTCCGACGAGGTCGAAGCGACCGTCCCGCGGATCGTCCGCGAGACGGTCGAGGCGATCCCCGACAGTCTCAATGCTGTTTCGGGCCGCGAGCTCGCCGAACTCCTCGGCGTGCACCCCGGCACCGTCAGTCGTCGCGTCGAGCAGGCGATCGCGCTCGGCTACATCGTCAACGACGAGTGGCGCGCCGGGCACCCCGCGCGCTACCGCCGCGGCAACCCGCTCCCCGACGAGCTCGTGCTGCTCCCCACCGTCGAGACGTTGCAGCGTTGCATCGCCGAAGAACCCGACGACGCCCCTCCCCCCGGCGGGCAGGCAGACACGTCGGCAGAGGCCATCACGCCCGAGACGATCGATCGT
>CAVPGO010000028.1:0-16594 GCA_963703975.1 uncultured Actinomycetes bacterium
CTCGAACCGTCGACCCCCTCCTTACCATGGAAGTTCGGGGGCAGTAATCGCGGACACGACCGAGCGTCCGCAGCCACGTTTTTCCTGCAAATCGGCTCTTCCGGCCGTGTCGATGATGCCCGCACGTGCCCGCACGTGCTCTACCTGCTGTACCCGTCTCGTACCCGCGCACTGTTGTCTGTTCTCAAAACACACGACGGAGAGCATCACGTGTTCCTCCTTTCGAACGTCGGATGTCGCCTCGTGACATCGTCGGCTGTGTCGGGAGACGAATCGGCGCATCGACCCGAACCAGCGGCATGGCCGAGCCGGGAGCGGTCAGGAACAGTCATCGACGTCCCGCTGGGCCGTGTCCGCACGTCAGGTTGTCAGTCCGACACGATCGGATTGTTCGACCGCGCGCGCGAGTTCGACGCGGGATGCGACACCGAGCTTGCGGAAGATGTTTCGTAGGTGGCTCTCGACAGTTTTGAGGCTGACGAAGAGCTCTCGGGCGATCTCAGGGTTGGTCTTCCGCTCGACTACGAGTCGCGCGACTTCCAACTCGCGCGCGGTCAGCGTCGCCATGGCGTCTCCGTTGTCCGGGCCGCGTCGCGTAGGTCGGTGAATGTGCTGCCCGAGCTTTCGTAGCTCGCGCTCCGCCTTGGCGCGGTAGCGGACCGAGCCGAAGGAGTCGAACGCCTCCGCCGCACGTTCGAGCTCGGCGACTGCCCGATCTTGCTCGCCGGCCTGCGCCAGTGCGCGCCCGGCGAGCGAGCGCGCCATCGCGGCGTCGAAGATATCGCCGGCTTCCTCCAGAACAACTGCGGCGCCGATGGCTTGTTCTGCGGCGCTTGTCGGCTGGTCGGTGTCGAGTGCGAGCGCCGCTGCGGCGAGTCTTGCCATGGCGGCCGCCATCGGCAGGGCGACCCCATCGGCGCAGGCCTGGGCTGCCTCGGCGGCGCGCTTGGCGTCTGCGCGTCTGCCTGCAGCGAGGAAGCAGCGGGTGAGCAGCTCCAGGTATCGCGCTCGCCAACCTCCTCCGATCAGCCGTAGCTCGTCCCCTCCCGCCTTCGTGACGAGTAATTCGGCGCTCCGATCTGGGCGACTGGTCTCGAGCAGCGCGTACGCGAGTGCCACGGCCGCGTGTGCTGAGACGGGTCCCTCGTCGAGGTTCTTCGCGAGCTCGAAGCTCTCCTCTGCGGTCGTGAGCGCTAGCTTGATGTCGCCGGCCGCGAATGCGGCGAAGGAACGGTTGAAGAGGTGCCAGGCGAGCCCCTGGACGTTGCCGACGAGGCGTGCCGCTTCGATAGCGCCATCGAAGATCTCGCCTGACTCTGTCGGTCTGCCCTGGACCCACAGACACGAGCCGAGAACTGCGACGACGAGTGGGAACAGATCTCCCTGCCCGGTTGCGCGGCCGATGCTCAGCGCGCGCTCGGCGTGGCCGCCGCCGGCCGCGAACCGGTCGAGGTACAGCTCGGCGCCGGCGAGGTGAGCGAGCCCGTCGAGCCGCCGGCCCACCTCGTCGTCGGCCATTGCGTCGATGAGATCCGCCGCTTCGTCGCACTGTGCTTGGGCTTCAACCGGGGCGCCGAACAACGCAGCTGCCCAGGCGCGGACGCCGAGGGCCGCGGCAAGCAGTGCTCGATCGCCCAGCGCACGCGTCGCGTCGACGGCGCGAGCGCCCCAGCGGCGCATGTCGTCGTAGTCGCCGCTGTAGAGACTGTCGACGGTGAGCTCGATCATCAGCTCGACCGCATGAGGCGAGTCGGCAGCTCGAAGTTCGGCGAGGGCGGTCTCGAGATGGGCGCGTGCGTCCTTCTGCCGCCCGAGCAGATGCTCGACGCCTGCGCATGCGACGGTGAGGTGCACGCGCATCGCCTCCGCATCATCGGGAACGATCTCCATCGCCTCGAGCAAGGCCTCGTGGCCATCGCCGAACCGGCCGACGGCGGCGAGCGCGCCTGAGCGTGCCAGCAGCAACTCGACGCGCTCCTCCTTCGGCGCGGCATCCGGGAGCAGGCGGAGTGCGCCGCCGAGCCAGCGTGCGGCGCTCGCGGGTGCGCGCTGAGCGGCCGTTTCTGCGGCCTCGCGCAGGCACGCGATCGCGGCGGCATCACCCTGGCGTGCCGAGAGCTCGACATGGTGGGCACGAGCGGACGCCGGTGCGCCGCGAGTCGTGAGGGCCTCGGCGCAGCGTTCGTGGGCGCCGAGCCTCCACCCGCCGGCGCTGAGCTCGTAGACGGTCCTCGGATCAGCGGATGGCGGAACCTGAACCGCCTGGGAACGTCTGTGGTGTGAATCAGAGCGAGGCGCAGGAGCTCATCGAGGGCATTGAGCACCGCCGCCTCTGGGACTCCTGCTGCGGCCGCCGCGAGCTCGGGATCGAACGGATCACCGGCCACAGCGGCGCCTTCAAGGACGAGGCGCGCGTGTTCGGGCAGGAGGGCGAGTTCCGCCGCCAGCGCGGTCGCAACAAGCGGGGGAACATCAACGCCGCCAATCGATATCTCCCGTCCTGTCGTCGCGTTCGAGCCGGAGCGCTCAGCCGACCGCACAAGTTGCTCCAAGTAGAAAGGGTTGCCGCCGGTCTCTTCGTAGAGATCCGTGAGCGCGGTGTCTCTGCCCTCGTCGACGAACTCGCGAGCCTGCTGACGGGTTAGCGGGCCGAGCTCGATGCGTTCCAGCGTCCCTGCGCGATGTGCTCGGTCAAAGGCAGTCGACAGCCGCTCGCCCATGTGACGCGGACGGACCGCCAGCGCCAGCAAGACCGGCGCGACCGGCGGCCGGTGGAGGAGCGCGCCGAGTAGCTCGACGGACGCTGGATCCGCCCAGTGGAGGTCGTCCAGCATGAGCACGACCGGTTGATCAGGTGCGAGGCGCTCGAGCAACACGCGGACGGCGCGATGGCTGCGGTAACGCTCGTGCTGGATCGCCACCCGACCTCCATCGGTGAGCGCGGCCAAGGACGGAAATACCGTGGCGAGCTCGGCCCGGACATCTTCGTCGAGCGACTGCAAGCGACGAGGGTCGAGCCCATGAACGTACTCATCAAGCGCATCGACAAAGACCCAGAACGGCAGATCGCGTTCCAGCTCGGTTGCACAGCCCGAGAGAACGGTGTGTCCGCGCGCGTCGGCGCGGGCTGCAAGCTCGGCGAGAAGCCGGGTCTTGCCGATCCCGGGCTCCCCAGTCAACTCCAGCGCTGCCGACCGGCCCCCGTCTAGCTGCGCGAGGAGATTGTCGAGCGAGCCGAGTTCCTCGGCGCGGCCGACGAGGTGCTCGGCAAGTGCCATCTGTTGCTGCCCTACCACCCTAGATCAGGGCGGGCGGATCGACAAATCAGGGTGCCCGGATCGACAAATCAGGGTGTCCGCCTGGTGCCGTGGCGGGCGCTGGGCGGCAGGCTCGACACATGCCCCGCTACCTGCTTCATCACCACCACGAGCCGCATGAGTGCGGCGTTGTGTTCGCCGGGTTTCGCGGCTTCGAGAGCCCGCTTCGCCACCAGGTGACGGTTGCCTCGTGCCGTTTCGGCGGCCACTCGATCTGGTGGACCGTGGAAGCCCCGAACGAACAGCGCGCGCTTGCGCTGTTGCCGTTCTACATCGCCGAGCGCACGACGGTCACCCCCGTCACCGAGGTCGAGATCCCATGACCGACCCGGCCCGCTGCCAACGAGAAGGAGGAGTCATGAGCTCCAAGCACTCGGACGTCACATGGAAGGAACTCGCGGCCCGCGCGAACGAAGGTCTCGAGGTCTCGCTTTTCTGGAGCAGGTCGGCCGACCGCGTGAAGGTCGCGGTCGCCGACGCACGCCTGGACGAGCAGTTCGAGTTCGACGTCGCCGGCGCCGACGCGCTCGTGGCCTTCTACCACCCGTTCGCGTACGCAGCCGGCCGAGGCCTCGGCTTCGGCAATGCGATGCGCGAGTCCCTGATTTCGGAGAGGAGTGCGGCCTGATGACGTTCATGAATGAGAAGACCAATTTCGCGGCCCGCGCCGGCCGTTGGAGTGCCGCCCATTGGAAGACGGCCTTCTTGGGCTGGTTCGTGCTTTGCGTCGCCGTCTTCATCGCCGGGATGGCCTCGAACGTGAGGATCCTGAGCTCGACGGACACGGATTCCGGCGAAAGCAAGAAGGCTGGACAGATCCTCGAGCGCGACTTCCCCTCTCGTGCCGCGGAGACCGTCCTCGTCCAATCGAAGACGCAGACGATTGCCAACCCTCGCTTCCGCGCGGCCGTCGCGGACGTCGTCCGCACGCTTTCGGGGCTGGCAAGAGTGCAGAACGTGCGCTCGCCGCTTCGGGCCCACGGCCACACCCAGACCTCGAAGGATGGCCGCTCGGCTCTCGTCCAGTTCGAGCTGCGCGGCGATCCGGATAAGGCCGTCGACAAGGTGCAGCCGATCGTCGACGCCGTTGCTGCCGCCCAGGCTCGACACCCTGCCTACATCGTGGCCGAGTTCGGCTCCGCAAGCGCAAACCACATCGTGAACAAGACGCTCCGCAAGGACCTTCAGCGAGCCGAGTTCTCGTCGCTCGCCGTCACGCTGGTGATCCTGCTCCTCGCCTTTGGGGCACTGGTCGCAGCCGGACTCCCACTCCTGCTCGGCTACGCAGGGTTCCTCGCGACACTGGGCCTGAACGCGCTCGCCAGTCACTTCCTTCCATCTGGGCCGACGACGCCGCAGGTGATCCTGCTGATCGGTCTGGCCCTCAGCGTCGACTATTCGCTCTTCTACATCCGGCGTGAACGGGAAGAGCGTGCGGCCGGGCTCTCGCGCCATGACGCCTTGCTGAAGACGGCAGCGACCTCTGGCCAGGCTGTCTTCATCTCCGGGTTGACCGTGATCGTGGCGATGGCCGGGATGCTCTTCACGGGCAACGCGATGTTCACGTCGCTCGCGGTCGGCGCGATGCTGATGGTTGCGGTCGCGCTCATCGGGTCCCTCTCCGTGCTGCCGGCACTCCTCTCGAAGCTCGGCGACCGGGTGAACTCAGGCAGGGCGCCCTTCCTCGGCCGTCGCCGGGACCGGGAGTCGCGGCTCTGGGGATTCGTGCTCGATCGCGTCTTGCGCCGCCCGGCACTCGCAGCCGTCCTCTCGGGCGGGGCGCTGCTCGCGCTCGCCGCGCCGGCGCTGCACATGCACACCCAACTGCCGAGCTTCAACGACCTCCCCAGGTCACTGCCGATCGTCCGCACCTACGACACGACCCAGCGCGCCTTCCCCGGCGCACAGACGCCGGCGATCGTCGTCGTCCACGCCACCGACGTCACGGCTGCACCCGTCCAGCGAGCTCTCGGAACGCTGAGGCAGAAGGCACTCGCGAGCGGTCAGATGACCGAGCCGATCCAGACCGACATCAATCGCGCCCACACCGTCGAGACTGTCTCGATCCCGCTCAAGGGCGACGGAACCGACGCCGCGTCCCAGGCCGCGCTCGCAACGCTCCGCCACAGGCTCGTCCCGACCACCGTCGGAAACCTGCCGGGCGTCGAGACCGCGGTCACCGGTCAGACCGCCGGAACGCACGACTTCAACCAACAGATGAAGAGTCACGCGCCGCTCGTCTTCGGCTTCGTGCTCCTCCTCTGCTTCCTGCTCCTGCTCCTGATGTTCCGCTCGATCGTGATCCCGCTCAAAGCGGTCGTTCTCAACCTACTCTCGGTCGGCGCCGCCTACGGGATGCTCGTACTCGTCTTTCAGCACCATTGGGCAGAGGGCATCCTCGGGTTCCACTCGAACGGCGCAATCGCCTCCTGGCTGCCGCTCTTCCTCTTCGTGATCCTCTTCGGGCTCTCGATGGACTACCACGTCTTCATCCTCAGCCGCGTCAAGGAACTCGTCGACGGCGGTATGTCAACCGAGCAGGCGGTCACCACGGGAATCAAGCGGACTGCATCGACCGTGACGTGCGCCGCCGTCGTGATGGTCGCGATCTTCTCGATGTTCATGACTCTGCGCACGCTCGAGCTCAAGCAAGCAGGGTTCGGGCTCGCCGCGGCGGTGTTGATCGACGCAACGGTGATCCGCGCCGTGCTTCTGCCGGCCGCCATGAAGCTCCTCGGCGACTGGAACTGGTACCTGCCCAACTGGCTGAACTGGCTCCCGCGTCTCGAGCACGGCAGCTCAGTCGAACCCTCCGCGTCCACCGCGCCACTTGCCCTCCCGCGGGCGGTTCCCCAGCCGACCGACGCGTAGGTGAGAACCCGCACCGGCGCGCAGCCCTCGACCATTCGGGGCTGCGCGCCGGTGCAGCCTGGTGCCTCCGAGCGCCCGAATCGAACAGACAGGCCGTCAGCCTCTCCACTTCAGAAAGGAACACCATGACCTATAGCCCAACACCAACACAGAGACGACAGCCCAGCCCCTCGATCGGAACGGCCAGGGTCGCTCGACCGTCACCCGTTCCAGAATCCCGGCTGGGCACGCTCATCCGGGCGACCCGTCGACTACGGCTCACGAACGACGACGGTACGCCAACTGCGTGGTGGGCATTCCTCAACATCGTCGCGCCGAGCCTCGTCATGCTGTCGATCATCGCGGTCGCGATCATTCGTTCTTGACGGCGACGGCTGCGAGCTGGCGTGCCCTACCCGCGATCCGATAGGTGTCAGACGTGGGTCACTGCGCCGTGAGTGGTCGCAGCAACGTCGTCGACGAGCAGATGGGCGAGCTGCGTGCGTGAGGTGATGTCGAGCTTGGTGAAGATGTTGCGTAGGTGGTAGTCGATCGTGCGCGGAGAGAGGAAGAGCTGCGCCGCGACCTCCTTGTTCGAGTGCCCATCTGCGACGAAGCGGACGATCTGCAGCTCCTGCGGGGTCAGCTGGTCGATGGTGCTGGGATCGCGCTTGCGGGCTGTCTCGCCCGACGCGCGCAGCTCTGTCCCCGCGCGCTCGGCCCAGGGGTCGGCGCCGAGCGCGTCGAAGCCCGCAAACGCCGTACGCAGATGCTCTCGTGACTCCACGCGTTTGCGCTGTCGACGCAGATGCTCTCCATAGAGGAGCTCGGTTCGTGCGCGGTCGAATGGTCGGTTGCTCTGGGCGTGAAGTCGCAGCGCCTCGGTGAACTCGCACTCGATGTCGTCGGCGTCCTCGGAAAGAAGCGCTCTACAGCGCGCTGCGAGAGCGAGCGCCCAGGTCGGCGCTCCTGGCTCCGCGAAGCTCTCGAAAGCAGTACATGCCACTCGGGCCTGCTCTTCGAAGCCGGCTCTGACGCAGGCTTCCACGAGATCCGGCAAGAACATGAGTGCGATGTGCGGCTGACAAACTCCCGGTGGCCCCGCCCGCAGCTCCTCTAGCTGAGCCGCGGCGACCTCGGGTCGACCGCGCGCAAGATCGACGAGAGCCAGTCCCCATCGCGCGATCGTGTTCGCAATTGCCATGCGGGTCTCTAGCGCGTCCTTTGTGACCTGAGCCGCGTACGCGCGGCACTCGTCGTCCTGGCCCTTGACGGCTGCGAACCAGGCGAGCTCGGCAAGAAGAACGCTCGCTGTGTTTCGCAGGCCGGCGTCGCTGGCCAGCTTGAAGCCTTCCATCGCCTCCGCGGCCAACGCGCATCTGCCGGCGAAGATCCCCTCTAGCGCAACGATCATCAGCGAGTGCGTGAGCCTGTTGACGGTGCCCGACGTCCTGGCCAGCGCGATTGCGCGTCGTAGGAGTTCTTCTGCTCTCGCGTCATCTCCGATCGCTCCCGCACCCCACGCCGCCCACAGGAGCCAGATGGGTTCGTCGAAGTCGTCGGCGCGATCGACGACGCCGCGGACGCGCGCGACTTCCCGCGCAGACGCCCCCTCGAGGAAACTTCCGACTCCGATGAGCATGTCCGTGAGCAGTGCGTCGCGTTCATCCCCGCTCGGTGGCAGATTGGCAGCCCGCTTTGTTGCCTCGGCGACGCGGCCGTAGTCGCCTGCCCAGTCGCCCGCGTTCGCGGCATCGAAGAGCATCTCGAGCGCCTTGCGCGAATCGAGCGGCGCGATCTCAGCGGCTCCGCTCATCAGCGTCTCGCATGCGACGAACAGGTCGCCGCACCGGAAATGGATCTCGCCTCGAACGGAGGTCAGCTGCGCCCGAAGTCGTGGATCGGAGACGATCGGGTCCGCCCGCTCCAGCAACGCCGACGCGCGCTCGGGTTGGCCGGCGTGCCAGGCGGCGGTGGCCGCGCCGACGAGACGCCGAGCCTTCGACTCGGCGTCCGGGCTCAGCTCGGCCGCGCGTTCCAGCGCGGCCGCGGCCGCGGCATTGCCGCTGCGGAGCCGGGCACGCTCTGCCATCTGCTCGAGCGCGGCCCCGGTCTCGGCGTCCGGTCCCAGCGAGGCGGCGGCACGATGCCAGGCGCGCTGGTCTGCGTGCTGCTCGCCGGCGAGCGCAACGGCGAGCAAGGCGTGGGCGGCGCGCCGATCAGTCGACGGTGCGGCTGCGTACGCGGCCGACCGGACGAGCGGGTGCCGGAACACGAGCCGGTCACCTTGAACTGTCACCAGGCCGGCCTGCTCGGCTTCGATCAGCCCGGCGCCATCCACTCCACCCGCTGTCGCGGCACGGCTGATGATGCTGACGCTCCCGGTGTCATCTGCGGCAGCGAGGAGCAGGAGGTGCTGCGACTCGTCTGACAGCCGTCGGAGACGCTCCAAGAAGACGCTCTCGACGTGTTGGGTCAGCGGCAGGGCCTCGGGCAGGGGCTCGGTCCCCGCGAGTTGAGCCTCGGTCAGCGCCGAAGGCAGCTCGAGAAGTGCCAACGCGTTCCCCGCGGCCAGCTCGGTGAGACGGAGGCGCACTGACGGGGCCGCCTCACCGCCTGCTCCACGGGCGAGCAGCGCCGCGGCGGCGTCCGAATCCAGACCGCCGAGTACGAGCGACTCAACACCCGAGCCTCCGAAGCGCCGTACGTCTCCCTCGCGCGCGGCGAACAGCATCACGATCCCCTCCGCGTTTATTCGCCGTGCCACGAACAACAGCGCATCGGTCGAGCCGACGTCGAGCCAGTGCGCATCGTCGATCAGACAGAGCACCGGGCGCTCCTCGGCCAGCTCCGAGAGGAGGGTCAGGCAGCCGGCGAAGACGAGGAATCGTTCGTCGGCCGATCCATCCTCGAGACCGAGTGCACTTCGCAGCGCCCTCGCCTGAGGGGCAGGGAGCGTGTCCAAGTGCACGAGAGCCGGACGCAGGAGCTGGTCGAGCGCCGCGAACGGAAGCTCCGACTCGGACTCGACGCCGCGCGCGCTCAGGACGCGCATGTCGACTGCGCGTTCTCGCGCATCCACGAGGAGAGCGGTCTTGCCGATCCCGGGCTGGCCTCGGACTACGATTGCTCCGCTCTTGGAGGCACGTGCCCCGTCGAGCAGTGCGCCGATCGCCGCGCGCTCCTCGTCACGCCCGAGGAGGATGGGTCCGCCGCACGCCGCGGCGTCCATCAGACAGGGCGCCGGTCGGCGCCTCGGCGTTCGAGGCGCAGGGCGTACGGTTTGTGCGGATCCAGACGAGTATCGTACTGCCGCTTCCGGCGCCACCCAAGGCCGATGATCGGCGATTTCGTCGGTGCGACCACGCCGACTCGTGCGACGGTGACCGAACGTGTCCGTTCGAGACAGATACGACTTGATCGCGATCGGATCCGGTCCGGCCGGACACGGTGCGGCTCTCCAAGCGGCGAAGCTCGGCAAACGGGCGGCAGTCGCCGAGCGCAGCGCGCTCGGCGGCGCATCCGTGAACTCCGGCACCGTTCCTGCGCAGACTTTGCGTGCAGCGATCGTCGAGTTCGCGAGTGCAGCGCGCATCGTCCCGCACGAGCTCGTTATCGGCGACTTGCTCTGGCGAAGCGCGCAGGCGATCGAGCACGAGCGTGAGGCGATTCAGGACGAGTTGCGTCGCAAACGCGTCGACGTCCTCAGCGGGAGTGCGTCCTTTCTGGACCCACACACGCTTCTCATCGAGTCATCCGAAGGGAGTCTTCAAGCATCCGCCGAGCGGTTCGTCATCGCCGTCGGCACGCGACCTGCGCGCCCGCTGAACGTGGCGTTCGACGACCGAACGGTTCTCGACTCGGACGGCATCCTGCAGCTGAGCACTGTCCCGCGCACGCTCGTAGTCGTCGGCGCCACTGTCTACGGCCTCGAAGTCGCCTCGATGGCGGCGGCCCTCGGGACACACGTCACCGTCGTCGATAGACGATCCCGAATGCTCGACTTCGTCGATGACGAGCTCGTCGAAGCGCTCCGGTTTCACCTCGCGGGCGTCGGGGTCATGTTCCGGTTGGGCGTTGACGTGCAGGCCGTCGAACGGACGAATGCCGGCGTCGTCAGCGCGCTGCGCAATGGAGAAAGGATCACCTCCGAGCTCGTCTTCTACGCCGCGGGCAGGCAGGCCGCGACGAGCGATCTGAACCTTGCAGCCGCAGGCCTCGAGCCGGCGAATGGTGGTCGGATCAGGGTCGACCCCGGTTTTAGAACAGCGCAGCGCCACATCTTTGCTGCGGGCGAGGTCGTGAACTTTCCCAGCTCGGACGCCACCTCGACCGAGCAAGGCCGGTTGGCCGCCTTAGCCGCCTTCGACGAGCCGATCGAGATTTCGCCTAGTCCGCACGGCATCTACACAATTCCCGAGCTCTCGTTCGTCGGATCGAGTGAGCGGGAGCTGGCAGCGGGAGAGGTTCGCTTCGTTCGCGGCCGCGCCCGCTACCGCGAGCTCACACGCGGCGCGATCGCGGGCGACCGCTCTGGGTTGCTCAAGCTCCTTGTGCACGCCGAAACCCGCCGACTACTGGGCGTGCACGCGTTCGGGACAGGCGCGACCGAGCTCATCCACCTCGGACAGACCGTCATGGCCGCGGGCTTGACGGTCGAGTATCTCGCGGAGGCCGTGTTCAACGTCCCCACCTTTGCCGGTGCGTACAAGGTGGCGGCGCTCGATGCAGCCTGCCGCATCGCTGACATGGGCGATCGCCGCGCTCGGGCGCTCGCTGAGCGCATCGCCTGAACGGGTACCGGCGACTAACCGGCGATTCCGCCGATGCGAGTCGAGGTCGCGCCTCGTAGCGTCGGCGTCATGACCAGTAGCTGCCACCCGGCTCTTCGACGCTGAAAGGGAGTGCGGACCGATGACGATTGACCCCGTGCAGTACGCCCGTCGTTGGAAGACGCTCGGCGTGCTGTCGCTGAGCCTGGTGATCATCGGGCTCGACAACACGATTCTCAACGTCGCGCTGCCGACGCTGCAGCACGAGTTCGATGCCTCCGCTTCGGAGTTGCAGTGGATGGTCGACTCGTACTTGCTCGTCTTCGCCGGCCTGCTGCTGGTGTTCGGCACGCTCGGCGACCGCTTCGGGCGCAAGCTCGCGCTGCAGGCCGGCGTGTCGATCTTCGGGCTCGCGAGCCTCGGTGCTCTCGTCGCCGACTCGGCCAACCAGGTGATCGGCGTGCGCGCGGCGATGGGCGTCGGTGCGGCGCTGATCATGCCCGCCACCCTCTCCATCATCGCCAACCTCTTCACCGGCGAGGAGCGGGGCAAGGCGATCGCGATCTGGGCCGCGTTGGCCGCGGTGGGGATCGGCCTCGGCCCGCTCGCCGGTGGGTTGCTGCTCGAGTGGTTCGACTGGTCGGCCGTCTTCATGGTCAATGTGCCGTTCGCGGCCGCTGCGCTGATCCTCGGGATCCGCTACGTGCCCGAAAGCCGTGACCCCCGACCCGGCTCGTTCGACCTGCTGGGAGCCGCGCTCTCCACGGCCGGGTTCAGCATCCTCGTCTACGCGATCATCGAGGCGCCCGAGCGCGGCTGGACGTCCGGTCTCGTGCTCGGATCGCTTTCGGCCAGCGTCGCGTTGCTCGGCTCCTTTCTCTGGTGGGAACGGCGCATCGAGGAGCCGATGCTCGACCTCGGCTTCTTCCGGAGCGCGCGCTTCAGCGTCGGTACGGCAGCTGTCAGCGTCGCCTTCTTCGGGTTGCTCGGCGCGATCTTCGCGCTGACGCAGTACCTCCAGTTCGCCCACGGCTACAGCGCGATCGAGGCCGGCGCGATCATGAGTCCGATAGCGCTCGGCTTGATGATGGGGGCCGGCTCCTCGAGCAAGGCCGTCCGCCGGCTCGGCGTCTCGCGCGTCGTCGCAATCGGGCTCACCGGCCTCGCGACTGTCCTGGCGCTGACGTTGTTCTGGGAGTCCGACACGAGCGCGCTCACGCTCGTCGCGTGGTTCTTCGGCTTGGCGCTGGCGATGGGCTGGGTCATGGCGCCCGCCACGGATGCGGTCGTAGGGGCGGTTTCCGCCGCCAAGTCGGGCGTGGCCTCGGCGACGAACACCGTAGCGCGCATGGTCTCGGGAGCGCTCGGCGTGGCGGTGATCGGCTCGCTGGTCGGCTCCCTCTACTCGAACGACGTCGGAGGCTCGCTCGGCCCGCTCCCGCCGCATGTCCAGGCGGCGGCCGAAGGTTCGATCGGCGCCGCCAGCGCGGTCGCCGCGCAGCTCCCGGCGGACGCGGCCTCCAGCCTGCTGGCCACGACGGGCGACGCGTTCACGCAGGCGATGGGCATCGGCCTCGCGGTCGCCGCGGCGCTCGCCGCCGTGACGGCCGTCGTCGTCGCCCGCTTCCTGCCCGCCCGCGACCCCGTCGCCGCAGAATTGGTCGCACCTGAGTCCGCGGCGCTTCCGCTGCACTGAAAGGACCAGCTCATGTCACCCGTCGTAAATCGTTCGAAAGGCGTCGCGGCCCGCATGGGTCGCTGGAGCGCACACCATCGCAAGACCGCGATCGTCGGCTGGCTGGCACTGGTCGTCGTCGCCGCTCTCATCGGTAAGGCGGCCGGCACGGTCGAGTTGAAGCAGAACGACGCGATCCCCGGCGAGTCCGGTCGCGCGACCAGGCTCATCGACGCGCAGTTCGCACCGAAGGCGAGTGAAACAGTGCTCGTTCAGAGCAAGACGCTGACCGCTGACGACGCTGCCTTCCGTGCCGCCGTCGGCGATGTTCTCGCCCGCATCAGGTCGTTCGCGGTCGTCGGCGACATCGACTCGCCCTACCGGCGGAACAACCGCGCGCAGATCTCGCAGGACCGCCACTCGGCCCTCGTCAACTTCAAGTTCAAGAGCTCGGCGGAAGACGCGATGAACATCTCGAAGCCGGTCGAGGACGCCGTTGCAACCGTGCAGAAGGCACACCCCGAGCTGACGATCGCCGAGTTCGGCGATGGCAGCTCTGCCCGCGAGGTCGAAGGCCAGTTTTCCAAGGACCTCGCCAAGGCGGGTCTCCTGTCGCTGCCGGTCACGCTCATCATCCTGCTGATCGCCTTCGGTGCGCTCGTCGCCGCCGGCATCCCGCTGCTACTCGCGCTTACGTCGGTGATCGCGACGATGTTCCTGATCGCGCTACCGAGTCATCTCATGCCGGTCGACGCGCAGGTCAAAGAGGTGATCTTGCTGATCGGTCTCGCCGTCGGCGTCGACTACACCCTCTTCTATCTCAAACGCGAACGAGAGGAACGGGTAGCCGGTCGCAGCGAGTCGGCGGCGCTCGAGGCCGCGGCTGCGACCTCGGGACGCTCGATCCTGGTTTCGGGCTTCACGGTCATGATCGCGATGGCGGGCATGTTCTTCGCCGGCGACCCGGGCTTCTCGTCCTTCGCGCTCGGAACCATCATGGTCGTGGCGATCGCGATGCTCGGATCGCTGACGGTTCTCCCGGCGGTGCTGTCGAAGCTCGGCGACCGGGTCGACAAGGGGCGCGTCCCGTGGCTGCACCGCTTTCAACGCTCCGACGGCGAAGGCCGACTCTGGGGATGGGTGCTCGACCGCGTGCTCGCGCGGCCGGGTCTGTCCGCGATCGTTGCCGGAAGCGCTCTCATCGCGCTCGCGATCCCGGCGCTGGGCATGAAGACCGTTCAGGTTACGCCGGAGGCGCTTCCGCAGAACCTCGAGGCGGTCAAGACCTACAACCGCATTCAGAAGACGTTTCCGAGCGAGCTGCACACCGCGACGGTCGTCGTGAGGGCGCCGAACGTCCGCGCCTCCGACGTTCAGGCGGCGGTCGGAGATCTCCGCAAGCGGGCAGCCGCGAGGATCGACGCCCAGGGCGGTCGATCGAAACGGACGTCAACTCGAGCGGAACGGCCGAGACGATCAGCGTTCCGCTCGCCGGCAACGGAAGCGATGCGGCGTCGGAGTCCGGCGTCAGGACCCTGCGCGAAGAGATCGTCCCGGCCACGCTCGGCAAGCTCGACGACGTCGAGTTCGGCGTCACGGGCGGAACCGCAATCGACATGGATGGGCGGTCGGCGATGAAGACCTCGGCGCCGCTGGTCTTCGCGTTCGTCCTCTTCTTCGCTTTCGCGCTCCTGCTCGTCTCGTTCCGCTCGCTTGTCATCGCGGCCAAGGCCGTCATCCTCAACCTGCTTTCGGTCGCCGCGGCCTACGGCGTCCTCGTGCTCATCTTCCAACACGGCTGGGGCAAGGGCCTGATCGGGTTCGAGTACACCGGCGGGATCATCTCGTTCCTGCCCATCTTCATGTTCGTGATCCTGTTCGGACTTTCGATGGACTACCACGTGTTCATCATCAGCAGGATCCGCGAAGCGCGGGACCGCGGACTGTCGACCGACGAAGCAGTCGCGCACGGCATCAAGACGACAGCCGGTGTGGTCACGAGCGCCGCGATCGTGATGGTGCTCGTCTTCGCAGTCTTCGCGACCGGCTCGATCATCCTGCTGCAGCAGCTCGGCGTCGGGCTCGCAGCCGCCGTCCTGATCGACGCGACCGTCATCAGAGGCGTGCTTCTGCCGGCAACGATGATGCTGCTCGGCGAACGCAACTGGTACCTGCCCAAGTGGCTCGAGTGGCTGCCCCACCTGGAGCACGGCTCCGTCGAGGTAGACCGGGTCGGAGCGCCTCCGCTTCCGGCGCCGATGTCATGAGCGAGATCGTCGCGACGACCGCCTCGAGAGTGGCCGTCCGCTCGGGACTCTGGGCCGAGTCCGTTGTCGCGCGCGTCGCTCTAGCGATGATCGCCCTCCACGTCGTCGACGACAACTTCCTTCAGCCCGAACCGGGGACGGCGGCCACGGGCCATCTGATCAGCGGGCTCGTACCGTTGACGCTGATCGTCGGCGCTGCGGCCTGCTACGGGCGTCTGCGTCCCGGCTTCCGCGCGGTGCTCGCGCTCGTGTTCGGCGTGCTCGGTGTCGTTGCCGGCACCGAAGCCGCCTATTACAAGGCCAACGGCGGCGCCTCGGGCGACGACTACACGGGATACCTCTCCGCCGCGGCCGGCCTGCTGCTCCTCGGGGTCGGCTCCATCACCCTGTGGAGATCGCGACGCAGAGACGATGGCCGGCCATGGCGGTACGTGCGGCGGCTCTTGCTGACGGGCGCGGCTCTCGTTGCCGTCATGTTCTTCTTGTTCCCGGTCTCGCTCGCGTACGTCGTCACGCACACGGCTCGAGCGGAGGTACCGCGCGCCGAGCTCGGACCCGCGTACGAGAACGTCGAGCTTCACGACGAGCGACGGCCTGCGCCTGAAGGGCTGGTACGTCCCTTCGAGGAACCGCGCGGCCGTGATCGCCTTCCCTGGTCGCTCCGGCCCGCAAAAGCAGGCGCGGATGCTTGCGCGCCACGGCTACGGCGTGCTGCTCTTCGATCGTCGCGGCGAGGGCGAGAGCGAGGGCGACCCGAATGTCTTCGGCTGGGGTGGCGAACGGGACTTGGATGCCGCCGCCGCGTACCTCCGCTTGCGCGCCCGACGTCGACGACTCGCGGATCGGGGGCATCGGCCTCTCCGTCGGCGGCGAGATGCTGATCCACGCGGCCGCCCATTCAGATGCGTTCAAGGCGATCGTCTCCGAGGGAGCGAGCGGACAGTCGTTACGCGACGAGCTCGCGAACCCGCGACTGACGAAGCGACTACTGGACCTGCCGACACAGGTCGAGCCTTACCACCGCGGTCACAGTCTTCACCAACAAGCTTCCTCCGCCGAGTCTGAAGAGCGAGGTCGCCAAGATTGCACCGACGCCCGTGTTCTTTATTTACGGCGAACATGGCCAGGGCGGCACGGAGACCGGGCCGAACAAGGCGTTCTACGCAGCCGCCCGGGAGCCCAAGCAGATCTGGGAAGTGCCGAACGGACAGCATGTCGCCGGCATCACGACGCAGCCTGAGGAGTACGAGCGCCGCGTTGTCGCGTTCTTCGACGAGACGATCGCCCAGCCCCTCAATCGGAACGGCTAGGGTCGTTCGACCGTCACCCATTCCAGAATCCCGGCTGGGCACGCTCATCCGGGCGACGGGTCGACTACGACTCACGAACGACGACGGCACGCCGACCGCTTGGTGGGCTCTCAACATCGTCGCGCCGAGCCTCGTCATGCTGCTGATCATCGCGGTCGCGATCATTCGTTCTTGACGGCGACGGCTGCCTATCGCAGCCGCCGCTAACGCGAACAGCAAAGGGGAAGGGACCGATGGCCTCTTCTTTAGCGAAGGAGGTGATCAGCTTCGCGCCAGCGCAGGGACGCCAAGACTCGGTTAGCAGGAACTTTCGAGCCCGTGGTTTCGATCGGCTGTCTCGAGCACGTCTCGGGCTGCGTCGCGAGACGTCGCGTGTGCCCGCGCGTGCCCGCCAGTCCCAAAA
>CAVPGO010000029.1:0-30910 GCA_963703975.1 uncultured Actinomycetes bacterium
ATCCCCAATCCCTCGCCGAGCTCGTCTTCGGTGATCGTCAGCGGAGCCAACAGACGGATGACATTGCCGTACATGCCGCACGCAAGCAAGAGGAGCCCCCGCTCGAAGGCGGCAGCCGTGATCGCCTGCGCGCGGTCCGGCGTCTGCTCGGTGAGCTCGAAGGCGAGCATCGGGCCGAGGCCGCGCACCTCGCCGATCTCCGCCCGACGCGAGGCGATCCCCTCGAGACGCGCGCGGATGGTTCGGCCGAGCTCCGCCGCCGCGTCGAGGAACCCGGGCTCACTCACGGCGTCGAGCACCGCGACAGCAGCCGCGCACGAGAGCGGGTTGCCCCCGAAGGTGCCCCCGAGCCCGCCCGGCGGCACGGCGTCCATCAGGGCCGCAGGCCCCGTCACGGCGGCGAGGGGCAGCCCGCCGCCGATCGACTTCCCCGAGACGAGCAGGTCCGGCTCGACGCCCGCGTAGTGCTCGATCGCCCACATCGCGGCCGTACGGCCGACGCCGGACTGGATTTCGTCGTCCACGTAGAGGATCCCGTGCTCGCGGCACAACTCGAGCAGCCGTGCCGGGAAGTCGGGCGGCATGGGGATGAAGCCGCCCTCACCCTGGACCGGCTCGAGCACGACGCAGGCCACCGAGGCCGGGTCGACCTCGGCCTTGAAGAGGCGCTTCAGCCCTTCGATCGCGTCGTCGCTCGAGACACCGTGGTACGGGTGCGGGACCGGCGTCCGGTAGACCTCGGGTGCGAATGGCCCGAAGCCGGCCTTGTACGGCTTCACCTTCGCGGTCATCGTCATCGTCAGCAGCGTCCGGCCGTGGAAGGCGTTGTCGAAGACGACGACCGCGGGACGGCCCGTGGCGACACGCGCGATCTTGACGGCGTTCTCGATCGCCTCGGCGCCCGAGTTGACGAGAATCGACTTCTGCTCGGCGCCGACGCAGGGCGACAGCTCGGCCAGGCGGCGGCACACCTCGACGTACGGCTCGTAGACCCCGATCATGAAGCACTGGTGCAGGTACTCGTCCGCCTGCGCCTTGATGGCGTCCACGACCGGCGCGAAGCGGTGGCCGGTGTTCTGGCAGCCGATGCCGCCCGCGAAGTCGATGAAAGAGCGGCCGTCGACGTCGACGACACGCGCACCTTCGGCGTGCGCGACGACGAGCCGCGGGGTCGAGACACCGCCCGACACGTAGCGGGCGCGCTCGGCGAGGATCTTGTCGTGCTGAGTGAGCTCTCCGGTGCTGGTCATCGGAGGAGTATGACGCAGTTGCGCCGCGCATTCAGCAGCTCTGGCTCACGAATGCCTCGCAATGCGCAGCTTCGGACGGGATGCCGGGGCTCTGCGATGATTCGAATACGCCGGAGTAGCTCAGCTGGTAGAGCAACCGCCTTGTAAGCGGTAGGCCGTGGGTTCGAGTCCCGCCTCCGGCTCTCGGCCGTCCGGTGCCCGACCGTGGTCGGACACCGGGGAGTCGAACGACGTCAGGCGGGCACGGCGCGCGTGGCCTGGTGGGCCAGGATCTTGCGCTTCACGCGCTGCAGTGCGTTGTCGATCGTCTTCGTGTCGCACTCGAGCCGCTCCGCCATGTGGTCGTAGGAATTCCCGTCGAGATACAGGCGCAGCGCTTCGGACTCGAGGTGCGAGAGACCGCTGCCGAGAGCGAAGACGAGGCTCTGCAGCTCCTCCGTCGAGACGACGACCACCGACGGGTCGTCCACTCCGGGGCCGGGTAGCGCATCGCCGAGCGTGCACTCGCCGTCCATCTCCTGCCCGGCCGGCGTGTGGCTGAACGAGACGTAGGTGTTGAGCGGGGCGTGCTTGTAGCGGGTCGCCGTCTTGATGGCCGTGATGATCTGCCGTGTCACGCACAGCTCCGCGAAGCTGCGGAAGGACGTCTCCTTGTCGGAGCGGAAGTCGCGCACCGCCTTGTAGAGGCCGATCATCCCTTCCTGGATGAGGTCGTCGGCGTCGCCACCGGCAAGGAAGTAGGAGCTCGCCTTGAGCCGGACGAAGCCCTGGTAGCGCCTCATCAGCCCGTCGAGCGCGGCCTGGCTGCCATTGCGGGCCTTGATCACGAGCTGCAGATCCTCGAGTTCACGTTGAGTCTTTTGCGGTGACTTGGGTGCGGCGGCTGTCCGGGCGGCCATCACGTCTCCCCTGCAAAATAGCGGTTTCCGAGGAATACGACTTTCAGCCTCGAGTGAAACTCTCAGCCTGAAGTCGAGGGAGAACCTAGCACTCTTACGCCGTCGTTACAACCCCTTTGCGCAATTTGCATTGTAATAAGAACACGTGTTCGCCTCCCCCGGCGTCTCGAGGCGGGCACGGTGCGGTTGTCCGTACTGCGCGCTCCCCCAGGGTCTGCGACGATCCCGATCAGAAATGCCCACCGTGCTCATCGTCGACGACCATCCGAGCTTTCGTTCGTCGGCGCGGCTGATGCTGGAGGCCGACGGCTACGAGGTCATCGGCGAGGCGGTCGACGGCACGTCGGCGCTCGTCATGCTCCGTGACCTCCGCCCCGACGTCGTCCTGCTCGATGTGCAGCTGCCCGACATGACCGGCTTCGACATCTGCGAGGAGTGCGGCGACCTCGACGAGACGGCCATCGTGCTCGTCTCGAGCCGGGACGCGTGCGACTACAACGGGCTGATCGAGACGTCGGGCGCGCGCGGCTTCATCGCCAAGGCGGATCTCTCGGGCGCTGCCGTGACGGCCCTGCTCGCTTGAGTCGCCTGACGCTCGCCCTCGGGCTCGCCCTGCTCGTCGTCGAGGCCACGGGCGCCGTCTGGATCATCGCGACGGAAAACCCGGCCGAGACCAGCGGGACGACCATCGCGCTCGCGCTGACCGCCGGTGTGACCTTCGTCTGCAGCGGGCTCGTCGCGCTCGCCCGCCGGCCCGAGAACCGCACGGGCGCCTACATGGTGGCGGTGGGCTACCTCTGGTTCCTCACCGCGCTCACCGACTCGTCCAACGGCTGGTTGTACACGATCGGCTTCGCGGTCGGAAACCTCGTCTGGGTGCCGTTCACCGCGCTCGTCCTCGCCTATCCGAGCGGGCAGTTGCAGACGAGGCTCGAGCGAGCGATCCCGGTCGTCACAGGTGCCCTGCTCGCAGCTTCGGCCGTCCTCGTGCTCCTCCTGGACCCCAACCCGGACTCCGGTTCCTGCGACGCCTGCCCGGGCAGCACCATCGCCGTCGCCGATCGTCCCGGCCTGGCCGACGTGTTCGACGTCACAGGGACGATCTGCGGCCTCGTGCTGATCGCGCTCGTCGTGACGATCCTCGTGCGGCGGTGGCGGCAGGCAAGCCCCGCGTTGCGCCGACTCCTCTGGCCCGTGCTCGGCTCCGGTTCGGCGGCGCTGCTCTCCGTGGGCGCCGTGGTGATCGCCGACCAGATCTCGGCAGACGTAGCGGAGCCGCTGCAGTTCCTGTTCTTCCTCTCCTTCGCCTCGGTCCCGCTCGCCTTCCTCTTCGGGATCCTTCGCACTCGGCTCGCCCGCTCGTCGGTGACGGACGTCGTCGTCGCCCTGCAGGCAGGCAAGCCGATCCGTGACGCGCTGGCCGACGCGCTGAACGACCCCACGCTCGAGATCGTCTTCCGGCTCGCGGGGAGCGCGCAGTGGATCGACGCGGACGGCCGCCGCGTCGCCGAGCCCGAGCCCTCGCGGGGACGGGCCGTCACCGTCGTCGAGAGAGAGGGCCTGCCGATCGCTGCGCTCGTGCACGACGACTCGCTCGCGGACGACGGCGAGCTTCTCGAGGGAGTGGCGGCCGCGGCGGCGCTGTCCCTGCAGAACGAACGCCTCCAGGCGGAGCTGCGCGCTCAGGTCGAGATCCTCACGACGATCGCCGACACCGCGCCCAGCCTGATGGTCAACATCGACACCGAGGGCCGGATCACGAACCAGAACCGCGCCGCGGTGCTGACCGTGGGTGCGGGCGATCAGGAAGACGTCCGCGGTCGGTTCTTCTGGGACGTCTTCATCGACCCGGAGGAGCGCCCGGCGGTGATCGAGCGTTTCAATGCGCTCGCTCCGACATTTGCCGCGGGTGAGTACGAGAACACGTTCACGAACGCGCTCGGCGAGCAACGGGTCATCGCCTGGCGCGCCGCGCCCGTGGTCGGTCAGGACGGCCGGGTCGAGAGCATCGTCGCGGCCGGCATCGACATCACCGAGCGTCAGCGGCTCGAGCAGGAGAAGGAGCTGGAGCGACGGTTCCTGAACGCGATCGCGAACGAGGCTCCAAGTCTCCTGTGCCTGATCGACGAGACGGGGCTGGTGGCTCCCGGCGCGACCAACAAGGCGTTCGAGCGAACACTCGAGTACGAGCCGGCGGAGACGGGTGGCCGCATCTTCTGGGAGGGGTACGTCGACCCGGCCGAGGCGGACGACGTCCGGCGACTGATCGAGCATGTCATCGGCGGCGGGGAGTGCGCCGAGCAGGACCACCACTGGATGACCCGTAGCGGACGCCGTCGGCTGATCGCCTGGACGTGCACGGCGCTGCCTCGCGTCGACGAGCGCACGATGTTCCTGATCAGCGGCACGGACATCACCGAGCGCAAGCACCGGGAGCTCGAGCTGCAGCGCGAGCGCGACGCCACGACGACGGTGCTGCAGACGATCTCGAGCTTGGTGGCAGTACTCGATCGTGGCTTCGAGATCAGGGACCGCGATGTCGACAATCCGCTCGCAGCCGTCAATCAAGCTTTCCGCGAGACGCTGTGGTGGCAAGACGACGAGCTCGTCGGACGCAACTTCCTCGGGCTCGTGGCGGATGACGACGGCCGCGCTCGGGCGGCTCTGGCGGGCGCTGCCGCCGGCACGGCCTCCTCGCTCGTCGAGTCGGACTGGCTTCGCGCCGACGGCCAGCCGGTCACCTTCCAGTGGAGTGCGTCGCCGGTCGCCGACGTGACCGGGCGCACCGAGGGGCTCGTGCTCGTGTCGGGTGTCGACATCACCGAGCGCAAGCGCCAGGAGTTGGAGCTGCGGGCAAGCGAAGAGCGCCTGCGCGCGGTGATCGAAGGTGCCCCGGTGGCCATCGTCGAGGTCGGGCTCGACGGCACCGTGAAGCTCTGGAACCCCGGTGCCGAACGGATCTTCGGGTGGCCGCCGGAGGAGGTGCTGGGCAAGCCGGTACCGATGGTCCCACCCGACCGGGAGCCCGAGTTCCGGGATCTGCTCGGCCAGATCCGCGACGGCCACGCCTATACGGGGTACGAGACCGTCCGCATGCGGCGCGACGGATCGCTCGTCGACGTCGAGGTCTCGGCTGCGCCGATCCGCGACGCCATCGGTACGGTCGCCGGTTACCTCGCGGTGATCAGCGACATCAGCGACCGGACGCGCCACGACCAGGAGCTGCGCGCGTCGAGAGCGCGGATCGTCGCGGCGGGAGACGACGCGCGGCGACGCCTCGAGCGCAACCTGCACGACGGCGCGCAACAGCGCCTCGTCGCGCTCTCGGTCTCGCTCAGGCTGGCCGAGTCGCGGCTGGTCGACGATCCCGCCGCCTCCGCGGCAATGCTCGCCGGCGCTCGCAGCGAGCTCGCGCACGCTCTCGAGGATCTTCGGGAGCTCGCACGGGGAATCCATCCCGCCGTCCTCACGGACCGCGGCCTGACCGCGGCCGTCGACGCGCTCGTGAACCGGTCGCCGGTGCCCGTCGAGGCCGCCGTCACGACCGATCCACTCGAGCCTGCCGTCGAGGCTGCCGTGTACTACGTCATCTCCGAGGCACTCGCAAACGTCGTCAAGCACGCCTCGGCTCGCTCCGTGGTGGTTCGTGTGGAGACAAATGACGGTGTCGTTGCGGTGACCGTTGCAGACGACGGAGTCGGGGGTGCAGACCCGACGGGCGGCTCCGGACTGCGCGGCCTGTCCGACCGCGTGGCTGCGCTCGACGGCACCCTGTCGGTCGAGAGCCCGACGGGGGGCGGCACGTTCGTGCGTGCCGAGATCCCGGTTCGGAGCACCGCCCCCGCGACGTAGGGCCAACCGCACCTGAAGACACCAGTGCGCCGGACTGCGACGGCGCCCCCACGGTGGAAGTGTGCGCGCCATGAGGCAACCACACGCAAAGGAGACCACCGTGACCATCCATTCAGACATCGACCGCCGTGAGCTCGATCACCGGCATTCGAACGGGATCGACGTGACGCTCTCCTGGAGCCCTGCCACGGACGCGCTGTACGTCACCGTCCTCGACGAGGCCGGCGACCCGTTCGAGCTCGTCGTCGATGCTCATGAGGCCCTCGACGTCTTTCAGCACCCGTACGCCTACGCGGCCTTCCGCGGGCTCGACCTCGTCCGTGTCGCCGCGTGAGACCCGTCTTCTCGCCGCCGCCGCGGCGGCACCTGCCCTGCACGTCGCTGACGATGCCACCCTCCATCGCGAGCCGGGGACGACAGTCGTAGACCACGTGACCGGCGCCGGCGCCATCCTCGCCGTTCTTGCCGTCGCTGCGATCGTCTTCCCCCGGCTCCGTGCAGGCGCCCACGCCGTGCCCGGCACCGAGGAGACGACGCAGACCTAGCCTTCCGCGCGCAGCCTAGACTCCACCGCGTGAGCTCTCTCCCGACCGGTACCGTCACCTTCCTCATCGCCGACATCGAGGGGTCGACGCGACTCGTCCGCGATGCCGGCGCAGACTACGGCGATCTGCTCGCCGGTGTTCGGCGCATCCTGCGCTCGGCGGTCGACGCTCACGATGGCAAAGAGGTCGACGCCACCGGTGACGAGCTGTGCGCGGTGTTCGTGGACGCCTCACTCGCCGTGGCGGCCGCCCTCGGAGCGCAACGCGAGCTCCAGCTCAACGAGTGGCCGCAGGAGCTTCCGGTGCGCGTCCGCTTCGGCCTGCACACGGGCACCCCACAGCTGGGCGAGGAGGGCTACGTCGGTCTCGACATGGTCCGCGCCGCCCGCATCGCGTCGGCCGGGCACGGAGGCCAGATCCTGCTCTCGTCGACGACGGCTGCATTCGCATCCGGAACCGAGGTACGCGACCTCGGGGCCCACCAGCTCTCCGGTCTCCCCGAGCCGGAGCGGATCCACCAGCTGGTCGCCGACGATCTCCCGCGCGATTTCCCGCCGCTGCGCGACACCGTCTCGCAGCTCGGCGCCGGACGCCGTGTGGCCATCGCCGACGATTCGGTGCTCCTGCGCGAAGGCGTCGTGCGCCTGTTGGAAGAGGTCGGTTTCGAGATCGTGGGCCAGTCGGGCACGGCCGAGGACCTGCTTCGCCACGTCGCCATGCACAGGCCCGACGTCGCGGTGATCGACATCCGGATGCCGCCGACGCACACCGACGAGGGGCTCCGCGCGGCACGCGACATCCGCGAGCGCTTCCCCGAGACCGGAGTGCTCGTGCTCTCGCAGTACGTGGAAGCCGGCTACGCCCTCGACCTGCTCGGCGAGAGCGCCGAGGGTGTCGGCTACCTGCTCAAGGATCGCGTCTCCGACCTGGACGAGTTCGGGGCGGCCGTGCGCCGAGTGGCCGACGGGGGCTCCGCGCTCGACCCCGAGGTGGTGAGCCGCCTCGTCGGACGGCGGCGCGAGCACGATCCGCTCGACGAGCTCTCGCCCCGCGAGCGCGAGGTGCTCGAGCTGATGGCGGAAGGGCGGTCGAACCAGGCGATCGCCGAACGCATGTTCGTCACCCTGCGTGCCGTCGAGAAGCACGTGACGAGCATCTTCACGAAGCTGAACCTGACCGCCACCGCGGACGACCACCGCCGCGTCCTGGCCGTGCTGACGTACCTGCGGGACTAGACCGCAAGCCAGACACGGGTTCTTCGAACGCCTTCAGGGCCCCGGCCTCTCAGGCGCGACGACGGGTGCTTTGCGGCCGCGAAGCGGACGCCTTCAGGGATCTTGCTCTTCGTGCGCGCAGGGGATCCGCGGGAGCGGATCCCCTGCTTGCGCGGCCAGAACAGGATCTTGCTCTTGCGGCCGCGAAGCGGACGCCTTCAGGGGTCTTGCTCTTCTTGCGCGCAGGGGATCCGCGGAGCGGATCCCCTGCTTGCGCGGCCAGAACAGTGCGGTTCGCCGCACCCCCACGACGCCTGGACGCCGCACTGTACGGCGCTCGCGGCGGTGACAGCCTGGGATCACACCCAAGACGGCTCCGAAAGGACACGAAATGTCACCTTTGCAGCGCAGCACCAATCTTGCGGCCCGGATGGGTCGCTGGAGCGCGCGCCACCGGAAGACCGCGATCTTCGGCTGGCTCGCCTTCGTGATCGTCTCCTTCGCCGTCGGCATCACCGTCGGCATGACGACGATCGACCAGAACGACATGAACGTCGGCGAGGCCCGCAAGGGCGACCACATCATTCGTGATGCCGGCTTTCCCGTGGATCAGCAGATGGAGTACGTGCTGATCCAGTCGAAGACCCGCACCACGTCCGACCCGGCGTTCCGCGCCGTCGTCGCCGACGCTGTCCGGACGCTCGACGGGTTCCCGCAGGTCGAGAAGCTGAAGTCGCCGCTCCAGGCCGGCAACGAGGGCCAGGTCTCGGACGACAAGCACTCGGCGCTGATCCAGTTCAGCCCCAAGGGCAACTACGACAAGGCGGTCTCGTACATCGACACGATCACCGCCGCGACGGCGAAGCTTCAGAAGGCCAACCCCGACTTCGTCGTCGTCGAGGCCGGCAGCGCCTCCACCGGCAAGGCGCTCGACGCGATGTTCACCTCCCAGCTCGCCCGAGCCGGGCTCATCTCGATCCCGCTGACCCTGATCATCCTGCTCGTCGTCTTCGGCTCGCTCGTCGGTGCGACGGTGCCGCTGCTCCTCGCCCTCTCGTCGGTGTTCGCGACGATGGGGCTCGTCGCCCTCCCGAGCCAGATCGTCCCCATGGACGAGTCCATCTCCGAGGTGATCCTCCTCATCGGGCTCGCGGTCGGTGTCGACTACTCGCTGTTCTACGTCCGGCGTGAGCGCGACGAGCGCCGGGCCGGAAAGAGCGAGAGCGCCGCACTCGAGGCCGCGGCGGCGACCTCCGGGCGCGCCGTCCTGATCTCGGGCTTCACCGTGATGATCGCGATGGCCGGGATGTTCTTCTCGGGCGACAAGACGTTCATGTCGTTCGCGATCGGGACGATGATGGTGGTCGCAGTCGCGATGATCGGCTCGCTCACCGTGCTCCCTGCGGTGCTGTCGTGGCTCGGCGATCGCGTCGACAAGGTCAGGGTCCCGCTCCTCTGGCGGCTCCGCCGCGATGACGGCGACGGGCGCGTGTGGGGTTGGATCCTCGACCGCGTCCTGCGCAGGCCGCTCGTCTCGGCGCTCGCGTCGGGCGCGGTGCTCGTCGCCCTCGCGATCCCGGCGATCTCCCTCCACACCTCGAACACGGGCCTCGACGCCCTGCCGAAGTCGATGAAGGAGGTCCAGGACTACAACCGCGTGCAGGATGCGTTCCCCGGTGGGGCGACCCCCGCGGTCGTCGCGATCTCGGGCGACGCCTCGAGCCCCGAGCTCCAGCAGGCCGTGAAGCAGCTCGAGGCGAAGGCGCTCGCTACCGGCAAGGCGCTCGAGCCGATCGACGTCGACGTCGCCCCGAGCGGCAAGGCCCTGACGGTCTTCGTCCCGCTCGTCGGCAGCGGCACGGACAGCACCTCGAACGACGCCCTCACGACGTTGCGCGATGACGTCCTGCCGGCGACGATCGGCACGGTTCCCGGTGTCGAGTACGCCGTCACCGGTGAGACGGCCGCCTCGAAGGACTGGACCGACGCGATGAAGTCGGCGGTGCCGCTCGTGTTCGGCTTCGTCCTGCTCTTCGCGTTCGTGCTGCTCCTCGTGACCTTCCGGTCGATCGTGATCCCGGCGAAGGCGATCCTCATGAACCTCCTCTCCGTCGGCGCGGCGATGGGCCTGATCGTCGCCGTGTTCCAGTGGGGCTGGGGCGAGAACCTGCTCGACTTCAACTCCAACGGCGGCGTCGCCGCGTGGCTGCCGATGTTCCTGTTCGTGATCCTGTTCGGTCTCTCGATGGACTACCACGTGTTCATCCTGAGCCGGGTCCGCGAGTACTACGACCGCGGCCTCGACACCGAGCACGCGGTGGCGAAGGGGATCAAGTCGACGGCTGGGGTCGTCACCAGCGCGGCCGTCGTGATGATGCTCGTGTTCGGAGTCTTCGCGACGATGCCCATCATCGACATGAAGGAGATGGGGATCGGCCTCGCAGCAGCCATCCTCATCGACGCGACCATCGTCCGGGGCGTGCTCCTGCCCGCGACGATGAAGCTGCTCGGAGCGTGGAACTGGTACCTGCCGACGTGGCTCGAGTGGCTGCCCAGCCTCGAGCACGAGCGGTCGGTCGATGCGCCCGCGCTGCCCGAGCGGACGGCTGCGTAGCTCCCTCCTCATACCGGTGCCCGGCTCCGCCTCGGCGGGCCGGGCACCAAGTCACTCGCCTCGGCGCATGCGCTCGAGGCGTTCGCGCGTCTCGGGGTCGAGACGGTCGCGGATGCGGCTGGCGCTCGACTCGCGGTGCCCGGCGGCTTCCTCGAGGTCACCCAGAAACGCCCGCGAGCCACGCTTGCCGACCGACTGGCCCGCCGTGCCGCGTACGGCTGCATCCGATGTGACGACGAGCACCGACTCCCGGTCGCGGTGCTCGGCGGCGAGACGCTCGAGCACGTCGTCGGCGTGCGGTGCGAAGCGAATGCTCAACGGGCCCACCTCCCGATCGGCCCCGTGACCGTCGAACACGAGCACGCCGCGGGCACCCCGTAGCGCGACGAAGCTGGCCAGGCGGTCGACGAGCTCCTCGCGGTCTGCGTACCCGCCCGCGTGGAAGAGGTTCGATCCGTCGAAGAGATACAGCGTCGGCTCGGCCATGCGCCTACACGATGCCGGAAGTGGAGTCCCGGTGGCTCACGCGTTCCGATCCGACTCCTCGCCGTCCGCGTCTGTCCCCTCCCAGTCGTGCCACTCGACGGCGTGACGGTCGACGTAGTCATGCACCGCGGCGCCGACGGTCGAGTAGAAGAACCGCTCGCCGATCAGCCCGAGCAGCCCGTACGCCTCCAGCTTGTCCTTGGCGGGGCCCTTGAGCTCCGCGAAGGCGAGCTCGACACCGCCCTCCTCGAGCTCGCGGGCCAGCTCGAGGAGCATGTCCGCCGCCGTCGTGTCGACGTCGGTGATGGGCTCGGCCGCCACCACGACCGTACGCACTGGCTGGGGCGCCTCCTCCACCGCACGCAGCAGCCGCTCGTGGAAGACGGCCGCGTTGGCGAAGAAGAGCGGCGCGTCGAAGCGGTAGAGGACAAGGCCGGGGACCAGCGCGGCGTCGGGATGCCGCGCGGTGTCGTGGTAGCCCTTGCGCCCAGAGACACGGCCGAGCACGGCGTCGTAGGGATGCCAGGCGCGCCAGAGGAAGGCCAGCGCGGAGAGGCCGATGGCGATCCCGATCCCGACCAGGACGCCGAACGCGACGACGCCGAGGAACGCCGCGACGGCGAGCCCGAAGTCCACGTGGTTGACGCGGCGCAACCACACGAGCGCGGGCAGGTCGACGAGGCCGATCACGGCCGCCATCACCACGGCGGCAAGGGCCGCTTGCGGCAGGTTCTTCGTCAGCCCGGTGCCGACCACGAGCACGAGCGCCAATACGACGGCCGCCACCACCCCGGTCAGCTGGGTGCGGGCACCGGAGGCTTCCGCCACGGGGGTTCGAGACGAGCTGCTCGACAGGGGAAATCCCTGGAAGAGTCCGCTCGCGAGATTGGCGGTGCCGAGTGCGAAGAGCTCGGAGTTCTGGTCGACGCTCTGCCGCAGCTTGGTCGCATAGCTGCGCGACAGCACGCTCGTGTCCGCGAAGGCGACCAGAGCGACGGCGAACGCCGAGAGCGTCAGGCGGCCGAGGTCGCCCGCCGAGACGGTCGGCACCGTGAGGCTGGGCAGCCCCTCCGGCAGTGGCCCGACCACCGCTATCCGGTCGGCCAGGCCGAGAAGTCCGACGAGCACGGTCGCACCCGCCACGGCGACGAACACGCCGGGGACCTTCGGGGCGACGCGGCGGGTCAGCACGATCGCGACCAGGCAGCCAATGCCGATGGCGATCGCAATCGGCTCGGTCTGGTCGAGCTCACCGGGCAGCTGCCGCACCGCGTCTGCGAAGCTCTCTGCCGAGACCGGTACGCCGAGCAGCTTCGGCAGCTGCGTGGCGATCACGGTGAAGGCGATCCCGGCCAGGTACCCCAGCCGGACCGGCTTCGAGATCAGGTCGGTGAGGAAGCCGAGACCGGGACTGCCCCGAGCGCGAGGACGACGCCGACGAGAAGCGCCAGCATGGCGGCCGTCTCCATGCGCTCGCCGGCATTCGCGCCGGCGAGCGGGATGATCGCCGCGGCCACGACGGGGGACACGGCCGAGTCCGGTCCGAGCACGAGGATGCGCGACGGCCCGAAGACGAAGTAGGCGACCAGCGGGAGCATCGTCGCGTAGAGGCCCGTCACCGCCGGCAGACCTGCCAGCTCGGCGTAGGCCATCCCCTGGGGCACGAGCAGCGCGGTCAGCACGACCCCGGCGAGCACGTCGTGCCGCAGCCATTCGCGCCTGTACGTCGCGAGCACGCGCACGCCGGGCACCCAGTGGGCGATGCGGGTCGACTCGAGCGATCGGCTCACCAGGATGAGGCTACGCCGCTCGGCGCGCTGGCCGCGTCGCTGCGGCGAGATGGCCCGCGCGGACGTGGCCGCGTGCCTGGCACGTGGACAGGCCGCGCGCGCACCGGCGGGTCAGGCCGCGCGCTGGCGCCGGGCCTCGTACAGCAGCACGGCCGCGGCAACGGAGACGTTCAGCGACTCGACGCCCGGGCCGAGCGGGATGGACACCGCGCCGTCGCAGGTGCGGCGCACGAGCGGCCGCACACCCTTCCCCTCGGCGCCGAAGACGAGCGCGACTCCGCCGGAGAGATCCGCCTGCCACAGCGGAGATCCGCCGTCGGCGACGGCTGCGAACGCCCATAGAGCTGCGCTCTTCACGTCTGCCAGGTACCTGGCGAGGTTCGGCACGACGGCGAGCGGCAGGTGCTCGACCGCGCCCGCCGAGGCCCGGCACACGGCGGCGGTGACACGCGCCGAGCCATGTGCCGGGACGATCACCCCGCTGGCCCCTGCGCCGGCGGCGCTGCGCACGACCGCGCCCAGGTTACGCGGGTCGGTGACCTGGTCGAGACAGCAGAGGAGCGGTCGCTCGACTGCGGCCAGCTCCCAGCCGTCGGCGTAGGGATAGGGCTCGCACCACGCCACGACGCCCTGGTGGTCGGCCGACGCGGCGGCCTCCGTCAGCTCACGCTCGCGCTTGACGTGGGTGCGTGGCCCCTCCGAGAGCCAGTCGAGCGTCTCGGCGGCCCGCTCGCTCGCCCACAGCTCGAGCACCTGGCGACGGCCGCGCAAGGCCTCGCGGACGGCGTTGCGCCCGTAGACGAGCTCGCGCGTCACGAACGCGGCACGAGGCGATGGAACGGTGGCTCCGACACGTCGCGCACCTCCCAGCCGAAAGCCTCGATCTCGGCCCGCAGCCGGTCGGCCTCCGCCCAGTCCTTGCGCTCGCGGGCGCCCGTGCGGGCCTCCGCCAGCTCGACCACCTCGGGCGGTGCCGCAATCTCGGCTCCCAGCCCACCGAGTCCGAAGAGCTCGAGCCCCCACCGCAACGATGCGTCGTCACCGCGGGCGCGCCACTCGTGGAAGAGAGCCAGCGCCTCCGGCGTGTTGAAGTCGTCCTCCAGCACGGCCGTGAGCTCGTTCCGGGCGGGTTCGCCTCCGCCGTCGCTGCTACGGAGAAAATTCGCGAGCGTCTCTGCCTGCGCACGCGCGGCGGTCATCGTCTCGTCCGAGAAGTCGATCGGCTTGCGCCAGTGGGACGTCATGAAGAAGAGCAGCGCCGTCTCGGGCCCCCACCGGTCGAGCACGTCGCGGATCGTCTCCACGTTGCCGAGCGACTTCGACATCTTCTCGCCGGTGAAGCGGAGCATCCCGTTGTGCATCCACACGCGCGCGAAGGGGCGGCCGACGGCCTGGGACTGCGCCCTCTCGTTCTCGTGATGTGGGAAGACGAGGTCGAGCCCGCCGCCGTGGATCCAGAACTCCGGTCCGAGCTCGTTCTCGGCCATCGCAGAGCACTCGATGTGCCAGCCGGGACGCCCGCGGCCCCAGGGTGAGTCCCACGAGGTGTCCTCGTCCGGCTTGTTCGCCTTCCAGAGGGCGAAGTCGCGAGGATCCTCCTTGAGCGGGTTCGGCTCTTGCTCCTCGACCTGGTCTGGGCGCTGCCCGGAGAGCGCGCCGTACGACGGGAACGAGTCGACGCGGAAGTAGACGTCCCCCTCGACCGCGTAGGCGTGCCCCGCCTCGACCAGCTCGTGGATCAGGGCGACGATCTCGGGCATCGTCTCCGTCGCGAGGGGCTGGGCGTCCGGCAGGCCGAGCCCGAACGCGGCCGTGTCCTCCAGGTACCAGGCTGTCGCATCTCTCGCGCGCTCGGCGCTGTGGCCCGGTGCCGCCTCGTAGATCTTGTCGTTGACGTCCGTGATGTTGTGGACGAGCGCCACCTGGTGACCGCGCTCGCGGAGCCAGCGTGCGAGCCACATGGAGATGACGAACGGCCGCGCATTGCCGATGTGCGCCCGCTGGTACACGGTCGGGCCGCAGACATACATGCCGATCGGCTCCGGCGGTGGCGGCAGCTCGACGAGGTTGCGCGAGAACGTGTCGTAGAGGCGCACGAGGCCGATCGTATCGGCGCCTCTAGCCCGCGACCGCTGCGGCCGCGCGGCGCTCGGCTTCGCCTCTGGACAGCGCCGCCACCACCGTCCAGAGCTCGGGACCACGATCGGCTCCGGTCAGCGCCACGCGGAGAGCGCGAAGGTCTCCTCCGACGGCCTTGAGCTCACGGACGATCGCCCGGGCGGCCGCCTCGTCGAGCGGGTCGCCCGCTGCAGAACGCAGCTCGACGAAGCGCTCGAGGGTCGGGCGCGCGTCCTCGCCGAGCACGACGGGCTCCGGCGACTGGATCTGCTGCGCGATCTCCCGCGCCTCGACCAGCGTGCGGGCACCGTGCAGCGCGCGCGCGAGATCGACCGGGGCATCCGCGGCGTCGGCGAGCTCCTCGTCCGGCATCGCCGCGATCGCGTCGATCGCCAGCCGCCGGAGCCGGGCCAGGTCGAGCTGCACGTCGTGCCGCGGCAGGTCGAGCTCGTTCAGGTAGGCGCGCACCGCGACAGCCGGGATCCCTTCCTCCCGCAGGTCGGCCACGGATGCGTGGCCGTGGCGCTTGGAGAGCTTCTTCCCGTCGTCGCCGAGCAGCAACCCGTGGTGGATCACGTCGGGCAGCAGGCCGCCGAGCGCTCGAGCGAGCACCTGCTGGAGCTCCTCGTTGGGCCGGTGATCGGAGCCACGGATCACGTGCGTGATGCCCAGGTCGAGGTCGTCGGCGACGGAGGCGAGCTGGTATGTGGCCGAGCCGTCCGGGCGCAGCAGCGTGACGCCACGCAGGCGCACCGACCCGTCCTCGTCCCGCAGAGCGCCACCCGTCGCGAGCGCCCGCTCTGCCGCCTCGGTGTACAGGCCGCCACGCTCGCTCTGCCTGACCGGCCCTTCGTCCCACCGCACACCGAGCCACTCGAGGTCGGCGAGGATCGCGTCCTCTCCACCGGCCACGACCCGCTCGGGATCGGTGTCGTCGATGCGCAGCACGAGGGCGCCGCCCTCACGGTCGGCGAAGGCTCGATTGGCCACCGCGGTGAGCGCGTTGCCGAGATGGAGCGAGCCGGTCGGGCTCGGCGCGAAGCGAACACGCACGGACATGTGCGGAGACTACGCGTCGATCGGCACGTAACCCGGCTGGGCCGCGACGCGGGCCAGCCAGCCGTTGATCCCCGGGTAGTCCGACAGGTGGAACCCGCCCTCGTGCGCCACGTGCGTATACGCGTACAGCGCGACGTCGGCGAGCGTGTAGCGGCCGCCCACGAGGAAGTCGCGACCGGCGAGACCACGCTCGAGCCCGTCGAGGGCGGCGTACCCACCGGCCAGCTTCGCCGGGATCTGGGCGGCGAAGTCACCCGCGCGACCCGAGAACGCCACCCAGAAGCGGACGACTGCGATCGTGGGCTCGAGCACGTACTGCTCGTAGAACAGCCACTGCAGCACCTGCGCGCGCTCGTACGGATCCGCCGGCACGAGCGGCGTCCCGTCGGCCAGGTACCAGATGATGGCGCCCGACTCCGCCAGCGGGCGGCCGTCGTCGAGCACGACCGTCGGCACCCGCAGCGCCGGATTGAGCTCACCGAGCAATTCCGGCCGGTTGGAGCGGTCGACCACGTCGACCTCGACGACCTCGTAGGGAATCCCCAGCTGGGCGCAGACGAGCCGCACCTTGTAGCAATTCCCGGAGACGGTCGAGTTGTAGAGGAGCACGGCTGCACTCTCGCAGCCGCAACGCTGCACGGGCAACGACAAACGCTGCTCGACTCCATCAGCGCGCCGAGTCCGCTCCAGCTGCGACAATGCCTCCATGCCGTTCGGTGTCGGGCAATGGGAGATGATCGTGCTCGGGGTGATCCTGCTCCTGCTCTTCGGTAGCTCCCGCGTGCCGACGATCGCCCGCAACCTGGGGCGGAGCGTCCGCGAGATAAAGGAGACGGTCGAGGGCATCGATCCGCGCGCCTCTCTCAAGGAGCTCGAGCGGCCTGCGGAGCCGGCCGACGACGCCGATTCGCGTCCTCCGCGCGCGTAGCGACGCACACGATCGGCGCGCGACCACTCGGCTGTCGTGCGACACAGGGGTGGCGGCGCGTACCCGATTCCGCCGTAGGATCGCGCTGATGGAGTCCCTCCTGCTGGATTGGTACGGCCGATTCGGGCGGGACCTGCCGTGGCGCCACACCGCCGATCCGTACGCGATCCTGGTCAGCGAGGTGATGCTGCAGCAGACGCAGGTGGAGAGGGTGATCCCTCGCTACCTCGCCTGGCTGGAGCGCTGGCCCACGGTGGGTGCACTCGCCGCCGCCTCGCCGGCCGAGGTGATCACGGAATGGCAAGGGCTAGGCTACAACCGCCGCGCGCTCGGGCTGCACCGCGCCGCACGGGCGGTGTCGGAGACGGGTTGGCCCGACGATCCGACCGAGCTGCCCGGTGTCGGCCCGTACACGGCCGCTGCACTGCGGAACTTCGCCTACGGCGAGCCGGTCCTGCCGGTCGACGTCAACGTGGAGCGCGTGCGACGGCGCACCGGCCACGCCTTCTCTCCGGCCGCAGCGCAGGCCCTGATGGACCTCGGCGCCACGATCTGCCTCGCCCGTGTCCCGCGCTGCGACACCTGCCCGCTGACCGCGGCGTGCCCTTCGCGCGGCATCCGGGAGGCGCCCGCCCGCAGGCAGAGCCGCTTCGAAGGCTCGTTCCGGCAACGCCGGGCGGCAACGCTACGCCTCGTCGCGGCGGCGCCCCGAGCTGTGGGCGAGGTCGACGACGAGGCCGTGCAGTCGCTGGCGCGTGACGGACTGGTCGTCGTCGAGCGGGGCCGGGTGTGCCTGCCCTCATCGTAGGGCCGGCCGCGTCGTCGTCTCCTAGAGCGGCAGGTCGGCTTCGAGACGATCGCCGGTGACACGCGTCGGGTAGATCGGCAGCGGCGCGTCCGTCGGCCCGTCGAGCGCGACACCGCTCTCGAGGTCGAACAGGCCGCCGTGGCAGGCACACCGAACGGCGACGCCCTCCAACCACCCGTCGGTGAGCGGACACTCGGCGTGCGGGCACCACGGGTCGAACGCGACCCAGCGGCCGAGGATCCGCGCCAGCCCGACCTGGCGCGCGCCATGACGCACCTCCCGCAGCTCCTCTCCGTCCGGCTCGGGGACGGGCCCGAGATCGACCCAGGTCATCGCCGGCCCAGCTCGCAGGCGAGCTCGACGAGGGCGCGCACGTCGTCGTCGGTCGTCCGGAAATTCACGATGCAGGGGCGCAGGCAGGTGCGGCCGTCGACCCGTGCCGGCGCAACCCAGACGCGCCCGTCCTGCTGCAGGGTACGCACGAGCGCCACATTGTGGGCGTCGAGATCGCCTGCTCCGAGGTTCCGGCCCAGGTGCTGGAAAGGGACGATGGTGAGCGGCGGCGGCCCGCAGAGCGAGGCGAGCTCAGGGCGCGCCTCCACCTCGTCGTGCAAGAGGCGTGCCTGGTCGAGGTTGCGCGAGATGGCAGCGCGAAACGCGGCGGCGCCGTGAGCGCGGAACGCAAGCCACAGCTTCAGGGCACGGAAGGGACGCGAGTACTCGAGCGTCGTGTCCACGGCGTGCGGCTCGTCCCGCTCGTGCGGGAAGTAATCCTCCTCGTGGGCAAGTGCTGCCGCGAGGTCCGCCCGGCGACGGACGAGCACCACGCCGCACGCCTTCGGCAGATAGAGCCACTTGTGCGCGTCGACGGCCGCCGAGTCGGCGCGGTCGAGACCGGCAAAGAGCGGCGCGGTCTCCGGCACGGCCGCTGCGGGGAGGCCGTACGCGCCGTCCACGTGCAACCACACGCCGCGCTCCGCGCAGACGTCGGCGAGCGCGTCGAGCGGATCCACGGCGCCCGTCAGCGTGGTGCCGGCCGTGGCGACGACGGCGACCGGGACGACGCCCGCGTCGCGATCACGGTCGACCGCCGCTCCGACCGCCTCGGGCGCAAGGCGACGATCGCCGTCGATCGGGAGGGCGCGCACGTTCCCGGCGCCGATCCCGAGCAGCTCGGCGGCGCGAATGACCGAGTAGTGGGTCTCGTCGGAGCAGTACAGGGCCAGCTTCCGGCCCGTCAGGCCGTCGTGACGTGCACCCGGGACGGCACGCTCGCGAGCCGCCGCCAGGGCGGTGACGTTCGAGACGGTGCCGCCGCTCGTGAAGGTTCCCGCTTCGGCCGGGAAGCCGACGAACTGGCCCACCCAGCGCACCGCCTGCGCCTCGACCTCCGTCGCGGCGGCCGCCCACGCAGCGAGGTTGACGTCGAAGCACGATGCGAGGAGGTCGCCGAGCACGCCGATCTCGAGACCGGACGAGCCGACGAACGCGAAGAAGCGCGGTCGCGGCTGCGCGATGCTGCGATCGAGCACCGCCGCCGCGTCCTCGAGGACGTCGAAGGCCGGGGTCGGGCCCTCGGGCAGCTCCTGCACGACCAGTCGGCGAATCAGGTCGCCGACCGGCGGCTGCCCGGTGCGAAAGCTGTCGAAGCTGCGCCACGCGTCGGCGACGATCGTCGCGGCACGGCCGAGAACCTCCTCGCGCGGCACGTCCAGGGAGAGCAGCCCGGTCTCGGGCAGGGTCGGCTCGCTCAAGGGTGCCACCGCCGGATCATGCATCCAGCACGAGCTGTCGCGCCTCGCGCAGCCTTCTCGGCTCGTCCACGACGAGCGCGCAGGCGATGGCGCCCGTCGCATCGCGACCGACGTGGATTCCATCCTCGACCGCCCACTCCGACACGGCCTCGGCGACCCCCACCTCTGCGACCCGGACCGGCCCGATGTCGCTCCACCAGTACGGGAGCCGCTCGTACGCGCCCGCCACGCCGGCGATTGCGTCGGCGGCGTGCTCACCGGTGCCGATCGCCGCATCCCACTGCGCAAAGCGGATCGGCCCGAAGCGGGCGTGCGGCACGAGCACGAGGTCGCCGACCGCGTGCACCCCGTCGAGACCGGGGACGCGCAGCGACGAGTCGACGGCGAGCGGCAGCTCGAGCTCGGGTGGGAGCCCCGGGGGCGCTACCAGACGACCACCGGTCGCGGCGAGGACGACGTCCGCGGCGATCTCCCCGTGCCCGGCTGTGCGGGCGACGGCACCCTCCACCCGCTCCAGCTGCACGCCACCGAGAAAGCGCGCACCGGCGCGCTCGAGTGCGTCGAGCGCAAGGGCCGGCAGCGGGTCGTGCAGGCGCTCGAGCGGGCGCTCGAGAACGTCGATCACGGTCACGTCGTGACCTGCGACGGCGAGGGTCGCCGCCGACTCCGTGCCGATCAGCCCGGCACCCACCACGAGCACCCGCCGCGCGCCGCGGGTCAGCTGCTCGCCGACGACCGGCAGCTGGGCCGGGTCGGCGTTGACATGCGCTTCCTCGAGGCCCGGCACCGGCGGCCGCCCGTAGGAGAGCCCGGTGGCGAGCACGACCCGCTCTGCCTCGACCTCCAGCACGTCGCCTTCGTCGGCCGCCGCGGAGCGCTTGTGGTGATTCACCACAAGCGTCGGGCGGCCTCGCGCAAGGTCGGCCGTCACGACGACGCCGTCGAGTGAGTCGATCCCCCGCTCCGCGAGCTTCGCCTCGTCGGCGAGCAGCCTCGGCGTCCCGTCCGCCAGCGCCGCCTTCGTCAGCGGCGGCCGGTCGACAGGCAACCCCGGCCCCACGAGCAGGGGACGGATCCCGTGCCGCGCGAGCCTCGCAGCACAGGCATAGCCGGCGACGCCGTTGCCGACGATCGCGACGTCGGCCTTCACGCGTTCCAGGTGACGTGGAGGTGGCGCGGGGCGCGGAACTCCCAGCCGCTGACGAGTGGCGGCCGCTCGGGGTCGAGACGGAGATCGGGCAGCCGCTCGAAGAGTCGCCGCAGCGCGATCCGCATCTGGACACGCGAGAAGTGATGACCGGAGCAGAAATGCGGCCCGAAGCCGAACGCGGCGTGGGTGCGTCTCGGCCGGAACATGTCGAAGCGGTCGGCGGTCGGCCCCCATACGTCCTCGTCGCGGTTCGCCGACGAGACGAGCAGACCGAGGTTCGCACCGGCCGGAAGCGCCGTCCCGCCGAGCGAGACGTCGGCCACGCAGCGCCTGGTCTGTGTTCCGATCGGCGAGAGCCAGCGCAGGCCCTCCTCGACGGCGTCCCTGACGCGGCCGCCCGGGTCCGTCGCCAGCGCTTCGGCTTGGCCCGACTCGAGCAGGCCGAGCAGCGTCGACCCTGCCGCGTGCCCGGGCTCCTGCATGCCGCCGAGCAGGATCACCTTGAGCGTCGGCAGGATGGCGGCCACACGCTCCTCGAACCCGCCTTCGGCGTGCTGGAGCATCGTCGAGATCGTGCACTCGTCGGGCTCCGCCCAGAGGCGCTCGAACACCGGAGCGAGCTCGCGGTCGATCTCGGCGCCGATCGCATCCGAGGTCTTCCACCTGGCCGGATCGTCCTCGAAGTTGATCGCTCCCTGGGCGAGCCCGTGGAACCAGCGCCGCAACGTGTCGCCCGGGAGCTGCCCGAGGCCGAGCACCCGTCCGAGCCCCAGCACCGAGACAGGCTCGAAGTAGTCGGCCATGAGCTCTGCCCGACCCTGCGCGACGATCTCGTCGAGGAGCTGCATGACGAGCGGCTCGATCAGGTCGGGTGTGCTCGACTCGACGACCCGCGGGCGAAGCGACGGGTCGAGCATCGCGCGCAGCTTTCTCTGCGGCTCGCCGTCGACGACGAGGATGCTCTCCCCGCCCATCACGCGGTTGAGCGGCGACGGCGTGACGCTCGAGTCGATCAGCTCCGGATGGGTGGCTGCGAACTCGACCTCGGCCCACGTCGTCACGAACCACAGGCCGACGGCGGGAACGAAGCACACCGGCGCCTCGCGCCGCATCCGCGCGTAGATCGGATAGGGGTCGGTGTCGAGGTCCTCGACCGTGATCGTCTCGGCCCACGCCGCAGTTGCGGTCATGCGACCACCCTCCCGACACAGCCGACCAACGCGTGGCACAAGGCGGGACGAAGCGACATCTCGCTCACCGGTCGCAGGACCCCTCCAGGATCTGCACCGTCTTCAGGTCGGAGTAGAAGTCGAGCGCGTAGTCACCCCCCTCGCGCCCGATGCCCGAGATGCCGACGCCGCCGAACGGAGCCGTCAGGTCGCGCACGAGAAAGGTGTTCACCCAGACGGTTCCGGCGCGCACCGCCCGGCCGACGCGTTCCGCGCGTTCCCGCGAACCCGTGTAGACGATCCCGGAGAGCCCGTACTGCGTCGAGTTGGCCAGCGCGATCGCTTCCTCCTCGTCGGCGAAGGTCTGGAAGGTGAGCACCGGGCCGAACACCTCCCGCTGCACGATCTCCGAGTCGTTCGAGCGAGGCGCGACGAGCGTCGGCTCGTACCAGAGGCCGCCGAGCTCGGCCCTGCGGCCGCCACGCACGATCTCGTCGCCGTTCGTCCGGGCGCGCTCGACGAAGCCCTCCACCCGCGCGAGGTGCTCGGCATGGATGAGCGGCGTGATCGTCGTGGTGTCGTCACGGGGATCCCCGAGCACATGCTCGTCCGCGTACCGATGGAACGCCTCGAGGAACGGCCCCGCCACGGACTCCTCGACGAGCAGGCGCGTGCCCGCCAGGCACACCTGGCCTGCGTCGTCGTACTGGCCCGCCGCCTTGCGCGCCGCAGCCTCGAGATCCGCGTCGGCGAAGACGAGCAACGGCCCCTTGCCACCGAGCTCGCCCGTGAACGGCACGATGTTGCGGGCGGCCGCGACACCGATCGAGCGGGCGGTTTCCGGCGAGCCGGTGAAGGAGATGCGTCGCACGTCCGGATGTGCGACGAGCGCGGCTCCGACCTCCTCCCCGATCCCCTGCACGACGTTGAGGACGCCGGGGGGAAAGCCCGCCTCGGTCGCGAGATCGGCGAGGAGCGAGCAGGAGAGCGGCGACCATTCGGCCGGCTTGAGCACCACGCTGCACCCGGCCGCCAGCGCCGGCGCCGTTTTCCAGGTGGAGAGCATGAAGGGCGCGTTCCACGGCGTGATCACGACCGCCGGCCCGCTTGGCATGCGGCTGACGCGGTTCTCGGTGCCGTTCGAGACCCAGACACGCTCCTCGTAGGCGACGGCCAGATCGGCATAGGCGCGGAAGTTGCGCGCGCCGCGGGGGATCACCCGGGCCTCGAGCGAGCGGAGCAGCATCGCCATGTCGCTGCACTCGACCTCCGCCAGCCGGACGACGTTCGCGTCGATCAGATCGGCGAGTCGGTGCAGGTGTGCTGCGCGGCCCGCCGGGCCGAGCGCGGACCATGCGGGAAAAGCCTCGATCGCCGCCGAGACCGCGAGCGCGGCTTCGCGCTCGCCGCCACGTGTCACCTCCGCGAGCACCGAGCCGTCGACGGGCGAGAGATCGGTGAACGTCCCGCTGCTCGCGACCCGTTCTCCGCCGATGAAATGCTCCGTCGAGACGGAGACACCCGCCACTTCGACCCGCTCGCCCGTGCGGGTCACAGTTCGCGCAGGGTCTCGAGGTCGTCGACGGTGTAGGCGAAGGTGAAGCGGAACCCCTTTCCCACGTGCACGGGTGCGAGTGCCGCATGCTCCTCGTGTGGTGCTTCGTGGAGCTCGAGCGTCGCGCTGCCCTCCCATACTTCGGAGATCGCCCGGTCGCGGCTGCACGCCCGGACGAGTTCGTGCACGGCCGGATCGTCGTGCCGGCCCGCGGCCAGCCGCGGGAAGTGACGGACGTTGAGCAGCGGCGGATCGTTGTGAGTGGGGCCCGTCTCCGAGATGCGCTCGAGCGTCACCGTTCCTTCCGCGAGGCGCCGCTCGTAGGCGGCACAGGTTCCACCGTAGACCGACCCGGCGCGCACGCCCGGGTCGGCCAGGCATTCGAGCCCGAACGTCCTCGTGATCCAGATCGAGCCCAGCTTCTTGGGGAAGCCCTGCAGCCAGCCGCGCGCGAGGGCGAAGTCGCGGTCGACCCAGATGTAGGGGCACGTCGTCACGTGCTCGCCGTCCGAGAGCGCGTTGACGACCAGGAAGAACTCCCGGTACTGGCTTCGTGACGGATCGACGAGCTCGCCACCGCCGGCGGAACGCGACTGCCAGTCGACGAACAGCGCCGCGGCCCGGCCAGGGTCGTCGGGGAACGGCTCGAGCCCGTCGGGGAGCACGGCGGCGACCGCCGCCGGGTCGGCCCAGTACTCGATCACCAGGAAGTCGCCCACGTAGTGCCACGGCGGCGACGGCACGAGCGACGCGCGCCCCTCCGGCGAGCGCGGCACGCTGTAACCCTTCAGCGCCACCGGAACATCTCCGTGATCGGAGCGGCCCGAGCTGTCCGGCGCTCACACACGGGGCCATCCCTCCGGCGGGGGCGGCAGGAGCTTCCCGCGCGTCTCCCAGCTCTCGCGCTCGTGCTCGACTGCGACCGGGTCGAAGCGGAAGTACGAGCGCGGCGGCAGCGGGCCCCACGTGTTCGACGAGAAGCGGTCGTCTGCGTACACGCGCGGCACGTGGTCGTCCTGCAGCTGCTCCATGTCGCAGTACAGCTCGACGAAGCACTCCTCCTCGACGATGCGGACGTAGCTCGCGATGTTGCCCGCGATCCCGTGCCGCGCCGGCCCCCACCCGAGCCAGCGCCCGTGGCGGGCCACGTGGTCGAGCATGTCACGCATCTTGCCGATGTCGACCGTCTCGAAGGCGAGGTGGTGGAAGTGGGCGTAGCCGACGTTGACGAGCGCCATCACGTGGTGGTCGGTGTTGACGTGGAACCAGACACCCGCATCCTCGCCGAGCCAGTCGGAGAGCCGCATGCCCAGCACCTGGGTGTAGAACGCGACACCGTCGGCGAGCGCACCGGTCAGACAGTTGACGTGCCCAAGCTTGCGCGGGCCGCCGATGCGCACGGTCGACGAGGGGCGTGCGTGCTGCGGCCGGCGGCCCTCCGTCCCCTCGGGCTCGCGGTACGGCATCACCTGCACGGTGCGGCCGTCCGGGTCGTCCAGGAACAGGCAGCCCTCCCGCTCCTCCGGCGTGATACCGAGCCTGTCGAGGTGGGCGCGCGCGTCGTCCAGGGAACATGCGCGATGCAACTCGAATGCGAAGTGATCGTGGCCGGCCTGCTCACCCTCGACGAGCTCGAGGCAGTAGGGCTCGTCGTTACAGGCCAAAAGCGCCCGGCCCGCGTCGCGACCGCGTTCCGCGAGGCCGAACTGCAGGCACCAGCGCGCGGCGGCCTCGTCGAGGTCCGAGACGCGCAGGCAGACGTGGTCGAGCCGGTGCAGCCTCACGACGCCCCCCGCGCCGCGAGCGCCTCCGCCTCGTCCTCGGGGATCGCCAGCGCGACGTGCAGCGTGTTGGCGGACACCTCCAACTGCTCCCCCGGGCCGGAGAGGTCGACCTCCCAGTCGGCGACGGAGCTCTCGAGCCGCCCGAGCCCGTCGATCTCGACGGCGATCGCGTCCCCCGGCTCCATCGGCCTCGAGTTCGCCGGGGTGCCGGTGAGGATCACGTCGCCCGGCTCGAGTGTGATCAGGCGGCAGAGATCGGCCAGCTGGTAGGCGACGCCCCAGATCAGGTCGTCGGCGGTTGCCTCCTGTACCACCACGCCGTTCAGGATCGTCCGTAGGGTGAAGCGGGTCGGGTCGAACTCCGCCGCCGGCACGAGCTCCGGCCCGAGCGGCAGGAACCCGTCCTGACCCTTCACGCGCAGCATCGAGCCGCGGTCGGCGTGGCGGAAGTCGTGCAGGCCGACGTCGTTTGCGCACGTGTAGCCGGACACGTACCCGAGCGCTTCATCGACGGCCACTCCTTTCATGCGCCGCCCGACCACCACCGCCAGCTCTCCCTCGTAGTTGAGGAAGCGGGCACCGCGCGGACGCCGGACGGTCCCGCGGTGGCCGTTGAGGGTCGAAGGAGGCTTCATGAAGTACGAAGGCTCGGACGGTGTCCGCGCGCGGTACTCCTCGATGCGGCTGCGGTAGGTGAGGTGGACGGCGATCACCTTGGTCGGCTCGGCGGGGGCGAGGTAGGTGGCGCCGGCCTCGTCGATCGTCGTGCCATCGTCGAGCACGATCGTCTCACCGGCACGCCGGCCCCAGGACGGCACGCCGTCGACCAGGACGCGCACGGAACGGTCAGAGGTGGGCGACATACTCCTCGAGCTCCCACTCCGTCACCACGTCGGCGTCGAGCTCTCCGACCGCCTCCGTGAACCGTTCCACCTCGAACCGCTTCATCGCGACGAAGGTCGCGATCAGCTCTGGGCCGAGCGCCTGGACGAGCCCGGTATCGGCCTCGAGCGCGTCCAGGGCTGCGCCGAGGTCGGCCGCCAGCTTCGTGCCGGCATGAGCGTCGTCGGCCCGGTAGGAGTCTCCGACAACCGCCTCCGGAGGCTCCAGCCCACGCTCGATCCCGTCGAGCCCCGCGGCGAGCACCGCGGCGGTGATCAGATGGGCGCACGCCGACCCGTCGCCCGCGCGAATCTCGACGCGCGCCCGGGCGCCTCGCTCGCGCGGCACGCGGCAGAAGGCGGTGCGGTTGTCGTGCCCCCAGTTCGCATGGGTCGGGGCGAGGGAGTCGGGGAGCAGGCGCTTGTACGCGTTGACGGTCGGGCCGAGCAGCGCCTGCAGGCCCGCCGCGTGCTCGATCACACCGGCGATGAAGCTCGCGGCGAGCGGGCTGAGCCCGGCCGGCCCACCCTCGTCGGCGAACGCGTTGTGCCCGTCCGCTGCGCGAAGCGAGAGGTGGAGATGGAACCCTGATCCGCCCTGATCGGCGAACGGCCTGCCCATGAAGGTGGCGAGCAGCCCCTCGCGCACGGCGATCTCCTTGACGGCGGCCTTGAGCATGAAGGCGCGGTCGGCGGCATCGAGCGCCTCCGAGTGCTTCAGGTTGATCTCGTACTGCGAGTTCATGAACTCGTGGCTGGCGGCGAACGCCTCCAGCCCGAGGTCGTCGCACCAGAGGAGCATGCGCAACACGACCTCCCGCGGATCCGAGACGGCGCCCACCGTGTACACGCGCGACAGCTCGTCGACGTAGCGGCGCAGGCCGCCGTGCGCCGCAGCGTCGCGCTCGAGTAGGAAGAACTCGAGCTCGGGCGCGACTATGGGTGTCAGCCCACGCTCGGAATACGCCGCGACGACCCGCTCGAGAAGAGCCCGTGGACACGACGGCCAATGGTCTGACCCGTCGAGCGCCCACGCCTCGCCGAGGCACCAGGCGACCTCGGGTTGCCACGGCACCGGCCGCATCGTGTCGAGATCGGGACGGACCGCGAAGTCCACGTAGCCGACCTCCCCGCCGACGACCGGCGTGTGGCGCAGATCGGTGCCCATCACGGCGGCGCAGAAGGCTGCGCCCTCCTCGCAGAGCCCTGCGAAATGGCGCACGGGAATGTCCTTGCCGCGGGCGACGCCGTGGAGATCCGTGTAGAGGAGACGCACCGCGCGAACGCCGCGCTCGGCGAGGTCGAGAGCGACCGCTTCGGGGTCGTGACCGTTCGTCGTCATGCGCTCTCCTCGTCCGTCACGGGCGCACCCGCACGGGCAGGCTCTTGATGCCGTTGAAGAAGTTCGAGCGTAGCCGTGTCGCCCGGCCCGCGGGCTCGAGACGTGAGAGGTAGGGGATCATCTCCTCCAGCCAGATCTGCACCTCGAGCTTGGCCAGGTGGGCTCCGAGGCAGAAGTGCGGGCCGCCGAGACCGAAGGTGAGATGACGGTTCGACGTGCGGCCGACGTCGAAGCGGAACGGGTCGGCGAGCTTGGCCTCGTCGAAGTTCCCGGACGCGTACCAGAAGACGACCTTGTCCCCCGCCTCGATGCGGCGGCCGTGCGCGACGACCTCGCGGGTGGCGGTGCGGCGGAAATGATGCACCGGGTGCGCCCAGCGCAGCACCTCGTCCGCCGCCGTCGCGCAGAGCCCCGGATCGGCGAGGAGACGATCGCGCTCCTCCGGGTGCTCGAGCAGCGCCTGCAAGCCGAGGCTGATGGTGTGCCTGGTCGTCTCGTTGCCTGCGGTCGTGAGGAGGATGAAGAACACGCCGAACTCCCGGTCGTCGAGGCGCTCACCGTCGACCTCCGCCTGCACGAGCCTCGTGGTGATGTCGTCGCGGGGCTCCGCGCGCCTGGCCTCGCCGAGACGGCGGCCGTACTCGATGAGGTCAGCGGCGTACGGGCTCGAAAACGGCAGCTTCCGATACTCGGGATGCCCTGCGGCGACGTCGGAGACGAACTCCTCCCCGCCCATCACCTCGGGGTCGGTGTTGCCGAGCAATCTGTCGCCGAGCTCGATCAGGAGCCGGCGGTCCTCGACGGGCAGCCCCATGATCTCGGAGAAGACCCACATCGGGATCTCCGACGCGACGTCCTCCACCCAGTCGAACGTGGTCTTCGTGAACGCTTGCTCGAGGATCCCTCGCGCGAGGTCGCGGATCCGGTCCTGGTAGGCGTTGACCACGCGCGGCGTGAAGCCCTTGTTCACGATCGCCCGCAGGCGGGTGTGTGCCGGCGGGTCGGTGTCGATCATCGACTTCCGCGCTTCGATCTCCTCCGGCGTCAGGTCCTGCAACGACGTGCCGCCGAGCTCCGACGAGTACGTCTGCCAGTCCTTGGAGATGGCGACGACGTCGTCGTACCTCGTGAACGACCAGAAGCCGCGCCCGCGCTGCTCCTGCTGCCAGTGCAGCGGGGCCTCGCGGCGCAGGAGCACGAACCAGTCGTGCGGCACGCGCTCTTCCCACACGTCGAGGTCCGTCAGGTCGATGTCGTCGACGACGAGCCCGGCGATCGAGGGTGCGGCGACCGTTGCCGCACGTGCGACGGCCTCGGAGACGTGATCCTCTCGCTCGTGCACCGCCTCCTGGGCGGCCGTCGCCGGGGCGAGGCGAACGAGCACGGCGCCGGCCTCCTCGCGCGCGTCGTAGACGGTGAGCGGGTCGAGGGCCGGCGGGGAGAGGACGTCGCCGGTGCGCACGTCGAACTCCGAGCCGTGACAGGGGCACACGACCACGTTCCCGTCGAGCTCTCCGCCGGAGAGCGGGCACTCCTCGTGTGGGCACGTGTCGCCGAACGCGACCCACCCGTCGGCCGTCCGCCCGACGCAGACGACCCGCCCGTCGACCTCCACCTGCCGGAGTGCGCCGGGGGGCGCGTCTCCGGCGGGGCCGATCTCGTGCCAGACGGCCTCTGTCACAGAGGCATCTCGTCCTCGGGTAGCGGCCGGAAGTCGAGCGTCTCGTCGAGCGGCGGGACACCACGGTGCCGAGCGGCGTGGACTGCGGCCGAGCGGACGTTCCCGGGACGAAGGACGAGGAGGGCCAGGAACCAAAGCCCGGCAACGATGACGATGCCGATCGTCCAGTACAACGCCTCCCAGTTGACGTTCGAGCGGTCATGTGGCGCCGGCTTCAGGGCGCCGTAGTACCCGAGGAGCGGTGTCGCCACCGCCACCGCGACGACGGCGTACTGCCACAGCTTGTTGCCCGCCTGCCGCACGAGTGCGAATGCGACCACGGCGAGGATCAGGTACACGAGCTCGACCGCCAGTGAGCCGATCGTCGCGGAGAGGATGAACGTCGCGAATGCGTCCGACGGGAAGATGGGGGCGAGGTCGCCATTCTCACCGGGGGCGACGAACCGGCCCTGGTAGTGCACGAGCCACGACATGAGCATGAGGCCGATCCCGCCGACCGCCACCATCAGATTCGCGACCCACGGCGTGTTGTGGCGCGAGACCCGCGCGAACGCGGCCGGGAGGAGGCCGTCCCTCGCCAGCGCGAAGTAGCCGCGCCCGATCGTGACGCAGATCGCGAGAGCGAGCGCCATGGCGTCGAGGATGACGACCAGGTCGAGGATCACCGCGAACCACGAGCCGACGTACCGGGTCGCCATCTCGTTCACGGCCCCCGGCGACAGCGCCCATGCGCCTGCGTCGACGGCCTTGCGGCCGTAGCCCATCGAGAATGCGAACGCCATCACCACGTAGAAGGCACCGGACGCAGCGATCGTGAAGAGCACTGCACGCGGGATCGAGCGGTGTGGGTCGTGCGACTCCTCACCGATCGACGCCGCGGCTTCGAACCCGACGAAGAGGAGGATGCCGAGCAGCACGCCGCCGAGCACGCCCCCTCCCGTGACGTGGAACCACGAGGTCTCGTTCGGGTTGAAGACGGAGAGCGAGATGCCGTCCGCGCCGCCCTTGGCGACGATCACGACGGCCAGAGCGAGCATCGGGATGAAGGAGACCGCCGCGAATGTGAGCATCGCGCGGACGGCGATGCGGACGCCGAGATAGTTGAGCGCGAGCACGATGCCCAGCCCGATGAGGCCGAAGATCCACCACGCGGGCGGGTTGTCGGAGATGTGCGCCGCCCAGAAGCTCTCGGAAAGGATCCCCACGCCGAGGTAGATACCGCCTCCGCCGAGGAACAGAGTGCCGAGGAAGAAGACGCCGGCGGTGAGGACACCGACCCACGGGTGCGCGCCGTGTGTCAGGTATTCGTAGACGGCGCCGGCGCCCGCGAACCGGCGGGCGTACAGCGTCACCGCATACCCGATCGCGAGCACGCCCAGCCCTGCGACGAGCACGGCGAGGGTCGTGTTCCACGCCGCCCCGGTCACGGGGTTCGAGACGAGCCCGAGAATCAGCGCGGTCGAGAACATGGGGCCGATCGCGAGCGACTGCGCAACGGCGTGGATGGTGGAGAGATTCCGCTTCCCAAGCTCGGGCGCGGTGTCGGACTGGCTCATCTCTGGCCTCCTCCTGGCGTTCGCTCCCGGACGCATCCGGAGCTTCCTGCCGGGCACCCCTTGCGCCCGTCTCGCGGAGACGATAAAAGGGTCGAACATCGAATGTCAACCATCGGTTCGTCCAGCGCCCAGCCCCTCCGCGTCCGCTCGGTCGTGGGGCTTGCCTACGACGCGATCCGCGAGCTGATCGTGAGCGGAGAGCTCGCCCCCGGGGCCCGCGTGGGTCAGGCAGGGCTCGCAGAGCAGCTCGGGATCTCTCGCGGGTCGGTGCGCGAGGCGCTGCGGCGGCTTGCGGGCGACGGGCTCGTCGAGTTCGAGGTCAACCGGGGCTTCTTCGTCGCGGACTTCGGGCTCGACGTCGTGCTCGAACGGCTCGAGGCGCGCCTCCTGCTCGAACCGCAGATCGCCCGCCTGGCTGCGGCTCGCCGCAGCGAAGCCGACCTCGCGTCGCTCCGCACCGCGATCGACGACGAGC
>CAVPGO010000030.1:0-16655 GCA_963703975.1 uncultured Actinomycetes bacterium
ACCACGCCATCAAAGGCGGCTTGCGGCGCGAAGAGGACACGGTCACTCTGGGCGAGCTTCTGGAAGGGGTCGTGGAGGGGCGCGCCGGCGACGATGATCTGACCGTCGCCGATCTGACAGGGGTCGGCGTCCAGGATGCCGCGATCGCAGCGATGGCCCTGCGGCAGGCTGCGCGCGGATGGGACGCTCATCTGAATGCGGGTACTCGCTAGGAGAGAGGCAGACGTGCGCTACCGGCGGACACCGATCGAGCTGGAGTCGCCCGAGCAGCTGGGCTACGACAGGATCACGAACAACCTTTCGGAGAGCTCGTTCTCCGACATGCGTCTCGCCGACTACGGCATCGAGGCGGACGTCGGGCACGTCTTGCTGCCATACGGCGATCACCGTGGGGCGGAACGGCTGCGCGCGCTCGTCGCAGCCGGCAGCGAAAATCTCAGGCCCGAGGATGTTCTCGTGACCGCGGGTGCCGCGGCCGCCCTGTTCATCATCGCTTCGGCGCTCCTCGAACCGGGGACGCACGCATTGATCTGTTCGCCCAACTACGCGACGAACCTCGAGACGCCGCTCGCGATCGGCGCAGACGTCGAGCGGCTGGAACTTCGGTACGAGGATGGTTGGCAGCTCGACCTCGACCGCCTCGCCCAGCGGTTGCGCGCCGATACCCGCGTGGTCAGCGTCACCTATCCCCACAACCCGACGGGAAGCACGATCAGCGCCGACCAGCTTGGAGCTCTCGTCGAAATCGTCGACAGCCATCCCGTTGCCCGGCTGCTCGTCGACGAGACGTATCGAGACCTCGCGCACGAGACGCCGCTACCCATGGCGACCAGCTTTTCGCCGCGCGTTCTCGGCGTCTCGTCGATGTCGAAGACGTATGGGCTTCCCGGCCTTCGTGTCGGCTGGCTGACCTGCCGCGACGAGGCGCTGATGGAGACGTTCCTCGCTGCCAAGGAGCAGATCTTCATCACCGGGGCCGTCCTCGACGAAGAGCTCACCGCTCGCGTGCTCGAACGCCGCCACGTCATCCTGCCGTCGATACACGAGCGGGTTGCGTCACAGCTGGCGGTCGTCCGCGAGTGGATCGAACCGAACGAGACCTTCGAATGGGTCGAGCCGCAGGCTGGAGCTGTCTGCTTCCCGCGCATTCGAACCGACGTCGACATCGATCGCTTCTACCGCGTGCTGTTCGAGGAGCACGGCACGTACGTGGGCGGGGGCCACTGGTTCGACCAGGACCGGCGTTTCTTCCGCGTCGGCTTCGCCTGGCCGACGACGGAGGAGCTCGCTCGCGGCCTCAAGGCATTGGACGAAGCCGCCGCTGCGGCTCTACGCCCGACACGGAGCTTGCTCAGCCGCTGAGGAGCACCCCTCTGCTCTCCGGAGGACGCAGGCGCCCGCGCTGCGTGGCACCATGGAGAGGTGACGGCGGAGACAAAACCGCGGTTCCGCGGCGTCTTCCACGAGTGGGCCTTCTTCGCGTCGCTCGGCGCTGCCGCACTGCTGCTCGTGCTGGCCGGGAACGCCCGAGAGGCCGTCGCGTCGGCGGTCTACGTCGCCGGCCTCGCCGCACTGTTCGGGGTGAGCGCCCTCTATCACCGCATCGCGTGGTCGCCGCCCGTCCGTGCCTGGATGCGCCGTCTCGACCACTCGACGATCTTCGTCTTCATCGCCGGCACCTACACGCCGTTCGCGCTCCTCGCCATCGAGGGGTCGCTCGGCTGGGTCGTGCTCACCGTCGTGTGGGCGGGCGCGGTGGTCGGGATGCTGCTGTCGATCGCCTGGATCCGAGCGCCGAGGTGGATCGCCGTGGGCGTGTACCTCACTCTCGGCTGGATCGGCGTGTTCGCCGCGCCACGACTCGTCGAGGGTGCAGGTGTGGCTGCGGCGACGCTCGTCGCGTTCGGCGGCGTGCTCTACACGGTGGGGGCGATCGCGTACGCGATGAAGCGCCCCAACCGCTGGCCCGGCACGTTCGGCTACCACGAGCTCTTCCACGCGCTCGTCGTCGCCGCGGCCGCGGTGCAGTTCGTCGCGGTCGCGCTCGTCGTCGCCTAGAGGGGCAACGCGTCGTGTCGCGAGCGGAGGCCGTCGGGGCCTCGGCCCCGCGCCGCCCGACTCGCGTCAGGCGGGCTCGGTCGGCTCCGGGACGAGGTCGGATCCGCCGTCGTCGACGGTCTGCGGAGTCAAGCGAGCCGCGAGGTCGTCGAGCAGGCCCCTGGCGCCACCGTCATCCGCGTCGAGTGCGGCGAGCGCGTCGCCGAGGAGCGTCTGCACGCGTTCACGTTGCTGCGTGAGCGAGGTGATCGTCTGCTCGACCTCCGCCCGCACCCTGGCCCGTACGAGCTCCGTCTCGCGTTCGACCTCCGCTCGCGCGGCCCGGGCCCGGTCGAGCTCGGCGGAAGCCAGCTCGGCCGCAATCCGGAGACGCTCCGTTTCGGCCCTCGCCTCGCCGAGCTCACGTGCACGCAACTCGGCTGCGCGGGAGATCTCGGCGCTGCGCTCGCGAGCCTTCTTCAACGTCCGCTGTGCTTCCTCTCTCGCCGTCGAGCGCAGCGTCTCCCCGGCTTGCAGGGCGGCGACCAGCAGCTCACCGGCCTGCTGTGTGGGCTCCGCGGGGACGGCGGCCGCGCTCGCTGCCTCGTCTCGACGTCGCTCGTCTTGCAGTCGCACCGCCTCGGATTCCAGCTCCGCGATGCGTGCAAGCGCCCGCTCGAGCGCCATCTTGTCCGTGCCGGCGGCGGCGTCCACAGGTCGCGCGGACTCCTCCGCGGAGACCTGCTCCAGAGCCGCGATGTCCGCCCGCGCGTTCTCGAGATCGCTCTCGAGCAACGCGCATCGCTTCGTCAGATTGGCGATCTCGCGCGTGCTCGCCTGCACCTCGCTCTCGGCTGCGGCGGCGCGCTCGGTGGCCTCCTCGGCGGCCGCCCGCAGCCTGTCGCGCTGGCGCAAGACCGCCGCGTAGGATTCGGCGAAGCGGCGGAGCCACCGCTTCACGGCATCGCGGTCGAACCCTCGCATCGAGATGGGGAACTCGAACGACGAGATGTCGTCCGGGCTCAGACCGTTTGGATCGCCGTTGGTCGAGTCGGCAGGTTGCTGCGTCTCCATGCGCACAGGCTAGTCGGTTCTCGCGGAATCGACTAGAGAAACGCCCGCAAACCGTCGTTTTCGGCGCAACCCCGCAGCCAGCCTCCAGAACGGCGTCTCGCTCACGGGCTTCGCCCACCCTCGCTCGAGGTTCCACCGGGATCTGAACCGCACGACCTTTCCCGGCATCCGTGGCACATCTGACCCCGGGAACCATCCGGGGGACGACATGGCTCCTTGGGGTCGGATGGGCGGTGCAGGGCTCGAACCTGCGACCTCCTGCGTGTAAGGCAGGCGCTCTGACCAGCTGAGCTAACCGCCCGAGTGAGTAGTCATGCGGATCTTGCCTGCTCAGTCGGGCTCCGGGATGCGTCTACGGTACGAGTGCGGTATTCGAGCGAGCCGCATCTTCCTGGCGCGTGCTGCCGATCCTGTTGGTCATGAGCGAGCCGATGCCCTGGCTCTGCATCCAGCACGGGTTCCCCATCGTGCCCGAGCGGGACGGCTGCCATCATCGGTGACGCGGAACGGAAGGAGGAGCCGCCTCCCCCTGAGGGCGGGGACGTCATCGACCCGCATTCCGGCACGGGCGGTCCGCCATCGTCTCGGCGAAAGTTGTGGGATGGTATTGCGGTCGTAGCCGACTCAGGATCTCCTGCGAGGGAGGTGGAAGGTGGATGCTCCGGTCGTAGTCGTCATCATCACGATCGTCGTCACGGCGGCCGTCGCGTATGTGATGTCGAAGCAGGGCTGACTCGGCCCGTGCAGGGCGACGGGCGGTCGGTGGCCTGCCTTCGGCAGCGGGTCCACGGGTCACGGTGCGGCTCCGGTACACGCACGGTACGAACAACGAGGAACACCCAGAACGCAAGGCTCAGCTCGCCGTTGGGAGTGGCTCAACCACGCGGGTCGGTGCTGGTTGACGCCCCATTGCGCCTCCGGGTGAGGCAGGCGCTCCGACCAGCTGAGCCAACCGCCCGAACGGCTTGTTTCCCATGGGACGCTCATCGCCAACCCGATCTCGGGAGGGCAAGAAGTTGCTCCACCTCTGCGCCGTTCGCCGGTTCCCGCTCGAGCGAGCGAGCGACAGAGACAAGTCGCGCTACGAGCTCGGCGTTCGACTGCGCAGGCTGACCCCGTCTCAGCATGAGGGTGTCTTCCATCCCGGTTCGGGCATTGCCGCCCATCGCCAGGCCGATGGCGGTGATCGGGAGATTCCAGCGTCCGATCGCGATCGCCTGCCAGACAGCACCCGCCGGGAGCCGCTGTACGAGTTCGACGAGAGCGGCGGGAGTTGCAGGCATGCCGCCGCGAATCCCCATCACGATGGAGAACTGGAGTGGCTCGGGAACGAGTCCTTCCTCGGCGAGCTGGAGGGCGACATCGAGATGACCCGTGTCGTAGATCTCCAGCTCCGGCTTGACGCTCAGCTCCTGCATGCGGGCCGCCAGCCGCCGAACTCCGTCAGGGGGGTTGCGGAACTCTCCGGCGCCAAAGCTCATCGAGCATGGGTTGAGCGACGCCATCCGCGGGCGCGCCTCCACGAGCCGCTCCCGCTCCTCGAAGGGGACGTCCAGGCCCACACCCGTCGAGAGCTGTACGAGAGCGGGGCAGACTTCTTCGATCAGGCCCACCGTCCGTCGTGCGATGGCGAGGTCCGCGGTCGGACGCCCCTGCTCATCGCGAACGTGCACGTGGACAACCGCGGCTCCCGCCTCGCTCGCGCCGCGCGCCGCCTCGGCGATCTCCTCGGGCGTCGTCGGCAGGTTGGGGTTGTCGTCCTTGGTGGCGATGGGCCCCGTCAGGGCGCACGTGATCACCGCCGCGGTCACGGGACTTCCGGCCGCGATTCCACGTTCGCGGCGAGGTGGTCGAACAGACGCTCCCGCGTCTCTCGAGCTTGGTGTTCCGACCAGCGACGGAATCCCTTGCCTGTCTTCATGCCGAGATGCCCTTGGTCGACGAGCTCCCGTAGGAGCGGCGCCGGGCCTGGCGTGCGGTCGAGATGAGGGAGCACGTACTCGTGGATCGCGAGCGTCAGGTCGAGTCCGACGAGGTCGGCGTTCTCGATCGGCCCGAGCACGGCCAGCCGGGCGCCGAAGCTCGCCTTCACCACGCGGTCGATCGTGTCCCCGTCACACACGCCGGCAGCGACGAGTGCGATCGCCTCCCGCCAGAGGGCGTGCTGCAGGCGGTTACCGATGAACCCAGGGACGTCGCGGCCGACGAGCACCGCCTCCTTGCCGACGCTGTCGAGCAGCGTCAGCGTGCGCTCGACGGAGTCCGAGTCGGTGGCATCGCTCGGGACGACCTCGACGAGCGGAATGAGGTATGGGGGATTCCACCAGTGCGTGCCGACGACACGGCCCGGGTCGAGGGCGAGGGCCCCGATCTGACCGATCGAGATCACCGACGTGTTCGTCGCCAGGACTGCAGTCGGGCCCACGAGGCGGCTCATCCGCTCGAACAGCGACTGCTTCACAGCGACGTCCTCGACGACGGCCTCGAAAACGACGGCGGCGTCCGCGACCGCCTCCTCGAGTGCCGCACAGAGTCGAATCGCCGCTGCGGGAGCCGGGTCGAAACCCAGGCGTTCGAGGTTGGCTCGGACTCGTCCCTGCACCGATGCCAGCACCTCCGGATCGTCGTCGGTGACGGAAACGGGGTGCCCGGCGACGGCGAAGACCTGGGCGATCCCGTGCCCCATCAGACCGCCCCCGACTACGGAAATGCGCTCCCGCCCCCGCATCAGCCTGCGGTGTAGCCCCCGTCGACGTACAGAACCTGACCGGTGCAGAAGTCCGACGCGGACGACAGAAAGAAGAGGAGCGCACCAACGAAGTCGTCTGGTTCTCCCAAGCGGCCGAGCGGGATCCGGGACAGCATGGCGTCGCGTGTCGCTTTGCCGGGATCCTCGTCCGAGAACATCCAGGCGGTGAGGTCGGAGCGGAAGACGGTCGGTGCGATCGCGTTGACGTTGATCCCGTGCTTGCCCCACTCGCAGGCGAGCGCACGGGCGAGCAGGTCGATGGCCGCCTTCGAAGGGCAATAGGCCGTGTACCCGGCGGGATGCCCGAGCTTGCCACGGGTGGAGGAGACCAACACGACCTTGCCGCCGCGGCCCTGGTCGAGCAGCACCCGACCGGCCGAGCGGCAGAGGAGCCAGGAGCCCTTGACGTTCGCGTCCATCACCGCTTGCCAGTCCGCAACGGGCTGCTCGGTGATCAGCCCGACCTTGTTCGTACCCGAGGCCGAGACGACGAGATCGAGCCCGCCGTGCGCGCCCACCGCCGTGGCGACGATCGCGTCGGTGTCGTCCTCGGAATCGGGGCGTCGTTGGATCACGGCGACGCGGGCGCCCGCTGCCTCGAGCTCACCGGCGAGCAGGTCGAGCTTGTCGGCGTTCCCTCCTGCCACGGTCACGTTGGCCCCGGCCGCGGCCAGGGCGTGGGCGGCAGCGCCGCCGAAGGCGCCCGTTGCGCCCGTGACGAGCGCCGAGCGGCCCTCGACGTCGAAGAGCGTGGCGACGTCTTTCATGCCCGGCCGGGTGGGTAGGGCAGCACGGTGATCATCGAGGCCGGCCGGTTGGTGCGATTCTCGATCGAACGTGCCTCGTTCGGCGCCAGGTGACAAGAATCGTACGGCCGCAGTGTCGTCTCGCCGGTTTCGGTGACGACGGTCACTTCGCCTTCGGTGACCACGTACACCTTTTCGAGCGGCGTCGCATCGAGCTCGCAGCCGCCGCCGGGCAGGAAGTGCGAAAGACCGACCCAGAAGCCCTGCGTCTCGGTGGCGTCCCACCCCTGGAGTCGCAGCGCGCGGCAATCGAAATGCTTCGGCGCCTCGTACGGCAGCGCGTCCTCGAGCCGTGTCACCTGCATCAGTCCGCTCCTCCGGCCTCGATCCGGTACTCACCGGTCGGGTCGACGATCGCGACGAGCCGGACGATGCACCCGTCCCCCTTCTCCCAACGCCACGGGAAGGCCGCGAAGGTGCAGCGCTTCCCGGTCACGTCGTCGACCTGGCCGCCGACGTTCTCGAAGCCGACGACGCCGTTGCCCAGAAGTGCCCGGTGGCATGGCTCCCACTCGGGAAAGTCGTCGGCCGCCTCACGCCCTGTGTGAGCCTTGTACTCGTCGAGCACCCCGGGAATGAGGGGGCCATTCGGCTGCGGCCCGATTGCGGTCCCGAGCGGATGGTCGAGCGCCTGACAGTCGATCCCGAACCCCTTGACCCCGCGGTCGCGCAGCCACTCACCGGCCTCCTTGTAGGTGCCCGGAGATTCGACGAAGTACTTGCGCGAGTCCGCGTAGAAGCGGTGCCAGCCGGTATTGACGATCACGATGTCGCCAGGTCGGATCTCCGGTCGCGCGTTCTCCAGATCCTCCGCCGTGACGACTTCCCACTTCTCCTTCGGGATCGAGACGACGACACCAGCGCCGAAGTACGAGCTGAGCGGCACCTCGTCGATGAAGCGCGTGCCCTCGATCACGTGTGCCGGCGAGTCGGTGTGCGTCGTGCAGTGCATGAAGGTCGTTATCTGTTGTGACAACACACCCGATTTCGCGTGATAGTGGAAGCGCTCGATCTTGACGTCCGGGAAATATGGCCAGAGAGGCGCGTCGTGCCCGAACGGATGACTGAGGTCGTAGAATTTCAGCCCGGCCTCTTTCCCAGCCCGCTCCTCGTGCGTAGTCGCCACAACTGTCGATGCGCTCATTCCTCACTCACCTCCGGGCAATACCACCTGTCGGGACACACGGTCTTGGAGTCCGGGACAGACTATTGGAGCCCGACGGGATAATCGCCGAGGGTGTCTTCCAGCGCTGATCCTCCACACAAGTCCGTGAAGTTCCGCAAGCGGCCCTTCGAGCTCCCCGACGAGGTCGGCCTCGGGCTGCTCAAACACTCCAACACGGAGTGGATGCACCTCGCGAGCTTCCTTCCTGCTCTCTACATCGCCGAGAACCGCGACGTGATCGCGCCGGTGTCGCTGTGGTAGCGCCATCCTCACCGCCGCCGACTCGAGCGTGGGCAGCGCTCTGATGCAGTCGGGCCGCGCCTGGGGCAGGCTTCGCTCCATGTTCCGGGCGAGCGGGCTCTCGATCGTGGCGGCGGTGTGTTTCGTCGCCGTGTTCGCGTTGCCCGTGCATGTGGCGCCGTGCGGGACGCAGGCGTCGCACTACGCCCTCGTGCGCGCGCTTGCCGAGGGCACGGCGAGGATCGACCGCGACCAGTGGTTCACGTGCGACAAGGCGCTCTTCGAAGGTCACTACTACTCCGTCAAGGCGCCGGGCCTGGCTACAGCGTCCCTTCCCATGTATTTCTTCCTCGAGGGCACGGGGCTGCTGCCCAGTGACATGCGCTGGGCGATCTGGCTTCTGTCCCTGTCGACGCTCGTCCCTGCCGCGCTGCTGCTCGTGTACCTGGTCGGTCGCACCGCAGAGCGCTTGCTGCCCGGCTCCGGGCGCCTGACCGCGATCGCTCTCGGCACGGGGACGCTGGTGCTCCCGTTCGGCAGCCTCTGGTTCGGCCACGTTCCCGCGGCAACGCTCGCCTTCGCGGCGTTCGTCGTGGCCTTTCGCCCGGACGGGCAACTCTCGCCCCGCCGCGCTCTCGCGGCGGGGCTGCTGGCGGGCTCCAGCGTCCTCTTCGAGTACCCGGCGGCACTCGTCTCCGCGGCCCTGCTCGTCTACGTCACGGTCGGTCACAACACCCGGGCGGCGCTTCGATTCGCGGCGGGAGCGGCGGTGCCGGCCGTGTGCCTGCTCGCCTACAACCGCTGGGCGTTCGGCTCGGCCACTCACTTCTCGTATCGGTACGCGTTGCCCCTGCGAACCGACAGCTCCGGTGCCGTGATCGGGGAGAACGACGAGGGCTTCTTCGGGATCACATGGCCGAGCCCGCACGCGCTCGGCGAGATCCTCTTCACCACTCGTGGCCTCGTCACGCTCACGCCGATCTGCGTTCTCGCCGCGGCCGGGATCGTGCTTCTGTACCGCCACGCCCGAAAGGAGGCGGTGTTCCTCGGCGGCGTGACGGCGGCGTTTCTCGTCTACAACGCCGGCTACACGCTGAACTCGGCGGGCCCGTTCGGAGGCGACACGCCCGGCCCGAGGTTCCTCATCGCGATGCTTCCGTTCTTGCTGTTGCCGCTCGGGTTCGCCGCCCGTGCGGCGCCCGGAGCCACCGTCGCGCTGCTGCTGGCCTCAGGGAGCGCAATGACGCTCGTCACCGCCACCTCACCCATGGTCGGTGGGGGAGAAGAGAGCCGCTGGCTTGACGAGCTTCGCTCCGGGACGTTCGTCGACACCATCGTCAACGCGATCGGCGGCAGCGGCTGGGTCGCCATCCTGCCCTTCGTCGTCGCGGTCTTCGTGCTCCTGGCAATCGGTGCGCACGATGCCCTGAGACGTGCTCGACGCCCCCTGTACGTCGGCTTTGGCGCCGCCACCGCGGCTGTTGCATGGCTGCTCGCGCTCGAGGGAAGTCACCTTGCGTACGTCGACCACGACCTCACAACCGGTCTGATCGCGTACGCAATCGCCGCGACGATGGCCGGCGCCACCCTGGCCGCCGCGCGCCAGGCACATCTCGGCGATGCGGATGAGAGCGCTGCCGGGGCGGCTACCCGCGCCCCGTAGATTCGCAACAAGCGCACAAGCGTGCGGCAGAAACACTCGATCGAGGCATGGCCCGGGGCCATCCCTGGGGGCGATACTCGAAGCGGCGTGGTTGACACTCTGCAACACCCTGCGTTTCCGCGTGACCGGCTCACGCGACTGCCTTGCGGCACCTCTGCGGCTTCTGCGGTGAACGGCGTCCAGAGGCGCCGCTGTCCCGCGGAACCGTCAGGTGGCGCCCATGCTGGGTAAACGCCGCGGCCTTCCGCCGGCCGAGCCCGACCCGGGCGCCCCGGTGACGACCATGGAACAGCGCATCCGGGACGAGATGGCGCGCGCCGCCGAGGCCATCGCGGCGCTGCACCGGGAGCTCGACGCATCGTCCGGCGCAGGCTCCGGTGCGCCGCCAACCGTCTACGGCGAGCGCTTGGGAGCGCTCCTCGGGCGGCGCCTCGAGGAGGTCGAGGGCGCCGTCACGGTCGCCATGGCCATCGCCGAGCGAACCGGCGTGGAGCTGCGCGAGGAGCTCCACACCGCAACCGAGTCGCTCGCGGAGGAGCTGGAGGCTGTGGCCGGGATCGCACGGGCGGCGGCTGCGGCGCCGAAGGCGCACGACCTCTACGCGCTCGAAACGCGTCTCGACGAGGTGCACCGGCGTATCGATGCCGTCACGCGCGAGCTTCGCGCCGGGGTCGCGTCGCTGGAGCGTCAGCAGAGCGCACTGCCGGCGCCGTACGGCCAGCAGCTCGCCCTGACGCTCGGGAAGCGGCTCGAGCAGGTCGAAGGCGCCGTGGCGGTGGCCTCCGCCCTCGTGGAGAGGACCGGCGCGGAAGTCCGGGACGAGCTCGCGGACGTCGCGGCCGCCGGCGAGATTCGTCGCCGAGCCCTCGCGGAGGAGCTCGCCGAGCTCGCCCGGCGGCTCGAGAGCCTCGAAGCAGGCCAGGAGGCCGGAACGCTCGCGAGGCTCGCAGCGGGCTGGCGCGCGGAGCTGCGCGCCCTCGACGTGCGGCTCGGCGACGAGCTGGCGGCGCTGCGCGCGGAGATGCAGAAGCGCAGTCACCTCGACCCCAAGGCGGATCTCGCGCTGCGCGAGCTCATAGCGCGCATCGAAGTCGTCGAGGGTGACCGGGATGCCATCACGGCGCAGCTCGTGCGCGGCGCCGAGACGTGGGCCGCCGAGCGCGTCGCGCTTCAGGAGCGGGTGGCGGAGCTCGCCGCGCGAATCGTCACCGGGCCCATACCCGAGCGCTCCGACGGCGGCGAGGTGACCGCCTGGCCGACCGCGCGCGCCTTCGACCAGCTGCGCATCAACGTCGAGGGCCTTCGCATGCGGCTCGCCTACCACGAGAAGGCGGTAGCCGAGCTCGCCGAAGCTCGGAACGTCGACGACCGCATCGACGACATGCAGCGACTCCTCGGTCGGCTGGAGAACGCAGGCCGCAAGGTGCGCGGCGAGAGCGACTCGGTGGTCGACCAGCTGGAAAGCATCGCCGCGCGCATGGACTCCAGCCTGCAGCTGCGCGAGACGCCCGGCTCCTCGTAGCGGGCCTCGACGAGCCGGGCCGGCTCGGCCGTGTCACTGGACTTTCACACGTGCCGTCGTATGCTGGCGCTACCTGCGGGTTTCTGCGCAGAGATGTCCGCCTTTTCCTGATACGAAAGGAGCCCTGGTGCAGACCCCTGCGGCATTCGAGTACGAGCGCGCGACCAGTGTGGAGGGCGCGATCGCATCGCTCGAGAGGCTCGGCTCGGAGGCACGCATCATTGCGGGGGGCCACAGCCTGCTGCCGATGATGAAGCTCCGGCTTGCGAACCCGGAGCACCTGATCGACATCAACGATCTCACGGAGCTCTCCTACATCCGCGAGCAGGGCGACGAGATCTTGATCGGTGCGCTGACCCGCCACGTGGATCTGTTGAAGTCGGAGCTGCTCGCCGAGCACTTTCCGCTGTTTCGCGACGCCGAGAATGTGATCGCCGATCCGGTCGTGCGCAACCGCGGCACGATCGGCGGCTCACTGTGCCAGGCAGACGCGGCCGAGGATCTCTCGGCCGTCTGCTCGGCGGCCAAGGCGAAGGCCGTGATCCGCGGTGCCGCCGGTGAGCGGGTGGTCGGAATGGAGGACTTTCACCTCGGGCCCTACATGACCGCGGTCGGCGAAGGCGAGATGCTCACCGAGGTCCGGGTTCCGCTCCGTCCGGGCGGCGGCAGCGCGCACGAGAAGGTCGAGCGCCGCGCCGGCGACTGGGCGATCGCCGCAGCGTCGGCCGCCGTCTGGCTCGACGGCGGCAAGATCGCGGATGTGGGCATCGCGCTCAGCGCAGTGGGGCTCACGACGATCCATCTCTCGCGAGCCGAGGAGCTGCTTCGAGGCAAGGCTCCGTCGGATGAGCTGTTTGCACAGGCGGGCGAGATCGCTCAGGCGGACTGCTCTCCGAGCGCAGACGGTCGGGGGCCGATCGACTACAAGCGCCATCTCGCCGGCGTTCTCACAACGCGCGCCCTGATCCGCGCCACGGCCCGCGCCCTGCCTCAGGAGGCCTGATCATGAACGTCTCGATAGCGATCAACGGCGAGCAGGTCTCCCGCGAGATCGAACCGCGTCAGCTGCTCGTCCACTTCATTCGCGAGACGCCCGGCTTGACCGGCACCCATTGGGGTTGTGATACCTCCAACTGTGGCGCCTGCGTGGTGCAGATGGACGGCGAGCCGGTGAAGTCCTGCACGATCCTGGCCGTGATGTGCGAGGGTCATGAGATCCGCACGGTCGAGTCGCTCGAGGTCGACGGCCGGCTGGACCCGGTTCAGATGGGCTTCCACGAGCAGCACGCTCTCCAGTGCGGCTTCTGCACGCCGGGAATGTTGATGACCGCCCGCGCCCTGCTGGACGAGAACCCAAATCCAACCGAGCAGGAGATCCGTACAGCTATCTCGGGAGCGATCTGCCGCTGCACCGGTTACAAGAACATCGTCAGCGCCGTGCGCTGGGCCGCTGAATACGAAGCCGCCGCGAAACAGGAGGTCTGAGCATGGCCACGGTCGAGAACCTCCCCAGTGCCAAGACCGAGCGTCCGATCGGCTTCGGTCGTCTGAAGCGCAAGGAGGACGCGCGCTTCATCCGCGGCCAGGGAACCTACCTCGACGACATCAGGCTGCCGGGCATGGTCCACGGGGCCATCCTGCGCAGCCCGTACGCGCACGCGCGCATCGTCTCGATCGACACCTCCAGGGCGCTCGCGCACCCCAACGTCGCGGCCGTCGTCACCGCCAAGGATCTCGAGACGCTCGGGCTGGCGTGGATGCCGACGATCTCCTACGACACGCAGGCCGTGCTCGCAGGCGACAAGGTCCGGTTCCAGGGGCAGGAGGTCGCGTTCGTGATCGCGACCGACGAGTATTCGGCGAACGACGCGCTCCAGCTGATCGATGTCGAGTACGAGCCGTTGCCGGCGATCGTCAACGCCCGCAAGGCGCTGGACCCCGACGCGCCGCTGATCCGCGACGACAAGGCCGGGCAGCGCGACAACCTCGCGAGCCCGACCTGGGAGGCCGGCGATCAGGCGGCGACGGACCGCGCGTTCGCCGAGGCCGACACCATCGTGTCGCGCGACATCATCTATCCCCGCTGCCACCCGGCGCCGCTCGAGACGTGCGGCATGATCGCCGACTTCAATCCGGAGACCGGTCAGCTCGACATCTACAACGGCAACCAGGCACCGCACGCACACCGCACGGTGTACGCGCACGTCGCCGGGCTCGCGGAGCACATGATCCGGATTCGCTGCTCGGACATCGGCGGCGGCTTCGGCAACAAGGTTCCCGTCTACCCGGGCTACGTGTGCGCGATCGCCGGGTCGATCGTCGCCGGCGTACCGGTCAAGTGGGTCGAGAATCGCTCCGAGAACCTCATGTCCACAGGGTTCGCCCGCGACTACATCATGCGCAGCGAGATGTGCGCGAAGAACGGCAAGATCACCGGCCTGCGGGTCGACGTGATCGCCGACCACGGCGCCTTCGACTCGACCGCGCAGCCGACGAAGTTCCCGGCCGGGTTCTTCCACATCGTCTGCGGGTCGTACGACCTCGAGGCGTCCCACGTCCAGGTCAAGGCGGTCTACACGAACAAGGCGCCGGGCGGAGTGGCGTACCGATGCTCGTTCCGCATCACCGAGGCCGTCTACCTCGTCGAGCGGATGGTCGACGCGCTCGCGCTCGAGATGAAGGTCGATCCGATCGAGCTGCGGATGCGCAGCTTCATCGCCCCCGAGCAGTTCCCCTACGAGACCACCACCGGGTGGACGTACGACTCCGGGAACTACGCCGAGACGATGCGCGTCGCGATGGAGATCGCCGGCTATGAGGATCTGCGCCGCGAGCAGGCGGAGAAGCGCGCCCGCGGCGAGCTGATGGGTATCGGAGTGGCCTTCTTCACCGAAGGCGTCGGCGCGGGGCCGCGCAAGCACATGGACATCCTCGGGCTGGCCATGAACGACGGTGCCGACCTGCGGGTGCACCCGTCGGGCAAGGCGGTGGTCAGCATCAGCGCCCAGACGCAGGGGCAGGGCCACGAGACGACGTTCGCGCAGATCGTCGCCGAGGAGCTCGGTATCCCGCCCGAGGACGTGGAGGTCCGCCACGGCGACACGGACAGGTCGCCGTACGGGCTCGGCACCTACGGCAGCCGCTCGACGCCGGTGTCCGGTGCCGCGGTCGCGGTGGTCTCGCGCAAGGTGCGCGACAAGGCGCGCCTGATCGCGGCGACGATGCTCGAGACCAGGCCGGAGGATCTCGCCTGGGAGAAGGGTCGCTGGTACGTCAAGGGGGACCCCGAGAAGGGCGCGATGATCGAGGAGATCGCAGTGCGCGCGTACAGCGGCGAGCCGATGCCCGACGGGATGGAGGGCGGGCTCGACGCACAGGTGATCTACGACCCGCCCAACCTCACCTATCCCTACGGGGCCTACATCGCAGTCGTCGACATCGACCCCGACACCGCCCATGTCACCGTCAGGCGCTTCATCGCGGTCGACGACTGCGGCGTGCGCATCAACCCGATGATCGTCGACGGCCAGATCCACGGCGGCCTCGCCGAGGGCATCGGCATCGCGCTGATGGAGGTCATCACGTTCGACGAGGAGGGCAACTGCCTGAACTCGTCGTTCATGGACTACCTCATCCCGACCGCGCTCGAATGCCCGAACTTCGAGCTCGGCGAGACGGTCACGCCGTGCCCGCACCACCCGCTCGGGGCCAAGGGCGTGGGTGAGTCGCCGAATGTCGGGTCTCCGCCCGCGATCGTGAACGCGATCATCGACGCGCTGTACGAGACGCACGGCGTCGAACACATCGACATGCCCTGCACTCCGGCCCGTGTCTGGGCGGCGATGCAGGGTCGCGCCGAGCCGCCGCAATGATGACCGGCGCCGTGTCGCAGCGAGCCGGCGAGCTCGCAGCAGAGGGCACGGCGTTCGTGGTCGCCACCGTCGTGCGGGCGCAGCGCCCGACGAGCGTCAAGGCGGGAGAGGTCGCACTGGTGCTCGGCGACGGCACGATCGAGGGGTTCGTGGGCGGAGTGTGTGCGCAGCAAAGCGTTCGCGTGTATTCGTTGAAGGCGATCGAGATCGAGGAGGCGCTCCTGTTGCGAATCGTTCCCGACGGACCGGTTGGCGAAGACCCCGAAACCGGTCGAGAGGTCCCGATCGAGGAGGGAGCGGTGACGGCGCAGAACCCGTGCCTGTCCGGCGGCGCGATCGAGATCTTCCTCGAGCCGGTGCTCCCGACGCCGCGTGTCCTCGTCGTGGGCGACACACCGATCGCGGCAGCTGTCCTGTCGCTCGGCGCGGAGCTCGGGCTCGACCTCGTCCCCGTCGACGAAGGCGCTGCCGAGCCATCGCCCGGCGATCTCGCGCTCGTGGTCGCGGCCCACGGGCGCGACGAGCTTCACACGCTGCGGCGCGGGCTCGAGGCGGGCGTGCCGTACATCGGCCTCGTGGCCAGCCGCCAAGCGTGGCGCGGGCGTGATCGCCGAGCTGCGCGCCGACGGGGTTTCCGACGAGCACCTCGAGCTGATCGACGTGCCCGCCGGGATCGACATCGGCGCCCGCACCCCAGCCGAGATCGCACTGTCGATCCTCGCGACGATCGTCGCCGTGCGCCGCGGAGAACGCGCCGCGGCACCCGACCACGTCGCGTCTCACCGCTCCGCCGAGCGCTCCCAGCTCCACCTCGCCGCCGCTCGCGGTCGACCCGATCTGTGGCATGACGGTCGCCGTCGTCGCGGGCACGCCTTCGGTGGAGTACGACGGCGAGACGGTCTACTTCTGCTGCGAGGGCTGCGCCGCCAAGTTCCGGGCGCAACACGAGCATGTACTCGCCGCAGAGTGATTCCGTCGTGACCGGGCTCGGGCTCGCCGCATGACTCCGCTCGAGGTCACGGGCGAAGCGGCCGGCGAGGTCCGGCGGCTCGTGCCCGATATCGAGACCCTCGCCAGGCGACTCGCCGACGTGGACTACCTCGTCGACGAGGGGCTGGCGACGTCCATGTTCTTGAGCGTGCGCCTGCCGCAGCCCTTGCTGCTCGAGGGCGAGGCCGGCGTCGGCAAGACCGAGGCCGCAAAGTCGCTGGCGGTCGTGCTCGACACGCCGCTGATCCGCCTGCAGTGCTACGAGGGGATCGACGCGGCGGAGGCGCTGTACGAGTGGAACTACCCACGCCAGCTGCTGAGCATCCGCCTCGCCGACTCCCGCAACTCGACCCTCGGCGAAGAGGAGCTGTTCGGCCCCGACTATCTCATCCGTCGCCCGCTTCTGCGCGCGCTCGAGCACCCCGGCCCACGGCCCGCGGTGCTGCTCATCGACGAGATCGACCGCGCGGACGACGACTTCGAGGCGTTCCTGCTCGAGCTGCTCGCAGAGGCCAGTGTGACGATCCCCGAGCTCGG
>CAVPGO010000031.1:0-6097 GCA_963703975.1 uncultured Actinomycetes bacterium
GCGCCACCGCCAACGAGATCCTGACCCGGTTCGAGCACACGCTGTGAGAACGCCGTGAAGATTGCCTCCGTCGAGACGATCCCGGTCAGCGTCCCGTACCGTCACCGGGAGGTCAGCTCCATCGTCGCGCGGGACGGCGTCAGCGATGTGCTCGTGAAGCTGACGACGGACGACGGGCTCGTCGGCTGGGGCGAGGCGTGCTGCGGTGCCGACACGGCCTCTGTCGAGCTCGCGCTCCGGGCGATGGCGCCGTTCGTTGTCGGACGGGATCCGTGGAATCGCGACGCCATGCGCCGCGACGCATTCACATACGGGCTGTGGCAGTTCCGCTCGGGCACGGGAAACTTCGCGTGGGCCGGTATCGACATGGCTCTTTGGGATATCTGCGGCCGCGCCTGCAACGAACCGCTCTGGCGTCTTCTCGGCGGGCTGCAGGAGAAGGAGGCGACGTACTTCTACTACCTCTCGCGCGGCGACCGGGAAGCACTTGAGGCCCAGGTGAGCGACGGCCTTGCCGCGGGCTTCGAGGTCTTCTACCTCAAGGTCGGGCTCGACGACGCGGATGACGCCGATGCCGTCCGAGCGGTGCGGACCGCACTCGGGCCGCAACCTCGGCTACGGCTGGACGCGAACGGATCCTGGACGGTGCCGCAGGCGCTCAGGAACCTCCGAGCGCTCGCCGCGCACGACATCGACTTCGTCGAGCAGCCCGTTCGCGATCACCCCGTGGGCCAACTTGGCGAGATCCGGGCCCGCGCCGAGACGGCGGTCTGCTCCAACGAGGGCCTGTGGTCGGAGGCCGAGGCGTACGCGCGCATCCGCGCGCGCGACGCCGACGTCTATTGCCTCTCCCCGTACTGGGTCGGGTCGATCGGCGGATTCCAGCGGCTCTCCTGGCTTGCGCACTACGAAGGTCTCCAGATCTGCAAGCACACCCACGGCGAGCTGGGCCTCGCCGCCGCAGCGAGCCATCATGTCGTCCTGACCCTGCCGAACGGCGTCGAAGGGCATCAGCAAACGGCATACCTGATGGAGCACGACATCCTCACCGACCCGATCCCGATCTCGACAGGTCCCCGCTGGGGGACGATCGACGACCCCGGTCTCGGCGTGGACGTCGACGATGACGCGGTCGACGAGGCGGCGGCGCGATATCGCGCCGAGGGCCAGTACCTCCCGTGGCAGGACTTCCAGATCGCGCGGGAGGAACGATGACGGGCGGCCGACTGGCCGGCAAGGTGGCGCTCGTCGTCGGCGGTGGATCGGGTATGGGCCGCGCCGGCTCCGTCGCGATGGCGGCGGAGGGGGCGGCGGTGGTCGTCTCCGACATCGCGCTCGACCGCGCCCAGATCGTGGCTGCTTCGATCGAGGACGCGGCCGGAACCGCAACGGCGATGCCGGTCGACGTCACGTCGACCCGAGCAGGTCGAGCGCCTCGTGGCGGACACGGTGTCCCGCTTCGGCCGCCTGGACGTCCTCTATCACTGCGCGGCGGATGTCCACTTCGTCAACACGAAGGACAACCGGCTCACCGAGCTCGACGACGACGTCTGGCAGCGGATGATCGACGTCCACCTGACGGGGACATTCCTCGTCCTCAAGCACGTGGGGCGGCAGATGATCGCCCAGCGCTCCGGGTCGATCATCGTCTCGAGCACCGTGGACGCACTCGTCGGCTGCGCCGGGCTCGACTCGTACACGGCCGCCAAGGGCGGCGTGACGTCGATGGTGCGCTCGTTCGCGGCGGGAGTCGGACGGGACGGCGTGCGCGTGAACGCGATCGCGCCGAGCTTCGTGTCGACGGAGCCGCAGAAGGTGTGGCTGGACGACGCGGATGCGAGTGCCACCATCGCCCGCCTCCACATCCTGCCCGTGCCGACACCCGAGCAGATCGCACCGTTCGTCGTGTACCTCGCGAGCGACGAGTCCGCGGCGGTGACCGGCACCGTCTTTCCGGTCGACGCCGGCTACATGGCGTTCAAGGCGCAGATCGACGTCATGGGCACGATGCAGGCTGGGTATTAGTGGCCTGACGATGCCGGGGATCGAGCTCGAGCACGTCACCAAGGCCTTCGCCGGCGGCGTCGTCGCGGTCGACGACGTCAGCCTCTCGATCGCCGATGGGGAGTTCATGGTCCTCGTCGGCCCGTCCGGCTGCGGCAAGTCGACGCTGCTGCGGATGATCGCCGGGCTCGAGGAGATCACCGACGGCACGATCTCGATCGGGGACGTGGACATCACCGAGCTGCCGCCGCCGCAGCGCGACATCGCGATGGTGTTCCAGAACTACGCGCTCTATCCGCACATGAGCGTGCGCCAGAACCTCGGCTTCGGGCTCAGCGTCCGCCGCACGCCGAAGCGGGAGATCGCGCGCCGCGTGGACGACGTGGCGGCGCTGCTCGGCCTCGAGGCCCTCCTCGACCGCAAGCCGGCGAAGCTCTCCGGCGGCCAGCGCCAGCGGGTCGCGATGGGCCGCGCGATCATCCGCGAGCCCAAGGCCTACCTCATGGACGAGCCGCTCTCGAACCTCGACGCCAAGCTCCGCGTGGGGATGCGCGCCTCGCTCGCGGAGCTGCACGCCCGCCTTTCGGTCACGAGCATCTACGTCACCCACGACCAGACGGAGGCGATGACGCTCGGCCAGCGCGTCGCCGTCATGCGGGACGGCCGGGTCGTCCAGGTCGACGCGCCGCAGCGTCTCTACCAGGATCCGGCCGATCTCTTCGTGGCGTCGTTCATCGGCTCGCCCTCGATGAACCTCGTCGACGCGGGTGTCGAGGGAGACGAGATCGTCTTCGGACAGTTCCGCATCCCCCTCGACCCGGCGCGCCGGCCGCCGCCCGGTGTCGACCGCGTAACGCTCGGAGTCCGGCCCGAGACCTTCGAGAGCGGGGCGCTCGCAGCCCCGCACCTGCCTCGCATCGTCGTAACGGTCGACGTCTTGGAGTCGCTCGGCTCGGATGCGTTCGTGGTCTTCCGCGTCGCGGCGCCACGCATCAGCGTCGAGACGCGCGACAACCCCGACGACGAGGAGATCCTCCTCGCGGTGGACGACTCCAGGTTCACCGCACGCGTCAACCCGGCGACGGTCGGGCGGGTCGGAGCCCCGCTCGAGCTCGCGGTCGACCCGGCGCAGTTCCACTTCTTCGATCCGCGAACGGGGACGACGCTCCGCACGTAACAGACCGTTCGAGTCGGGCCGGGTGGAACCCGGCCCTACTCGGCCGTCATTTCCCGATGCCGGCGGTCAGCCCGCGCACGAAGAAACGCTGTCCCGAGAGATAGAGCAGCACGATGGGGACGATCGAGATGAGCGCGCCCGCGAGCACGAGCGGCTGGTTGGTCGCGTAGCGGCCCTGGAACTGGGCGAGGCCCGCCATCAGAGTGCGAGCCTGGTCGTTCTGCAGGAAGACGAGTGCGATCAGCAGCTCGTTCCACACCCAGATCGCCTGGACGACGACGAGCGTGAAGGCTGCCGCCCCCGAGAGCGGCAGCACGACCCGGCGCAGGACCGTGAATGGGCCCGCCCCCTCCACCGAGGCCGCCTCGATCAGCTCCTCGGGCACCGTGCGGAAGAAGTTCGCCAGGAAGAACACGCCGAACGGGACGAGCAGACCCGTGTAGAAGACGATTACCGATTGCAGGTGGTTCACCCAGCCCGTGTCGACCATGAACACGAACATCGGCACGAGCAGCGTGACCGGTGGCACGACCATCAGAGCGATGCTCGTGGAGAGGAAGATCTTGTGCCCGCGGAAGCGCCCGAACACGACGGCGTAGGCGGCGAGCACCGCGACCAGCGTCGAGACCGCGACGGCCGAGACGGTGACGAGAAAGCTGTTCCACATCCACCGAGGCAACGGCTCGTCGCTCACCATCGTTCGCAGCGAGTCGAGCGTCGGATGGGAAGGAAAGCCGGTGGGGTCGAGCTGATAGGCGGCGTTCGTCTTGAGAGCTGTCGAGACGATGAACCAGAGCGGGTAGAGGGCCGCGAGGCAGATGATGATCAGGAACGCGTGGCGCCCCACCAACCCCACGAGACGGCCGCCGGCACCTGCTCTCATGCGGTTGCCGCTCTCCGCCGCACCCACAGCGAAAGCCCGATCAGCACACTCGCCATCCCGAGCAGCATCACCGCAACGCTCGCGGCGGTGCCGTTCGCCCCGTTCGAGAAGCTCCGCCAGATGTAGAGCTCCATCACGCTCGACGCATAGCCGGGGCCACCCGAGGTGAGGATGTACACGTAGGTGAACACCCAGGTGAGCATCGTGATCACCAGGATCACCGTCACCAGCTCGATGATCGGCCGGATCTGCGGCACCAGCACGCGAAGCTGCAGGCTCCACCAGCCCGCGCCGTCGATGCGCGCGGCCTCGGCAGTCTCGGGTGGAAGCGCGAGCAGCGCGGCTGTGAACACGACGACGGCAAAGCCGAGCTGCTGCCAGATCACGAGCCCACCCACCGACACGATCGCGAGGTGGGAGCTGCCGAGCCAGTCCTGCGCGAGCGCACCCAAATGGGCCTCGCGCAACGCCGTGTTGAGGACGCCGTTCTGCTGGAGCAGGAACGAGAACGCGATCCCGATCGCCGCCGCCGGCAGCACATACGGGAGGAAGACGATCGCCTGGTACTGGCGCCCGCCGCGAATGCGGTCGTTGAGCACGAGCGGCGATGGCGAGACCGAGCACGAGCAGCACGGGAACCGCAAGGAGCAGCTTCAGGTTGTTCTCCAGCGACGTGGCGAAACGCAGGGTCCTGGATGACGCCGCGGTAGTTGTCGAGACCGACCCAGATCGGGGAGGCGAAGTTGCCCGCGTAGAAGCTGTCGCGTACGACCTGGACGAGCGGGTAGCCGAACGCGAACACCATCGCGCCCACGGCGGGGAGAACGTAGAGATAGGGCCACAGTGCCCGCCGCCGGTGACGGCGGCGGGCACCCTTGCGTGCTTGTCCGTTCAGCCTCCGGATCGCCCACTTCGAGTAGGCGCGGAACTCGTCCGGATGCTGGCTCTTCCACTTCGCGATCTCCCGCTCCCAGAGCTTCACTGCGTCCGCGGGCGAGCCCGAGCCCGATGTGATCAGCTCACCGGCGGGGAGATCGGCGTTCCCGTCGACCTGCGGTGGCACGAAGTTCTCCGGCCACACCGAGACCGGCGACAGGTCGAGCTTGAGCCGCTGCTTGGCGATGGGGTCGGTGACGAGCGAGGCCGGGAACCGCTTGTCGGCCGGGAACACCCCGGTCGCCTTGTACCACGCCTTGAGCGCCTGCTGGGAGTGCAGGAACGTGAGGAACTGCGCCGCCGCCTTCGGGTGCTTCGACCACTTGGTGATGAACGCGGACGACGACTGCGTCGTGTCGTAGCTCCTCGCGAGCTTGCCCTTGCCCCAGATCGGGATCGGCCCGACACCCATGCCTTTCGTCCCACCGAGCACCTTCGCCGCGGCCGCCGCGTTGCCGTCGGTGATCCAGGACATGGCGACCTTCTTCTGGCCGAAGAGCTGCAGACCCTGGGTGAAGCTGATCGAGGCGACGTCCGAGTTGAGGTAGCCCTTCTTCTTCAGGTCGGCCAGCGCCTGGTAGAAGCCCGAGTACTTCGGATCGGAGAACTTGGCCTTGCCGATCATCGCCGCCTTGAGCTCGTCGATCGAGTTGAGGTTCTGCTTGCCGATGAGCGAGAAGAACCAGGCGCCGCCGTATCCATCCTTGTTGCCCATCCCGAACGGGGTGATCCCCGCCGCCTTGAGCTTCTTGGCGTCGGCGAGGAACTCCGCCCAGGTCTTCGGGCCCTTGTTCGGGTCGAGCCCCGCCTTCTTGAACAGCGCCTTGTTCCAGACGAAGGGGATGCCGAGCAGGTACTGCGGCATCGCCCAGAGCTTGCCGCCGGACATGTTCTCCGACGTGCCGATCCAGTTCTTGATCTCGGCTGCGGGCACGTAGTCGGAGATGGGGACCGAGGACCCGTTCCATGCGGGTGTCAGCACGGGGAGCGTCGCCCACTGCGTCGCGATGTCGGGCCCGCTCTTCGTCTGGGCCGCGGTGGTGAAGGCCGACGTGAGCGTGTCGGTCGACTGCGTGACGACCGTGATCTTGACCTTG
>CAVPGO010000032.1:0-78588 GCA_963703975.1 uncultured Actinomycetes bacterium
GACGCATTCGCGAAACCGCCGCGGCCTTGGGAATCAAGCAGCCCAGCCTGTCGAAGTTGGAAAACCAGTCGGATATGCAGGTCTCGACGCTGCGGCGGCTTGTGAAGGCGCTTGGCGGCGAGCTGGAAGTCGTTGCCCGCTTTCCCAAGGGAGCCGTCAAGATTTGCCAATCCGAGAGCAAACCGCGTCGCGCGACGCGACGACAGACCGCCAAGCTGTAGCTGTAGACTGTGTCGAGCGCAGCGATGACGCACCTTTGCGAACGAGGCCAGGCCGGTACGTACATCCGGTGCGTCGCTGACGCATCCTACGTTAGCTGCAACTCTCCTCGCGGCGGTTAATTCTTCAGATAGAAAAGCGCCAGCCGATCGCCCAGCTTGTCGCCGGTGTTGGGTTTGACGACGAGCGATTGCTCGAAGTCGACCGGCTCCAGCAGCATGTAGCGCCAGGCCAGGTCGCCGCGGCGGCCGCTTAAGGCCCGATAGAAATTGCTGCGCTTCGCCGGGCCGGCCCCAAAACGGATCCAGGTCGGCCATCGCCCAGCCGTCGCACTCCTTGCCGTCGACCGCCAAGCGAGCCGATGCCGGTCGTGCGCCTCGTCCGGCTGTTCGTAGACCAGCGACACCCAGCGGCCGCCGCCCGCTTGTCGCACCAGGTCGCTTGCGCGCGAACCGGCCGGCTGAAAAATGCCGCGCAGCCGCATCCGGCCGGCATAGTCGTCGCGCTTCGCGTCGGTGGCCCGATCGACCGACATCGACACGGCGACGTTCTCGATCGGCTTCGTCGCCGCGATTGCGGGCCGCGATCGCGCATGCCCGCTGCCATAGGGCATCGCCAGCAGATTCGCGACGCCGTCCTTGCTGGCCATCACCAGCGTGTCGAAATCCTTCGATCGCCTCGCCGGCGAAAGCCGGAAACAAAAATCGGGCCGGCGCGGCGATGGCCGGAATCGATTCGCCGTCGACGGTCACTTCCAGCCACAGGTCGTTGTTGGCGAGCACCGACCTGGTCGGCCCGCAGCTTGCAGCCAGTTGACGATGCCCGCGCCGTCGAGCGAGGCCAGCTCGACGGTCGTGCCCGGCTCGATCGTGCGCGGCTCGGAGTTGATGCGCTCGTAGATCTCGGCCTCGCGCAGCTTGCCGCCGCCCAGTGCCTTCGTGGCGATAGGCGATCGCCGCCAGCATGCCGCGCGGAACGCCGGGCCGCTTGATCGAAAAGCTTTCGACCGGCACGCCCGGCGGGAAACGTGACGTAGTCGAGACGATAGTTGGCCGCCAGCGGATCGCTGACCGACGATCTTCAGGCTCTTGGCGTAGGCCAGGCACATGAGCGCCGGCTGTTCCTGATGCGCAGCGCCCGGCACGTTGTCGCACAGGTGCTCGGCGGCGCACTCGATGCGCGGCTGCTCTTCGCCGTCGAAGTAGAACGCCATCCGCCCGGCCGCATAGCTGCGCCACAGCCGCACCAGCGCCCCCGGCCCGGTCAGCTCGGCCAGCACGTGCTCGCCCCCCTTGGGCACGCCTTGCGCGACCACGCCCGAGCCGAGGCCGTCGGCGCGCGACAGCCGCTCGCTGTTCATCAGCCGATCGAGCACGATCTGCGGCCCGGTTTCGGGCGTGCGGCGCGTACCAGGCGTCGAGCCCCAGCCCGTCGGGTGCTTCGTGCACGTAGAGCTCGCGAAAGCGCACCTTGCCGCCGTGATCCTGCACGCCGATCCAGCCCTTGAGATGCCGATGCTTGACCTCGGGCAGCTGCGCCGTGTTGACGTGCTGCACCAGCTCGTCGTTGACCCAGGCCGTGATCATGCGGCCGTCGGCCTTGATCGTCACGCGGTTCCACTGTTCCGAGCGGTCGGCCCGATCCAGCGGCGGCAGGTTGCCGTAGATGGCCATCGTCGAGTCTTTGACTTCGCCCGGCTGATCGAGGATTTGCATTTCCATGCCGTCGCCCGAGGGCCAGCCGTCCTTGGCCGTGCGAATGGCGACGCCCGAGTTGCCCCCCTTGGAGATCTTGTACTCGAACGAAAACGTGAAGTTGGCGTATTCCTTGTCGGTCCGCAGATAGTGCAAGCCCGCGGTGCGAGGTGGGAATGATGTCGCCGTTGTCGACGGCCCAGGTGCCCTTGCCGTTGTTGACGAACCAGCCGGTCAGATCCTTGCCGTTGAACAGCGGGTTGCCGCGCGGCTCTTCCAGTCGCAATTCGTCGAGCGTGGCTTCGCCCGCGGGCACCGACAGCGACAGGCCGAAGCGGCGATTGCGGTCGATCGGCGACTTCGCTCGACGACTTTGCCGTCGACGATCACCGACAGCGTGCGTGCCGCTGCGGCGGATATCGGCCGTGTGCGCTCGCCGCCTGCGGACAGCTCTTCGACTTCGGCGCCGCCGGCCAGCGCCGTATCGCCATCGCGCACCGCGCCGCAGCCGTCGCCTTCCTTGAGCGTCAGTTGCAAGCCGGCCCCGGCGGGCACGTCGGGCAGCCCGAGCGTTCCAGGCGCCGCCGGGCCCGACCGTCCACTGGAACCGAAGCTCGAAATCGCCCAGCGTCCAGCCGGACAGCAGCGGCGTCGATAGCGCGTTGCCGGTCAAGCGACCCTGGCTGATGATCCAATGGGCCGGAGTCGCTGGCGCCATAGTCCCAGCCGGCCAGCGAATCGGGCCGCAGCAGTTTCACGCCCGCCGGCTCGGCGGCCGAAAGCGGCGCGGCCAGCCACGCCAACAGCACGCAGTGCAATCGCACACGCATCCGCCGAATCGATTCGAGTCATCATCCCAGAGTTGCCTTTTCAAGTTGTTCGTTCAGACGCAGGTGATCGATCAGGCAGCCGCAGCGCACAGCGGATCGGACCAGAACGTCGCATCGATCTACAGCCCCAAAAACTCCTCCAGCGCATCGCGCATCACGTCGGCGTCGGCGTCCCGGCCGGTCCAAATCTTGAAACGCGATCACGGCCTGGTTCACGAGCATGCCCAAGCCGTCCAGCGTCTGGCAGCCGCGCTGCCGGGCATCGCGAATCAACCGCGTTTCGGGCGGATTGAAGATCACGTCGGCCACGACCATGTCGGGCTCGAGCGTCTCGACGGCCAGCGGCACGCGGGCCTCGGCGTCGCCCAGGCCGATCGACGTGGCATTGATCACGACTTCGCGTCTCGGGCGGGACCTCGTAGTCGCCTTCCCACTTCACGAAGCGGGCCGGCACGTGAACTTTGTCGTTGACCAGCGCGGCCAGCTCCTGGCCGCGCGCTTCGCCCCGATTGACGACGGTGATCTGCGCCGCGCCGGCCAGGCCGACTTCGACCGCGATCGCCCGGGCCGCGCCGCCGGCGCCCAGGACGACCACGTTTCTGCCGGCCGGATCGGTCACTTCGCGCAGCGACTGCACGAAACCCTTGCCGTCGGTGTTGTCGCCGACCAGCTCGTCGCCCACGCGATTGCACGCAGTTGACCGCGCCCATCAGCGCGGCGGCTTCGCTGGTGCGATCGAGATACTTGATCACTTCGACCTTGTGCGGAATGGTCAGATTGCAGCCGCGAAAACCCATCGCCCGCATGCCGCGGATCGCGTCGGCCAGGCCCTCGGGCGCGACTTCCAGCGTCAGGTAGCGCCAGTCGAGCCCCACCTGCGCGAAGGCCTTCTCCATCATGTATTGCGTCGGGTTTCCGGCCACGGGCTGGCCGAAAACCGCCACGATTTCCTGAATGGCGGGAGTGGGACACGCGGCGGGACTACCTCGGAGAGATGGTCGACACGCGGCGAGCGCGAATTCGTGCGTCTATCTTGATCGAGCCGCCGGGCGATTGCAACGGCCGCGCGAATCGAGCCGCTGCGAGATTGCCACGCGGAATCCTACGGAACCCAGACCTTGGCGCGCGGCGCCGGCCGCGTCGGCCGCGCGGCGGGCCTTGATGCGCACGTAGGGGGCGACGTAGCGGCTGCGATGGCCGAAGCTGCCGATCGCGGCCGTCGTCGTCGGCGTGCATCGGCTCGATCACGTCTTCGATCGCAAAGCCGGCTCGGCACATCCCGCCCAGCAACTCCTCCCAGCGGTGCAGGAATTCGAGCGTGCCGGCTTCGCGATGCGCACTGCCGGCGCACCGGCGGCAACGGACCGCGGCGATAGTAGGGCTCGACGAGCTCGTAGCCCCGCGGCGACGGCTCGACCGCGGCCTGCAAGCTCGCCGGCTGCTTGTGCTGGCTGATGTAAAGTCCGCCGGGCGACGACGACCCGGGCCACTTGCGCGATAGACTTCGAGCACGTCGGGCACATAGCAGGTGCTGACCGGTTGGATCACGATGTCGAAGCTCGGCCGGCGGCGAAAGCCGACAGATCGTCCATCGAGGCTTCGATCGTGCGCACGTCGAGCCCGCGCTCGGCGGCGACCTGGCGATCGATGGCCAGCATCTCGGCGCTGATGTCGACGACGGTCACTCGCGCGCCGGCCGCGGCGTAGAGCGCGCTTTGCCGCCCGCCGCCGCTGGCCAGGCACAACACGCGCTTGCCCGCGATCGACGGACCCAGCCAGCCCGCCGCATCGACGGCCGCCAGCGGATTGGCGAAACTCCTCGTCGCGCGCCGGCCGCGTGAAACGGCCACCCGCCGCGGACCGCGCGTCCCACGCTTTGCGGTTGTGGTCGTGCGGCGAAGTCATGGTCGGCGCTTGGTGTCGGGGCGGCCAAGTTCGGCAATCGGCGCTCCGTTCAATTGGACCCCGGCGCGCGCCGAAGCTGTCAACGCCGGCCGACGTACGGCCGAAACAGCACAGCGATCGCGGCGGCCATGCCGCACAGCGCGATGCCCGCCGGCTCGGGCACCGCGTTGATGACGCCCACGCCGTCGAGATCGAAGCCGCCGGAGGCAAACGGCGGTCGGGTAGGGATCGTTGACCAGGTTGCCGAGCGAGTCGAGCGTGCCCAATAGCCGGGTTGATTCGAGCCGACAACGTCGACCAGCCGCACGAAACCGATCGTGGCTCACGTCCACCGACGGCGACGAGCCCGGCGACCTGGCTCGAGATCGAACGGGCGTGCCGAATCCGCCGCGATACTTGCCGGCCAGGTTGTCGAGGTTCGTGGCGTCGAGCGCGCCGAAACTGCCGATTTGCGTCGCGGTATGCTGTGAGCGAGACGGCCGGAAAGCGCGCGAAATCGATTCCGTTCGAGCTGACCTCGACAAAGGCCAGTTCCAGGAACGCGTCGGCGAAACCGTTTTCGAACACGGCAAAGTCAAAGCCGGGTCCGTCGGTGATCGCGTGCGCGAAGCTGAGCGTGATCTGGCCGCCGTCGCCCAGACTGACGACGTGCTAGCGAGTTTCCGTCGGCCGGCCCGAGGGCTTCCGCGCCGCTGCCGAACGACGCCAAGCCCCCGCCCGGATTGGCGATGTCGAGCGGGCCGCGAACCAGGTCTTGAAATCCACTGGCCCACTCGACAAACAACGGACTCGTATTGGCGATTGCCGTCGAGTCCGACCTGGCCGACGGGCGGAGCATAGGGGCCAGCCCAGGCGATCGGAACCGGCAAACAACAGGGCCAGCCGAAACGATCAGAGTCATTCGCATTAGTCGGTCCTCCATGTTTAAATGGTCGGTGCGCAGCACGTTCATATGGCGCGGCTCGCCGTCGGCGCAGTCGGACCGGCGAATCGCGCGATACGCTCGAAAAAGTCAGCTCACGCGAAAGGAATCAAGCAGGCACATGGCGACGCAAGGTGCTTCGGCTGCGCACGCGCCGCCAAAGCGGAAGCAGGAGCGTGCCCGAAATCAACGCCAACGTGCCGGCACTCGGCTCGGGCACTGCAAGCACTCGAAAATTGTCGACGGCAAAATAGGACGGCGTATTGATGCCGAACTCGGACACGTCCGAGGACCGTAGACCGAATCGCAGACTCTTAGCATCTGGACAGCGACGAGAGGTCGACTGTCTGCCAGGTTTTGACCAAGTTGCTGTTGCCGTTGAGAAAGTCGGCCAGGTAAAAGTCGACTTCGCCGACTACCGAGCCGGTGCCGCCCAGCCCGTCGTAGCCGCGAATGTCGAGCAGAAGTAATCATTCGGGCCAAAGGCGTGGGCAAAACCGTCGCCGTCCTCTTCATCGACAAGTAGGCATACGTGGTATTAGTAACATCGATCGAGACGGGCCTGGTGCCGCCGGCCAGGTCGATCACGGAATCGGCGGGTGGGAAGGATCGGGGCTGGGAAAGGCAAACGGAAACCCGATTGCATAGGCGTGCGATCCACCGGCGCCGGAACCGACAATGGCGCTATACTGGTTCCCAAAGCCAGGAGTCGTGGCGTCGGTCATAGTCGACAGCAGCCCAGCCCGACCAGGTGCCGAATGACGTGTCGTACACGTTGTTGAAGGCATGGCCGTCGATGACAAATCTTCCGCCGGGGCCCGCGTTGTCTTGATAGGTGCCGGGCGCCAGGCCCTGGTTTTCGAACGTCGTCGTCACGATGGCCGCGCGGACGGCGGTGGATAGGGCAAGGACCGAGGTCAGCGCGTAACAAAATGGGGCTAAGGCATACTTACCTTTCGAAAAGGAATCGAATTTTGCTGAATGACTACGAACGAATGACAAGATCGGCTCTAAAACGATTCTGCAAGAATTTCGTCGCCGCTGCGCGAGCACAGCGCGGCCAAGCATCCTGTTCTCCATGGTCTTCCGAAAGAAAATGGACGCTCCCGTCGGCAAACAGTGCCAGCGCTCCGCCATCGTGGTAGCTGCTGATCTCTTGTCCAAAATCGAAAAACACGTACTGGGGGGCGAACGTCGCGGGCGTGTTGATCGGCGCGGACTGATCGGACACGTTGCGCACGCCAATCCAGATGGCGTGAATCGCCTCGGGCGACTCGCCGACCAGGATGGTTTGCGACGTTCCGTCGGTGATTGCCGAGATCGGGATGTTCTTCTCGTAAATCATCACGCCCCGTTCCGGACTGTTGCCGGCATTCGAGCGACCGCAGAGTTACGCTCGCCGTTGATGGCGCTGTAGTCGGTGCGGGCATATTCGTTCGGCGAGGTGCTGGGCAGGTCGGCCGATTTCTTCCAGAGCGCGGTCTTGGGCGACGTGGGACATAGAAACAGGGGCAAGACCGTTCGTCCGGCCGACAAGATTCGAAGGGTCCGTGTAGGGAGCGCCGCGTTCGAGCTGTCATACAGCGACGACTCTTCGAGTTGCGGCAGAATTGCCGAGCTCCAACTCAGATGCGGCGCGGCTCGTCACGATCCAACCGCCCCGGGGAAAGACCCTGTAGCGGTCGTGATAACCGTGCAGCGCCACGCCGATTTGGCGGAGATTGTTCGTACAGTGGCTGCGACGGGCCGCCTCGCGCGACGCTTGCAGGGCCGGCAACAAGCAGCGCCACGAGCAAGCCGATGATCGCGATCACGACCAACAGCTCGACGAGGCTGAAACCTCGTCACGCAGGGCGGCTCTGCAATGGTACGAGCAGGAAACCATTCACGGCAAATCGTGTGCAGCCTGCGCTCGCGCAGGCCGAAGCGACACGTCGCAGGGCAGCGACATGCGCGCAAAGCGACGCGCGCACGACCCCAGAGCAGGTCCAATTCAGGCAACGAGCGAGCGATTAGCGGCGTCCTAAAGGCCTACGAACACTCCGCAGCTTCCGTCCCTCGCGGAAAGCTACCGATAACGCGTTGGTAGGTCTTCTGACTTCCGAGCATCGGGAACGCTGGCCTTCTCGTCGCGTTGCGGTCGCCCGTCGAGGATCGACCAGGCGACAATGGCTCGAATCAGCTTCCCTCTAACACTCGGTCACAGCGGCGGGGCCGTCCCGGTTTCGCACCGGAGTTCCCTGTTTGTCGGCCGTTTCAGCGACGAAACAACCGACCACCAACGCACGCTTGGCCGTCAATGTAGCAAGCAGCCCTCGGGCTGTCAAACTCCCTGCGTTCGACGTCGCGCTGCGGATGCCCCGTCGACCCGAAAGGCCTGTACGGTATGGACGCTGCCGACGCTCTCCAGCATGCTCGGGCGGAAACGTTTCGTGCACGGCGCGGACGACCGCCTCGTAGCCGAAATCGTGCAGCACCAGGATTCCACCCGGTTTGAGCTTCGGCCCGTAGTGGGCCAGATCCGCCTTGACCGCCTCGGTACGAGTGGTCGCCGTCGACGAACAAGAGATCGACGCTCGGGAACGCGGTGCCTCATGTCGGCCGCCAGCCCGCGATGAATCGTGATGACGTGCTGGAAGAGCCGCGTGTTGTTGAGAAACCGATCGAACGTGTCGATCCCCGGCTCGTCGGGCATGTCGTCGTTTCGCCAGGTGTCGACCGCATGCACATGTCCGCCGCGCATCGAGGCGGCGGCCGCCAGAAACGCGGTACTGGCCCCCAGGTAGCTGCCGATTTCGCAGGCGACGAACCCGCTGGGCAATTGCAGCGCCAGGCGAAACAACTCGAGCCGCTCCTCGAACGACATATGCGTTTCAATGCGAAACAGCGGCTCGATCAGCGGGAAAATGACGCCTTGCGAATCATCGACTCCGAATCCGCGACGTTGAACGACCGACACGAACCTCGCAATGGCCATGAAGGGATCACTCGGATGCAGATGAAAGTAACCCGACAAACGCAACAGTTCCGCGGTAAACCACGCCGCGCCGGGTCCGGCGATGAGAAGCGAACTCGCCAGCAGTCGGGTCGTCGCCGCGTTCGATGGCGCCGGCGCAACTCGTCCGGACTCATGATCCGCTACTTGCTCGAGCCCTGCGCTCAAACGGCCGGGGCCAGATCATCAGCTCTGCGACCCTTGGGGGGGTGGGCAATCACATCAGCGTCCGATGGGTCGACATAGAAAGCCTCTTCAATCTGTTCACGGCAAGCTGGGAACGCGATCCAAGGCTGCCATTGCGTTCTACCTTAATGGGCCGCGTTATGGAGTCAAGTAGTCTCAACGTTTCGCGGAAAGGCAAGCCCTCCTTTCGGCGCCTCCGCCCGCTCCGTCGAAGTGATCGCCGTGCGGCCTGGAACACGCCGAATCAACGGAGTATTCGCCCGCGCATCGAGCGTTCTTGCCCTTTCGGGCGGCAGGCGAATTTGCCATTTCGCGCAAAATGAAAAAGAGCCGGACAGAAATGTCCGGCTCGCTGCTTGTTGATCACGTGCGAAAACGATCGGCTAATCCAGAAACCCGACCAGTTCCTGGCTGCGGCTGGGCTGCTGCAGCTTGCGGACCGCCTTGGCTTCGATCTGGCGGATGCGTTCGCGGGTCACCTTGAAAATGTGGCCCACTTCTTCCAGCGTGTAGCTGTAGCCGTCGCCCAGGCCGTAGCGGAGCTTGATGATCTCGCGCTCGCGATAGCTGAGCGTCTTGAGCACCTTGGCGATCCGGCCGCGGAGCATTTCCTGCGCGGCGCCGATGGCCGGGTTCTCGGCGCCCGAGTCGGGCAGCAGGTCGCCGAAGTGGCTGTCTTCGCTGTTGCCGACCGGCCGATCGAGGCTGATCGGATAGCGGCTCATGGCCAGCACGCGGCGGGCTTCGTCGACGGCCGTGCCGGCCCGCTTGGCCGTCTCTTCGATCGTCGGCTCGCGGCCCAGCTCCTGCAGCAACTGCCGCGAAACGTTGCGCACGCGCGACATCGTCTCGACCATGTGCACCGGAATGCGGATCGTGCGGCTCTGGTCGGCCACGGCGCGGGTGATCGCCTGGCGAATCCACCACGTGGCGTAGGTGCAGAACTTGAAGCCGCGGCGATACTCGAACTTGTCGACCGCCCGCATCAAGCCGGCGTTGCCTTCCTGGATCAGATCCAGGAAGCTCAAGCCGCGGTTGCGATACTTCTTGGCGATCGACACGACCAGCCGCAGGTTGCCTTCCGACAATCCGCGCTTGGCCTGCTGATATTGCGCATAGACGACCTTCAGGTGCCGCACGCGATTGCGCAGGCTGGTGGGCGTCTCCTGCGCGGCCCGCAGGATGTTGCGGAACTCGACGATCCAGCGGCTTGCGCTCGGCGAGCGAGCCCTTGGCCTTCTTGTGGGCCTCGATCTGCGCCTTGAGCGCGTCGACGCGGCGGCTGAAGTCGTCGAGCGTGCGGATCATCGGCTCGATCCGCTGCGTGCGCAGACCCAGTTCTTCGACCAGCTTGACCGCGCGGCGGCGGCGGCGGCCCAGGCGCTGCCAGGCGTCGCGGCGCTGGCCATCTTGTACGACTTGCTGGTGGCGATCCGATAGTCGTCGCGGTTCTGCTTGAGCAGCGTCTCGATGGTCCGCAAATTGTGCGGAAAACGGCCCAGAATCTGGTCTTTTTCCAGCCGATCGGTGACCGACACCTGCACCGTGCGGTCGAACGGCAACTCGCCGGCGTGCACGCGCTTGAGCACCTTGACGGCCAGCTGAATCACGTAGTCGCACTCCAGCAGCCGGCTGCGAAAGCGGGCCCGCGTGACTTCGATCCGCTTGGCCAGCGCGATTTCTTCCTGCCGCGTCAGCAGCGGAATCTCACCCATCTGCGTCAGATACATCCGCACCGGATCGTCGGACCACGACTCGCCTTCTTCGTCGACGACCGCCAGCAGGTCTTCGGTCTTGGGATCGAGCTCCAAATCCAGATCGGCGCTCAGATCGACCGCGTCCAGATCGTCGTCGAGATCCAATTCGTCCGGCCGGCTTCTCCGCCAGCTCGGTCGACTTCTTCCTGATTCGGCGTCGGATCGTCTTCCAGTTCGTCCAATAGTGCGTCGTACAAGTCAACACTCCTACGCTACGGTCAGAGGGAAATGTGAGTGTCAAAGTTAGCGGTGATCGTTAACGTCAGATTAGAGAACAGCGAGAAAGCGCCGCTCTCAAGTTGGAGTGCTGCAAGAGCGCGCGGTAGGTCACAAAAAACCTCCGGCCACTGCAAGTGCACAGTGACTGCGCGTGATCCACCGACCCGGTTTCAAGCCCACAGTATTATCACTAGACACGCCGGCGAAAATCCAACAAATTCTATCACTCGTTTGTCGGGTCGATTCGGCCGCGTCACGAATTTGGAAAGAGATTACGGTTAGCGAAAGACTGCGCATCATCTTATCTATTTACCGCATCTTTCCCATTTACACATTCGACGATGCGCGCTCGTCTGCTCGATGGTGCTGCTTGACGAGCGCTCAATTGTAGCCGCCGACGCGATCTCGGTCCAGTCTGCTCGCGACGACTAGCGATCGCACTTGCAGCCGATGCGGCCGTTCGCGCTTGCTTGCACCGGCACGCGCCAGCGGCTAGCATAGGACGGACTCGTGCGGTCGGCTCGTCGGCCACATCGAGCGCAAGGAAAACTGCCGTGCAAGTGCTCAAAGGTCGCGTGGCGCTCGTCACCGGAGCCAGCCAGGGCATCGGCCTGGCGACCGCAGTGGCCTTGGCCGAAGCCGGTGCCAGCGTTGCCTTTAACTATCGTCGAGCAGCCCGCACGAGGCAGCCGCCGCCGTGGCCGAACATCGAGCGCGCCGGCGGCCGGGCGATCCTGGTGCAGGGCGACGTCGCCGACCAGGCCGACGGTCGAGCGCATGGTCGACGAAACGGTGGCCGCCTTCGGCCGGCTCGACATCGCCGTGAGCGAACGCCGCCTACAGCGATCGCGAACTCGTTCTACGAGGCCGACATGGCCGGCTTTCGCCGCACCGATCGACGTGACCATGTGGGGCGCCTTTTACCTGGTGCGGGCCGCCGCCCGGCAAATGATCGCCCAGGCCAGCGTCCGGCGGCGCAGCGGGGCGGCTCGATCGTGGTGATCAGTTCGCCGCATGCCTACGTCGCCGTCCCGCGCTCGATGGCCTACAACATGTCCAAGGCCGCCATCGACCAGATGGCCCGCACCGCCGCCATCGAGCTGGTCGAGCACAGGATTCGCGTGAACATCGTCACGCCCGGGCTGGATCGACACGCCCGGCGAACGAAAATTCGCCAGCGACGAAACGATCGAGCGCGCCGGCGACAAGCTGCCCTGGAAGCGGCTGGGCACGGCCGGACGAGATCGGCCGCGGCGTCGTCTTTCTCTGCGATCCGGCCAGCGACTATATTACCGGAAGCTCGCTGTTGATCGACGGCGGCATCACGCTTCCCTGGTGGGCCAACCGCGGCTCGGGCGTGCCGGAATAAGAGCCGTTCGAGAACCGACGGGGACTGTCCCGATTTTGCGGTGCCTGGAGCCGGGCACCGTGTGTCACGCTCAGCGTGACGCATGGTCGAGGACTGTCCCCTCCCGAGACGGTGCTCGAATAGGCCTGGGGCGAACTGTCGCGTCTTGCGTTCGCGCCGCGGATCGATTCTCGAAAGGCCTGCATGCCCAGCTACTTGCTTCCTTGTACTGTGCGGCCAGAAAACGGCGGTCTCGACCGCGCAGGCCGGCAGTCGATCCGCTGCGCCTGCGGCGCCACGTTGGAAGTGCCCACCATGCGACGGCTGCGCGCTGCTCGAACGACCGGCCGAGTCGGCCGCCGCGCAAAGCACGTCGGGCGCGATCGCCTGGGACGATCGCCATCGCGTCGCGTTTCTGCTCGTCGCTGGTCGCGCCTGGGAGGCCTGGCGGTCGCCGGCTATCTGGCCACACAGCTCCCGCCCGCCGTCATCGCCAAGCGCAGACGCCCCGGAGGACTTCGAGCGCTGCTGGAAAACCAGCTCGCCCGAGCAGGTCGTCGAAGTGTATCGCAGGACCTGCAACAACGGCCTCGAGTCACCGGCGTCCGTCGACGAGCGCAAGCCGCTGCGGCGGACAGTGCTCCTGTGGGGCATCGGACTTGCCCTGGGCGCATGCGGCCTGGCGCTCGCTGTGCGGCTGTCATGGTGAACTGCGGGCCGGCGGCCGAAGCCATAAGACGGATGCCGCAGCGAAGCACACGAGTTGCCATCCACGAACGAGTCTTGGAAGGAACACGCCATGAAAGCCGCCTATCATCAAGCAGACCGGCCCGCCGGAGATCATCGTGATCGGCGACTTGCCCAAGCCCCAGCCGACCGGCGCGCAGGTGCTGGTCAAGGTCGAGGCGGTCGACGTCAATCCGATCGACACCTACGTCCGCAGCGGCATGGTGGCGATGCCGCTGCCGATTCCCTACATCATCGGCTGCGACCTGGCCGGCGTCGGTCGAAGCGGTCGGCCCGCAGGCCACGCGGTTCAAGCCGGGCGATCGCGTGTGGGGCATCGAACCAGGGACTGCTCGGCCGCCAGGGAACGTTCGCCGAGTACGCGGCCGTCGACGAAGCACTGGCTCTATCCCACGCCCGACGGGCGTCGCGAGCGAGAACGGCCGTGGCCGCTGGCGCTGGTCGGCATCACGGCCCACCTGGGCCTGGTGCGCGACGCGCAAGCTGCAAGGCCGGCGAGACGCTGTTCGTCAACGGCGGCACGCGGCGGCGTCGGCTCGGCGGTCGTGCAGATGGCCAAGGCCGCTCGGCGCACGGGTCATCACCACGGCCGGCAGCGCCGAGAAAGTCGCGCTGCTGCCGCGAGCTGGGGGCCGACCTGGCGATCAACTACAAGACCGACGACGTCGACGCGCGCGATCAAGGAGTTCGCCCCGCAGGGCGTGAACGTGTGGTGGGAGACGCTGCGCGAGCCGAATTTCGACCGCGCCGTGGGCTTGCTCGGCCGCGCGCGGGCGGATGGTCGTCATGGCCGGCCGCGACGCCCGGCCGCCGTTTCCCGTCGGCCCGTTCTACGTCAAGGGCTGCTCGCTGTACGGCTTCGCCATGTTCAACGCCACGGCCGACGAGCAGCGGGCCGCGGCCGACGACATCAACCGCTGGCTGGCCGCGGGCAAGCTGCAGGCCAACATCGACCGCGTGCTGCCGCTCGACCAGGCCGCCGCCGCCCACCGCCTGCAGGAAGAAAACACGCTGCACAAAGCCGGCACGCTGGCCGGCAAGATCGTGCTCAAGCCGTAGAAGCCGCGGCAATGGCGATTCGCGGACTGGAACTATCGCCGTGCGAGGCCTTAGACACCGCCAGTACTCCATGCATATCTGTTGTGGACGATCGCGATGGTCGTTGCAGTGCTCGTCGTCGTGCACTTTCGCCTGGCGCTGGGCGCAGCCGGCGGTGGACGCTGCCCTGCCCCACGCTGCTTGTCCTGGGCCGTCGACGGCCGCGTGGTCGACAAAGTCGCGGGCACCAGCGCAACGATCGATCGCCTGGGCTTGCGGCCGGGCATGACCGTGGTCGAGATCGGGCCCGGGCCCGGGAAGGCTGCTGTTGCCCGCCGCGCGGCGCGTGCTGCCCGGCGGAAAGGCGATCGGCATCGAATTGCAACAGGGAATGATCGACAAGCTTCGCCGCAAGCTCACGCGGGACGACCCGGGCAACGTCGAACTGATCCACGCCGACGCGACCCAGGCGCGTGCTTGCCGCCCGCAATCGGCCGACGTGGTCTATCTGTGTACGGTGCTGGGCGAGATCCCGGATCGAAAGACGGCACTCAAGAACTGCTTCGACGCGCTGCGGCCCGGCGGGCGGCTGTCGATCACCGAGATCATCATGGACCCGCACTATCAGACGGTGCGGCAAGGTCCGCGAGCTGGCCGAGCGAGGCGGGCTTCGAGTTCGAGGACATGACGCAGCACCTGGCGGATGTACACGGCGAACTTTCGCCGGCCAGTCGGCACTGTCCATCAATCGTAGGTCAGGCTTCAGCCTGACGCGCATTGCCGCTGAAGGTTAACATTTCAAACAGACCGATCGTAAAGTCGCCACTCGCAAACGGCCGCAGCTGCACCGCGGTAGTCTGGAAATACCGAAGCGGCATTGATGCCCCGGACTGCCAGCAACCATAGCAAGCGACGTGACTCCGACAAAGGAAGCGTATACTTCCGGAGAATCGGCTCGGTCGGGACATGATCTAGGATGCTCGCGATTTGTGCATCTAACGACTCCATCGACTGAATTTCCTCCAATTCATGTTCTAACCGCACAACTGAAAACCAGCCACTTTGGGCATGCGACGTTCGCATTTGACGCGCGTGGAGTTGAAAAAAACTCGACCGGCACGTCGCATCGACCATCGAACCTGCTGCCGATGTTCCGTGACAGGTTTGTGACGGTAATGAAGCGATTGCGATCCACCGCCCACACTGACAAATGCTCTAAACCGCGAATCTCTATTTTCTCTTCCAACATGTATTCTGCGGCTTCCGATGCTGCAAAGTATGCCGCTTTCATAGGATCGCTGGTCCAGTCGAGCAATCGCGTTGGCAGCCCAGAATGTCGAGCTAGCGCCAACACCGCATGAAGTTGCCGTGGTGGCCAAATAACTTCGTCCGTATGGTCCGCGCTCCTGAGCAATCGACCGGGGAAGTCCTGTAGTTTTTCGCGAAATGCAATCGAATCATCGGGGATCGGCAGTCCTATTGAGTCTGCTTCACGCACGAAATCGATCAATACTCGCAGCTCAGCTTCAAGTTGATACCGCTGCGTCAATGGGCGCCGACCTGGGCGACATCGACTATCACTTTATCGAACGCGTTCGGTCGCAAGGCCGACGGCTGTAGCGTCCAGGCGGCACTACGATGTCCCCGAAACAGCAACGACGGCAAACGAGTTCCTTCAACATCCGAAACCGGCCGAGGCTGGAGCGCATCGAGAAAATCGGCCGCGCTCTCGCAGGATATGGGACAGGTAATAGACTCGACGTCTATCATAGTGGTGTGCTCTTCCGGCCGTGGGCTTACCTGACGACCGCGCCCTGCGCGGGTCGCGTGGCGTTCGTTGCCGGCCGCGAATACGGCAGTTCGACTAATCTGCTTACGGCGAACCCTTATGAGTGCTTACTTGGGTCCTTGCCGCTCCGCCTCAAGCGGCGAGGCAGCTGGAGGGCCGCGTCTTGGCGAATAAACCCGCCAGCCTGAAGCCTGACAGCAACCTTACACGGCAATGCGCGTCAGGCTGAAGCCTGACCTACGACCCTATTCCATTGCCTCTTTCCTCCAGCCTCCGGCCTTCCTGTCAATCCAGCCAATCCCCCTCGGCCAGTCGCGCCGGCGTGTACACTTCGGTGACGTAGCTGATGTCTTTGGAGATCAGCGCTTCGACTTCCAGCTTGAAGCCGTTGGCCAGCATCTGCTCGATTTCCTTTTGCCAGGCTTTCTTGTGCTCGAACCAGGGATAGCTGGCGATCTGCTTGGCCCGCTTGATGTCCTGCTCGTTGAGGTTGATCTTCACGCTGGGCGACAGCTCGCAGCGCTCGTAAGTCGCTGCGAGCGCAGGCCGAGGAACTTGGCGTCGGGAATGGCCATCCGCTCCGATTCGTAGGCCAGGTTGATCGAGCCCTGCTTGATCACGCTGTAGATGTAGTATCCCCAGGGATCGTTATCCAGCAGGCAGTAGACCGGCAGCTTCAGCTCGTTGTGCAGCCGGTTGAGCATGCCGCCGCACGCCGCGCGGCGGCTGGCCGCCGCCGTGCGTGAGAATGCAGTTGTGCTTCTGCCAGAACTTGTCTTCGTTGAAGCGCCGCCAGACCGTGTCTTTTTCGACGTGCAGGATGAACTTGGCCGTGCACTTCTTGAACTCGATCACGTCGCGCTCGACGATCGAGGGAATGCTGTAGCCGGCCGAGCCCATCCGCGAGCAGTCGATTTCGTCGCCGCTGTCGACCAGCGTCGATCGGGCCGACCAGGTTGCCGCGGTTCGAGGCGTAGACGTGCAGCTCCTCGCGCAGGCTGTTGAGCGCCGACTTCGACGTCTTCGATCACCGGGTCGCACTCGGCCTGATCGTCGAAGGTTTCTTCGCGCGTGCCTTCGATCGTGTGCTTGAGCAGGTAGAAGAGACCTCGCATGCTGGTGGTCTTGCCCTGTTCGATCAGTTGCTTGCAGCCGCTGGCCACGAGCACGGTCTGCATGTAGCTCTTGGCCTGCGACAGATTGAACAACTGGCGGCGGTTCTTGTTCGAGCCCATCTCGATCCGCCGCTTGGTCTTGTTGTAGCGCACGTTCGACAGCGCGCGGGTCGGGAATATCGAGATAGGGATCGCGCTTCTTCTGCGCGTCGTCGACGATCCGATCGGCCAGGCCGACCAGGTCCTTGAGCGTCTTCTTGTCGCGGTCCGACGAGCGGCGGCCTTCTGCGCGCGTGCCGTTGGCGGCTCTTGCCGTGCCGATTTACGAGCCTTTTTGGCCATTCTTCGCTTCCAGGTTGCGGACTCCGAAACTCGGAGTTGGGTGCTCGACGATCAACACGTTGGGATCGGACTCCAGCTCGCTCGTCTTCGTCGTCGACGACCTTGCCGCGCTCGTCGAGCTTCATGTCGGCCGCGGCGGTCTTCTTCTTGGCGACCAGCAGCAACTGGTCGTAGAGCTTCTTGCGGTCGGCCTGGTTGATCTCGCTGACGGCCGTGGCCACTTCGCCCAGGTAGCGCAGGAAGATGTTGCGCCGCTCGCCTTCCTGCTTCACTTTCAGCCGCCGGCGCAGGTACATGCCCAGCTTGCGGCCCACCGATTGCAGGGCCAGCCGCAGCTCCTTTTGAATTTCCGGATAGCTGGCGATCGCTTCTTTCGATTCGCTGGTGAAGGGCACCCACACGCTGGCCATGTGCACCATGATCGTCACCGGCCCGGTGGGCAGCTGGCCGCGCGATTGCGTCAGGCCGTAGCGAGCGCCAGTTGGTGCCCATCACCATTTGCGTGATGGCGCAGGCCGCGTGCTGAAATTGCAGCGGCACGCGATTGGCATAGCGCAGCACGTTCATCGTCTGGCCGGCTTCGAGGTTCACGCTCCGCATCGCCTCGTGCAGCTTGGTCGATTTCGGCCGGCTTGAGCTTGCCCGGCGAGGTGCGCGGGCCGAGGCCGGCTTCCTTGATGATCTGGTCGGCCGCGTCGCTGCCCAGGCCGTAGAACGTGCTCGACAGAAACTGCCGCAGCGTGCGGGCGTCGCTTTCGCCCAGCAGCTCGCTCGAGCACGTCGAGCGGCACGCGGTTGGCGCTCGACATGCCGCCGTAGGCCAGCGCCACTTCGATCTGGAACGGGATTGCCGCGATAGACGGCCGGCGGCCGCGTGCGGCGACATAGAACTCGCCCGGCACGACGTGGTGCAGGCCCTTGAGCAGCAGCTCTTCGCCGATCGGCGAGATGCAATCGGTCGACGGCGCGCCGATCTTGGTCTGCATGATCGCGTGATACAGCTTGTCGGCTTCGTTGCGGCCGATCTTGGTGGTGTTGGCCCGCGTGCTCAGGCCGGCCGTCTCGCAAATCCGGCTGGCCACGGCCGGGCTGACGCGGCTGAACGACGACGGTGAGAAACTGCGACAGCGTCATGCTCTTGGCGTCGCCGCAGCATCGTCGACCAGCATGCCCAGCTCGATGCCGTAGGGATGCGGCTTGATTTCCTTGGGCTCGCGCGGCAGTTGATCGGTCGAGCGCTCGTAGAGCCGCTCGCTCGGCCTGCGTCGCCGTGCCTGACTCGGGATCGAGATAGTGGATCGTGACGTGCGGATTGGCGATCGCCGTCTGTTCGAGGTATTCGTCGACGCTGCCGCGGCCGCGGATGAACCGGCCTTCCAGCTCGATCGTGACGCGCGTGCCGTGGTCGAGCTCGATCCACTCGATGCCGTGCTTCTCGATGTACTTGCTGCCCGCCTCGCCCGGCGGAATGTCCTCGCCCTCGCCGCGGCCGTTGAGGATCTCGGGCAGGTTGCTCTTGGTGTCGATCTTGATTTCGTAGTAGTGGGCCGGCTTGCGCGGCGAGACCTTGGAGACGATCTTCACCGGCTTGCCGGTGGTCAGCACGCCGTACATGCCGGCGGCGCTGATGCCGATGCCCTGCTGGCCGCGGCTCATCCGCAGGCGGTGGAACTTCGAGCCGTAGAGCAGCTTGCCGAAGATCAGCGGAATCTGCTTCTTGAGAATGCCCGGGCCGTTGTCCTGCACGCCGACCTTGAAGCGGTTGGTCGCCGGTCTGCTCGACGTGGACCCAGATTTCGGGCAGGATGCCGGCTTCTTCGCAGGCGTCGAGCGAGTTGTCGACGGCTTCCTTGATCGTGGTCAGCAGGGCCTTGCGCGGATTGTCGAAGCCGAGCAGGTGGCGGTTCTTGGCAAAGAACTCGCTGACCGAGATATCGCGCTGGCTGGCGGCCATCGACTGGGCCGTCGCCCGGCGGCGGCGGCCGTGGGCCTGGCCGTTATTGCGTGGGTTTCGGCCTGGCCGTTGGGTTCGCCGCGGATTCGTCGGGTCGCGGGCGATTCTTCTTCGAGCGCGGCGACGCCGCCGCGTTTTGCTGGGTTTCTTGGCCATCAATCGTTCAATCGTTGAAACGGGAAAAGATTTGCCGACCCGGCATGACAAACGCGGGGACGCGACAGCCGGGCTGGCGATGCAGGTCATCCGTGCCATCCGTGCGAGCATCTCGCGTCTGCACGGACGTCGACGGAGTCTCGTAGCCATCCTCAATCGGCCCCGGTGGGGGTCGCCAAGGCATGCCGGACTTCCGTTCGTGCCGAGTATAACGATTATAGGCCCGACGGTCAGCTGGAATCACGCCGTCGCGCAGCGGCAAAACAGGCCCAATTGCCATATTCGGCATACAAAGATTCACCCGCAACGGTGCGCCATCGGCCGAGATTGTCTCTAGGGCCGGCGGTCAAAAGCAGCAACCCCCTGCGGGCCGCCCCCTCCCCCCGTCCCACACCGCGACCAGTCCCCCAGCGCATCCCTTCTGCCGATCCTGCAAGCGCGCTGCGGCGAAGGCATCCTCAAACATCACTTCGCACGGAGGAACGACGCCATGGTCCGTACGACGATTGCGCACTCGCGCTTGCGGCCCTGGCCCTGAGCTGGGCGTGGAGCCTGGCGGCCGGCTCGACCGCCGAGGCCGCTCACCCCGATATTTTCTACAACTTCTATCAGGGACCGACCGCCTCCGGCCCGGGCACGCCGGCCCAGTTGTATGTCTCGCCGCGTCCCACTCCGCCGTTGGTCGGCCACACCTAGCTCACCTATCCGCCGCTGCTGCCGCACGAGTTCCTGTATCACCATCACCGCACGTATTACAAGCACTATCGCAACGGCGGATTCACCTCGTCGCACGTGCGATACACAGTAGACACCCAATCGGAGTCTTCATGGAACGCAACACGATCGGCCTGGTCGCCGCGATGGCCGACCGTGTGTTGACCCTCGCGCACAAGGACATTCGCATGAAGATACGCAACTTTATGGCCGCCGGCCTGGCCTTGGTGGCCCTGGCTTCCCTCAACCGGGCTGCAGGCCGGCGACGAAACGCTGTACGGACACGGGGCCCGTTGGCGCAGCCAGCCTGCGTCCGTGGCACGGCCGATATTACAACGTGCAATACGGCGAGCCGCTCGCCCTGGTCGTTCCGCCCACGGCCGAGTTGACGACCGACTACAGTTGGGGCTCGGTGTCGTCGCGCATGACGCGCATCGATCACCAATTCCAGCGCCCTTGGCCGAATGGCTATTGGACGCCGTATGGCTATGGATTCATGCCCGGCGCGGCCTGGCCCAGCGACACGCGGCAATTCGGAACGTATCTACGTTCGCGGCCCGTGGTAAGCACGCGCGGACGTAAAACAGAATATCGATGCGTCTCCCCCACCAGGGGCGGCCTCTTGCGAAAGCGGGGGCCGCTCTTTTTTATTGCGCATCGGATCTATTTCGTCCGCGCCGAGGAGTCTGCCGCGCGGCGGTCGCACTCGGCCAGCAAGTCTTGGAACTTCGCTTTCATTTTCCCATCGCCAAAATCCGGATGGCTTTGCGTGACCAGGCCAACTGTGGCGCGGGCCTGTTGCGGATCGTTGAGCGCGAGTTGCGTACTCGCCAGACCATAGTGGGCTCGAAACCAGCGCGGCGAAGCCGGCCGGCTCTTGCGCGCCACCTCGCGCCACTTGACTGCCGCTTGCCGAAGGCTTTCGGCATTGCCGCCGGCCAACAGCAGCGCCGCCAGATCCTCCTCAGCCTGGCCGTCGCGCGGGTTCTTGGCGACCCACGCTTCGAGCGACGCGACCGCCTCGCTGCGACGGCCGACTTCGGCCAGCGCGTGGCGCGGCGGCGGGTGACAGCCCCGAGAGCCGCCGCGTCAAGCGGCGCGGAGCGAGCAGCGGTTTCGGAACCGGGGGAATTTTCCCGCGTCACTAATGTGTCGATCGTCTTCAGTTCCAACGTGGCCAGCCGGCGCCGCGCGTTGCCTTCGGCGCCGTGCCGCCGCTCGGCCAGTGCATCAATGACGGCCAATGCCTCGGCGGCCGTGGCCAGCGGAATTTCGGTCAATACCCGCTCGGCCTCGGCCGTGCGACCAGTCTCGGCGAGCGCCTGTACCAGCACGATCCGCGCGGCCATTTTCCATTCCGGCGATTCGTCGCTCGCGCCGTCAAGCGCCTGACGCGCGAGCTGTTCGGCCTGGACCGCGCCGTCTGGAACTTCGCCGAGCGATATCCGCGCCGCCGCCAGCGCAGCAGCACGGGCCGCCGCGTTCCAAGGCCGTGACGTCCGGCGGAGCGGCGCGAGCACCCCTTCGAAATAGTCCATCGCTTCGCCGGCCAACTTCGCGCGGCGCGCCCTGCTGGCGAAGCTCGGCCAGGCGGGCCTCGTAACAGCGGCCCAACGCCGCGACGGCCACGGCATATTCGGCATCTTCGGGCCTTACGTTGCGCAGCGCCGTGATCGCCTCTCCGAGCGCATGTTGATGTTCTTTGAGCCGGCCGAGCCACGACCACGCCTGGGAACTCGTCGGTCCCGCTGGCCAGGTGGCCACGTGCTCGCGCAGCAGCCGCTCGTATTCGTCGGTGTTCGGGGGCTGCTGCCGCGCGCCCCATTGTCCGGCCGCGTGCACCGCCAACAAGTGTGCCTCGGCGGCCCGCGATTGTGCCGCGGCGCCCAACGCCAAAGCGCGATAGCGATCCATCGCCGCGCGATCGTTATCGCGCCGCTTTTCGATCGTGGCCGCGGCCAGCGCCGCGTCGAACGCCAGAACGGCTTCGCCCTGCGCGGGCCCGCGCCGCGGCCCGATCGTACATCGCCAGGGCCTCGTCCAGGCGGCCATCGCGATAAAAGCTGCCGGCCGCGGCGACAGCGCCGCAGCACCCGCCGATTCACGGCTGCCGGCCACTGCTTGGGCCAGCAGCCTTTCGGCCTTACGCATCGCCAAGGTTCCGCTCGCTTGGTCGATCGCAGCCAGCGCGTCGAGGGCCGCCTGTTCCCATTTGGCGGCAGTTGCGGTGCTGTGCTGCTGAACGGCGCGCCGCCAACCGCTGAGATACGCCTCGAGCTGAGCGCTATCGGCTGGCTCGCGCCGACCGACGCCGCCTGCCTCGCTCAGGGCCTCGTCGATCCGTCCGCGGGCAAGGGCCATCCGAATGCGCTCGGCGGCTATGCGAGCCGCAACCGCGGGCGGCCGCTTCGTCTTCTCAAGCAGGGCCAGTTTTCGCTCGGCGGCCGGAAAATCTTCGAGCAGCCGCAAGCACGTGAGCTCGTCCAAACGGCTCGACCATTGCAAGTCGACGTCGAAATCCTGCGTCGCCAATTCGACGAGCAATTCGCCGGCCCGCGAAAGCGCATTGATGCGGTCGGCGCTGCCGGCCGGATAGCAAAGCGCTTGCTCGCGAAGCGCACTGGCGCGCTCGTACCGCACGCGTGCGCGGAGCGCCGCGAGCTGGGCGACCGAGGGCTTGGCGGCGGTGCCTGCGGCACTTTCCTCATGGTTCTGAGAATCGCGCTTGATGCCAGCGGTGAGATCTTCGTCAAGCCTGACAAGCTCGGCGATCACCCCGCGTAATACGTCGCGCGCGGCGGCCATCGTTGGCGCGTTCGGCGCCGCTGGCTCGGCTGCTTCACGGGCCGCTTCGCCGCGAGTGCGGTCGGCCACCGCGCCCTCGAATCGCACCCAGAACAACCGCGGATGCCGGGGATGCTGGCGGACAAAGTCGTCGATGACCGCTCGGGCTTTCTGCCATTGCGAAGGCTGCTGGGCGGGTAAGCTGCTCTGCGCAGACTCCACCCAGGTGCGGGCCCGCTCGATCGTCAGTTCCGCGCGGCGTCGATCGTCAAGCGCCGGATCGGCCAGCCGTTCAATGCAATATCTGTCGGCCGCCTCGAACTCCCGCCGAGCGCGAAACTCAGCGAGCAACCGGGCATCGTCCAACACCGCGCCGGGCGGCGCAGCACCCAACAACAACCATGCCGCGATCAGCGCTGGGGGCGTCATCAGGGGCCTTCCACGATTAGGCCAACCGTCCGCTAAAAAACTGGACTGGCTGGGAACGTCCCCATTGTATCAACGGCTCGTGGTCAAACGCGAAACGTCGACGTAGACGTGCTGGCCGCCATTCTGACGAGCCAGCTTGATGAGAAAATTATCCTCGTTGGTTTGTCGCGCCGTAGCCAAACTCAATGGCGTTGACGACCGTGCCCGCGTTCAAGTGCGGCAATGCGCGCCAATTGCTTCTCCGTCAGCCGCGGTTCGTCGGCATCAGTCAGAAAGAAGACGACGTCGGGCGACATCCTGAGCGCCGTTTCAAGCGCCTCTTCGTGCCGCGTGGCGCCGTCGGCCGTAATGCTGCCTACGAACTTCTGCGCCAGGTACTTGTTCTGGTCGTTGCCGAACACCAAGCGGCCCGGCGCGCCGGTCGGATTGAAGACCCGCGGGCGTTCGTTGTAAAAGATGATCTGAAACTGGTGCGTTTGGCCCAAGTCCTTCAGGCTGTTGATCAGCTCGTTCTTGGCCGTGCGCAGGCGCGCCGCCGTGACCGTCCATGCTGCCGGAACGATCGAAAACGTACACGAACTTGCGCCCTTCGCCCAGTGCGCCAAAGACGCTCGTGCGCGTCTCTCCGCCGCGCAAGCGATTCGAAGGTCGCGCGGACGCGCCCGATCCCTGCGCGGAAGATGTTCCCGAAGTTTCCCCCGGCGATGACGGTGCATTCCCGTCGGCCGAAGGCAAGACGCCCGCCAGGCTGACAGCCGGCTTTTCGTTCAACAGCGACGTCAGCGAGCCGGCCGGCGCCGACGAGGGGCGAGGCACCGGCGGTAGCGGAGCCGGCGGCGGCGGGTCGTCGTCGTAATACTGCTCGGCCGAGGCACTGCCAGCGAGCGTCACCGATTCGGCCGTTTCATTCTCACTCGGGTCGGCCGGCGAGACGAACGTCACGTCGAGGCCACCCAACGAACGATTCGCCGGGGGCGAATAATCGTGCGACCAGTGCAGGACCAGCACCACCAGCAGGCCGGCGTGTATTGCCGTCGAGAACAACCAAGGAATCACCGGCGCAGTCCAGGTGCGCGGCAAGTTGGCAGCCGGATCGATCGAGGAGCTGGACATCGAACCGTGTGCTCCGGACGGAAAAACGCCAAACGCTTATTGCGTAAAGAATTGAGAGTCGGAAAAGCGACCGGGCGCGTGCAATTCTAGGACCGGACGAAAAGCGGGTCAACGCGGAAACCGTCCCGCAGAAATCCCCAGCTTGCTGTCTCCGACCGTGTCCCATTGATATTCGCTCTCGCTCGATACGCAGCGGTTGGCATATCGCTGTCGGTCGGCGTTACCCGGCAACGTCCCAGGCCATCGCCACTACGGGAGTTTTTTCGCTTGAATTCCTACGCGCTTTCGGCAGCCCACTGGTAGAATTCAATGGCGGGCAATTGTCAGGCGACCGCGGCAATCCCGCTGTGAACCGTCTTGAAACCGGCTCGCGCCGCGATTCGTGCATTCCCTCAGAGGAGGACATGGCGATGTCTTCTCGATTTCGATTCTCAGTGGCCATCCTGATCGCGGTCCTGCTGCCGGCGGCGTTGACCTTTGGCGCGCGCAGGGGGCGGACGTGGCGGCGGCGGGCGCGGGGGTAGTGGTGGAGGCGGTGGCGGGGGAGGCGGCGGAGCCGGGGGATCGTTCAAGTCGGGCGGCGGCGGCGGTGGTAACTCCTCCCGTTCCGGCGGCGGGAACCTGGGGAGCGGCGGTTCTTTGCAATCCGGCGGGAACACGAACATCGCGCCGCGCTCTTTCAGTGGCGGCAGCAGCACGCTGAAAGGCGGCAACTTCGGCGGAGCCAACGTCGCGTCCCAGCAAGCGACGTTCTTGAAGAACAATTTTCCCAGCCACGATCCAGGCAAGAAGGGCGCCCTGGCCGGCCGAAACGAACGTTATGCGCCATCAAGTAAATCGCTTCGACAGCGACCGCGCCGCTGCGCGCTGCTCGACACCAACAAGTCGTTCATCCACAAGAACAACATCACCGATAAGAACCTCAATCACTGGACGCATAACAACGGCAAGTGGAAGAACTGGAACAAGAACCAGGCCAACTGGAACAAGAACAATTGGAATAAGGGAAACTGGAACAAGCACGACTGGAATCAAAACTGGAATCCGTGGTGGGGCTGGGGGGGCTTGGGCTGGTGGGGCATCGGCTGGCCCTACTGGTCCTACGGCGGCTGGGGCTTTCCTTTCTACGGCTATAACTATTACGGCTACGGCTCCCGGTTACTACGACGACCTATCTGGCACGCCTAGGCCGAGGCCCCGGTCGCAGCACGCCGCGATCGACTCCGATCTCGAAAGCGTCGGCCAGTTCGCCGATCAGGGCGAAGCCGATTTCAAGGCCGGCAACTACAAGGCGGCCGCCCGCGATTGGCAACACGCCCTGGTCGACGATCCGCAAAACGGCGCCATCATGATGCTGCTGGCCCAGGCGCTCTTCGCTCTGGGCCAGTACGACGAGGCGGCCGGCGCCACGCAGGCGGCCATGCAGATGCTGCCCGAGGACAAGTGGGGCGTGGTGGTGACCAACTACAGCCAACTGTACGGCAACGTGCAGGACTACACCGATCAGCTCAAGGCCCTGGAAAAAGCCCGCGACGCCAAGCCCGACAATCCGGCGCTGCGGTTTCTGCTCGGCTTTCACTTCGGCTACCTGAACTATCCCGAAGCACGCCGTGAGGGAGCTGGACAAGGGGCTGACGACGGCGCCCGAAGGACTTGGGCGCGTTCAAGCTGCGGCAGATCTTCGCCGCCAAGTGGCCCGAGGCCCCGCCGCCGCCGGCCGCCGCGGTCGAAGCGGCCACAGAGGCGGAAACCGCCAAGCCGCCCGATGGCAAACCGGCCCCGCCCCCCGCGCCCTCAGAAGACGGCACGCCCTCGTGACCATTCGCCGAGGTGAGAAGATTGGAGGCGTGACTGCGTTCGTTGGTCTACTGCGGTCTACTGCCGACGTAGCAATACAGGTTGTAGGCACTGTGGTCGCCGTCATAGAAGTGCCGCTCAACGTCGACGGTCGTGGTCAGCGACCCGCTAGTTTACGGCGACTGCCGTATTGGCCGAGCGCGACGGATCCTGCCGCGAGCGGCGCCAGCGGACGGCGAAGCCCGGCTTTGCCGGGCGAGAGCCGCCGCGTCCAGGAACGTCAGGCATAGACGTACTTGAGCGCGTCCTCGGGAGCCGGGTCAGTGCCGGCCTTGGCGAACTCGACCGCCGCCTCGACCTCTGCGGTGACCTCGGCGTCGACCCTTGCGAAATCCGCGTCGCTGATCTCGAGCCTCGCGCCGAGCAGGCGGATGGGATCCTTCGTCTCGCGCTCTTCCTTCAGCGCGTCCTTGTCGCGATACACCTGGGGATCCCCGACGAAATGCCCGGTGAGCCGGTACGTCCGGAGGTGCAGCAGAACCGGGCCCTTGCCGGAGAGCGCGTGCTCGCGGGCGGCGAGCGTCGCGAGGTAGACGGCCTCGACGTCCTGACCGTCGGCCTCGATGAGCTTCGTCCCATACGCGGCTGCGCGCTTCCCGAGCTCCTCGACCGGGAGCGGGAGCTGCTGGCTCGCCGGCGTCGACTCGGCCCACCCGTTGTTCTCGAGAACGAAGATCGCCGGGACCTTCCAGAGCTGGCCGAGGTTCATCGACTCGTGGAACGCGCCCGTGTTCGTCGCGCCGTCGCCGAAGAACGCGACCGCGACGCGCTTCTCTTTGCGCATCTGGAAGGCGAGCGCGGCGCCCACGATGCCCGGGAGCCCGCCGCCGACGACCGCGTTCGCGCCGAGGTTGCCGACCTCGAGGTCATACAGGTGCATCGATCCTCCGTACCCGCCGCTGCAGCCTTCGACCTTCCCGTACAGCTCGGCCATGATCCGCTCGACGGGAGTCCCCTTCGCGATCGCATGCCCGTGCGCACGATGCGTCGACGCGATGACGTCCTCGCGCTCCAGTGCGGCGCAGACACCGGTCGCGGTCGCCTCCTGACCGATCGCGACATGCAGGAAGCCGGGCAGCTCACCCGCGCGAAAGCGGTCCTCGACCTTCTCCTCGAACCGGCGGATGAGGAGCATCTCCCGGAAGAAGCCGCGCAGCACTTCCTCGGAGACGCCTCTCCCCCCGGATTCGGCTCGCTCTTCGACGGTCGTCATCGAGCGGCCATTATGCTGATCCGCCGATGCGAGCTGCCGATCAGTGGGCGCAGATCGAGGAGGGCCTCGACGCCCGACTGGGCCGAGGCGCGGCTCACGTTCACGCCCGAAGGCGCCTCGTCCGAGGCCGCAGCGGTCCTCGGGCCCGCTGCAGCCCGTGCTGCGTCGGCGATGAGCTCCGCTTCCACGTCACGCGTACTGACGGCGGCGCGGAGCGCGTCGCGCAACACACTTCGACACCTCGATCGCAAGCGGATCTGGGGCACGCTCGCGCTCATCGACGTCGTCGCCGAGGCACCACGGGCGGCCGACGCCGCTCCCCAGACGGTCGCCGAGCCGCGATCGCTCGTCGCCGAGTGGGACGAGGCGCTCGCGCGAGCTGCCGCCGGACTGGAGCGACCTCCTCTGCGAGCTCGAGCTCGACTCGAGCGATCACGTGCCTCGCGCTGCGCTCCTCGGAGCGCCGCTGAATCCGTCGCGCGTCGAGGATGCGATCGCTCTTCGCTTCCGTGCGTCCGGCAAGCAGGGCTACGGCGTCTCACCGCAGATGGCACGCCGCTGCTTCGAGCGCATGGACGCCGGCGGCATCACCGGCCGGATCACCGTTCTCCACGGGCTCTCGGACACCGAGAACGCCGTGACGCAGGGGCCGGTGTGGCGCCTTGCGGGCCGCTCGGTCTGAGCGTCGGGGTCTGACCCTACGGGTCTGACCCCGCTACCGAACGATCTTCGCGGAACCCTTCATGCCCTGGCGGGCATGGGGGTCGCAGAGGAAGCGGAGCACTCCGACCTTCGCGAGCTTGACCTTCCAGGTCTGCATGCCCGTGTAGGTCAACGGCTTCGTCAGGCGGTTGTAGCCGGGAGCGACGATGTGCGCATTGTGGATACGCCCGCGATCACGCACGGTCACGGTGTAGGTACCGGGGCGCATCGACTTCACCGCCTTACCGCGCGACGTCTTGAGCGTGATGACGAACGCCGGGCCAGACGTCAGGACGAGCTTCGTCTTCGCCGTGATCGCGTCGGACGACGGCGGCGGAGTGGTCGGCGGTGGTGTAGTCGTCGGTGGCGTGCCGGCCGTGAACGTTCCCCGCATCGAGGTCGGATGGACGTCGCAGAAGAAGGAATAGGTTCCGTCGCGCAGCGTCACGCGCCACGTGACCTCGCCGGTGAAATCGACCTCCGTCCGCTCGTTCACACCCGGCCCCTCGAGGTGGAAGGTGTGGAAGTCCGAGCGATCCGCACCTCGATCTCGTACGCGCCCGGATCGAGCTTCGTGACGCGTTCGCCCTGCGCGTCCTCGAGCGTGATCGTGAACTCGGGCCCGACGGTCGCCGAAGAGCTTGATCTCCTGCGTCGAGCCGGCGGCGCCGCCCGACGCGCCGAGTAGCGCCGCGACGACGAGAGCGACGAGCAGACGAGAACCCTGGCTCACCGCTCTTCTCTACGCGAGATCGTGCCGCGATCGGATTGCTACGCGCGCAGCTCGGCACCGAAGCGCTCGGCGAGCGCCGCGACGATGCGCTCGCGCGCGTCGCGTCGCCTCGTCCTCCGTGAGCGTCCGCTCGGGCGACTGGAACGCGAGATGGATCGCGACCGACTTGCGGCCCGTCGCCGACCTGGTCGCCGCGGTAGACGTCGAACACGCGCGCCTCGCGCAGGAGCTCGCCGGCCGCCTCGCGCGCGGCGTCCACGAGCGCCCCGACCTCGACGTCCTCGTCGACGGCGACCGCGATGTCCTGCAGCGTCGCCGGGTACGTGATGACGTCCTCGTAGACGACGCGCTCCGGCACTGCCGCGAAGAGCGTCTCGAGATCGAGCTCGAACGCCCCCCACGTGCCCTCGAGCAGCGTCGGGATGGAGCTCGCCGAGCCAGCCCGCGTCGGTCTCGGCCGCCTTGCCCGGATGGAGGAGCGCGTGTGAGCCGCGCGCGACGCGGAGCTCGAGCCCGAGCGCGTCGTAGAGCGTCTCGAGCACGCCCTTGACGACCTCGTAGCCGCCCGCGACGACGCCGCGACGCGCCAGTGCTCGTCGGGCAGCTGCTCGCCGGACGGGAGGTAGACGCGCGCGATCTCGAAGAGCGCGACGTGGTCGGCGCCGGCGTCGACGCCGGTGCGCGCCGCCTCGACGAGGCCCGGGCACGATCGTCGTGCGCAGGATCGCCTGGTCCGACGTCATCGGGCTCGGAAGCCGGATCGCGTCGGGGCTCGGATCCGAGGCGACGAGGCTCCACGTGTACGCCTCCGACAGGCCGGCGCCGACGAGCGTGTCCTCGACGACGCGCCGGAGGCGCTGCTCCTTCGTGAGCCGGCCGCTGGACGTGGCGCCGCAGCGGCATCGTGAGCGGGATGCGGTCGAGCAGCGGTCGCGCGATCTCCTCGATGACGTCGATCTCGCGGGTGACGTCGCGCGCGCGCCAGGTCGGGACGGTCACGTCCCAGTCGTCGGAGACGTCGAAGCCGAAGCCGCTCGAGCGTCGCGCGCTGCTCCTCGGGCAGCGACCTCGAGGCCGATCACGCGCGACGCGCGCTCCGGACGCAGACGGACGACCGGGCGCTCCGGGAGCCCTGCGTGCACGTCGACGTGGCCGGTCATCCGCGCTCCCGCGAGGTCGACGAGCAGGCGGCTCGCGAGCACGGCGGCGTGCTCGGCGAGGTACGGATCGACGCCCTTCTCCCAGCGGTTCGAGCCGGCCGTGCGGAGCGCGAGCCGCTCGGACGAGCGCAGGATCCCGAGCGGCTCGAAGTTCGCCGCCTCGAGGAGCACCTCGGTGCGTGGCGTCCGTGACCTCGCTGTCCTCGCCGCCCATGATCGCCGGCGAGCGCGACCGCACGCTCGCCGTCGGTGATGAGGAGGTCGTCCGCCTCGAGGCGCCGCAGCGTCCCGTCGAGCGTGCGCAGCTCCTCGCCGGCGCGGGCGCGGCGCACGACGATGCGGCCGCCGGCGAGCTTCGCGCGGTCGAAGGCGTGCAGCGGGCTCCCCCAGACGTGCATGACGTAGTTCGTGACGTCGACGACGTTCGAGATCGAGCGCATGTCGGCGAGGAAGAGGCGCGACCGCAGCCACTGCGGCGACGGGCCGATCGCGACGTCGCGGAAGACGCGGCCGATGTAGCGCGGGCAGCCGTCGAAGTCCTCGATCGCGATGTCGACGTCCTCCGCGTCGACGATCGCCGGATCGTCGGGCGCCGGCGGATGCAGCTCGCCGCCGAGGAGCGCCGCGACCTCTCGCGCGAGCCCGACCATCGAGAGCAGGTCGACGCGGTTCACCGTCGGCGTCACGTCGAGCACCTGGTCGCGGATCGGGAGCACGTCGACGAGCGGCGTCCCGGGCTCGGGGCCGTCGGGCAGCACCATGATCCCGGCGTGATCGTCGCCGAGGCCGACCTCGTCCTCGGCGAGGATCATCCCGCGCGAGGCCTGCCCGCGGAGCTCGCGCTCGTCGAGCGGCTGGTCGAAGATCGGCAGGAACGCGCCGGGCAGCGCGACGGCGACGGTCGCGCCCGCCTCGAAGTTCCAGGCGCCGCAGACGATCTGGCGCGCATCGCCCTCCCCCACGTCGACCTGGCAGACGCGCAGCCGGTCGGCGTTCGGGTGGGCGCCGACCTCGAGCACGCGGCCGACGAGGAAGCGGCCGAGGTTGCCGTCGACGTCCGGAACGCCGACGTCGATGCACCCGCTCGACCTCGAGCAGCGGAGATGAAGAGCCGGTCGGCGATCTCGTCGCCGTCGCATCGACCGTGACGTACTCGCGCAGCCAGGAGAGCGGCAGCGTGCATCAGAACTGCTCCAGAAGGCGGGGGTCGTTGCGCCAGAGCTCGCGCAGGTCGGGGATCCCGTGGCGGAGCACGGCGATCCGCTCGAGCCCCCAGCCGAACGCGAAGCCCGTGTAGCGCTCGGGGTCGTAGCCGACGAACTCGAAGAGGTTCGGGTCGACCATCCCCGAGCCGCCGACCTCGATCCAGCCGGAGTGCCGGCAGACCGGGCAGCCGGAGCCGTCGCAGATGTGGCACGAGACGAGCGCCTCGACGGACGGCTCGGTGAACGGGAAGTGGTGCGTGACGAACCGGCTCTCGCCGCGACTCGCCGAAGAGCGCCTTCAGGAGGTAGTCGAGCGTGCCCTCGAGGTCGCCGAGCGTGATGCCCTCGTCGACGGCGAGGCCCTCGACCTGGTGGAACGTCGGCGTGTGCGTCGCGTCCGGCGTGTCGCGCCGGTAGACGCGACCGAGCGTGACGATGTAGACGGGCGGCTCCTGCGCCTCCATCGTGCGGATCTGCGACGGCGACGTCTCCGTGCGCAGCACCGTCTCGTCGTCGAGGAAGAGCGTCTGCAGCGGCGACCGCGTCGGATGCCCGAGCGGGAAGTTGAGCGCGTCGAAGTTGTAGCGCGTCGTCTCGACCTCGCGGCCGTCGACGACCGTGTAGCCGAGTCCGAGGAAGATGTCCTCGACCTCGCGCCGGATCTGGGTGATCAGGTGGAGGTGGCCGCGCCGCACCGGCGTGCCGGCATCGTCACGTCGATGCGCTCCTCGGTGAGGCGCCGGTCGAGCTCGGCCCGCTCGAGCTCGGCCTCGCGCGCGTCGATCGCGGACTCGAGCCGCTCGCGCAGCGCGTTCAGCGCCATCCCCGTCTCGCGGTCGCGCACCTCGCGCAGCGCGAGCTTCAGCTCGCTCTTCCGCCCGAGGAACTCGACGCGCACCTGCTCGATCTCGTCGACGACGTGGCCGCCTCGACGGCGGCGAGGGCGGCGTTCTCGAGTGCCTGGGCGTCCACGGGAGCGCCGAGGTTACCAACGTGCCCTCTGACGAATTTCTGCGCGACCGGAAGTCTCGCGCGAGCGAGCTTCCGGTCCTGCGCACCCTGTCCCTGCTTGAATCGTCGACATGAGCGGATACGAGGGGTTCGCGCCCGTGTACGAGTTCGACAGGCAACGGTTCGACGACGCGGGCCGCCAGTTCGTCCGGGTCGCCCGCAACCCGGCGTGATGGGCTGTACGACGCGATCGCGCCGTTCTACGACCCGTGGAGCCGCTCGGTCACCGAGGACGTCGGGTTCTACGTCGAGGAGGCGCTCGCATCCGGACGGCCCGGTCGTCGAGCTCGCGGTCGGAACAGGGCGCATCGCGGTCCCGATCGCGCAAGGCGGGAGTCCAGGTGATCGGCGTCGACGCCTCGCCCGGCATGCTCGCGGTCGCACGCGCGGCGGCCGAGGACGCAGGTGTCGCGCACCTCGTCGACCTTCGCCTCGGCGACCTGCGCGAGCCGCCGGTGGCCGAGCGCGTCCCGCTCGTCATCTGCCCGTTCCGCTCGCTCCTGCACATGGAGACGAGGCGGAGAAGCTGCGCGCCCTCCGGCGGCGCACGCGCTGCTCGAGGCCGGCGGGCGCTTCGTCTTCGACGTCTTCGCCCCGAGCCGCGAGGACATCGAGGAGACGCACGGCCGCTGGCTCGAGCGCGAGCCGGGGATCTTCGAGCGCGCGGACTGGGACGAGGGCACGCGGACGCTCACGCTCTCCGTCCGGTCGGACGGAAGCGTGACGTCGTTCGGGCTGCACTGGCTGTCCGTGCCCGAGTGGCGTCGCGCTGCTCGACGAGGCGGGCTTCGACGGTCGAGGCCGTCTACGGCTGGTTCGACCGCCGGCCCTTCGCGGGCGAGGAGGACATGATCTTCGCCGCCCACCGGGCGCGATAGAGTCCGACAGCCGTGATCTGGGTTCTCGTGATCGTCGCGATCATCGTCGTCGTCGCGCTCCTGCTCGTGGCGCTCTACAACCGGCTCGTCCAGCAACGGAACCGGGTCGACAACGCGTGGGCGCAGATCGAGGTGCAGCTCAAGCGACGCTGGGACCTGATCCCGAACCTCGTCGAGAGCGTGAAGGGCTACGCGGCGCACGAGCGCGGGCACGTTCGAGGCCGTGACCGAGGCCCGTACCCGAGCACAGAACGCGCAGACGCCCGCCGAGGCAGCTCAGGCCGAGGGGATCCTCGGCGCTGCGCTCGGCCGCCTCTTCGCCGTCGCCGAGGCCTACCCGGAGCTGCAGGCGGACGAGAACTTCCGCCAGCTCCAGACGGAGCTCGCCGAGACGGAGAACCGCGTCGCCGTCAGCCGTCAGGTCTACAACGACACGGTGCTGACGTTCAACAACACGGTGCAGACGTTCCCCGGCGTGCTCGTCGCGGGCCCATTCGGCTTCACGATCCGCGAGTTCTTCGAGGTCGAGGACGAGGCACAACGGGAGGCGCCGGTCGTCGACTTCTAGCGGTCGCGGCTCTCGCGGCCGCCGCGCTCGCATTCCCGGGTGCGGCCCGGGCCGACAGCTTCTCCCTGCTTCAGGCCGACGTGGCCGTGCGATGTCCAGCGTGACGGCTCGCTCGGCATCAGCGAGCGGCTCGAGGTCGCCTTCTCGGGCGACTTCCACTTCGGCTACCGCGACATCCCGCTCCGCAGGGGCGAGTCGCTCGTCCTCCCGTCCGTGGCCGAGCGTGGCGTTGCCTTCCAGCGCGGGACGCAGACGACACTCGAGCCGGGACGGCCTCAGACGTTCGGCGTCCAGCGGCGCGGCGACACCGTGCGCATCGTCTGGTACTTCGACGCCCGCGATCAGACGAGGGCGTTCACGATCTCGTACACACTGCGCGGAGTCGCTGTCGCCTACGACGACATCGTCGACGTCAACGTGAAGGTCTGGGGTGACCAGTGGGCAGAGCCGCTCTTCCGTCTCGTGGGGATCGAGACTGCACCAGGCAGGATCCTGCGCGCCTGGGGCAAGCCCGTGTGGGTGCGGGGCGACGTCGAGCTCGTGGGCACCCGGGCAACCCTGCGTGCCGTGAACGTGCCGGCGGAGCAGTTCGTCGAGCTCCGCACGCTCGTTCCGCGCGCGGCCTTCTCGTCGACGACGGGCATGCGCGTCGAGGGCGGGAACGCATTCGATCGGATCGTCGAAGAGGAGCGGGCCGACGCCGAGCGGTATCAGACGGATCGCGATCGCATCGACGCCCTGAAGGCCCACCCGCTACGGACCGGACTGATCGTGCTCGGGCTCGCCACGATCCCGGCGCTCCTGGTCGTCTGGCTGGTCTTCTGGTTCATGGGGCGTGAGCGCCGCACCGGCTACGACCGTGAGTACGAGCAGGAGCCGCCGACCGAGACCGAGCCCGCGCTCGTGCCCACGCTCTTGCGCCAGGGCGGCGAGGCGGGCTCGTACGAGTTCACGGCGACGCTCTTCGATCTGATCCGACGTGGCGTCTACCGCGCCGAGCCGACCGTCACGGAGAAGTCGACCTGGGGCGGGCTGCGCAGCGAGGCGATCTCCGATCTCGAGATCTCCGCCGGAGAGGATCGAGAGCTGCGCGCCTGGGAGCGCGACGTCGCCGACGTCGTCGACGGAGTCCTGGACGGCGGTGCGGAGCGCCTCTCACGGTTCCGCGACGAGATCGAGGACGAGCGCGCGTCGATGCACGGCCGCTTCACTTCGTTCAAGAACGCACGTGTCGGCCGAGGCCGACGGCCGGTCGTGGTTCCGCTCGACGGGTGCGATCCCGCTCGTCGCGCGCGATCGTCGCTCTTCGCGCTCGCCGGCGGCCTGCTCGTCTACCTCGGCGTCGACGACTGGCGGCCCGTCTACCCGCGGTACTCCGACGTCGCTCCTCGTCGGGCTCGGCGCGTGCCTCATCGCGAACGCCGCGCTCTGCCTCGGCACGCTCATCTTCAACCGACGCGCCTGGCGCAGCGGCACGCGGGCCGGCCAGGAGGAGGCCGAGCGCTGGGAGGCCTTCCGCCGCTACCTCTCCGACTTCCCGCGACTGCAGGAGGCGCCGCCGGCGACCCTCGAGCTCTGGGAGCGGTACCTCGTCTACGGGATCGCGTTCGGGATCGCCGAGCGCGTGCTGCAGGGCGCGCAGCTGCACATGCCCGAGGCGCTCGCCGCAGTCGAGCTCGATCTACTGGATCTCGCCGCACGGCGACCTCGGGTCGGGCGCGACTCGAGCATGTCGATCGGCGACCTCGCGTCGGGCTTCGGCGACGCGCTCGCGCCGCCGAACTCCGGGCTCGGGCGGAGGCGGCGGCGGCTTCTCCGGCGGCGGAGGAGGTGGCGGCGGAGGCGGCGGAGGCGGGTTCGGCTAGGCGGACCCGGCTCTATCGGCCATCTTGCGCCAGAGTCGGACGTCCGCCACTCTGCCTTGAGGTCACGGACGAGGACGTCAGTCTGATCATCGAGGCACTGTTCGACATCAGAACGGACCTACGCGAGATTCGCGCGCTTCTGGAGGACGACGATGGCGAGCAAGGAGACGAAGAGGAGGATCCGGGAGGAGCGGACGGCTGACCAGGCGCGCTACGACGAGGTGACGCGTCTTCTCAGAACGGATCGAGCGCGGCATGCGGGAGATACGCGCTCAGAAGCGAAGCGCGCCGCGAGAGCTCGTAGAGCGCGATCGCCCCGGCAGCGGCGACGTTCAGCGACTCGGCGTCGCCCGGCGTCGGGATCGACGCCTTGTGACACCGTGCCACGAGGCTCGTCCGGGAGCCCCTCGCGCTCCGCGCCGAGCAGGAGCGTCGAGCGGCGGCTCGAGGTCGACGTCCGGGAGCGGCTCGCCGCCGTGCGCGACGAGCGCGACCTTGCGCTCGGGCACGTCGTCCCAGGCGACGAGCGGCACGCGGAAGATCGCTCCGGCGCGACGCGCGCAGCGCGCGCGGCCCGGTCGGGTCGGCGCACTCGGGCGAGAGCGCCACACCGGCGCCGAACGCGTCGGCCGTCCGGAGCAGCGTCCCGACGTTTCCCGGATCGGAGACGCTGCCAGAGCGCGAGCACGACGTCGCGCGAGCCCGACGCGGCAGATCGGCCCGCCGATAGACGCCGATCACACGCGGCGCGTGCCCGAGCGTCGACACCTCCCCGAGCAGCTCGGGCAGGACGTTCTCACCCGCGACGAGCAGCTCGACGGGCTCGATGCCCGCGCCGCGCGCCGCGGCCTCGACGAGGTCCTCGCTCTCGACGGCGAAGAGACCCGTCTCGTCTCCGATGCTTCCGCGCAGAGAGAAGCTTCCGGACGAGCCGGAGCTTCTCGTTCTGACGCGATTCGATCAGGGCCGGCTTGCGTCGGCCGACCCGAGCGCGGCCTTGGCGCGCTCGGCGACGGCGGCGAACGCCTGCGGGTCGCTCACGGCGATGTCGGCGAGCGACTTGCGGTCGAGCTCGATCCCGGCCTTCTTCACGCCCTCCATGAAGCGGTTGTACGAGAGGCCGTGCTCGCGCGCGGCCGCGTTGATGCGGATGATCCAGAGCGACCGGAACGTCCGCTTGCGCGTCTTCCGATCGCGGTAGGCGTAGACGAGCGAGTGCTCGACCTGCTCCTTCGCGAAGCGGTAGCTCGACTTCTTGCGCCCGTAGTAGCCCTTCGCCTGCTCGAGGACCTTGGCGCGCTTCTTCCGCGCGTGGACGGCACGCTTGACCCTGGGCATCGGCTCAGCCTCCTCTCAGGAGCTTCTTGACACTCTTGACGTCGCTCTCGGCGACGTCGTCCATCTTCCGGAAGCCGCGCCTACGCTTCGACGACTTCTTCTCGAGGTTGTGGCTCCTCATCCCGTGCCGGCGCAGGAGCTTCCCCGTCCCCGTCACCTTGAAGCGCTTCTTCGCGCCCTTCGCTGTCTTCATCTTTGGCATCCGTCTTCACTCCCACGTTCCTGTTCGGCGCGAGCACCATGATCATGTTGCGACCGTCGAGAAGAGGCTGCTGCTCGATCGAGCCGAGCTCCTTCACGTCCTCGGCGAGCCGCATGAGCAGGTCCCGACCGCGCTCCGGGTGGAGCGTCTCGCGCCCCCGGAACATGATCGTGACCTTGACCTTGGCTCGCTGGCCGAGAAAGCGCACGACGTGCCCCTTCTTGGTCTCGTAGTCGTGGATTCCGATCTTCGGTCTGAGCTTGATCTCCTTGATGTGGATCTGGTGCTGATGCTTCCGGGCCTGCTTGGCGCGCTGCTCCTGCTCGTAGCGGTACTTCGAGTAGTCCATGACCCGCGCGACGGGCGGATCTGCGCCGGCCGCGACCTCGACGAGGTCGAGGCCCTTGCCGTACGCGAACTCGAGCGCTTCCTTCGTCGGGAGGATCCCGACCTGTCCACCCTTCTCGTCGACCAGGCGGACGCGCTGCGCGCGGATCTCCTCGTTGATTCGCTCGTCCCGCTTGCGCGGTACCTGCCGGTCGAGATCCGGCCTACGGCGGCGAGGTCTCAAAGGCCCTTCATCAAGCTCTCAGCTTCCTCCTTGTAAACGACACGAACCGCTGCACGCAGCGGCTCGTCACTTCGTCCAACCGGCTCGGTTGAACCTCCGCGAGTCAAGCCCGGGAGGTGAGGAAGCGATGAGCTCCTGCTTGCAGGCCGCGGAGCGTAGCACCTAGCGGCCCGGGCAGCCTCGGATGCGGCTCGTGCGAAGCGAGCTCTGCGAGGACCGAGCGAGGAGGTCATCGAGCGAGAGCGTCGACTGCTCTCCGCCGCGCTCGCGCACGGCGAGCGCCTCGTCCGACTCGCGGTCGCCGTAGACGACGACGAACGGCACCTTCTCGAGCTCGGCGTCGCGGATGCGCTTGCCGAGCGTGTCGTCGCGGTCGTCGACCTCGACGCGATAGCCCTCGGCGTCGAGTCGCTCGCGGAGCGCGCCGGCGCGCCCGCGATGCCCCTCGCCGACCGGGATCACGCGCACCTGCACCGGCGCGAGCCAGAACGGGAACGCGCCCCCGTAGTGCTCGATGAGGATCCCGATGAAGCGCTCGAACGAGCCGAGGAGCGCGCGGTGGATCACGACGAAGACGCCGTGCTCGCGGTTGTCGGCGCCCATGTAGGTGAGGCCGAACCGGGCGGGCATCTGGCAGTCGAGCTGGATCGTCCCCATCTGCCAGCTCCGCCCGAGGACGTCCGTCATGTGCAGGTCGATCTTCGGCCCGTAGAACGACCCCTCGCCCGCGCCCACGACGTACGGGACGCCGTGGCGCTCGAGCGCCGCAAGGAGCTCGCCCTCGGCGTGAAGTCCCACTCCTCGTCCGTCCCGAGCTTGTTCTCGGGTCGCGTCGAGAGCTCGGCGTGCGGCGTCCACCCCGAACAGGTCGTAGAGGTAGCGGAGGTAGTCGAGGCATCCGTCGATCTCGTCCTGGATCTGCTCCTCGCGTGACAGAAGATGTGCGCGTCGTCCTGCGTGACGTGCTGCACGCGCGTGAGGCCGTGCAGCGTGCCGGCGCGCTCGTCGCGGTGGAGCGGTCGACGACTCCGCGTAGCGGATCGGGAGGTCGCGGTAGCAGCGCAGCTGCGAGCCGAAGAGGAGCATGTGCCCGGGGCAGTTCATCGGCTTCATCGCCAGCAGCGCCTCGTCCTCGTGTCGGCGGGATCGAGGAACATGTTCTCGCGGAACTTCTCGTAGTGGCCCGAGGTGATCCAGTAGCGTCTGATGTCGTAGAGGAGCGGCGTCTTCACCTCGACGTAGCCGCGGCGGCGGTTCTCGCGGCGACGGAGGTCCTCGAGCTGCGTTCCAGAGCACCATCCCCTTCGGGTGCCAGAACGGCGAGCCCGGCGAGTGGTCGGAGAGGTGGAAGAGGTCGAGCTGCGCGGCCGAGCCGGCGGTGGTCGCGCGCGCGCGCCTGCTCGAGCCGCTCGAGGTGCGCGTCGAGGTCGGCCTGCGAGTAGAAGGCGGTGCCGTAGATCCGCGTCAGCTGCGTGTTGTGCTCGTCGCCGCGCCAGTACGCGCCCGCGAGGCTCGTCAGCTTGACGGCCTTGATCGGCGCGGCGTTCTGGAGGTGCGGGCCGCGGCAGAGGTCGGTGAAGTCGCCCTGCGTGTAGAGCGAGATGGCGCCCTCCGCGTCGCGGGCGAGCTCGACCTTGTACGGCTGCGACTCCGCCTCGAAGCGCGCGATCGCCTCGTCGCGGCGAGAGCTCCTCGCGCGTCCACTCGCGGCCCTCGGCGATCTCGCGCCGGATCTCCTCCTCGATCGCCTCGAGGTCGGACTCCGAGATCGGCTCCGGGAACTCGAAGTCGTAGTAGAAGCCGTCCGCGATCGGCGGGCCGATCGCGATCTTCACGCCGGGATGGAGGCGCATGACCGCCTCGGCGAGGAGGTGCGCGGTCGAGTGGCGGAGCACGAAGAGCGCGTCCGGATCGCTCCGTGTCGCGCGTCGTCAGGAACTGGATGCTGCTCGCCGTCCGCGAGCGGCAGCCGCAGATCGCGCGTCGAGCCGTTCACGCGTGCGAGCACGGCCTGCTCGGCGAGCTTCGGGCCGATCGCACGCGCGGCGTCGAGGCCGCTCGCGCCGTCGGGAAGCTCGAGCTCGGACGAGTCGGGGAGGACGACCTTCATGGCGCGGTGAGGATAGACGCGCCTCGTGGATACTTGACGGGATGCGTACCGGCACCTGGGTCGCCGTCGCCGTTGCACCGCTGGTCCTCCTCGTCGTCCTCCTCGCACGACCTGCGATCGACGCGCGACTGGGAGAACCATCCGGCGCACTTCTGGCTCGTCCTCGGCGCGGCGCTCGTCGCGACGGCGCTCGGCTTCAGCGTCACGACGGCGGCACGGCGACGGAGCGATGCCCGCCTGCTCCTCATCTCGCTCGCGTTCGTCGTGAGCGCCGCGTTCCTCGGGCTGCACGCACTCGCGACGCCCGGCGTGCTTCTCGGGTCGAACGCGGGCTTCGAGCTCGCGACGCCGGTCGGCCTCGTGCTCGCCGGCGCTCTTCGCCGCCGCGTCGTCGCTCGAGCTCGAGCAGCGAGCGGGCGGATGCGTCCTGCGCGCGGCGCCCGCGCTCCTCGTCGTCGCTCGCGGCGCTCGTCGTCGCCTGGGCGGTCGTCTCGCTCGCCGAGCTCCCGCCGCTCGACGACCCGCTCGCCGCCGAGGAGCTCGACGGCTGGCAGCTCATCCTCGCGGCGCTCGGCGTCGCGCTGTTCGGGGTCGCCGCCTTCGGCTTCCTCCGCCTCCATCGCCGGCGGCAGGAGCGGTTCGTGCTCGCCTTCGCGCTCGCCTTCGTGCTGCTCGCCGAGGCGATGGTCGTGATCGCGTGGGCGCGGAACTGGCAGGTCTCGTGGTGGGAGTGGCACGTGCTGATGCTCGGCTCGTTCCTGCTGATCGCGTTCGTCGCGCGAGCGGAGTGGCACGAGGAGCGGTTCAGCGCGCTCTACCTCGACGAGACGCTCGCGGGCGCTCGCGAGGTGAGCGTCGTCTTCGCCGACCTCGCCGGCTACACGGCCTTCACCGAGCGGCACGACGCCGACGAGGTCGCCGCGATGCTGAACGCGTACTTCGGGCGCGATCATCCCGCTCGTGGAGCGAGCCGGCGGCGAGGTCCACCAGATCGTGGGCGACGAGCTGATGGTCATCTTCGGCAAGGACGCCGCGCGTGCGGATCACGCGTATCGCGCGGCGCGTGCGGCGCTCGTGCTCCAGCGCGTCGCGCACCGCGCGCGGCGGACGAGCCGGACTGGCCGCAGTTCCGCGTCGGCGTCTCGAGCGGCGAGGTGCACACCGGGCTCGTCGGAGCGACGCGCGGCCATCGCAAGCACGGGATCGTCGGCGACGTCGTGAACCTCGCCGCGCGGCTCCAGGCCGCGGCGCCGGTCGGCGGGGTGCTCATCGCGCGAGGCGACGTTCCGTGCGCTCGGCGCCGCGCGCGATCGTCGAGGCCGTCCCGCCATGCGCGTGAAGGGCAAGCGCGAGCCGTCACGGCGTACGTCCTCCACCGCACTGGCCGCGCCCCTCGCGGACGGACCGTCCGGACTCGCAGCGCCGCTCCGTACACTCACGCTGGATGAGCGACCCCGCCGCCGAGGCCCCAGGGAGGGTCGAGCGACTCGCACGGCGGCCCCTCGACCACCTCGGCGGCGTCGTGCGCGGGATCGCGCGAGCGCTTCCGCGCGCGATCGAGGACATGTTCACGGATCGCTGCACGCAGTACGCGGCGGCGATCGCCTACCGCGTGCTCTTCTCGCTCTTCCCGCTGACGATCGCCCTCGTCTCGGTCTTCGGGCTCGTGCTCCAGGACGACGAGCTCCGCCAGCAGGTCATCGACGAGCTGGTCGACATCCTCCCCGTCTCGCGAGTCGGGCCAGGGGAACATCCAGACGGTCGATCGAGCAGATCGCGACGCCGCTCTCGGCGATCGGGCTCATCTCGCTCGTCGCGCTGCTCTGGGGAGCGTCGGGGATGATGGCGTCGATCCGGCTCGGCCTCGAGGCTGCGATGAAGGTCGACCGCGGCCGGCCGGCGGTGCGCGCGAAGCTCGTCGACTTCGTCCTCGTCGCGGCGGCCGGACGTCCTCGTGATCCTCATCGTCGGGCTCTCGGCGTTCGGCGCGTTCTTCAGCGAGCTCGTCGACCGCTTCACGGAGTGGGCCGGCATCGCGACGCCGTCGGGCCTGCTCCTCCGCGACGGCGTGCAGCTCGTCGCGATCGCCGTCACCGTGCTGCTGCTCTACCGCTTCGTTCCGGCACGCAAGCTCCGCCGCCGCGGTGCGCTCGCCGGGCGCGATCCTCACCGCCGTCGGCGTCTGGGGCTCGACGAAGGTCCTCGCGATCGTCTTCTCCGACTTCTCGCGCTACAACCTCATCTACGGGTCGCTCGCCGGCGTGATGACGTTCCTCTTCTTCGTCTACGTCGTCGCGTGGATCCTGCTCCTCGGCGCCGAGTTCGCGTACGCGTGGTCACAGCCGCCGGGCCCGCCCGGGCCGCCGCTGCGAGCGCAGCTGCATCGGCGTCGTGCGCGGCCTCTTCGTCCACCACGAGGAGGAGGACGAGCCGGCTAGCGAAGAGCCGGCTCGTCGACCGTGAGCGTCTTCGCGTCGGCGTCGAGCGTGCACGTGACGCCGAGCGGAAGCGCCGCGAGGTGCTTCGTGTGCCCGAGCGGGAGCCCGTAGATCGCGGGGACGCCGAGCGACCCGAGGCGCTCCTCGAGGACGTCCTCGATCGTGCGCGAGCGCGCCCAGTCCGAGACGGGCCGCAGGTCGCCGTAGTCCGACTTCTCCATCTGCCCGACGACGACGCCCGCGACCTGCTCGAGCTTGCCCGCATGCGCGAGCTGGACGAGCTGGCCGTCGAGGTAGTACGGCGGCGTGTGCGTGTCCTCGAAGAAGAGGATCGCGCCGTCGAGCTCGATCTCCCACGGCGTGCCCATCGTCTGCATGAGGAGCCAGAGGCACCCGCCGACGAGCGGCGCGGTGACGCGTCCCGCCGTGGATCGTGCGCACCCACGGGTCGTCCGGGTCGTGCGGCACCTCGCCCGCGCCGCCCGTCCGCAGCACGTCGAGCAGCCGCTCCTTCGTGAACGACGTCGTCTCGATCGCGCCGACGCCCATGAGGCCGTTGCCGTAGATCGTCGCGACGCCGGCGCGCTGTCGAATCGCGACGTGCAGCGCCGTGAGGTCCGAGTAGCCGACGAGCGGCTTCGGGTTCTCGGCGATGAGGTCGAAGTCGAGGTACGGAATCGCCTGCGCGGAGCCGAACCCGCCCTGCAGCGCCTGGACGACGTCGACCTCGGGATCGGCGAAGAGCGCGTTGAGGTCCTCCCCGCGCTGCTGTGCGCGTCGCCCGCGACGTAGTCGTCGCGATCCCAGACGCCCTCGGCGAGCTTCACCCTGGTAGCCGCGCGCCTCCCACCACTCGACGCCGCGCAGGACGTCCGAGCGGCTGTCGTAGGGGCTCGCCGCCGCGGCCACGCCGATCGTGCCGCCGTCGGGAAGCGGCTTGCCGAACCGCGTCGCCGCGATCACTTGCAGATGCGGACGGTCTGAGTCGCCTCGGCCTCGCGCCCGCGGACGTCCGAGGCGACGGCCGTGAGCACGTGCGCGCCCTTGCGCTTGCCGCTCGTGCGCCACGTCATCTCGTAGAGCCCGGCGACGTTCTTGCGGACGCGGCCGATCTGCGCGGTTGCCGTCGAAGAAGCCGACGGACGAGATCTGCACGTTGTCGTTCGCGACCACGAGCAGGCGCTGCCGCGCGGCGAGGCACCTGCCCTTCTCGGGCGTGATCCACGTGACCGTCGGCCGCGGCACGGCCTCGGCGCGGATCCCCTGGAAGCGCGTGTTCGGGAGCGGGCTGTCGGACTCCGTGTTGATGTTCTTCGACTCCTGGTAGTCGGATGCGACGACCTGCATGAACTGCGTCCCGGCCCCGAGCGGGAGCGCCTCGCGCGGAATCGAGAAGGCGGCGATCCCCGTCTGCCGGATCGAAGAGCGTGCGCACCGACGGTCGACTGGCGCGCCGCCGGGCCGAAGAAGAGCTGGAGCGAGTGCGGATCGACGCCGGACTTCGCGTCGGTGATCTTCGCGACGATCGTCGGTCGCCCGCTCGACAGTGTCTTCGTGATGACGCGCACCGTCGGCGGCCTCACGTCGTTCACCCACGAGCGCAGCGTGTACCGGCCGGCGAGCGAGCGCCCGGTGAAGAGGTCGCGACCGGAGTCGACCGAGACGTAGTAGCGGCCGGGCGGAAGGAACACGCCACCGGCGGCGCCGATCGAGTACAGGAAGTCGGGCAGCTGGCCGTTGACGTTCACCGGGATGCCGGCGTACCCGAGCACGTCGTTCTCGTCGAGCGAGCCCATGAACCACGGGTGGATGGGCTGGTTCGAGCTCAGAAGAGCGGTGATACGACGGCGTCCAGCTTCGTCCGGGTTTCACGACGACGACGCCGGCGTTGACCGCCTGCTTCGCGATGTCGAGCGAGTAGATCTTCTCCTTGCCGTCGTCGTTCACCGACGGGTCGACGCCGAAGATCCCGAGGATCGAGAACGGCGACGTCGGCCAGCGGTAGACGCGCGCGCGATCCTCGCCGGTGCGCGTGTCCCCGCACTGAAGCGTCTTGAGCGCCGTCACCGGGGCGCCGTCGAGCGACGAGCGCGAGACGGAGAACGCGTACGGGATCCGCCGCACGTCGCTCCCTCTGCGCAAGGACGACGAATCCGAAGTTGTCCCCCTGCACCGCCCCGGCAGACGCCCGCGCGACGATCTGCATCGACCGCCGATCCGCCGGGCGCGATCGTCACGGGTGCGGCCTCGACGGTCGCGCCCGCCGACGCGACCTGCGGCTGAACCTCGACGGTCCACGTGCCGGCGCCGTCGCCCGCGTCGGAGATCGTGACGGGGATCGACTTCGAGTTCGCGCCGCCGCCCGCGACGAGGTAGCCGAACGACAGCGACTGCGGATCGGTGAAGATGAGCGGCCTGTCGGCCGACGGACGCGCACGAGTCCCGGCGCCCTGGACGATGACCGACGCCTCCTGCGTGAGCGAGGTGTCGGCGAACGACGGGCCCGCGGTCGACATGAGCGCCGACTTCATCTGCTGCGGCGTCCAGGACGGGTGGCGCTGCGTGAGAAGCGCCGCGGCACCCGCGATGTGCGGCGCCGAGAAGCTCGTCCCGTCGAGGACCGCGTAGTCGTCGCCCGCGAACTCGGGAAGCGTCGACGAGAGGATCTGCGCGCCAGGCGCCATCACGTCGGGCTTGAGCGCGTGGCCGAACGGCGTCAGGCCCGCCCGCTGAGAAGCTCGTCGGCACACCCGCCCACGTCGTCGGCACCTCGAGTATGTCGCGCGTGAAGCGGACCGTCACCGCGCCGCCCCGGCCGGCGGCGGCCGCACGAATCCGCGCGCCGTCGAGGTCGGAGATCGTCCCGCCCGAGAGCGCGGAGAAGAACGCGAACGTCGGATCGCCCGGCCGGTTCTCGGCGATCACCAGGCCGATCGCTCCGGCGGCTCGCGCGCACGGACGGCCTTCGTCGCGTACGGGCACCCGCCCCGGTTGACGAGGGCGATGGCGCCGCGCAGCGATCCTGCCGGAGCGCTCGTCGCACAGCTGCCGGTTCACACCCGAGATCGATCCGACGTCGACGAGCCGCTGGTCGGTCGAGATCCACGACGGCGGGATGGTGTCCGACTGGAGCGAACGGCATGCGTCCGACGCCTCCGGGCGACACGACCGCTATCGACGATCCGAAGACGTGCGCGTTCGCGACGGCGCCGACGCTGATCGCGTCGGGGGCGGTCGCGGGCGATCCCGCGGTCCCGAGGCCGAAGAAGTCGCGGTCGTTGCCGGCCGAGATGATCGGCACGACGCCGGCGCGAACGACGTTCGCCACGGCCTCGATGAGAACGTCGGTGCGCGGATCGGCCTGCGGCCCGCCGCCAGAGAAGTTGATGATGTCCATCCCGTCGCGCACGGCGGCCTCGAACGCGGCGACGATCTCGGGGCTGTTCGCGGAGCAGCACCCGCCGAGCGGCGCGGGCGCCGGGACGTTGAACACGCGGTAGTTCCCGATGTAGGCACGCGGAGCAACTCCCTCGAGATCGTCGACGGCGGGATGGCATCCGCCCCGAGGCCTCGACGCAGAAGCCGGTCCTCCCGGCCTCGACGTCCGTCTTGACCCCGGCGATCACGCCTGCGACGTGCGTTGCGTGGAAGGATCGGTCGCGGTCGAGCGGTGCGCCCGATGCGCCCGGCCCCGCGAAACCGCGGGCGACGATGACCTTCGGCGTGGTCGAGCCCAGACGCCCGCCTTCGGGAAGCCCGGTGGGTACGAGAAGCCGGTCGGATCGAGGAACGGATGCTCGTGGTCGACGCCGTCGTCGACGACTGCCACCTTGACGCCGTCTCCGCGCGCGCCGGTCAGCGCGGAGAACGCTGGACCGCCGAGAACTGCCGGCCCGCGATTGAGACTCAGGCGATACCTGTAGCTCGGGTACACGCGGTTGACCGCCTCCGCCTCGAGGAGATCCGGCAGGCGCACGTACGGCACGCTGACCGCGAACCCGTTCACGAGCACCTGGTAGCGACGGCTCACTCTCGCCTCGGGGATCTCCTCACGAATGCTTGCGATCGCCTTGGCCTGCGCCGCCTCGAGGCTGCCCAGGTACGAGCGCGAGAACGCCGACTTCGAGGTTGAGCCTGACGTCGCCGCCGAGCCCGGGAAGGCGACGCGCGAACGTCGCGGCGGCGAGCGGCGGATCGTCGAGGGTCGACGATGACGCGCACGCGGTTGCTCCGGATTCCTCGTGACGCCCGGAGGTCGGGCGCGGGCGTACCTTCAGGAGCGCCTGCTCGACGACCTCGCGCGGCGTGCGGTCGAGCGAGCCGGAGGCCGTCCCGGTGCTGGCGACGGCTGCGAGAAGGAAGACGAGGAGCGCTAGGCGTCGCACAGGCGGCGGGTGCTTAGCGAACCTTCGCCGAGTAACCCTGAGCGACCCTCAGGCCCTCGAACACGACCGCCACCGATCCGCGGAACGTCTTGCCCTTCGCGGCGATCGGGATGGTCCACGTGCAGGTCGCCGCCCCGCCCTGCACGCGCTGAACCTGAGCCCTGAGCCGCGCGTTGCCGATGCGCCCGACGCACGTGACCCGGCCGTTCTGCACGACCGCACCCGTGTCGGAGCGCGCCGCGACGAGCCGGAGCGTGAACGTGCGTCCTGCAATCGGGGTCGTGGGGGTCGGCGTCAGGCTCTTCACGACGAGCGTCGGCGGCGTGATCTTGACCTCGTACGTGTAGAAGCCGATCGTCGGTGCAAAGTCACGCTTGGCGTTGGTGAGGTCGATGGCACCCGTCGTCTCGTCGAACACAATGCCCGAGATGGCGAGTGCATCGAACGACATCCGACGGGTGTTAGCCAGGTCGGCGGCGTTGATGCGGAACGTGGCTCCGCTCGACCACGAGCTCGTGAGCGACGACTGCGTCGCGCTGAGGGCGTAGTCGTCGGTCCCGTTCCAGCGGAAGAGGATGGCCTCGCCGAGGATGTACTGGAGGATGAAGTCCGCCCCCAGGTTCTCGGGGTCGCCGGTTCCCTGGTTGGCGTCGGAGTCGATGAACATCACGACCGCGAGGTCGCGCGTCAGCTGCGGTCTGTTCGCGACGTTGATCCTGAAAGTGATGACGCCCGCATCGTCGTTCGAGACGACGATCGTCGAGATGTCCGGAGCTGCCGGGTCCTCGCCTGTCGAGTCCTGGAAGGTCGCCGTGTTGGCGCTCGGTGCGGAGAGCGCGCCCGAGGCCACGGTCGGAAGGGCGACGACGGCGACCGCGATCGCGACGATGAACCAGTGGCGTGTGAGCGGCCGCACGTCGCGCGTCAGGGTAGATGCGGCTCGCTCGCGGCGCAACTACGAAGGGAACGTGATCACGCTGCGGATGCCGTCCTGAGCCTCCATCAGCTCGAACCCGCGGTTCACCTCGTCGAGCGTCAGGCGATGACTGAGCAGTGACTCGACGTCGATCTCACCAGCGAGCCAGCGATCGACGAGCTCCGGCACCTGCGTCCTGCCCTTCACGCCTCCGAACGACGAGCCCGTGACGCGCCGGCCCGTGATGAGGAGTCGCGGGACGATGTCGAGCGTCTCGCCCTTGCCGGCCACGCCGATCATCGTCGCGAGACCCCACGCTTCCCGCGCCGCCTCGACGGCCTGACGCATTACCTGCACGTTGCCGGTCGCCTCGAAGGTGTAGTCCGCGCCGAATCCCCCGGTCTGCTCACGGATCCAGTCGACCGTGTCCTCGGCGGCGATACGCGTGTCCGTCGCGCCGTGGTGACGCGCGCTCTGGAGACGACCCTCCGACAGATCGATCGCGATGATCCGCTCGGCGCCGGCGAGCCTGCAGCCGATGACCGCGCCGAGCCCCACGAGCCCGCAGCCGAACACGGCGCACGTCGACCCGGCCCTGACGTCGGCCGTGTACAGGGCGGCACCGATCCCGGTCGCGAGCCCGCAGGCGAACGGGGCACAACCCTCGAGCGACGCCTCCGTGGAGACCTTCGCCAGCGCGATCTCCGGCATGACCGTGTACTCGGCGAACGTCGACGTCCCCATGAAATGCCGCATCGGCTCGCCGTCGCGCGAGAGCCTCGTGGTGCCGTCCGGCAGATAACCCAGCCCTTGCTGGTCCCGGATCGCCGTGCAGCGGTTCGTCCGTCCGCTCCGGCAGTGAGCGCACTCACCGCATTCCGGTGCGAACAGCGTGATGACGTGATCTCCGGGCGCAACGAGAGTGACGCCCGCTCCTACGCGCTCCACGACTCCCGCCCCCTCGTGCCCGAGCACGCACGGTTTGTAGCCGCTCGGGTCAGCACCGGAAGCGGTGTAGAGATCGGTGTGGCAGACGCCGCACGCCACGAGCCGGACGAGCACCTCGCCGTCCTTCGGCTCCGCGAGCTCGAGCTCCTGGACGACGAGCGGCTGGCCGAACTCCTCGAGGACTGCGGCGCGGATCTTCACGGCGCGGAGGCTAACCCGAAGCACGCGGTCGAGGGATGGTCAACGCTCGAGCGGGCGTCGATGACAGACGCATGATCTGGCCAGTTGCGGCACTGGCAGTCCTCCTACTCTGCTTCGTCATCGGCTACGGCACGCACCTGCAGGCGCGGGTCGATTCGAGCCGAGACTCGCAGTCGTAGGACCACTGCGGAACAGACGAATGCCCATCCACCTGCAGGGCTTGCTTGATGGTCGTCGCGCAAGGATGCGCGCAAGTTTTCGCCTCCAAGCGCGTCCTACTCTTCGATGAGCCGTAAATTCGAGATTCGGTCAGGGCGTCGCATCGTGTCGACCCAGCTGTCGAGCAGCCCATTGCAGGCGGCCGTCGACTACCTGGCCTCCTACGGGTCGAAGTCCAGCGAGATCACCATCCTCGGGACCCGACACGGTCTCATGGAGAGGGGCGCGCTTCGTCGCCGTCCCCGTTCTCGCGGAACCTCGCGTCGACGCTTAGCGGGCTCTCAGGGGACACGCCGGACACCTGATTAGAGCGGCCGTGTGGACGAACCTGGACGGTCGTCCATACTCCGCTATGAGAACCGGCTGAGCGGTCAGTGCCGTATAGGGAGTCGAGGATGCCTGCGCCGGAACCCATCTTGCGTTGGAGGCTGATCGCGGCGGTCACCGGGCTGGCGGCGGTGGCGGCGTACGCACTGCTCGTCTCCGTACTGCCGTCGAACAAGGTCGGCGCTGTCGTAGCGAGCATGTTCGGCCCCCTCGTCGGTTGTGCGAGTGTCGGTCTGTACCGCGTGCTTGCCTGGCGACGGGAGACGATCGCCGGATTCCTGGCCGCGATCGCGAACGTCGCCGCCGGTGCCCTCGTGGTCGCGATGCTGCTGGTCCAGATCGCGCTGGACGATGCCGAGGAGCAGGCTCCCGGGGTCGACGCGTCAACCGAGCGCGTCTTCGACCACGTCCACTTCGGGCTCGATCTCGCGTGGGACACGTTCATCTGCCTCGGAACGTTCCTCTTCGGGCTCGCCATGCTGAGGCGTCCTGGTTTCGGGCCGGTCGTCGGCGGTGCGGGAATGCTCATAGCGATCGCGGTCTACGCCGTGAACTTCGCGACCTTTCCTGAGCCGCCCAGCGACAGCGCCGTCGATCTCGGGCCACTCATCGGGCTCTGGTACGCGGCCGTTTCGGTGCTGCTGCTTCGACGGTCGGTTCTGGCGCAGGACCCGGCGAGCGGTGCACCGGGCTGACGTTTCGCCATCCCCGTACCGAAGCATCTCGACGCAGCGCGCCGATTGCCGGTTTCTACTGATGCCGCGGTCGCCGTGCGGGGAGACACTGGCTGTCGATGGGGCTCTACACGATGCCCCTGAGAATCGGAGGTTCATATGTTCACTTATGTCGGGCTCTTCAGGCTCGCGCCAATCGCGCGGGAGCACGTTGAGAAGACCCCCGAGTACTTCGAGAAGATCCACAAGATCGTCGAGGTCGAGGGTGGGACTGTCGAGCGCTTCCTCGCCGTCATGGGCCCGTGGGAGTACCTCGGCATCTTCGAGTATCCGGATCTCGAGACGGCGTTCCGTGTCCTCGGCAAGATCGCGAAGCTCGAGGTGTTCGAGACCGAGACGTTCCCGGCAGAGGACGTGAAGCTGTTTTGGAAGGAGCTTGTCTAGCGACAAGCGCTTTCTCTGGGAATCTGCGTGGGCCGCCTCGAAGCGGCCCACGCCCGTCAGGAGGTCTTGCGAGCGCTCCAGGTGCCGCCGCGATTTGCGCTCTTCCAGCGGCCAGACATCGTCCTGCCCGAGCCCGAGACCGTGCCCGTATAGGTCGCGCCGACACCGACGGCCCCAAATGAAATCTTGCTGCCGCGCACGGTGCCCGTAATCGGATACCTACCGGGTGGGTTCGAGAGCTTGATCGATCCGCGCAAGCTCGAGCCCGATTGCGTCCAGCGAAGCGTGAAGGTGCCCGATGCAGCGCCGCTGTATCGCCCTGACCAAGTGCCGGCAAGCTTCGGATTCGACTGCTTCGACGAGAAGGGCGCCGGAGCGGCAATCGAGGTGCTGCTGCAACAGATGACCAGCAGAGCTGCTGCGACCGAGACAACAGGGATCGCCCGGGCGATTCTGTGCTGACGAGAACAAGGTTGCATGCGTGTTCCTCCCCGTGATTCTGGCTGCTGTTCGTGCCATACGCAACGTCGCAGCCAGAGCGAGGCAATTCCTCTCGGTTCGATGTCCCAAGAGAGACTGGAAGACCGCGCCGAGGCACGGCCTTCCAGTTCGTCGCCCCGTCGGCTAGCCGAGCCTTGTCGTGAACCTCTTCGTGAAGCTCTTTCCGCCCGCTTTGAACGAGACCGACCCGAGCATCCCCTTGCCCTTTCCGCTCTTCGGCGTCTTGAAGAGGCACGAGGCCACACCACTTGAGGACTTCGCGGCACCTTTGATCTTCGTCTTCCCGATCGTGGCGGAACACACGATCCGCGTCGGCTTGACGGGCGATCCGCCCTTCGTCACACGTACCGAAGCGACGACGCTCGAGCCCGCCTTCGGCTTGGTCGGGGAGACTTTGACGGCGCTTGCCGTGACGGCAGCGGGGGCCGAACCTCCACCAGAACCCCCACCCGAACCTCCACCCGTGGGTTGCGTCACGACGACAGTGACCGTTGACGCATTGTTGGCTGTGTCCGGATCGGGCGTCGAGGACTCGACGACCTGCACCTTCAACGTGTACGTCCCGACGTTGTCGGCGACGACGTTCCAGCCCAATTCCGCGTGGGTGTTCGTCAGCGCGGTGCCGAGGGCGGCATCGCACACCGTCGCCGTCTCGCCAGCGGTGCAGTCCTCGGACGGGTCGGGTGCGTCAGCACCCCACCGCAGACCGGAGGAAAGGTCGAATTGAATCTTGACCGTCGCAGCGTCGGGGCCCGCATTGACCACTGAGAAGCCGGCGACGAAGTTCAGACCGGCGACCGTTACGGTTCTGCCGTTCGCGACGGTCGGCGGCTGCTCCGTGACCGGGCCTGTGCCGAGAAGTATCTCGACCCGGAGATTCGCTGCGGTGGGAGCTGCAGAGGCGGATGCGGCGCAGAGTGCGACAGCGACCACGACGAGCCCCAGCCATGCACGTCCGGCCCGAGTCGTTCTCATGAGCGCGAGGACTCAAACACGTTGAGACAGCGCTTGTCAACCTTGTGGCGAGCGGCTGAAGGACGGTCAGTTTCGCCTGGCCGAGCCGATCTCCAGCTCCTCAGCTTGTCGAGATTACGCTGGTTGGGCGCTGGGCTCCGAGGCTCGTCGAGCGGCGAGCACCGAGAGAGTGACGATCGCGATCGCCAGCAGCACCGCTGCGATGGTCCAGAACAGAGCGAGCCCTCCGGCGATCGCGCCCACCGATGCCATTGCAGCCCCGATCCAGGGCCGATCGCCGATCAGCCTGACGCCCACCAACACCAGTACTGCAAAGAGGCCCAGGACGACGGCGAATGTCACCCGATGCACCAACGAGCCATCCGCGAGGATCAGCTCGAGCAGGCCGACGACGACGTACAGCAGCGCGGCCACCCACGCCACGACACGCAAGCCACGACTCATCTAGAAGTACCTCCCCGCCCGCCCGTAGAGGTCCGAACTGGTCCCGTGTGAGGGACCCGGCGCGGGAGTGTACAGACGGGCTTTCATGAGGTGGCGCGGCGACCGTCAGCGCAGCGAGGCGGTTCAGGGACGCAGCGCACAGCGGTTGCGTTCTCCGAGCACGTCGCCGAGGATGCGCCAGGATGGTGGGCCGGTTCCGAGGCGGCAACCGCCGAGCAGCAAGTGGAAGCAGTCGCAGTGTGTCGGGGCGGCCAGAGGCTTGATGTGAAATGGCGCCCATTTCACATCAAGCCTCTGGCCAGTCTCGCCGGAATCGCACTCCTCCTCGGACTGCTGGCGGCGAGTACCGCGGACGGCGGGCCCGTGTCCGCCGGGCAGACCGTCTACCGGATCGATCACGTCACCGACGGCGACACGGTCGTGCTCGCGGAACGGCCAGAAAGTGCGCCTCGTCCAGATCGACACGCCCGAGGTCTTCTTCGGGGCCGAGTGCTATGGGCCGCAGGCGTCAGCCACGACGAAGCGGCTCCTTCCACCGGGGACTCGGGTACGGCTCACGGTGGAAGCCCGCGACCGATCGCGTCGACGACTTCGGGCGACTCCTGCGATACGTCGTGCGTGAGGACGGCGTGAACGTCAACCTCCGACTCGTGGCGGTCGGGGCGGCGGCCCCGTACTTCTACGAGGGTCGCAGAGGGCAGTACGCGAACCGTCTTGAGGCGCTTGCGAAGCGGGCGAAGTCGAACAACCTCGGGCTGTGGGGCGCGTGTCCCCGAACGAGATACGACCCGTACAAAGGCATCGAGACTCGGCGCTAGATCTCCGCCGGACGGCCGCGTCTTCATGGCCATGCCTTCCAAGCCGTATCCGAGTGCTCTAGCGTGATGGGTCCAACGACGAGGAGGCAGCGATGCGGTTCGAGTCTTCAGTTACGGCGATCTCGTGGATTCCGTCGGAGGCGATCGAGGGGATGCCGAAACTCCCGTTCGAGCTCGGCATCGGCCACTACGACGAGCCACCGCCCGACACGCTGAAGGAGGGCGACCTCGAGCGGCTGAGAGATGCCGACCGCTTTCGTGAGGCAAATCACCTGAAAGCCTGGATCGAGGTCGACGACGGGAAGATCGTCGGCCACGGTCACGGGGGCGGCGGGCTCGTTGGGTCGACGACGTTCTCGCTCGGACCGAAGAACATCATCGTCCCCGGTGTTGCGTTCGACATCCTGCGCCCGACCCCCGAGGCACACGACGATGCCGTCCGGTTCGTCCAGACGGTCGGCGGCCGCGCCGGATTTCCGGCGCCGAGGCGCGTCAGTGGGAGACCGTTCTTCCGGATCCAGTCTGCTACTGCCTGGACCACGCTCTCGTTGACGATTCGCGCCGACGGTTCCTCCTTCCACGAAGTGGTCGGGGCGAGCCCGTTCCCACGGCACTGGATCTACGACAGGGAGGGGAACCTCGTCGAGAAGTCGGGCACGGTCGACTTCAAGGCCTGGTACCGGGAAGCGCACGGCGAGAACACACCGTGGGGTGACGAAGAGTCCGAGGCGTTCGTGACCACCGCGGAGACTGCGCTCGAACGCGAGCTCTCGCGTGAGCTGATGGCCGGTAAGAGTCTGTCCGAGCGTCGAGACCTCGAGGTGGGCGACACGCTCGTCGAGCAAGGCCAGCCGGGGGCGGAGCTCTACCTGCTCGTCGACGGCGTGCTGGTGGTCGTCGTCGACGGAGAAGAGGTCGCAGAGATCGGGCCTGGTGCGATCGTTGGAGAGCGGGCCGCGCTCGAAGGCGGCAAGCGCACAGCCACTCTTAACGCGCGGACCCGTTGCCGGGTCGCTGTCATACCCGCAGAGCTGATCGATCGCCAAGAGCTGGAGGATCTCGCGGCGACGAGGGGCGCGTAGCAGGCTGCGCGGGCGCGGCCCCTCTACTCCGCCCCGAAGAAGCTCTTCTGAAGTTCGACCGTCTGTTCCGGCGACAGCTCAGGGGAACGCAGCAGTTCGAGGACGACGGCCATGAGCTTGCCGTTCCTCGGCGGAGGTTCCGGAGGATGAGCCGCCGGTCCTACCTCTGCGCGAATCGCTCCGACGATCTCGGGCCCATCCGGGAGGGCGTCGACGTGAACCCGAAGGGCCCGCGCGAGCGACTGCATCACCTCGAAGTCGGCCTGAGATATCGCGGCTGCCAGCATGGTGGAATGCTTCCCGTCGCGCCGGCGTCGGGAAACCGTCGCGTCTGAGCACCAGTGTGGTGTCTCTCGTCGCTCGGCAGAACCCCTCAAGAGGGGGTTCGGCGGATAGTTCATCCCCCGCGCCGCCGCGCTCGCGCTCCCATCGAGCAGGCCTACCCGCGGCACTCGAGATCGGCCCCGTATCGCATAGATTTGACCCCGAACGCTCCACTTCCAGCCGGCTGCCATGCGAGGCCGTCGTAGATTGGGCCGCCACATAGCCCCAATCGCTACAACCACCATGACCGACCCGCCCCGCCATGAGCTCGAGGCCTCAGTCGTCGCGACCGCATCATCGGTCGACGGCAGGCGCTTCACGTTCCAGTGCTCAGTGCACGACCTCGAGCTCCAGCCCGGAGGCTACGTTTCCATCGAGGGGCGGCTCGGGCAGGTTCACGCAGTCGACCTCTCCTGGGTCGAAGGCGCCGAGCTCGAAGCGGCCCTCGCCGCGAGAGTCGCGGACCCGTCGCGAACGCGAATCGCACTCGCTCGTGGCCACGGCATCCTCCTCGAGGGAAGCGGCCGCCCATTCCACGAGCAGGCCGTCGCGCCAGCGGACGCGTCGGCGGTCGCGAGCTGGCTCGACCGCACGCGGCCGACGCGGGCCTCGCTCGACGTCGGTGCGCTCCGTCTCCTGCCCACAGTGCGCTTCTCGCTCGACGCTGGCGGCTTCGACCGGCACACGTTCCTGTGCGGCCAGTCGGGGTCGGGGAAGACCTACGCGCTCGGGACGATCCTCGAGCAGCTGCTACTCCAGACGACACTTCGCCTGGTCGTCCTCGATCCGAACTCGGACTTCGTCCGCCTCCACGAGGTGCGTGACGGCGTCGATGCCGACGATGCATCGCGCTACCGAGACGCAACATCGGAACTGGTGGTGCGCAGTGGCAATCGGGAGGGGTCGGAGCGCCTCCACGTTCGCTTCACCGACTGCGACGCCGAAGAGCAGGCCGCGGTGCTACAGCTCGACCCGATCCGAGATCGCGAGGAGTACGGGGCGCTCGTCGATCTGATCGAGACTGGTTTGGAGCAGTCCGGCGGGAGCGCGCGAGAGATTGCGGCCCGATTGCTCGAGGCCGAGAGGCCGGATCTGCGGGCGCTCGGCGGCCGTCTCCGCAACCTCGGAATCGACCGGTGGCAGGTGTGGTCGACAGGCGATACGGGATCCGTGCAGGACCTCGTGGCGCCCGGAGGACCACGCGCGGTCGTGGTCGACCTCGGGTCACTCGGTACGGGTGGCGAGAAGGCGGTTGCGGCGGAGAGCGTCCTCGCTGCACTGTGGAGGCGCCGGTCCGAGCGCGAGCCCGTCCTGATAGTCATCGACGAGGCGCACAACGTCTGTCCACGCGAGCCGGGCGGTGAGGTAGCCGCGCTGGCGACGGAGTACGCCGCTCGGATCGCCGCCGAGGGGCGGAAGTTCGGGCTGTACCTGCTCGTCTCGACCCAGCGTCCGCACCGTGTCAACGAGCTCGTCGTCTCGCAGTGCGACAACCTCGTGCTCATGCGCATGATCTCCGCCGGCGATCTCGCCTACGTCGCCGACACCCTCTCGTTTGCGCCGCCTGCGTTGCTTGCGGAGGCGACCTCGTTCCGAATGGGCGAGTCCCTCATCGCGGGGAAGATCGCGTCCCATCCCGCTCTCGTCCAGTTCGGGCCGCGGGTTTCCGAGGAGGGTGGCTCGGACGTGCCTGCTGCGTGGGCCTTGGGCTGAGTGTCCGAACCCGTCCAAACGCTAGAGGCTTTATGTGAAATGGGCGCCCCGTGGGGCCGTCTCAGGCCAAGCCAGGTCGGCTCCGCGTCCGAAGCGCAGGCTGGACGCCTTCGGGAGGGCGCGGAGACGGCATGGCGCCGTGCCTGAGGCGGCATCCACGACCGCGCACGAATTTCACATCAAGCCTCTAGGTGTTCCACTGTTTCATCGCGCCGAGACCGCCCTCGCGGGCGGTCTCGGCGCTACCGGGTCTCGATGACCCTGATCAGTGGGCGAGCGCGCGACCCTTCGTCATCCGCATCGCCAGCCAGAGCCCTGCGACGAGCAGGATCCCGAGCCCGAAGCCGATTGCGAGCTGCGGCCACTCGATCTCCGAGCCGGAGCTCGCGGTCACGGTCGGGCTGGACACGCTGTTGGGATCGAGAGGGACCTGGTCGCGGCTGCCGACGCTTCTGCCCCCCTGCTCCACGAGCGTCGCCCGCTCGTTCGCGTAGAAGGCGGCCACGGCTTCCTGACCCGGGCGCGCCACCGACTCGTTGGCGTAGAAGGCGGCGGTCGCGGATGAGTCACTCTGCCGCGCCGGTGAGTCAATCTGCTGCGCGAGCGTCGCGCGCTCGTTGGCGAAGAAGGCGGCGGTCGCGGATGAGTCACTCTGCCGCGCCGGTGAGTCAATCTGCTGCGCGAGCGTCGCGCGCTCGTTGGCGTAGAAGTACGCGACACCGTCCGGCTCGGGCGCCCCCACGAGCTGCCTTTCGCCGAGCGCGGTGGGAACGCCGAACGCCAGCGCGGTAACGGCGATCCCGATGATGAGTGAGATCTTGGGGGTCATGGCTCCTTCTCCTTTACTCGCCCGGCCGCCCCATGCGGTCGGTGTGTGGAGAGAGTCGCTGGGGTTGCTTAAGGACCAGTGCGACGGCGGTAAAGCGCGGGCAAAGCGCGCTCTTCGCACTGCATCGCTGCAGTGTTAGCGTCATCCGCGAGGCGCAATGGAGTTTCGGATTCTGGGACCCCTGGAGGTACTCGACGACGGCCGCACAGTTGACGTCGGCGCGGCGAAACAGCGCGCCCTGCTCGCCGTTCTCCTGCTCAACGCGAATCGCGTCCTCTCGAGCGACCGACTGATCGAGGCCTTGTGGGGCGAGCGATCTCCGGGCACGGCACAGAAAGCGCTCCAGGTCTACGTCTCACAACTCCGCAAAGCGCTGGGTCGAGACCGCATCGTCACGCGCGCTCCAGGCTACGAGCTCCGTGTCGAGGCGGGCGAGCTCGACCTCGAGCGCTTCGAATCGCTCGTCGCGGAGGGGAAGCTCGTCGATGCGCTTCGTCTATCGAGGGGGACACCGCTTGCGGACTTCGCCTACGAGCCGTTCGCACAGAACGAGATTGCGCCGCCTGCAGGAGCTCGTGCTCGTCTGCCTCGAGCAGCGGATCGAAGGTGACCTCGCTGCCGGTCGCCATGCATCGCTCGTGGCGGAGCTCGAACCGCTCGTTCAGGAGCACCCCTTGAGGGAGCGTCTGCGCGCTCAGCTCATGCTCGCCCTCTACCGTTCGGGGCGACAGGCCGAGGCGCTCGAGACATACCAGGACGCGCGCCACGCGCTGACCGACGAACTCGGGATCGAGCCTTCGCAGGAACTGCGGGAGCTGCAGCAGGCGATCTTGCGGCAGGATTCGTCAGTCGAGCTCGAGCCTGCGGTTGGAGCGCTCACGGCTGCGGGGGCCTTCGTCGGGCGTGAACGTGAGCTCGAAACGCTTCGGACAGGGCTCGACGACGTGATCCACGGCCAGGGGCGACTCGTCCTTCTCGTAGGCGAGCCAGGCATCGGGAAGAGTCGCCTCGCGGAGGAGGCACTGCGGGTCGCGCATCAGCGCAGAGCACGCGTTCTCGTAGGGCGTTGCTGGGAGGCAGGTGGCGCTCCTGCCTACTGGCCATGGGTTCAGGCGTTGCGCTCGTACGTCCACGAGTGCCCTCACGAGCTCCTTCGCGCGCACCTCGGTCCTGGCGCAGCGGATGTTGCACAGCTGCTCCCCGAGCTCCGCGAGCTCCTTCCGGATCTTCCCGAGCCTCCCGAGCCCGATTCCGAAGGAGCACGCCTTCGCCTGTTCGACGCCGTCGCGGTGCTCTTGAAGAACATCGCTCGAGACCAGCCACTCGTCCTGTTCTTCGACGATCTCCACGCAGCGGACGAGCCGTCGTTACTTCTCCTTCGATTCCTCGCGCGCGAGCTTGTCCGCGCACGAGTGCTCGTCGTCGTCGCCTACCGCGACGTCGATCCCACTCTGCGAGACCCGCTCCGAACGACCCTGTCGGAACTCGTGCGTGAACCGGTGACGAGTCGAATATCCCTCGGCGGTCTCGGTCATGACGACATCGCCGACTACATATCCATGGTCGCGAGCGTTGAGCCCGAAGCGCGAGCCGTCGCGGAGATTCACGCCGAGACCGCAGGAAATCCGTTCTTCGTCGGCGAGATCGTGCGTCTGCTCGCCGCGCAGGGGCGACTCGGTGTAGCGGAGGACTCGGTGGAGATCCCGAGCCGGTATCCGCGAGGTGATCGGAAGCCGTGTGGCACGCCTCACCGAACCGTGTCGGAAGCTCCTTTCGATCGCCTCGGTGTTCGGGAGAGAGTTCGAAATCGACGCGCTCCGGCACCTCAGCGGGTACTCCGACGAGACGCTGTACGACGCACTGGACGAAGCGATGGCTGAGCGCATCATCAGCGACGTCCCGGGCGATGCCGCCCGCCTGCGTTTCGCGCACGTCCTGATACGTGACACGCTCTATGACGAGCTGACAACGGCGCGGCGAATGCAACATCATCGGGAAGCGGGTGCGGTGCTCGACCGCATACATGCCTCGCACCTCGAGCCGCATCTGGCGGAGATCGCGCTGCACCTTGTCGCTGCCGGCCCCGAATCGACGAGTCGAGCAGTCGAATTCGCGCGCCTCGCCGCAGATCTGGCAGCGACGTCTGCTCGCTTTCGAGGAGGCCGTCCGGCTCTACGAGTTGGCGTTGACGCTTTCGGTCGATGATGTGCTGTCGTGCGACCTACTGCTCGCGATCGGCGACGCGCTTGCCCGCGCGGGCGACACTCCGGCCTCGAAGCGGCGCTTCGCAGAGGCAGCCCAGCTAGCCGAGAAGCGTGGCCTCGCAGAGCAGCTCGCCCGCGCGGCTCTCGGCTATGGAGGGCGAATCGTATGGGAGGTGTCGCGCGACGATGACCGCCTGATCCCGCTCCTGGAACGCGCGCTCGAGGCGCTTCCTCCGCGCGACGGCCCACTCCGCGTCCGTCTCCTCGCGCGACTCGCAGGCCCTCTTCGGGACGCACGCTTTCCGGCCGAACGGAGGCACGCGATCGCGGACGAGGCGCTGGCCATGGCCCGCCGGCTAGAGGATCCTCCGACTCTCGCATATGCCCTTGCCGGGTACCTGCCGGCACACATGTCGCCTGCTCGCACCCACCTCATGATCGCGCTAGCTACCGAGCTCATCGATGTCGCAACCGTCACGGGAGAGCTCGAACGCGCCGTGGAGGGATACCTCTGCCGCGCCTGCCCGCGGCTGGAGTTGGGCGAGGTCGAGCGGGCGAGGGAGGACGTTATGGAGCTGGCGCGGCTCGCGGAGGAGCTCCGCCAGCCTTCACAGCGGCTCTACGCCGTGAACCTTCGCGCGCATCTCGCACTGCTCGCGGGCAACTTCGAGGAGGCTGAGCAGCTCATCGAGGAAGCGATCGAGCTCGGGGAACGGGCGCAGCGCTGGAACGCGCGGATCGCGTACCGGATGCAGAGCTACCTGCTCCGGAGAGCCCAGGGTGGGCTCGAAGAACTCGCCCAAATTTACGAGGCGCATGCGGGCGCATTCGACTACCGGACGTATCCGATCTTCGACTGCGTCAGGGCGAGGTTCTACGACGATCTGGGCCGGCACGACGAAGCGCGCGCGATATTCGAAACGTTGGCGAAGAACGATTTCGCCGGCGTTCCGGTCGACGAGGAATGGCTCGCCAGCATGTGCCTTCTCGCCGAAGCTGCAGCGTCCATTGGTGACGTCCGGCGCAGCCGCGTCTTGTACGAGCTGATTGCTCCGTATGCAGATCGTGTGGGCACCTCGTATCCCGAGATCAACCTGGGGTCGGTTGCTCGTTATCTCGGACTTCTGTCAGCGACGGAAGCTCGGTGGGGAGAGGCGGAACGGCACTTCTCCAATGCGCTTGCTGTGAACCAGCGCATCGGTGCTCGTCCGTGGCTCGGACATACGCAGGAGGACTACGCGCGCATGCTCCTCGCGCGTGGCGAAGCCGGGGACGCAGGTAAGGCTGGAAAGCTTCTCGAAGACGCACGCGCGACGTATCGCGCGCTCGGAATGACACGACCGCTGGCGAAGCTCGAGGCGGTGGTGGTGTAGCGAAGTTCCGACCCTAGGCCAGCCGCGGCGGCACTGGCAGGCGTCCGCTGCAGCCTTCTCAAGGGGCGTGAGGTCGACGCCCAGTCAGGACGCGTCTGTGAAGAGCGTTCCCTGCTCGTCTGTGGGCGAAGCACCGCGATCGCGGGCGCCGTCCGGGGCAGTACGTCCTTGGTCGTCGAAGTAATCCGCCGCCGTCTGACCTGCGTCCTCGAAGAGGTGCTCGGTCTTGAGCGCCGCGGAGGCTCGGCGGTGTCGGGCGGCGACGGCGAGCGAGCGCATCGTCTTGCGAGTGGACGCGCGGTCGGCGTGCCAACGCATGGCGTTCCCGCGCTTGAAGGCGATGAGCTCCGCAAGGTCGCGAGTCTCGTTCATCGAGCCGTGCATGGCGCCGAGGTAGACGAAGGTCCAGTTCGGGCGAGCGTCGTACTCGGCGACGAGCGCGGCGAGTGCCTTCGCGTCGTACTCGCGGGATGCGTTCTCGTACCCGTCGGTCATCACGACGACCATCACCTTGTCGTCCTGAAGGCCCGATGTCGAGAGCCGCTCGTCCGTCGCGAGCACGGTGTGCGCGATCGCGTCGAAGAGCGCCGTCCCGCCGCGCGGGCGGTAGCCAGGCATGCGCGTGAGCGGCTGCACGTCTGCGAGTGGGAAGCCGAGGTAGGCGAGGAAGAGCTCGGTGTCGAAGAGGGTGAGGCTGACGTACGTGTCGTCACCGCCCTCGCGGAGCTCCTCCATGAACTCGTCGTAGCCCCCGACGACCGCTGGGGCGAGCCGGCGCATCGAGCCCGACTCGTCGAGCACGAAGGCGACGTGAAGTCGGTCGCGGTCGGGCGTGGTCTCGTGTGTCTCGTTCTCGGTCACGGGTGTGTCCGTCCTTTCGTCGTCGTGCCCCGAGGAGTCGTGCCAGGGGCGTGGGGTTCTTACGTCTACGCGGGCCCGGCTGCGTCGTCTGGACGCCAGACGCCGTCCCGCTCGAGGGCTCGGGCGAGCTTGTGGATCGCGCCGCGCTCCTCCTCGGCGGTCATCCGTGCGAGCGCGAGGACCGCGTCGGGATCCACGCTGCGCGCGCTCGCCTGTTCGGAGGCCCATCCGGCCTCGAGGTCGCCGTAACGATCGATGGCCTCGATTCCGGTCGAAACGCAGGAGGGCGCGGCCATCGCCGCCAGGACCTCGAGCGGGTGGCTCTCGAGGAACTCGTCCGGTATTCGCGTGCCGCCGGCGGCGACGTCCGAGCCGGCCGTGATCCCGTAGAGGTTCTCCGTCGCGGCGTCGACTCGCAGCGTTCCCGCGACGCTCACCTCGTCGACGTCAATGCCCAGCGCGAGTGCGACAGCCGCATGCGCCGCCTCATGCAGGCAGAGCGCGGCGAACGCATCGCCCTCGAGCTCCCGAAGACCGTCGTTCACGACCAGGCCCTTGCGCTTGCGCTCCGCCTCGGCCGGCGCCGCGAGCGCCACCAGTCGCGCTCGGCCCGGCGGGCCTCACGCGCCAGCCGCACGCTGTTGGCTTCGACTTCTTCGCAGATCGCCCCCGGCCTCCGATGCGGCCGGTTGACGAACTCGCTCCGCAGGCTCGCCTGCAGGCTCTCAGTGGTGCGCTCTCGTCGTCTCACGTCATCTCCTTCTGTCATCGCCTACCGCCGGGCGGCCGGGAGGCACTGCGGCTCGGTCAGGCGCTGTGGCGGCCGACCGTGCCCGAGTCGCTCCGCCGCGTCAAGAGGGCGATTCGGCCGCTCCCCGTAGGGGAGGGCTTGCGACAGATTCACAGAATCTTTACGCCCGAGCCTTGCGTCGAGGACCAACGTTGACGCAGTAGTCCTTGCCGCCGCCAGAGCTGCCAAGACTGTGCGCGAGTGCCGCTTCCGCGGCCTCGGCTTCGTCGCTGGTGGCGAACTCGCCGACATCGCTGGTGAGTCCTGGCCGTAGCCTCCAGCCGTAGCGGCGAGGCCATCGGGATGCCTTGTAGCCGCGCTTGTGCTGCTCGAACCGCTCCTGGGCGGTGTGGCCTGTCTCGCCAACGTACACGGGCGTGCGACCGCAGCGAGTTCCTTCGCACGGTGAGCGCCTGTCCGCGCACGCTTCCTTCTTGAGCTCGATCACGTAGACGATCCGCGTCCAGCGGATGCGACCACTCCGATCGACGTACCTGGGCATGCGTCTCACCGTAGGCGGGCTCGGCGACGACCTGGTTGCGCTGCGAGGGTGGTCCGATTGCGTTCGCGTTTATCGGCAGCGTCCACGCACGCTTCCTTGCGCGCTCGAGCTTGCGAACGACGCACGCCGGCTGACTTAGTCGATAACAGCTTCGGGATGAGAAGCGCGGATCTCGTCGATGATTCGCTCGAGCGCGCCGCTCAGTTCTGAGGCGTCGGCCTCGAACCCGTGATGCGTGTACACGAGTTGGAAGGTGACCTTCCCTCCGTGGTCATGCACACGGGCGATGAAGTGCGGACCGAAACGGATGCGCGCTGATGTGATCTCACCGCTCGGGCTCGTCTCGGAGATGACCTCGATGGGTGGATTACGGTGTTTCGTCATGCTCACTTCCCTTCAGGAGAACTGTGTGCGCTCGAGGCTCTCGAGGCGGGCGAGCAGCTCACGCAGGAGCTCGGTCTGGCGCACGGACTCCTCGCGGAACGCGCGGAGCTCCTCGAGCTGGCGCTCGGTGAGCTGAACGAGATCGATGATGTCTTCGCGTTCCAGTGCCATCGAGTCTCATTCTTCCGCGGCGAACGCCTCGGCGACTCGAGTGCGGACCGTCGTCGCCCGCCTCCGCGAGCTCGCGGATGTATGCAAGCACCGTCGCCGCCTGGGTCGGCTCGTCGTCGTCGGCGTCCGTCGGGTACACGGCGTCGAGGGCGTCCAGCGCCTCGGCGTAGCGACCGGCACGGCGCAGCATGTCTGCACGGACACCGTGCACGACTGGGCTCTCCGAGGGCACGTCACCCCACTCGATTGCCCTGGTGAGCATCTCAGCGGCACGATCACGACAGATCCGAGACTGCTCGGCCGCACCGGAGTCGTCGCATGCCCACGCGGCCGAGAGAAAGTGCGAGGCCGACGCATCACGCAGCTCGGCCGCTTCGGCGACGAGCGCCGCACAGAAGTACTCTCGCGCGAGCTCGGGCATCCGCGCACTCCTGAGCACGTCGCGGTAGACGATCGACGAGACGGCCCGTCTGGCGCCGCGCGTGCGCTGACCGATCTGCTCGGCGCAGTATCCGCACCGCGGGCAACGCTGTACCTGGAACTGGAGCGCCCACCGCGCCGGGCCGTTCGGACGGAGGTCGAGGTCGGGAGGGCCGAAGGTGCTCGTCGAGGCGAGGACGTGATGGACGGAGTCGGCGCCGCACAGGGCGCAGCGGACGTTGACGGGCATGGAAGTCGTCATGCCCTGGAGTCACGCAATTCGCCGCGCCGCCTTACGTTAACGCCGGTAGACCTCGCGACGATGCGCGATGCGAGCGACGACCACGAGTCGGGCTGCATCGTCGACGGCGTAGACGACTCGATGATCGCCAACCCGAATGCGGTAGTCGGCCCGTCCAGCGAGCTTTGCGCATCCGACCGGTCGCGGGTTCTCGGCGAGACCGTCGATCGCGAGCCGTACACGATCGCGGACGGAACCCTGGAGTCGGCGAAACTCCCGCGCCGCGGCGGGAACGAGCCGGACCTCGTACGCGCCGGCTTCTACTCCCGTACCTCAGCCCACGGCACGCCGAGCTCGCGCTCCTCTCGTGCCTGCAAGGCGGCGACGCTGTCCTCGAGGTAGTCGAGCCGGTCGATCAGCTCCGCATAGACGTCCGCGTCGAGCAGAACGCCAGCTAGCCGACCGCGCTTGGAGACGTACAGCGCCTCCTCGCTCTCTCGAAGTGCGTCGAGCTCCCGACCGAGGCGGGCGCGGAGGTCCTCTGCTGCGACGATTCTGGGCATGTCTCGAGAAGCCTTGGCTATACCGTACGCTTAGCTGTATGGTTCATCGTACGGCTATGCGACCGAGCCGTCAAGCGGACGCGCGAGCTCTGCGAAGCGACAGACCGCGTTCACGAGCTGCATGTCAGCCACGGTCTTGCAGTCGGCGTCGAGGAGACGTGGCGCGCACACGAGCACCACGCGACACTGCGCCCGCGAGGTCGCGACGTTCACGCGGTGGCGGTTGAAGGCGAAGCCGAGCCCGCGCGGCGCGTCCTCGGCGGTGGAGCTCACCATCGAGATGAGGACGACGGGCGCCTCCTGCCCCTGGAACTTGTCGACCGTTCCGACACGAACGCCGGCCGGAACACGCTGCCGCAGGCGCCGCACCTGCGCGTTGTACGGCGCGACGACCAGGAAGTCGGCGACGCCGAGCTCGCGCACGACGCCGTCGTCCGTGAACGTCGTCCCGAGCAGTGAGCGGATCGCAGCCGCCACGGCATCCGCCTCCTCCCAGGAGGACTGGCTGCGCCCTTCGTGCTCGGGCTGATCGAGGACGAGGCCATCCCCGGCCGCCAGGGTCCGTCGAGCGCTCACCTCGGCCGGCTGCAGGCGCCCCTCGTAGTACGCCTCGGAGGTGAAGGCGCAGATCTCCGGGCGCAAGCGCCACGTGTGCTCGAGAAAGATCCCTCGCTCCGGCGGAACCGTCTCGTGATCGCCGAGGAGATGCTGCAGCACCGACACCTTCGCCTCCTCCTGCTGCGCACCCTGTGACACCTGCGGCAGCTGGTTCGGGTCGCCGAGGAAGACAAGGTTGCGCGCGACCGAGCCGACCGCCATCGCGTCGGCCAGCGACACCTGGCCGGCCTCGTCCACGAAGAGCGTGTCGACGAAGCCCTCGAAGTCCTCGCGCGCGAAGAGCCAGGCCGTGCCCGCCACGAGCTGGAGCTCTTCCTCGAGCAGTTCCTTCCAGTGGTCGGCGGAGTCGATGAACCGCCCCTCGAAGCGCGACTCCGCGTTTCCGCCCGTCGACTTCTTCCGGCCCTTGAACGACGAAGCCCTGCTCGCGCGCCTCGCGCTCGATCTCCTCGAGGAGCTTGTGGATCGCCTTGTGGCTCAGCGACGTCACGCCGACGCGCTTGCCCGTCGCGCATGAGTGCGACGGCCATCTTCGCCCCCTGCCACGTCTTGCCGGAGCCGGGCGGGCCCTGCACGAAGAGGTAGCTGTCCTCGATCGTCGAGACGGCCTCGACCGGAGACAGGTCGAGCCGCGCGCGTGGCAGTTGCTGCTCGAGAACGGCGCGCACCGCCGGCGCGGCGGCGCCGTCCAGATACGCGCGCCCCAGCCGCGACAGCGCCGCCCGCTGCTCCTTGTCGTGGATCGGCTGCCCCGGGATGAGCGCTCGCGGCAGCGGCTCGCCGGCACGGTCCTTCGACCGTCGCAGCGTGAGGAGCCCATGCTCGTCGTCGACCGTGACCGTGTACGTCTTCTCGGTCGCCGGGTCCACCGAGTCTCCCGAGATCTTGTGCTCCTGCTCGGGGAACGAGAACGTGTAGACGAACGAGCTCTTGTCGGGCTCGGGGTCGCCGACGAGCTCGAGCCCGCCGATCGTGTCCGTGTCCTCGATCAGCTCCTCCTCGTCGAGTGAGAGGTGGAGGAACCACTCCCACCACTGCGGCTTCGCCTCGCGGCGGTGGTAGTCGAGGAGCTGCGCGAGGAGCCAGGGCGAGTCGCCCTCCTCCGCCGAACGGGCGAGCAACTCGTCGCGAAGCACCGCACGCTCGTGCGGCATCTCCTCCTCGGGCTCCTCGGGCTCGACGGTCGGGCGCCACGGAAGACCCGGCGGACGGCTGTGCAGCAGCCACTCGTGGAGCGCGACGGTCGAGCGGCAGTCCTCCTCGTTGTACGCCTCGATGCCGCGCAGGAGGGAGTCGTCGCCGACTCGAGCCACTTCTCGAAGAGGACCGTCGACTCGTCGCCGCCCGAGACCTCGGCCGTGCGCACGAACCCGTACAGCGCCTCGATCGCCTTGATCGAGTAGCTCTCGACCGACGCGCGCAGCGCCTGCTTGACGACGCGGTAGAGGTCGACGAGGACGTCGTGGCGCAGGAAGTCGTCCACCTCCGCCTCGCGCGTCCCGTGCTCGCCCATGAGCCGGCGCAGCGCCGAGCGCTCGTACGACGCGTAGTGGTAGACGTGCGCGCCCGGGTAGCGGCGGCGACGCTCCACCATCCAGTCGACGAAGCGCTCGAAGATCTCGCACTCGCCGTCGCGGTCGCGCGCCCACGCAGCCTCGTAGCGCACGGAGCCGTCCTCGTCGCGGTAGCACCAGCCGAACAGGTACTCGAGCCCCCGCGCGGGCTCGTAGAACGGGTGGCCCTCGAGGTCGAGCCAGACGTCGCCGAAGTCGGGCTCGGGGAGCAGGCGAAAGCCTCTCCCCTCCTCGTCGGGCAGGTGGTCGACTCGGTGCTCGCCGGTCTCACGGAAGTGGAGCTGGAGCTCGGCCTGGTGGCGGATCCCAGCGAGCGTCTCCGACCGCATGCCGTCGACCTCCAAGCCGGGCGGCTTGGTGCCGAGCGCGGCCAGCGTGGGGATGCCGTGCTCGACGAGATCTTCGGCCTGGCTCCGTCGCAGCCCCGCGACGAGAACGAGGTTGTCGTCGTCGCGGAGGCGCTGCTTGCAGAGGTTGCGGAAGTCGCAGAGCCCGCAGTGGTCGCACGGCCACGGGTAGGTCTCGGGCTCGGTCTCGAGCGCGCCGAGGAACCGCTCGCGCGCGCGGCGGAAGTACGCCATGTGGTCGGCAAGGCGGAACGTCTCGCGCTCGCCCGTGCCGAGCTCGACGTGGAAGTACTCGGGCAGCTGCCCCTGGATCCGCCCGAGCTGCTCGGAGTAGAAGCAGAGCTGGAGCACGTGGGCCGGCTTCGCCGAGCGCGCGAGCTTCGTGTCGACGGCCTCGTACGTGCCGTCCGGCTGTCGCTCGAGGAAGTCGGCGAACCCGCGCCAGGTGCCGTCGGAGAGGTACGGCTGGTAGATGACCTCCGCCTCGCCCGCGCGCATCGGCTTCCTCGGTCAGCCGGCGCGCCTCGTCGGCGTCGAAGCCCTCGTCGTCGTAGGTCGGGATGCGGACGATCGAGCGCCCCTCGGCGACGAGCCGCGCGAGGTACGCCGCCTCGTGCTCGTCGCCCTTGCGGCGGATGAGGTCGCCGTGCGTGTCGTCCACGTGCGGCCGCTCGAGCTCGCCGCGCTGCACCTTCAGGTTGAGGTTCGTCAGGTGCGGACAGGCGAGGTGCCCCGAGAGGTCGGAGGGCGAGAGCAGCAGCGTGCCGTCGGCGGCGAGTCGCATCACTCGGAGTATCAGCGGATTCGCGGCCGGTGCTTACGTCACGCGAAGTCCTGAACGAGCAACCCGCCGACGGCGCGAGCCAGACGACGGTCCGCAGTAACGAGAGGCAGGTCGACTTCGGCCGCCGTCGCCGCCACGATTGCGTCCGAGAGGCGCGGGACGATGCGCTTCGCAACGAGCCGCGCCGCACCGTGTGCGACGCCGGAGGCTCGGCGCGACGAGGCCAACGTACGGTCCGCGGAGGAAGCCGTCGACGCCGGGGACCAATCGAGGATTCGTCCGATACGGCCGAACGAGGAACTCCGCCGCGACGAGGGTCGAGACGAGACACGCGAGCGCTCCTTGCTCCACCTCGTCGAAGAGCGAGTCGACGGCGTCCAGCACTGCTCGCGGAGCCGACCTCTCGAGCCGGTACACGAGAGGTGCCGTGTCGGCGACGAAGCCGCCGCCCTCGGAGACGGCAGCTAGGAGGGACTGTCCTCGGGCCACGGGCCGCGGAGCTCGTCGACGTACGCCTGCGGATCGTTCCCCCAGAGGCCGCGGAACGGGTTGTCGTCGGATCGAAGGAACTCGCCCCAGGTACGCCCCTCGGGAAGCGAGAAACCGACTCGCTCGACCAACACCGATCCCGGTCCAACTGGGATCGTGACCACCTCGTCCCCAGGCTCGATACCTGCGGCGCGTCGGGCGGCCGCAGCCAGTACGACGGTCCCGTTGCGGCTCACCTTCGTCGTCCGCCCGCGCGGCTGTTCGACGTTCAGCATGTCCTGCCAGCGTGCCATCGGACTCGTCACAGGATAGTCAAAGATCTCGGCCGGATCTACAACATCGACTCGGAGCATCCCGCAACGCCCTCCGGAGCGATTGGCAGAGTCCGGCCTGGTGCCTCAGGACGGAATCACCGTGGTGCTCGCGGGTCAGTACGGGGCCGAGGATCTCGATCGACTGATCACCGATCTTGCCCCACTTCTCAGCCTTGGCGAGAGGGCTCGAGTCACCATCGATCTGCGCGACTTGACATTCGTCTATCCGACGACAGCCGCGGTGCTCGCGGCCGGGCTCCATCGCGCCGTAGCCCTCGAGCTCCGGTTACCGAACGAGAGTCGCATCCTGCCGCCTATGGATGAGAACGTCCGCAACTACCTCCTACGTGCTGATGTTCTCCAGGCGAGCGCCGGCATCGAGATAGCTGAGCCTTTCACTCGACAGCAGGCACATGGCTTCCGAGAGTGTCGGCTCTTCGAGACTGAAGACGAAGCAACGGATGTCGCCCGCGAGCTCACAAGCTCGCTCGACGAGAGGAGCGATCTCGAGGCAACCGCGCGGACTGCCATATACACGTGCCTTGGCGAGATCTGCTTCAACGTTCCGCACCACGCAGCTTCAGAGGTCGGCGGCGTCGCGGCGGCACAGGGTTACCCTCAGCTCAAGCGCTTCGAGGCAACCATCGTCGACCTCGGGATCGGCATCCGGGAGAGCCTTCGTCAGAACCCCGCCTATGCATCGGTCGACTCGGACGTAGCGGCGATCGAGGCGGCGCTCGAGCTGGGCGTGACATCCAAACCGGGAGATAAGGAGCCGACGCGTCATTCGGGATATGGCCTGAGCGTCACCCAACACTTGCTACAGAGGAACGGAGGACGGCTGATCATCCGATCGGGACGGGGCGAGGTTCACGTCGGAGCCGATCCCGTAGTGGAGGAAAGCGAAGTTGACTTCCCCGGTACCCTCGTCGTGATGGAGGCATGGACGAACGCACCTCTCGATGTCTCCGTCGTCTATCAAGAGCTACTAGGTGATCTCGATGACTGACTCGCTGAAGACACTCAGGATGGTCGACCGGTTCGGTCCGGCCCTGTTGTCGCGCGCCGACGGCGCGCGCGCTCGCGAGCTCGTCCGTGAGCTTCATGGCCACGCGGATCACCTGAGCGTCGACTTCTCGGACGTCGAGGTCATAGCGCCTGGTTTTGCGGACGAGTTCTTCGGGCGGCTCCCGGCCGACCTGTTCGAGTCGGGCTGGCTTTCCATCAACGAACTCTCGCCGCGCTTCGGCTCGCTACACCGACTCGTCATGAGTCGCGCCGCGCCCGCCGCGTAGCCCCGGTCATACCGTTCGAAACATCGAGCTCGCGCGGGAGGGCACGACGTTCCCGCTTACGTCGAGGTCGAGCCGGCGACCACGGCTGGGAAAGGGACCATCGCCGCCTTCGGGCAGACCCGAGGCATTGACTAACTCACTACTCTGAGTAAAACTACTCAATAGCTTGAGTACGTTACCGACCTTTGCACGGCCCGCGACGGACCTCCTGGTGAGGCGACTCGATGAGCCGCGCCGGCACATCCAGGTCGTCGCCGGGCCACGCCAGACCGGAAAGACGACACTGGTACTCCAGGCGCTCGAGCGCAGCGGTCTCGCCTATCGCTACGGCTCGGCCGATGACGTCGCCGGGCGTGACCGCGGTTGGCTCGAGTCGGAGTGGGAGCTCGCCCGTGCTCTCACGCGGGAGTTACCGGAGCGAGGTTCCGTTCTGGTGCTCGACGAGGTGCAGAAGGTGCCCGCGTGGTCCGAGACCGTCAAGCGGCTCTGGGACGAAGACACGCGTCGCGGAGTAGCACTGCGTGCCGTTCTCCTCGGGTCCTCACCGCTTCTGGTCGGGCAGGGGCTCACGGAGAGTCTCGCCGGCCGCTTCGAGACGATTCGCGTGAACCACTGGTCGCTCGCAGAGATGGCCGCCGCGTTCGGCTTTGGGCTCGAGGAGTTCGTCTTCTACGGCGGCTACCCGGGCGCAGCGCCTCTCATCCACGACGAGGAGCGCTGGCGGCGCTACATCGTTGATTCGCTCGTCGAGACCGTCGTGTCGAGAGACATCCTCCTCGCGACACGTGTCGACAAGCCAGCGCTCCTGCGGCAGCTCTTCGCGCTCGCCTGCGACTACTCGGGTCAGGTGCTCTCGTACACGAAGATGCTCGGGCAGCTCCACGACGCGGGCAACACGACCACACTGGCTCACTACCTGAACCTGCTCGGCCAGTCCGGTCTCGTGACGGGCCTCCAGAAGTTCTCGGGAACCGCGATCCGCCGCCGGGGCTCGAGCCCAAAGCTGCTCGCACTCAACACCGGTCTCGTCAGCGCCATCGCGGGTAGACCTTTCGAGGAGACCCGCGGCGACGCGGCGTCGTGGGGACGACTCGTGGAGAGCTCCGTCGGAGCGCATCTGGTAAACGCCGGTTTGGACGTGTCCTACTGGCGGGAAGGGAGTGACGAAGTCGACTACATCGTCCGCCACAGCGGTCAGGTCACGGCGATCGAGGTCAAGAGTGGGTCTGCACCGGCGACGCGCAGCGGTCTCACAGCCTTCGCTAATCGGCACCACGTCGACCGTCGCCTCATTGTTGGCACTGATGGGATCGAGCTGGATGCATTCCTCGGAGCACCGGCAGAGCGGTTTCTGGGTTCGTAGATGGCACGCATGATCCCCGACGCACGCTGTCGAGAACGAGAGCAACGCCGAGCGCGAGCTCTTCGAGCGCCTCCGCGACGAGACGGCAGATGACGTCGTTGCGTTCCACTCTGTCGCCTGGCAGCTCCCCGGCAAGAACGGTCGCCCTGAGCAGGGCGAGGCCGACTTCGTCCTCGCCCACCCCGACTACGGCGTGCTCACCCTCGAGGTGAAGGGCGGCACGATCCGCTACGACGCCGGCGTCGGGAAGTGGTTCACCACCGGCAAGGAGGGCGAGTCGGAGATCAAGGATCCCGGGCGCCAGGCGCGGAGCTCCTCGCATGCGCTCGGCCGCGCGCTCGCGCGCTCCGCGCGCGGAGGCGACGAAGCGATCAGCTTCGGGCACGCCGTCGCCTTCCCCGACTGCCGGGTACCAAAGAAGGCGCTGCGACCTGACCTCCCGCGGGAGCTCGTCCTCGACCACGCGGACATCGCCCGCCTTCCCGAGAAGGTCGAGGGGCTGTTCCGCCACTGGTTCGATCCGGACAAGAAGGCACCGCTTGGAGCGAGCGGGGTCAACCGGCTCGAGCGACTGCTCGCAAACTCGTTCGATCTGCGCGCGCCGCTCGCATTCGAGTTCGCAGAGGAAGAGCGCCGCCTCTACCGCCTCACCGAGCAGCAGTACCAGGTGCTCGACATGCTCTCGCGCCAAACCCGCGTTGCCATCGCCGGCTGCGCAGGCTCGGGCAAGACCTTCCTCGCTGCCGAGAAGGCGCGCCGTCTGGCCGCGCAAGGGTTCCGCGTGCTCGTCGTCGTCTTCAACGTCCTGCTCGCCGAGCACCTTCGCCGCGGCCTTGCTGACGAGCCGAACATCGACTGTTCGAGCCTTCTACGGGCTGTGCCGCGAGGTCGCGGACGAGGCCGGCATCGAATTCGCCGACGAGCCCGAGCCTGGCGAGGAAGGCGAGTACTACACCGGACTGGCCGCCGACTTCGCCGAGCACGCCGAGCTCATGTCCGGCCGCTATGACGCGCTGATCGTCGACGAGGGCCAGGACGTCGCCGCCGATTGGTGGCTCCCGCTCCAGATCCTCCTCGTCGACTCCGACCGTGGCCCGCTCTACGTGTTCTTCGACGACAACCAGAAGCTCTTTCCCGTCCCCACGGGTCTGCCGTTCCTCGAGGAGCCGTTCCAACTGACGGTCAACTGCCGCAACACGCGGCGGATCAACGAGCTCGTCATGCGCTTCTACAAGGGCGGGACGATGGAGGCGCGCCGGCCCCGACGGCCCACCCGTCGACCGGCACGTGTACGAGACGGACGCGGAGCTCCTCGCCCAGCTGGATGAAGCCGTCGCGCAGTGGATCGGCGTTGCGGAGGTGGCGCCCGACGACATCGCGCTCCTCACGGCGCGCTCAGCTGCGCGGAGCGCACTGTGGAAGGTGGACGCACTCGGCGGCATTCGTCTGACCGACGACCCGTGGGAGCGAAACCGGATCCTGCGGTGCTCGATCTTCCGCTTCAAGGGGCTCGAGCGAATGGTGGTGGGCTTGTGCGAGCTCGACGGCGCGCCGCGAGCAGGCGCTCTACGTCGGACTCTCGCGGCCGAGTGTGTTTCTCTCACTCTTCGTCCCGAGCTCGGCGGCCAAGCGGATTCTCCTCTAGAGCTACGAGCTCAGCGACGAGCGCCACGTGTCATAGCGTCCACGCTCGGTCGCGTGCCGCATGATGACCCACTCACGCTTTGCCGGGAGTGCCGGTCGCGAAGATCGCAGAATTCGCCCGAGCCGACGGCGTCGGATCGGTCACGCGATACCCGTTCAAGAACTCGTTGCACGACCGACACGCGGTCACAAGGTTGATCAGGTCGTTCACCCACTCGGCCGGGTAACCGAGCCGGGCGACCGTGCTTCCGGGAATGACGTGATCGACCGAGAAGCCGAGCCACGCCTCGTACGTGTTCCCGAGGTCGAGTCCGCAGTAGACGCAGTTCGATCCACATTCACGCATCACGGGCACTCCGTATCCGTGCCGACTTGAGCCGTCGCCCCATGGAAACAAGGAATCGAGAGGTTCCCGGCCACCCCTTGAATAGAGGTCGAAGGGGAGGTCCGACGCGGCCGCGCTTCCCGACACAGCGCCTACATCGTAGGACGATGGAGCCTGCCAGCCGGTGTTAGGCGCAGTGGGGACTCAGTGAGCGTCGAGAGGCTCGGTTCCGCGTCTCGGATCACGTAACGCACGGGTCGTTCGCGACGAACGACTTGATCGGACTCGACACAGTCCTTCATCCACAGACGGACTTGCGGGAGTCTGAGATCGAACTCGTCACGAAGCTCGCCCTCTGACCGTGGAAGTGTCAAGGAATGTTTCGGACGCGTCAGGAGATCGGAGGTCCGGAAAGTCCGACTCCGAATCGACGACTTCGGCGCGCCTTCCGCGCGAGCTTCCGTAAGCGCATCGAAGAGTGGGTCACTCTCGAGATCGCGCTCTCTGAGGGGCCGCGCCCCCGCCTCGACGAGGGAGCCGTTGGCGTCGGGTGCCGAAGAACCTAGCCAGGTCCACACTGGAACCCATCGCGCCTTGAGCGCTTCGTCGCCCCGGCCCACGTTCCTCCAGAGCCTGCCGCGTCGCGATCACGATTGCTGCGTCCGCAGCGCAGTAGATCAGCTTGTTGCGCGCCATGGCGTTACCGACCGTGAACCGCGATTCGGGGCAAACGGCGTGACGAGAACGAGCTGTCCGTTGACGAGCAGCTCGCGCGTCTCGGTTTGTTGCGCAAGACGAACGAGGTCTGTCGGCAACGAACCCTGACCGCTGCGCCACCGGAGCTCGTCACCCCACTCATCGCCAGACGATTGACTCCGCGCGCACCTCCGGACAAAACGGCAACGCTCTCGCGCGCAAGTTGCTCGGCGATCGTGCGAGCCGCTTCCATCGCTCCCGGGCTTGCATCGCGTGATCCGACGATCGCAACCTGCTGCGAATTCAGGAGGTCTCGTGAGCGAGAGCAGAGAGCTGACCGGTGGCGCCCTCAGTCCGAGCCGCCGCTTGACTCGACTCGGATACTCGTCGTCCGCGCGCGTGACGAGCCAGACGCCGCGATCTGCCAGACGCTCGAGCTCGAAGGCAAGCGGCCCTCCACGATCGAGCAGGCGGGTAAGCCTCTCGGCGAGCTCGCGTCGACACCGAGGCGCCGACCGAAGCTCGTCGGCGCCGGCCCATCGAGCCCTCCGGGACGGCGAACGTCCGATTGGGATTGCGCCGGCGAGACGCGCCCATTCGACCGTCGTCAGCGGCTTCTCGTCTCCGACGGCGAGCGGCGCGCAGAGCAGTGCGATCGCTTGCGAGTCGTCATCGCGGCGAGGTCATTCGCTCGTCCCTCCACGCGGGTCCCGCCTCGGCGAGCGCGACCGGAAACACTGCGTCGACCCCGGCCAGCCGGAGCACGCGCGCACACTCGGTGAACGTCCAGCGCGAGTCGACGACGTCGTCGACCAGAAGGACGGATCCTCGGTGGGAAAGTGGCCCGCACGTCGAAAGCGCCGCGCACGTTGGCCGCCTGCTGGGCGCTGTTCTCGCGCGTCTTCTGCAGGCGCCGTGACACGCGTCTTGACAAGCGCGCGGACGAACGGCAGCCCGAGCGAGCTCGCCAGCCGCTGCGGCGAAAGTCGGGCACGAGCTCAGGATGCCTGAGCGACGGGACGCCGGTCACCCACGTCGGGCCGCGGGCTCGGCCTCCAGGATGGATCATCTCGGCGACCGCCGTCGACGAGCTCGTCGTCGAATCGTCCTTCCTCGTACTTCGCCTCGTCGACGGCAGCGCCCCAGCCCGCGTCGCCCCAGATCGAGAGCGCCCGCCCTTCTTCGGTCCGTTCCTCGGCCGGGATTCTCGCTGCTCTGCGACGCCCGACCGGCCATTGGCGGCGTGGTGCTATCGGAAGGTAGGAGCGCCGGAGGAACTCGATCGCACGAACGACGGCAGCCTCGTCGAGCTCAGCGGGAAGGATGCTCGCCCGCGCAGTTCGCGCAGCGCCGCACGCGCTCGGCAGGCGGGTCGTCGAGCGCGCGCGTGACGAGCTCCATCAGGCAGCCGCGCGAGACACGGCGAACGCCTTCATCTCCTCAAGCTCCTGCCGTCGCCGCTCGGTCACGGCATCCCAGCGTCGGCACGTCCGGACTCCACGGCGTCGGGCGTTCGGATAGTACGCGCCCTTCTCGCGATAGATCGCCTGGTCGACCTCGAGGAACTTCAAGCACTTGCTGGAGTCGTCGCGCTTGAGGTTGATCGTCGCCTCGATGCCCGCGCAGCGGATTCCCGGCGTCTCCTCGATGACTCTCGAGCACCGAGCGCAGAGCTCGACGCCCGGAAACGCCGTCGAGATGAAGTAGTCGTGGATCTCGTCGTCCTCGCGCCCGCTCAGGAGGATGGCGACGGCGTCGTCGAGCGCGCGCCCGGCGCGGCCGACCTGCTGGTAGTACGCGACGACCGACCCGGGCCGCTGGAAGTGGATGACGAAGCCGAGGTCCGGCTTGTCGAAGCCCATGCCCAGCGCGACCGTGGCGACAGGGCCTTGACCTCGTTGCTGAGCAGCTGCTGCTCGAGCTCCTCGGCGCTCCGTGCGCAGGTCGGCGTGGTAGCGGCTCGCGTCGAGACCTCGCCGCTGGAGCCAGCGCGCGACGCGCGCGCAGTCCGCGACCGTCAGGCAGTAGATGATGCCGGAGCCGGGCAAGTTCGCGGGAGGAGTGCGCGAGCCACGCCAGCCGCTCGGCCTGATCCGCCAGAGCGGATCGACTGCAAGCGAAGGCTCGTCCGAGCCGAGCGGGCCGCGGTGGACTTCGAGCCCGTGGACCGAGCTGATCTCGATGTCATCGACGACGCGGTCGTTGGCGGTGGCGGTGGTGCGAGCACCGGGACGTTGGCCGGCAGCTGCCGCACGATGCGGACGATGCGCCGGTAGTCCGGGCGGAAGTCGTGGCCCCAGTCCGAGATGCAGTGCGCCTCGTCGACGACGAACAGCCCGATGCCGGGCGGAACGAGGGAAGGACCTCCGCTGGAACCCCTCGTTGCCCAGCCGCTCGGGTGAGACGAGCAGGATGTCGCACGCGTCTTCGCGAGGGCTGCTTCGATCGTCCGGCCACTCGTCGCGTGTTGGCGCTGTTGAGCGTGAGCGCCGCACGCCGAGCCGCTCCGCCATCCGGATCTGGTCGCGCATCAGCGAGAGCAGCGGGCTGATCAGGACCGTCGGCCCGGCCCCCGTCGCGCAGCAGCTTCGTGGCGAGGAAGTAGACGACGCTCTTCCCCCAACCGGTCGCCTGGACGACGAGCACCCGCTCGCGCCGGTCGACGAGCGCCTCGATGGCCTCGAGCTGACCAGGTCGAAAGCGCACCGAACCCGAGCGCAGTGTTCAGCCACGCCTGGGCCTGTCTCACGAGGGGGCGCTGCACTCTTTACAGGTAGCGCTCAGCCATGTAGTCCACGTACGCGGAGTGATCGCTTCGGAGCTTCTCCATCCTCAGGATCACTTCTTGGTACGTGCGCGAGTGGAAGTCAACTCCATCCGCACGGGCTGCGGCAGCGAACTCGGTGATCTCGCGTCGGTGGCCAGCTGACTCTTCACCAGGCACGTCGTACCAGAGGTACAGGAGACGAAAGCCTCCGCGCCCGACTGAGGTCGTCAGGCCAAGGATGTGCTTGATGATCTGTGCAGCGTGGAAGTGCTCAAACCGCCCATCGCCCGGCGAGATATCCCGCGCGACCCCCTTGATGTGCGGAAGCTTGTCCCAGACGTCAAGTCTCAGGTACCTGTCCGCGAGCCCGCCGTGACCTCGGCCAAAGGGCTCGCTGAACTTGCACTCGACGGCGGCGGCCCCTACTGGTCTGCGCGAATACCGAATGGCCACGTCCAGGTTTGGCGCCTTGGGGAAGCCCGGATCATCCTCGACGATCGAGAACTTCTCCGAAGTCGAAGGAAGCGGCATTGGCGGTCGGAAGCCCGCACGCACGCAGAATCGGGCGAGCTCCCCGCGTGAGTACCAGTATCCAAAGAGGTTGTAGGCAGCGGCTGACCATGAGTGGGAGGGCTTCATGTTTCCCTCCCCGGGCTTGTCGCGGTACAACTCACCACCGTCTCCGTCCTCGAACGCTCGGCGAGCAGCATCTTGTCAACGGCACAAGCAGGTTGTCGTTCAACTCGTAGACGAAGAACTCTCGACCGCGTTTTCTCTTCTTGGGATCTGTGAGTCTGCGAAACTGGCTTCCAAGACGGATGCCCCGTCGCCGAGCCCAGAGCACCTGCCTGCCCGTGATGTATTCGTAGGCCGTCACGTTACGAGTCGAGTTATCCATCTGACTGAGTGCCCTATGTCCGCGACGCGGCAGACACCCCTACGATGCTTCGGCGCCATCATCGACGGAGGGCTCCGGCAATGTCGTCCGCCGGTAACGGAACCGCCACCGCTCGGCCCGTCGCCTGCTCGATCGCCTCGATCAGAGACGCCTCACGAGCGTCGAGGAACGCAACGAAGTCATCAGTCTCGAGCGGGCTCGGCTCTCCTGGCGTGCTGCCTTCGGTCGGGAGCAGATGGGAGAGCAAGACCTCGCTCAAAGACGCGTTCGCCGCCTCACTCAGCGCAACGGTGATCTCGGCCATGTAATCGCTCGGCGCCCGTTTGCCGATCCGTCTATTCGTATCTGCGTCGATGAGCGTCCGGTTCAGGACGCAGTCGACGAGCGTTCCTGTGACCCCTTGATCCTTCATGAACCCCGAGGGAAGACGTGGTGGTCATCGACACCCTCCGAGCTGATGATCGTGGCGCTGAGCGGTCGGCCCTTATGGAAGTCGAGCGGCCGCCGGCGAAGAACGAGCGCCACCACTGCCTTGTACACGGACTGTTGCTTCGGCAGCGATCTCCCGCAGTCTGTTCGAGGCAAACGAGAAGTCGGCGACCGGCTGGGGTGGGGCTCCATCCGAGAACCAGCGCCGCAGCTCGTTGTAGTCGCGGGCAGCCTGCGAGTTCGCCGCGAACTCATATGTCGACGACAGTGAGCTGCACCAGAACCACTGTTTGGCGCGATCCCGGTTGAGCCCGGCCAGCTGGACCCGTCAACCTCGAGCCCGGAGTCCCAACAGGCCCCGAGCGGCTCAGCAGGTAATCCTGAGAAGGAAGCCACTTCGGGTGTCAACACGCCGCACTCGTTCGAGAGCATCTGGAGCGCTTGGTCGTACCCACGAACGACCGTCTCCCAATGCGCGTCGACGGCTTCTCGACCCAGCTTGAAGAAGATCCCCATCCGCTTGCACGAACCAGTCGAACGGAGTGCGACCGACTGAAGCACGTAATACGGATCGACTCCGAAGTCGGCCATCATGGGCTTCCGATTCAGCGTGTCTTCCCACAGCTCAC
>CAVPGO010000033.1:0-28489 GCA_963703975.1 uncultured Actinomycetes bacterium
CTACGTCCAGCGTCGGGAGCTCGAGGACGCGCGCACGGAGGACGACTACACGATCCGCGAGTGGGTGGTCCAGGACTCCGGCGTGCAGTACGTGCCGGTCGACGGCGAGCTCGAGCTGCTTCCGGGGCTCCGGCTCGTCCCGGCGCCGGGCCACACACGCGGCATGCAGGTGGTCGTCGTCGAGACTGGCGGGCGTCCGGTCGTCGTCGGCGGCGACGTGGCGGTTTGGTTCGGCGAGCTCGACGAGCCGAGCACGGAGGGCCAGCTGCGGATGCGCGCCCTCGACCCCGCGCTGGTCTGGCTCGCGCACGAGCACGAGCCGTGGCGACCCCGGACCGTTGAAGGCGTCACACGGTCCGACGCACTTCTGCTCGTCGACCTCATCCTGTTCGCGCGGGCGACCAGACCGGAGCGTCGCCGTGCCCGGTCTTCGGGTCAGCCTTTGCAGGCCGCTGCCGTCGGCGTTGACGACGAAGATCTCCCTGCTGCCGTGCTCCCAGCCGCCGAGGATCCTCTTTCGAAGGTGATCCTTCGCCCGTCCGGTGACCAGGGGGGGATGTCCCGTTGCATGGTTCCTCGAGCTTCCGCCGCCTCTGCCGGCGGTGTTCATCACGTAGAGCGACCCGCGCGACCCGTCGGGGAGGACGAAGGAGACCTTTCTCCGCTCGGCGAGAGGACGGCCCCCCACCAGGGGTCGCGTGGGAAGTGCCGCCCCCAGTCGCGCGAGAGGTTCCGCAGCCCGCTCCCCGTGGGCGTTCATCACGTAGAGTCGTCGTGGCCGTCTCGGTCTGGCGAAGACGATTCGTCCGTCGGCAACCAGGTGCTGAAGTACGTCGCCCGCCGGGTTGCGGGTCAGGTTCCGCGTTTGCTGCCGTCGGCGTTGATCGACGTGACTTCTCGAAGTCCTTGTCGTTTGTTTCGAGAAGGGAAGGATCTGTATTCGGTGACCAGGGGGCGCCACTCGGGAAGCGACCAGCCCGTCGTGTACGGTGAGCCTGCGCTGACCGCTTCCGTCGGCGTTCATGACGAACAGCTCGCTGTTTCCCCTCGTGGTCTCGTGAAGGCGATCTTCCGGCGATCGGTGACCAGGCCGGGCTGAACTCGCAGTTCGGGCTGTGCGTCGTCGTCGCAGCCCGCTGCCGTCCGCGTTGACGACGTAGATCTCCTGCTCGCCGTCGCGGCGGCTCGGGAAGGCGACCTTCCGTCCGTCTCGGCGACCACGCGGGCTCGGAGTTATGGCGGATGCCGCGACAGGTTCCGCTGCCCGCTCCCGTCGGCGTTCATGACGAAGACGTCGCCGTTGGTCCCGAAGGGCCGCTGCTGTGCGTCCAGGCGATCTGGAACCGGCTCTGTTGAGAGCTACCGCCGCGGCCGGTTTCAGTCGCCGTCGCGGACGAGACGCCGCAGCACACCAGTCAAACCAAGCAACGTCATGAGCGCGGCGGCGCCGGGGTGAACTGGATTCCTTGGCATCTTGGCTGTTCCCTTTCTCTGTTACGGCGTGGTCGCGTTGGGCGCTGCGCTCGGATGTCGGTGAGCGCGAGGTTCTTCGCTGTTCGCGGCAGGTACGGGTCGCCACAAAGCGCCCGACGAAACGCAGTCGAATGAATCGTCGGCCGGGTTCGCTGATTCCGCCGACGCCCATCATTCCGACCGGCTGGAGGGTCTGGGATCGACCGACCACTCGAACGGTTCCCACGCGCAGCCTGCGAGGCACAGCCGGGGTCCGGATCGAGGCGGATCCGCTGACCGGACCCCCCATGCCGTCGTCCTGCCTATTTCGTGCGCGGTCCCGGCCGCGAGCCGCTGACGGAGATCCGCGACCGGGTCGATGGGAAGGCCGATCCGTGATCTCGGCAGGAGCGTGCTCGGCGGCACGAACTCGAGCGCCGTCGAGGACTCAAGTGAACCGCCGAGTTCGGGCCCCTTGGGGTTCCCGCAGGCGAGGGCCAGACGGGAGGTCGCCGGTGGGGGAGGCACGTTCAGCAGGATGCGGTACCGGTGCGGCGGCGCCTGGTCGAGCCAGCTCTCGTTCGGGCGGTGCTGGACCGTGCATCCGAACGCGTAGGACGTCGTCGTCACAACCCACTTCTGGTGCAGGATCGACCTTGCCGGCGGCTTGAGTGCGGCCTCGGCCCTTTCGACGAAGCTGGAAGAGGTGCTCCACGGCGCTGCGGAGAGCAACGACGCGACGGCCGCGATCACGAGCGTGGCCGCAGCAAGCAGGAGCCAGCTGCGCCGACGATGCGCCCTCTCACGACCGGCGCGAACAGGCGCGTATTGACGTTCGGCAGCGGCTAGAAGCTCGCGCTTCAACTTGCGGACGGGATCACCCATCGGCTTCACCCCTTGCGAAACTGGCTCGCAGCGCCGCGAGGCCACGGCTCACGCGCTTGCGAATGACGCTCTCCGAGCATCGGAGCTCGGCCGCGATCTCCGGATAGCCGCGCTCGTCGAGGTGGTGCGCTTCGATCGCCTCGCGCTGCTCGTCAGGGAGGACTTCGAGTAGCTCGAGCGCGGGGCCGCGCGCGACCCTTTCGAGGATCTCGATCGCCTCGTCATCGAGCTGGATAGGCTGCATCGCGAGCGCTCGCCGGGCCTCGTCCTGAATCTGGTTGGTACGCATCGCTTCGCTCAACTTGTGGCGCGCGATCGCGAACAACCACGCCTGTGCCGGCTCCGGCCCAGGTTGATAGCGGGACACCGACCCGAGCGCGGCCGCGAACGTCTCGGCTGCGAGATCGAATGCCTCCTCGACTCCTGGCACGCGGCGGCGGAAGAAGCCGAGTACCGCGGCGAAGTGCCGCTCGTAGAAGACACCGAACGCCTCGGCGCAGGTGCCCGCTGCGAGCAGAAGCTCATCGGTTCGGGCACTCCTCCCAGCTCGTCACGCCTGCCAGCTCTTCACGCCTCCAAGTAGATGACAATTCAACGCGATTTGTGACCGGAGTCGCACCGGGTCGCTGAGCAGTTGGAGGAAGTCTGGTTGCATGTCGCCGTTCGAGCACGGATACTTGCCGGGGGAACTTCTGACGACCAGCACTGAGCGGTGAGACGGCGGGCAGCCAGTTGGCTCGTGCCAGCGTGGGCCTTGCTGACCGCGGCCGCCGTCGTTCTGATCTCCGCCGGCGCTTCGCACTCGGCTGCCGCGGCGACGACGCTGCCCACGGGCTTCTCGGAGTCGGTCGTCTTCAGCGGGCTGACCGCCCCGGTCAACGTCCGGTTCGCGTCCGACGGACGGGTCTTCGTCGCCGAGAAGAGCGGCATGATCAAGGAGTTCGACAGCCTCTCCGATCCGACGCCGACGATCGATCGCCGACCTGCGCACCGCAGATCGACGACTACTGGGATCGGGGCTTGCTCGGCCTCGCGCTCGACCCGAACTTTCCGACGACCCCGTACGTCTACGTCCTCTAGGCGTACGACGCGCCCATCGGCGGCACCGCGCCGCGCTGGAACGACGCCTGTCCGACGCCGCCCGGCCCGACCACCGACGGCTGCGTGATCAGCGGCCGCCTGCGTGCGGCTGACGCTCTCCGGGCAACACGGTCGCGACGAGCCAGCAGGTCCTGATCAAGGACGAGTGGTGCCAGCAGTACCCGAGCCACTCGATCGGCGACCTCCACTTCGGCGCCGACGGCGCGCTCTACGTCAGCGGCGGCGACGGCGCGAGCTTCAACTTCGCCGACTACGGCCAGGGCGGCGGCAGCTCCGGGAGCCCGACGCCGAAGAACCCGTGCGGCGATCCGCCGGCAGGCGTCGGCGGGACGATGACGCCGCCGACGGCCGAGGGCGGCGCCCTGCGCGCGCAGAGCCTCCGCCGGCCGAGCGGGGAGCCCGTGCTCCTGAACGGAGCGGTGCTCCGCGTCGACCCGGCGACCGGCGACGCGCTGCCCGACAACCCGCGCGGCTCGAGCACGCGACCCGAACGCGCGCCGCATCGTCGCCTACGGCTTCCGCAACCCGTTCCGCTTCACGATCCGGCCGCGGCACGAACGAGCTCTGGATCGGCGACGTCGGCTGGGACGACTGGGAGGAGATCGATCGCCAGCCCTCGCCCGACCTCGTCGGCTCTGAACTTCGGCTGGCCCTGCTACGAGGGCAACCGGCGCAGCCGGGCTACCAGAGCGCCGGGCTCAATCTCTGCACGTCGCTCTACAGCGCCGGCACCGCGACGCGCGCCGTACTTCACCTACAACCACAGCGCGAACGTCGTCGCCGGCGACAACTGTCCGACCGGCAGCTCGTCGATCACCGGGCTCGCCTTCTACACCGGCGCGAGCAACTACCCGTCGGCTACAACGGCGGCCTCTTCTTCGCCGACTACGCCCGCCACTGCATCTGGTTCATGCCTGCCGGGGCCGAACGGTCTGCCCGATCCGACCAACGTCCAGCCGTTCGACGTCCGCGGCCGCGGCACCCGTCGACCTCGAGATCGGCCCGAACGGCGACCTCTTCTACGCCGACCTGGGCACCGGGCACGATCGGCGAGATCAAGTACGTCGGCGGCGGGAACAACCCGCCGATGGCGGTGGCGACGGCGTCTCCGACGGTGGGCACGGCGCCGCTTGACCGGTGAACTTCGATGGATCGGGTTCGTCGGATCCGGACGGCGACACGCTCTCGTACTCGTGGGATCTTGAACGGGGACGGGACGTTCGGCGATTCGACGCGCAGAAGCCGACGTACACGTATACGAGCGCCGGGACGTACAACGGCGGTTGAAGGTGACGGACAACCACGGCGCGTCGACGACGAGCGCGCCGGTGACGATCACGGTGCCGGCTCGTGGCGGCACCTCGACGTTCGGGACGACGAGTCCGGGGACGCTCGTCGACACGGCGGGCACGGACCTGAAGGAGGTCTCGAAGTTCACGGCGCCGCAGGCGGGCAACGTCGTCAAGCTGACCGGCTACGTGTCCGGCCTCGGCGCGGCGACCGGCTCGCAGCCGGTTCGCGCCGTGATGTATGCGGATTCCGGTGGGAATCCGGGGGCGTTGCTCGGCGTCTCGAACGAGGTGACGATCGCGGCGGGTCAGCCGTGGGGGTGGGTCGACTTCACGTTCCCGAGCCAGGTCGCGGTCCAGCGCGGGGACGGTCTGGATCGGCTACATCGCGGGTCGCCGACGACCTGACCCAGCTTCGGTACCGAGCACGCCTGGAGACCTGCGCTACAACGCGAACGCCGGCGGCTACGCGGCCGGCCCGTCGAATCCCTTCGGGACGCGTCCTCACCGACATGCATTACTCCCTGTACGCGACGTACATCCCGTCCGGCGGCAGCGAACACTCCGCCGACGGCGGTGGCGACGGCGTCCCGACCTCGGGACGGCGCCGTTGACGGTCAGCTTCGACGGGTCGGGCTCGTCGGATCCGGACGGCAACACGATCTCGTACTCGTGGGATCTGAACGGGGATGGGACGTTTGGTGACTCGACGGTTGCGAAACCGTCGTTCACCTACACGGTCGCGGGGACGTACACCGCGCGGTTGAAGGTGACCGACAACCATGGTGCGTCGACGACGAGCGCGCCGGTGACGATTACGGTCGCGGCCGCGGGGGGACGTCGACGTTCGGGACGACGACGCCGGGCACTCGTGGACACGGCGGCTGCGGATCTAAAGGAGGTGTCGAAGTACACGGCAGCCGCGGCCGGCAGCGTACTGAAGGTGACCGGGTACGTGTCCGGGCTCGGCTCGGCATCCGGTTCGCAGCCGGTGCGGGCGGTGATCTACGCGAACTCGGGCGCGCCCCCGCGAGTCTCGGCGTTTCGAATGCGGTCACGATCACGGCGGGCCAGCGTGGGGCTGGGTCGACTTCACCTTCCCGAGCCCGGTCGCCGTCGGCCGGGAACGGTCTGGATCGGCTACATCGCCGGAAGCCCCAACGACCTCACCCAGCTTCGGTACGACCCGCGGCCGGGGATCTCCGCTACAACGCCAATTCCGGCGGCTATGCGGCCGGCCCCTCCGATCCGTTCGGCACGGGATCACCGGCGACATCCACTACTCGCTGTACGCCACGTACAGCACGTCGGCGAGCGGTCCGCCGGTGCCGACGATCTCGACGCCGTCGTCGACCTCACCTGGAAGGTCGGCGACCTGATCACGTTCTCGGGCTCCGCGACCGACCCGGAGGACGGCGCGCTCCCGGCGTCCAAGCTGAGCTGGTCGCTCATCCTCCACCACTGCGACCCGACGGGCCAGACCTGCCACGTCCACCCGCTCCAGACCTCGCGGGGCCCGGCGGCAGCTTCAACGCACCGGATCACGGGTATCCGTCCTACCTCGAGCTGCAGCTTGACGGCCACCGACTCGCAGGGGCTCACCGGCAACGACGAGCGTCACGCCTCCAGCCGCAGGCCGTCAACCTGACCTTCACGTCGTCGCCCGCCGGGTTGCAGGTCGTCGTCGATTCGGGCAGCCAGGCGACGCCGTTCACGATGACGGCGATCATCGGCTCGGCCCATTCGGTCAGCGCCCCGACGCCGCAGACGCTGGGCGGGACGACGTACACGTTCTCGTCGTGGTCCGACGGCGGCGCCGCAACCCACAACATCACTGCCCTCGCGACGGCGACCACCTACACGGCGACCTACACGTCGCCTTCCAACTCGCCTCCGGTCGCGGTCGCGACCGCCTCGCCGACGTCGGGAACCGCGCCGTTGACGGTCAATTTCGACGGCTCCGGTTCGTCGGATCCCGACGCGGGCGACACGATCTCGTACTCGTGGGATCTGAACGGCGACGGAACCTTCGGGGACTCGACGGTGGCGAAGCCTTCCTCCACGTACGCGGCCGCCGGTACCTACAACGCAGTGCTGAAGGTGACGGACAGCCGCGGGGCGTCGACCCTCAGCGCACCGATCACGATCACCGTCACCGCCCAGAGCGTCCCGTCGACGTTCGGGACGACGACCCCCGGACCGTCGACCGACACGGCAGACGCAAACTACAAGGCGGTGTCGAAGTTCACCGCCCCGAAAGTCGGCAACGTGGTCAAGGTGACCGGCTACGTCTCCGGTCTGGCCAAGACCGCGGCTCGCAGGTCGTCCGCGCGATCATCTATGCCAACAATTCCTCCGGAGCTCCGGGCACGCGGCTCGGGGTATCGAACGAAGTGACGATCGCGGCGGGCCGTCCGTGGGGTTGGGTCGACTTCACCTTCCAGTCACCCGTCGCGATCCAGGCCGGAACGGTGTGGATCGGCTACATCAGCGGCAGCACCAACAAGCTGGCCCAGTTCCGGTACAGCCAGATCAACAAGGACCTCCGGACGAACGCAAACACCTATGCGTCCGGGCCGTCGAACCCGTTCGGAAGCGCGTCCACTTCCTCGCGGCACTACTCGATCTATGCCACCTACGGGCCGTAACGGGAAGACGGCCGCCCGGCTCAGGCGAGCGCGAAGCGTTCCGTGAACGGCAGGATGCTCTCGAAGTAGTGCGGACTGGCGCGGAGGGTGACGAACTCGCCCGTTCGCGGGGCTCGGCTCAGGTCGATGGCGAAGGTGTAGGTGACGCCGTCCTGGAACGATCCGGTCGATGCGTACATCCGGGCGGAACTCCCCTTCGGCTCCCCCTCCGTCCGCGCAGGGCCGGCGACCCTCGTCACGGTCGTTCCGGCCGGAAACCGGAGCTCGACGGCGCTCACCGGGTTCAGCCACGACACGACGATCGTCGCCTGGACGGTCTGCCCCGACCTGGTGAACTGGCCGGCCACGAACGGGAGTCCGAGCAAGCCCATGTCGGCCAGCGGCACGCTGCGGTCGAGTGCCAAGAGCTGCGCGTCCCTCACGATGCGGTCGCTCGTCAGGTTCGAGGGGCTCCCGCCGGCGAGGACCGTGGCCACCCCGCCCCGGACGAGGCCGAACGGCGGCGTCGGGTTGGCGTAGAGAACGTCCTCCGCGATCTGGGCGCGTCCGACGAGGCGGAACCCGGGGGACAGTCGCACGGTCAGATGCCCGGCCGGCCTGGACGGCCGCGCACCCGAAGCCTCCGCGCTCGCCCGGACCACGGCGACCGTGACGGCGAACCGTGCGGGACTGGTTCGGGTCACCGACCCGAGGACGAGCGTTCCGGCCGGGAGGCCGCCGCCCGACAGCGCGAGCCGCGGGCCGTTCGGTTCCTTGGCCGAAGCAGCCTGGGTGACGAGCCTCGCGACGGTCACGTTCCCGACCGAGGGCAGCGGGACGACCGCCTGCGCCGTCTGCCCGGTCTGTCCGGCAGAACTCGTCAGGAGCACGAGCGCCACAACCGAGGCTGCGACTCCTGCCACGCGAAGGAGCACCGGCCTCAGGCTAGCGCGAGCCATGGGCACGGGCAAGCAATATGAAGGACGCCGTGAAGAAGAGTGTTCCGCAGAACCCCGGGTCCGCGTCTGAGTTGATCGATGCGAGGATCCATGAGCTGGACGACTGGCGGGGTGAGACGCTCTGCCCGGATCCGTGCTCTCATCAAGGAGGCCGACCCCGAGGTGGTCGAGGAGTGGAAGTGGGTGAAACCCACGAACCCCGGAACACCGGTCTGGTCTCACGATGGGATGATCTGCACGGGCGAGATCTACAAGAGCACGGTGAAGATGACCTTCGCCAAGGGCGCGTCGCTGGAAGACCCTTCGGGCCTGTTCAACTCGAGCCTGGAAGGCAACACCAGGCGCGCGATCGATTTTCACGAGGGCGACAAGATCGACGAGGAGGCTCTCGAGGCTCTCGTTCGCTCCGCTGTTGCTCTGAACACGGCTCGCTGAATCACGCCTCTTCGAGCAGCATCGACGGCCGCGCGGGCAGACGCCGGGCGGATGAACGCCACGTAAACGGTCGCGGTAAGGTCGACGAGTGAAACTCGAGCCCGACCAGCTGCGTACGTTCGCTCAGGCCTACACCGCAGCCTGGTGCAGCCAGGACCCCGAGCGCGTCGCTGCGCACTATGCGCCCGACGGCTCGCTCACCATCAACGACGGCGCCCCGTCGGTCGGGCGAGACGCGATCACCCAGGCAGCGCGCTCGTTCATGGACGCCTTCCCCGACATGCAGGTGCTGATGGACGAGCTCCGGCTCGACGGTGAGGGCACGGAGTACCACTGGACGCTGGTCGGGACGAACACCGGTCCGGGCGGGACGGGGAAGAACGTCCGAATCTCCGGATTCGAGGAGTGGACGATCGGCGACGACGGTCTGATCGCGGCTTCGCTCGGTCATTTCGACCAGGCGGAGTACGACCGCCAGGTCGAGCACGGCGCCGACTAGTTAGGTTTCGCGCCGATGGCCACCCGTGCAGCAGCCTGTCACTGCGGCCAGCTTCGCCTGGAGGTCACGGGCGAGCCGTTTGCCGTCTCCATCTGCAACTGCCTCGCCTGCCAGCGCCGGACGGGCAGCGCTTTCGGGATGCAGGCCGGGTTCAAGGCGGACCAGGTCGAGATCTTCGGTCGCTACAGCGACTACGCGCGGACGTCGGACGAGGCGGACCGGAAGGTGCACGTCTTCCACTTCTGCCCCGACTGCGGCTCACAGGTCTTCTACACGGAGCCGGAAGAGCCGGACTTGCTCGTCGTCTCGGTCGGCTCGTTCGCCGATCCCTCGTTCCCGCCGCCGACCGAGTCGGGCTACGACTCCCGCCGCCACCCCTGGGTGGGGCTGCCCGACTCGATCCAGCAGTATGCGCCCGAGCGATGGGAGGCGGCGCGGCCTCTCTACGAGGCCGGCAGGTACGCCGACGCGGCGGACCGGGGCCGTGAGCTGATCGCGGCCCACCCACACCAGGCAGACCTCTACTACAACACTGCGTGCTGCGAGAGCCTGGCGGCCCGGGCGGCCGACGCCGTGGAGCACCTCCGCCAGGCGATCGACATGTGGGAGGGCTGTCGCGAGATGGCGAAGAAGGACTCCGACTTCGACCCGATCCGCCAGGAGCCGGCGTTCCGGGATCTGGTCGGAGGCTGAGCGGGCCTATTAATCGGGCTTGGCGCAATAACGCTGTGTCGCCAGGCCGCGCTGGTCGGCGCGCTGCCGCGTCCTCAGTCGCGCCCGTAGCCTCCGGCTACGAACGCTCCCTGCTCCTGCCCCGGTGGCGGCAAAGCCGCCACCTCTCCGGCTCCGTCAAGCCTACGCCGGTGTCCTTGCATCGCACTCGCCCATCGCACCCTGATGACGAGCAACATTCCGCCAACCCTCCTAGAAGTCGATGCGCATCACGACCCGGCGTTTCGTCGGCCGGTTGACCTCGGTGAGCCCGGCGGCCGCGAACATGTTGGGGGTGCCGACATTGAGCTCTCCCCAGGTGATGTCCTGGCCGTCCGTGAGCATCGGGTAGCCCTCGAGAGCGCGGGCTCCGCGCCCTCGCGCGAAGTCGACCGCGGCTTGCACGAGCGCATAGCCGACGCCGCGGCGCCGGAACCCGGCCCGGGCAAAGATGCACGTCACCGCCCAGACGCTGTCGTCGGCCTTGTCCTCCGTTCGGCCCTCCCAGGGGACGCGGATGTTGCGCAGCAGCCCCTCGTAGTGGGTACGCGGCTCGACCGCGCACCAGCCGACGGGCTCGCCGTCGAGGTAGGCGACGAGGCCGCTCGTCGTGGCCGACTCCGGGTGGCCGGACTCGGTCTGCTCGCGCAGCCGCCGGGCGCGCTCCTCGATCGGGAACTTGCGGAACGCCTCCCGCGGGCGCAGCTTGTACCGCTGGCACTGGCAGGACGCGGCGCTTCCGCGCGTGCCGAAGACGGCCTGGAGATCCTCCCAGCTCGCCTCGTTGGCAGGGACGATCGTGACCTCCGTCGTCTGCACGACGGGATGGTATTCCGAATTTCGTCCCGTTCGGGACCACGGATGGCCGTGAGGAGCGTCGTACGGTGACTCGGTGCTCACCTTCTTCGTCCGGCTCGCGCTCGTGGTGCTGCTCGCAGCCGGAGGTCTTGCGCTTGCAGCCTGCGGCGGGAACACCGCCCAGGTGTACGGGGCCGCGGCTGCTCCGACCGTCGCGCGCACAGCGGCAGCCGCAACCGAGGAGGCCACGACCACTGTCGTCGCGCCCCCGCGTACGGTCACCGAGACGACACCGGCCCCGCCGGCGCAGACGGTGACCGTGACGACGACGGCGAGCCCTCCGTCCATCACAGTCACCGCACCGACAGAGACGGTGACCGCGCCGGCCGAGACCGTGACCGCCTCGACCACGGTCACGAGCCCTGCGCCGGCGCCGGTGACGGTGACCGTCGCTCCGGCAACGACCGCTGCAACGACGACCGAGGGCGGGGTCGGCCCGGGCGCTGCGGCCGCCGCAGGTGCTGCGGCGGCGACCGCAAGCCAGCCGGAGGAGAGCAGCACCGATTGGGGCTGGGTGGCGTTCGGTGCTCTCGCGTTTGCGCTGATCGTCGGGGGAGTCGCGTGGTGGTGGCGAGGCAGGCGCGAGCGCAAGCGCGGAGCCGGCGCCTAGATGATTGATTCTTAACTCCCGTGCCCGCGGGGAGGGCATGCACCAAGCAGTGTGGCCGACTCGACCGGTGGCAAGGCCGGTGAGCCTTGCTGCCGGGTGAGGCGGGCGCATGCGCCGTGTGCAGGCCCCCAGCCGCGGGTGCGATGAGTTGGGAATCAATCATCTAGCCCGCGCGGCTCCCGTACTCCTCGTCGGTGACGTGGTCGCCCCACACGGCGGGCGTGCCGTCGTCGCCGACCTCGAGCATCGCGATGTGGGTCATGAAGCGGCTCGGCGCGGCGCCGTGCCAGTGCTCCTCGCCCGGCTCGAAGAAGACCCGGTCGCCGGGGCGGATCGCCTCGACGGGGCCGCCGCGCCGCTGGCAGAGGCCGGCGCCCTCCGTCACCCAGATCGTCTGGCCGTTCGGGTGGGTGTGCCAGGCGGTCCGCGCGCCCGGCGTGAAGTGGACGCTGGTCGCGCTCAGCCGCGACCCGTCCGACGGCGCGGCAACCGCGTCGAGAAAGACCGCGCCGGTGAACCACTCGCTCGGCCCGGGGACGGTGTCGACGCCGTTCCTGGTGATCTCCATGGTGCTCTCCTGTCGCTCGAGGTCAGTCGGCAAACTACGCGAACGATGAGCGACGAGACCGTCAACGTCCGCTACATGGTCGACGACGTCGAAGCGGCGATCGACTTCTACACGCGCCACCTCGGCTTCACGCTCGGCACGAGCATGGCGCCGGCGTTCGCCGACGTCCGGCGCGGGGCGCTCCGGCTGCTTCTGAGCGGGCCGGCGAGCTCGGCCGGGCGGCCGATGCCGGACGGCCGGCAGCCCGAACCGGGCGGCTGGAACCGGATCCACCTGATCGTCGACGACATCCAGGCGGAGGTCGAGCGCCTGCGGCTCGAGGGGCTCACGTTCCGCAACGACGTCATCAAGGGCCCGGGCGGGATGCAGGTCCTGCTCGACGATCCGTCCGGGAACCCGATCGAGCTCTTCCAGCCCCGCTAGATGACTGATTCCTAACTCATCGCACCCGCGGCTGGGGGCCTGCACGCGGCGCATTGCGCCCGCCTCGCCCGGCACCAAGGCTTTTCCAGCCTTGCCACCGGTCGAGTCGACCACACTGCTTGGTGCATGCCCTCCCCGCAGGTACGGGAGTTAGGAATCAATCATCTAGGCGGCGACCGCGACGCTGAGGCGTCCCCGGCGTGCCATCTCGCCGCCGCGCAGCGTCCGGGCGAACGCGCCGCGGGGGTCGAACGTCGGGGTCTCGTAGCGGCGTCCCTCACGTGAGCGCCGTGCCATCTCGGCGCCGCGCAGCGTCCGGGCGAACGCGCCGCCGGGGTTGAACGTCGGGGTCTCGTATGTGCCGTTTCCCTGCGTCATTTCCGCCTCCTTCGCTCTCGGCCGGTGGGTGCGGCCTGGTAGATCCACGGTAGGGAGGGGAGGCGGAATCGACATCGGCAGTACTGCCGAACTCACTACCTAACTTGCGGTGACATGCTTGCCGGGTGAGTGTGGAGCGGATCCCGACGGTCGTCCTCGTCGGCACGCTGGACACCAAGGGCAAGGAGTACGCCTACCTCCGCGACCGGCTCCGGGAGCGGGGTGTGGACGCGCTGCTGGTGGACGCCGGCATCCTCGGCGAACCGGTCGTCGAGCCCGATGTGACTCGCGAGGAGGTGGCGGCCGCCGCCGGCGTGGATGTGGACGTACTCGCCGGCGCGCGCGACCGGAGCGCGGCACTCGAGGCGATGTCCCGCGGCGCGGGGGAGATCGTCCTGGGCCTCCATGCCGAAGGCCGGCTCGACGCGATCGGAGCGCTCGGCGGGACCGGAGGCACGACCATCGCAGCGCACGTCATGCAGCGGCTGCCCATCGGTGTGCCGAAGCTGATCGTCTCCACCGCGGCCTCGGGAGACACGAGCCCCTACTTCGGCCCGGTGGACGTGACGATCATGCATTCGGTCGTCGACGTCGCCGGGTCGAACTCGATCCTCGCCCGGATTCTCGTCAACGCCGCCGGCGCGCTCGCCGGGATGGCGACCGCGGCGGCGATCCCGCCCGTCGAGGAGCGGCCGCTGATCGTCGCGTCGATGTTCGGCGTGACGACGCCGTGCGTGACGGTCGCGCGCGAGCGGCTCGAGGAGCTCGGCTACGAGGTGCTCGTCTTCCACCAGATCGGGCTCGGGGGCCAGTCGCTCGAGGCGGTCGTCGAAACCGGCGCGGTCGCCGGCGTGCTCGACGTGACCACGTCGGGTCTCGCCGACGAGGCCGGGGGCGGTACCTGGCCGGCTGCCTCCGAGCGGGTCGAGGTCGCCGGGCGGCTGGGCATCCCTCAGGTGGTCTCGCTCGGCGGTCTCGACATCGTCGCAATCGGTCCGCCGGAACCACTCCCCGAGCGTTTCGCCGGCCGGCCGATCTATCTGCACAACGAGGTGCTGGCCGCGACGCGGCCGACGCCGGCGGAGTCTCGGCAGATCGGAGCCGCCCTGGCCGGCAAGCTGAACGCCGCGGTCGGGCCGACCGCGCTGTTCGTTCCACTCCGCGGTCTCTCGATGCTCTCGACCGAGGGCGCAGTGCTCCACGACCCGGAAGCCGACGACGCGCTGCTCGCCTCGCTGCGCGAGCTCGTCGACCGGTCGTCGGTCGAGGTGCACGAAGTGGATGCCGAGCTGAACGACCCGCAGTTCGCGCTCGCGATGGCGGAGCGGCTGCACGAGCTGGTGACCGGGTGAGCGCGGCCGGCCTGATCGGGCGCGAGGAGAGCCTGGCGGAGGCGGCGGAGCTCCTCAAGCGCGACGACGTCCGGCTGTTGACGATCACCGGTCCCGGCGGAGTGGGGAAGACCCGCCTCGCGGCGGCTGTCGCGTCGGTGACCGCGGATCAGTTTGCGGACGGTGCGGTGTTCGTCCCGCTCCAGACTGTCAGCGATCCTGCGCTCGTGATCGGCACGATCGCGCGGTCGCTCGGGCTCTTCGACTTCGAAGGCGACCTCGAAGAGCGGCTCATATCCCACCTCGAGGGCCGCAGCCTGCTCCTGGTCGTCGACAACTTCGAGCAGGTCGTCGAGGCGGCGCCGTCGCTCGGAACGGTCGTCGCCGGGAGCCCGACCCTGAAGGCCGTGATCACGAGCCGCACGAGGCTTCGTGTCGGCGGGGAGCAGGAGTTGCCGCTCGAGCCGCTCGCGCGCGACGATGCCCTGCGGGTCTTCCTGGAGCGGGCTCGCGCGGTGCGGCCCGACTTCGACCCGGACGAGGCCGAGCTTGCGGCGAGCGCGGAGATCTGCGACCACCTCGACTGCCTGCCGCTCGCGATCGAGCTCGCCGCAGCCCGGGTGAAGATGCTCGCGCCGAGCGGGATCCTCGCCCGGCTCGGGCGTCCCCTGGAGCTCCTCACCTCGGGCTCCCGGGACGCGCCGGCCCGGCACCGCGCGCTGCGCGACACGATCGGCTGGAGCTTCGACTTGCTCGGCGAGGACGAACGGGCGCTCTTCCGCCGGCTGTCGGTCTTCGCCGGGGGCTGCACGCTCGAGGCGGTCGAGGAGGTCTGCGGCGGCAGTCTCGACACGGTCGGGACGCTCGTCGACGAGAGTCTCGTGCGCTCCGACGGCGAGCGTTTCGCGATGCTCGAGACGATCCGCGAGTACGCGCTGGAGGCGTTCGAGGAAAGTGGCGAAGTCGACGAGGTGCGGCGCGCCCACGCCGGCCACTATCTCGGCGTGGCCAGGGCGGCGGTGCCGGGCTTGGCGGGCGCAGACCAGGCGACCTGGCGGGCCCGGCTCGAGGCCGACCACGCCAACCTGCGAGCCGCGATCCGCTGCTCGCTCGACGCCGGCGACGTGACCACCGCGCTCGAGCTCTGCGTCCTGCTTTCCCGATTCTGGCTCGAGCGCGGCTACCTCGGCGAAGGCCGGCTCTGGCTCGACGAGGCGCTTGCCTCCTCGGCCGAGGCGTCGTCCACGCGTGCCCGCGCGCTGACCGCGAGCGGGATCCTCGCTCACTACCAGGCCGACTACGACGAGGCGGAGGAGCTCTGCAGGGCGGCGCTCGACCTGTCCCGGTCGCTGGGGGATCCGAGGGGCATCGCGGAGGCGTTGACCGGGCTCGCGCTCGTGCAGCGGACGCGCGGCAGATACGAGGAGGCGGAGGCACTGTTCGAAGAGGCCCTCGGTGTCTACGCCGAGCTCGGCGACGAGCAGGGCACGGCGCGGACGCTCGACCGGCTCGGCATCGCGCTCGCACTGGCGGGCGAAGTGGACCGGGCGCGGCCGCTCTTCGAGCGGAGCCTCGAGCTCTTCCGCAGCCAGGGGGACGCGACGGGTGTCGCGTTCGGGCTCCACGGCCTCTCGTTCTCGCGTCGTGACGGCGCCGAGCTCGAGGCACGGGTGCAGAACGACGAGAGCCTCGCGATCCTGCGCGGGCTCGGCGATCGCCGGAACGTCGCGAAGGTGCTCGCCACCGCCTCCGACGTCTATGCCGGAGCTGGGGGATATCGACACGGCTGCCGCACAGATCGAGGAGTCGCTGACGCTGTTCGTCGAGATCGGCGACCGCTGGTTCTGGGGATGGTCGCTCGAGTCGGCGGCCTACCTCGCTGCCGCCCGCGGCGACGCGGAGCGGGCCGCCCGCCTCCTCGGAGCGGCCGACGCAGTGTGGACGACGATCGGGGCCCCGCTCCCGGCGAAGCTTCGCGGCCAGCACGATCGCGTCCTCGGGGAGGTGCGTGGCCGGCTGGGCGAAGGCGCGTTCGAGAGCGCCTGGAGCGAGGGCGGGCGGATCCCGCCCGGCGAGACGATCGAGCTCGTGCAACGGCGCTCGGCGGCCGGAGGCGGACGCACCGGAGGGGCTGACCGGCCGAGAGGTCGAGGTGCTCGCGCTCGTGGCCGAAGGACTCACCGACGCGGAGGTCGCGGAACGGCTCGTCGTCAGCATCCGCACCGTCCATGCGCATCTTCGCTCGGTCTATCGCAAGCTCGACGTGCGCACGCGCAGCGCTGCAACCCGGTACGCGCTCGAGCACGGCCTTGCGGCCGAACGGTGATGGACGTCGGCTCCTGCTACCCTTTCGGGCGAAATCAAGAGCGAGTCCGGTTTGCGCCAATGCGCCTTCCCTACACGTTCGTAATACCCGTAAGGGAGGTGTTTTTTATGGCTAACGGAACCGTCAAGTGGTTCAACGATGCAAAGGGGTACGGCTTCATCACCCCGGATGAGGGGACGAAGGATCTCTTCGTCCATCACTCGAACATCGCCGGTGAGGGCTTCAAGTCGCTCGCCGAGGGCGCCCGCGTCTCGTTCGACGAGCGCGAGGGCGCGAAGGGCCCCGAGGCGACGAACGTCGCCCCGGTCGCCTAGCAACCTAACGTGAGCACGCGTCCGCCGGTCCGTCCGGCGGACGCCACTCGCCCGGCCAGGAGGTCGAGATGCCCGCAGGCAAAGAACGGCAGAAGATCGCGGTCGGCGACGCCGTCGTCTACTCGTCGCACGGCATCGGCCGGGTCGTCGCGCGCGAGCAGCGGACCATCGACGGCACGAAGCGCGAGTACGTCGTGATCGATCTCGCCGCAGACCTCCGCGTCGCGCTGCCGCTCGACGAGGCGGACGACCGCCTGCGGCCCGTGCTGGACGCGGCCTCGTACAAGCGTGTGCAGAAGACCCTCGCCGCCGAGCCGACAGCGCGTGACGGCTCGTGGACGCGGCGGATCAAGGAGAGCAACGCGAAGCTCGCGGGCGGCGACGCAGTCGAGCTCGCCGAGCTCGTCCGCGACGGGGCGCGTTACGAGGGCGTCGGCGCCGGCTCACGGCTGTCCGCCGGCGAGCGGCGCATCTACCTCCAGGCGAGGCAGCTGCTCGTCCGCGAGATCTGCGCCGCGCGCGGTCTCGAGGAGGAGACGGCCGAAAAATGGATCGAGGCGCAGGTCGCGCCTCCCAAGGAGAATGGGGACTGAATGGCCCAGAAGAAGAACCGCCAGACGTTCGAAAAGCTCAAGCGCGAGCAGGCCGTTCGGGAGAAGCGCGCGCGCAAGGCCGAGCGCAAGGAAGCGGCTCGGATCGCGAAGGCCGAGGGCCTGCCGCCTCCCGGAGAGCTCGTCCTCGACGAGACCGATGGCGCGCCGCTTCCCGACGAGCCCGCCGCAGGCGAGACCGAGCCGGCGCCGCTCGCCTGACACCGCGGTCCCTGCCTAGCGCGGTAGAGTCGGCGTCGTGGCGCTGACACCGGAGCAGCAGGTGATTGCGGATCTCTTCGAGCGCCACATGGGCGCCGAGCTCGAAGGCGACCTCGACACGACGATGGCGACGATGAGCGAGAGCCCGCACCTCAACCATGTGCCCGTGCTCGCGGGCGGAGTGGGGCGGGAGGGCGTGCGCGACTTCTACGCCAACCATCTGGTCGGGAAGTTCTTTCCTCCGGACGTCGAGTTCCACAGCGTCTCCAGGACGGTCGGCACCGACCAGTTGGTCGACGAGCTCGTGATCACCTTCACGCACACGACCGAGATCGACTGGCTGTTGCCGGGCGTGCCCCCGACCGGGAAGCGGGTCGAGCTCGCGGTCGTCGCAGTGGTCGGGGTGGACGGGGACAAGATCTCGCACGAGCACATCTACTGGGACCAGGCGAGCGTGCTCGTCCAGGTCGGCCTGCTCGATCCGGCCGGTCTCCCCGTGAGCGGCGCCGAGCAGGCGCGGAAGGTGCTCGACCCGAGCCTCCCGCCGCGCGCGTTCTGACGTGCGGATTCGCGCGGCCGTCCTGGAGGAGTTCGGGCAGCCGTTGGTCGTCCAGGAGGTCGACCTGGCGGAGCCGAAGACCGGCGAGGCGCTCGTTCGGCTGGCCGCGTGCGGGGTCTGCCACACCGACCTGTACACGGCCTCGGGGGCCGACCCGAGCGGCTACGCGCCGTGCGTCCTCGGGCACGAGGGCGCCGGCGTCGTCGAGGCGGTCGGGCCGGGCACGACGCTCGTCGGCCCCGGCGACCACGTGATCACGCTCTTCGCGCCGGAGTGCGGAGAGTGTGTCCACTGCCGCAGTTCGCGCACGAACCGCTGCGTCGCGATCCGCGACCAGCAGGGCCTCGGCTACCTGCCCGACGGCACGACCCGGCTCTCCCGCGACGGCGAGCCGCTGCGGCACTTCATGGGCACCTCGACGTTCGCCGAGTACGCGGTCCTGCCGGAGATCGCCCTCGCGAAGGTGAGCCCGGAGGCGCCGCTCGAGGGCTGCGCGCCGTTCGCATGCGGCCTCTCGACCGGGATCGGCGCTGCCCTGAACACGGCCCAGGTCGAGCGTGGCTCGACGGTGGCGGTCTTCGGCTGCGGCCTCGTCGGCCTCGGCGCGGTGATCGGTGCGCGCCTCGCCGGTGCCGGCCGGATCGTCGCGATCGACCTCTCCGAGGAGCGGCTCGCGCAGGCGCGCCACCACGGGGCGACCGAGACGCGCGTCGCCGGCGACGACACGGTCGAGTGGATCCGCGCCGAGACCGGCGGCTTCGGCGCCGACTACACGTTCGAGGCGACCGGGAACGTCACCGTCATGCGCCAGGCGGTCGAGGCGGCGCGCGAGGCCTGGGGCCTCGCGACCATGTGCGGCGTCGCCGGCAAGGGCGAGGTGCTCGAGGTCGTTCCGCGCTTCCTGATCACCGGCCGCCGCGTGACCGGCTCGTCCTTCGGCGGCGTCAAGGGGCGCTCCCAGGTGCCCGGGTATGTCGACCGGTGGCTGGCCGGCGAGATCGACGTCGACTCGCTGATCTCCCACCGGCTCTCCCTCGACGAGGTCAACCGCGGCTTCGAGCTGATGGAGGCCCAGGACGGCATCCGCAGCGTGATCACCTTCACCTAGATGACCGTCGCGCTCGGCATCGCGCTGGTCGTGTTCGCCGCGCTCACCGTCGTGGTGGTGCTGGTCGTCTTCGTCTGGGCGGCGAAGAAGGACGGGGAGGACCAGCGGGAACGCGACGAGCGCGCGTCACGGTAAGCCGGCCGGAGCGCCTTGACCCGCGCGTTATGGTGGACGTGTGATCGCCGTCGACGTCTGGGGCGAGCTCGTCGACGCGCTCTCCTTCTCCTTCGGGATGTTCTGGGAGATCCTCTGGGCGTTGATCCTCGGCTTCGCCCTGTCGGGCGTCGTGCAGGCGGTCGTCTCGAAGCAGGAGATGCGGCGGCTGATGCCGGACGACTCGCCGAGGTCGCTCGCGCGCGCGACGGGGCTCGGCGCCGCCTCGTCGTCCTGCTCCTACGCCGCGGTCGCGCTTGCCCGCTCGCTCTTCCGCCGCGGCGCCGACTTCACGGCCGCGATCGCCTTCGAGATCGCCTCGACGAACCTCGTCTTCGAGCTCGGGATCGTGATCGCGTTGCTGCTCGGCTGGGAGTTCGTGGTCGGCGAGTTCGTCGGCGGGCCGCTGATGATCATCCTCGTGGCGGTCGCCTTCCGGGTCTGGCTGAAGCGGCGGCTCGTCGAGGAGGCGCGCGAGCAGGCGAACAAGGGCCTTGTCGGCTCGATGGAGGGGCACGCCGAGATGGACATGTCTGCGGGCGGGGAGGGGAACTGGTGGCAGCGCCTGCGCACGCCCCGCGGCTTCACAGCCACCTCCGACTACTTCGTCATGGACTGGGCCGCGATCTACCGCGACATCGGCATCGGCCTGCTCGTCGCCGGTGCGCTGGCCGCGTGGGTGCCGCACTCCTGGTGGCAGTCGCTCTTCCTGGTCGACCACCCGACCGCGGCAAAGTTCTGGGGCCCGATCGTCGGGCCGCTCGTCGCGGTGATCAGCTTCGTCTGCTCGGTCGGGAACATCCCGCTCGCCGCCGTGCTCTGGAACGGCGGGATCAGCTTCGGCGGCGTGATCGCGTTCATCTTCGGCGACCTGATCATCGCGCCGATCCTCAACATCTACCGCAAGTACTACGGCGTCCGGATGGCGGCGTTCCTCGCGGCCGTGCTGTACGGCGCGATGGTTCTCGCCGGCCTCGGCGTCCAGTTCCTCTTCGACGCCCTCGGCCTGACGCCGACCGAGCGCGACGCGAAGGTGATGGAGGCGAGCGTCACCTGGAACTACACGACGTACCTGAACATCGTCTTCCTCGGGCTCGCGGCCGTGCTCGTCTGGCGCTACTTCCGCCGCGGCGGCGGGATCGCGATGCTACGGATGATGAACGAGCCCGCCGGCGACGGGCACGACCACCACTGCCACCACGAGCACGCGCACTAGCGGCCGTGGTTGGATTCGGTCGTGCCAAGGTTCCTTGCGGTTGCGCTCGTCCTCGCCGGCGTTCTCGCGGGCACGCCGCGGCCGACGACGCGTCGACCTTCCAGACGCCGTCGAAGAACATCGGCTGCATCTACATCCCGCCGTACGCAGGGCATCCGGCCCCGTACCTGCGCTGCGACATCGGCGGCGGGCTCCGTCCGCTGCCGCCGAGGCCGGGAAGCTGCGATCTCGACTGGGGTTACGGGTACCAGCTGAGCGGCGCGTCGGGCCGCGCACGCCCGTTCTGCGCGGGCGACACCGCGAAGGACCCGAAGGCACGCGTGCTTGCATACGGGAGCACGTGGCACCGCGGCCCGTTCGCGTGCCTGTCGCAGGCGATCGGCCTGAAGTGCACGAACACGGCCAAGCACGGCTTCTTCCTCAGCCGGCAGCGGTCGTACACCTTCTAGGGTCAGGCTTCAGCCTGACCCTGCTTTACGCGGTCGTGGCGCTTCCGGCCGAAAGCGGGGACAGGCTGAAGCCTGTCCCTCTTACCGACCCAGACTGACGATCCAGGTGAGCGTGCGCACGCGCCCGTACGGATCGACGGCGGTGAGCCGCAGCGTGTAGTTCCCGGGGCCGAGCAGGAACGGGCCGAGGCTCATTCGCGTTGCCTGGCCGAGGAAGTGCTGGTTCACGAGCAGCTTCGCGCCGCGGAAGGCCCGGATCCGGGCGTCGGAGATCTGGTTCGCGACGGCGTGCAGCGTGACCGACCAGATGTCGCCCGACTTGGTGACGACCGGCGCCTCGCGTGTGAGCGTGAACGGGTCGCCGCGGTGCTTCGGGCCGCATGTGCCGAGGCATGCGCGCTCGCGCAGGAGCCGGCCTGCAAGCCGGATCTCGAAGGTGTAGAAGCCGTCGAGTGAGACCGGGAACGGGCCGATTGTCGCGCGGCCTGCGGCGACCCTGAGCGAAAGCGCGACCTGCGTCCGCCCCGCGCGCAGCCCGCGGACGGTGGCGACTCCGCTCACGGTCGTCCTGAAGCGGAGGATCACGTTCCAGCCGGTCGAGGTCTTGCGCACGAGCGGCGAGCCGATCGCGGAGAGGGCCGCAGTCGTGCCCCCGCCGCCGGTCGCCTTCGAGCTGAAGTTCGCGGTCACGGTCTGGGCCGTCGTCAGCTTCACCGTGCACGTCGTCTTCGCTCCTGAGCAGGCGCCGCTCCAGCCGAGGAACGACTGCCCGGCGGAAGGCCTGGCCGCGAGGGTCACCGAGGCGCCGGCCTTGAAGTGCTGGATGCAGGTCTTGCTCGGGCCGACGGCTGTGCACGCGCCCGCGGTCGTGGAGACGGTCCCCTTGCCGCCGACGTTGATCGTCAACGTGCCGGCTGTGCCTCCGGCCGTGAAGGTGGCCGAGACGCTCTTTGCGCTCGTCATCGACACCGAGCACGTGGTCGCGGTGCCGCCGCACGAGCCGCCCCAGCCGGCGAACTTCGCGCCGGTCGCCGGCTTCGCCGTCAGTGTGATGGTCGACCCCTGGGCGACCTGTGCGCTGCACGTCGAAGAGCCGTTGCCGCAGGTGATCGCGCCGCCGGTCACGCTGCCCGGGCCGGTGACGGACACGGTCAGCTGTACGTTGCTCGTCCCGCCGGTAAATGTCGCGGACACCGACTTCGACGCGTTGAAGGTGACGATGCAGGTGGGGGCGGTGCCGGTGCACGAGCCGCCCCAGCCCGCGAAGGTCGCGCCCGGAGACGGAGTGGCGGTGAGCGTCTCCGTCGTGTTGGCCGCGTGGTTCGGGCTCGAGCAGGTGGCCGCCCCGTTCCCACAGTTGATCCCGCCGCCGGTGACCGTGCCGTTCCCGCTGACCGAGACGGTGAGGGAGAAGCCCACGGGTGCGGGAGTTGGTGTCGAGCTGAACGTGGCGGTCACGCTCCTGGACTGGCTCATCGAGACGGTGCAGGTCGTCGCGGTGCCGCCGCAGGCTCCGGTCCACCCGAGGAAGGTCGCGCCGGTCGCCGTCGTCGCGACGAGCGTCACCGAGGCGTTCTGCGAGAAGTTTGCCGAGCAGATGTTCGCGCCGAGGCCGCAGTTGATCGCGCCACTTCCACCGCTGACGTTCGCCGTTTCCGACCAGGCTGACCGTGAGCGTGTTTGCCGGGGCGAAGGTGGCGGTCACCGAGCTTGCCGAGTCCATCGTGACCGTGCAGGTCGGCGTTGGCGCCCGAGCAGCCGTCCCGCTCCAGCCGGTGAAGACGTGGCCGTCGGCCGGCTCGGCCGTTGAGCGTCGATCGAGTGTTCTTCGCGACGGTGGCGACGCACTTGCTCGGGCAGTCGATGCCGTCGCCGGAGACATTGCCGTTGCCGGTGATGTTGACGGTCGAGCTCGACGTGTCGTTGCTCGGCGGGCGACCACGCGGCCTCGACCTGCCGGTCCTCGTCCAGCTCGATGGTGCACGATACGCGTTGCCGTTGCATTCGCCGCCCCATCCGGTGAAGACGTCGCCGGTGTCGGGTGTCTGGAAGACGGTCAGCGTCGAGCCGGTGGGGACGATCCACGTGCAGTCGGTTCGTCGCCGGCCGATCCCGCAGTCGATCTCGGCTGCGGCGAGGTGACGTCGCCCTTCGTCGCCGCGTGACAACGCCGTTGCCGTCATCGTCGTAGGTGACCGTCAGCGTGCTCTGCGTCGTGCCCGACTTTCGGGTTGAAGCTCGCGCGCGCCGAGACGTTCCCCGATGTGCCGAGATCGCAGGGGTCGGTTGTCGGATCGCCGGCGCAGCCCGCGGGGAACTCCCAGATGCCGTCGGTGAAGTCTCCGTTCGGCTTCGCCGTCAGCGTGACCTGCTGCGGGTCTGCGAACGTGACGACGCACTTCGTGTTGCCGCCACCGCAGCTGATCCCGTTGACGTCCGAGCTCTTCACCGAGCCTTTGCCGAGCACCTCGACCGTGATCGTGCGCGTCGCGGTCGCATGGCCGGACGCGTTGACCACGCCGAGAACAGCGCGGCCAGCGCGATCAGTGGCAGTACGACCCGCCTCACCGAGTTACCCCTGCTCCCCACTCGAGAGCCAGCTTAGTAGGCCTGTCGGTCATTCGCCAGACGTCCTATGGCAGCAAGGCGTACCAGGCCAGGGTCCGAACCCGTCCGACCGCGTCGGTCGCAGTGAGGTCGATCCGGTAGTTGCCGGGGGAGAGGAGCAGGGCGCCCGGGAGTGCAGGCCCCGCGTGGACCGGGAAGCGCACCTCTCGCGCGAGCTGTTTGCCTCGGTAGACACGGACGACGACGCCCGCGGCTGCGTTCGAGCGAAAGTGGAGCGTCAGCGACCAGAGCGCGCCGGCGTCGACCGCAGTTGCCGGGCCTCGGGTGAGCGTGAACGGGTCGGGCGACGCGTGCTCCCCGCAGCGGCCGAGGCAGGCCGTCCAGCGCAGCGTGCTCGCGCCGAGGTGGAGCTCGAACGAGTAGAAGCCGGACTTGGCCACCGGGATCGGCCCCGCGATCGCGCGGCCGGCGGCAGCGTTGAAGGTGAGTGCGCTCTCGAGCCGTCCGGCGCGCAGGGCACGGATGCGCGCCTTGCCGCGGCGGCTGGACGTGTAGCGGAGGGTGACCTCATAGCCGCTGCTCGTGCGCCTGACGATCGGCGGGCCGACGCTCCGGAGAGCGCCGTGCACGGCGGCGGGAGTGCGGCCGCCCCGGAATGTCGCCGAGACCTTCTTCGCCTCGTCCATCTCCAATGTGCAGGTCGGGGCCGTGCTTTTGCAGGCGCCGCTCCACCCGGAGAAGGTGGCGCCCGGCCCGGGAGTCGCCGTCAGTCCGATCGTCGAGCCCTGCCTGACCTTGGCGAGGCAGGTGGCCTTGCCGTTGCCGCAGCTGATCCCGCCGCCCGTGACGACGCCGTGTCCCGTGACCGTGACGGCGAGCGCGACGGTCTCGGTCGAGCCGCCGGAGAAGTTCGCGCTCACGGATCTGGCTGCACTCATGGTCAGGGAGCAGGTTGGGCTCGTCCCGCTGCAGGCGCCGCCCCACGAGGTGAACGCCGCACCGGTGCTCGGAGTTGCGGTCAGCGTCACGTTCGTCCCGGCGGCGAGGCTGGCGGAGCAGGTCGTACCGCCGCCGCCGCAGGCGATGCCCCCGCCGGTCACCGCGCCGCTGCCGTTGACCGAGACGGTGAGCGGGAAGATTGTCGGCGTCACGCTCCCGCCCGAGAAGTTGGCCGTCACGGCCCGGTCGGCGGACATCGTCACGGTGCAGGTCGTGCTGGTGCCGGTACACGCACCGCCCCAGCCGGTGAAGGAGCCACCCGAGGGAGCTGTTGCGGTCAGGGTCACCTCAGCCCCGGCGTTCTCGTCGGCGGCGCAGCCCGTGCCGCTGCTGGACGTGCAGGCGATCCCGTTGCCGGTGACCGTGCCGTTGCCGTTGATCGTGACCGTCAGGCGTGGCTTCTTGAACGTTGCGGTGGCCGACCGGTTCGTGCTCATCGTCAGCGTGCACCCGCGACCCGTCCCGCTGCAGGAGTCGCTCCACCCGGAGAAGACGAAGCCCGAGTCGGGTGTCGCGACGATCGTCAGGGTCGAGCCCGTGTCGACAGCGGTCGTGCAGCTGGCGGGCGGGTCGCCCGTGTCGCAGTCGATGTCCTCCCCGGAGACGTTGCCGCCGTCGCCGGACGAGTCGCCGGTGTTCGTCACGGTGAGGCTCGACTGGCCGGGGTTGCCGCCGGTCGTGTCGAAGTCCGCGACGATCTCGTGGTCGGCGTCGGCCAGGTCGAGCGCGATGGTGCACGGATCAGATGAGCAGCCTCCGCTCCAGTCCGAGAACTCCCAGCCCGCGGGCTGGTTGGCGACGGTGTACGTCACGGAGCCCGTTCCCGTGTAGGAGACGCGACACGTCGTGTTGCCGTTCCCGCAGTCGAGCTGGTTCTTGTCGTCCTTGATCTCGCCCACGCCTTGAACCTCGACGCGGACGGTCGTCGTCGTCGCGAGACCACGTCCGGCTGCGCCGCCGACCAAGAGCGTCAGCGCCGCGACCAGGGCCACCCCGCAACCTGCGAATCTCACCGCCATCCCTGGGTCCAGCGTAGCCGCGTCCGCGCCACGATGGTGCGGAAGGGCCATGGCGCAAACGGGTCAGGTGTGGCAGTCTCTGTGCGGTGGCAAGCGGGAAGGGGTCTCTGAGGCTGGCGCTCGGAATCGCGGGGGCGGTCGCGGTCGTCGCCTTCCTGGGCACGGCACGCGCGGCGACGACCACGCTCGTGGTCGACGACGACGGCGGCCAGTGCGCGAGCGCCGCGTACACGACGATCGACGACGCGCTGGGCGACGCCAACACCGGGGACACGATCGTGGTGTGCCCGGGCGAGTACGACCAGACGACGATCTCCAAGCGGGTGACCCTGCGCGGGCTTACCCCGAATGCCTCCGACAAGTCGAAGTGCCTCGACTCCACGACGTATCCCGCCGACAATACGGCGCTGAACTCGATCGTCGCCGGGTTCACCGTCCTCGCGAGTCACGTGACGATCAAGGGCTTCACGCTCACCGACGCCGATAACGGCGTGCTGGCCCCTGCGGGCTACTCGTGGGCCGGGATCACGGGCAATGTGATTCAGGGGAACACGATCGGGATCAACCTGAACGGTGCGTCTCCCGTCGCCGACCACAACTGCATCCGGGACAACAACCGCGCCGGGTCGGCGTCCGGCACCGGCATCTACTCGGATCAGGGGCTCACCAACGCTGTCATCTCCGCGAACGCCTTCGTCGGCAACGACGCGGCGGCGATCACCCTGATCGGAGACGGGCTCGGCACCGTGAACAACGTCAGAGTCGAGAAGAACACCTCGAACGGGGACGGCGACATGATCAGCCTCGAGGGCGTGACCGCTTCGACGATCACGAAGAACACGTCGACCGGAGCGCTCGGGTCGGCGATCTACATCGAGTTCGCGAACTCCGGCCTCACGGTCGAGAAGAACACGCTCACGGCCGGCGAGGAAGCAGGCATCGTCTTCGCTGCAGGCGGCGCGAACGCGAATCTGACGGTGTCGAAGAACACGGTCAGCGGCAATGCGACGTACGGCATTGCAGCCGGCGACGGCGGGCTTGTTGTCTCCTTGCTCAAGGAGAACAGCGTGTCGTCGAACGGCGCAGGCGGGCTGGTCCTCGATGGGAACAACGCCGGCAACCTCATCGAAAAGAACAAGATGAAGTCGAACGGCGGCTACGACTGCGTCGACCTGGCCGGCTCGAACACCTGGACGAAGAACAAGGGCAAGACCTCGTTCCCCTCGGGCCTCTGCAAGAAGTAGCGGGATTCGCTAATCCGGGTGGACGACCCAGAACGCGACGACTGCGTACTGGAGGCACACCGCCGCGACGACGAGCACGTGGAAGATCTCGTGGTACCCGAACACCCGTGGGAACGGGTTGGGCCGGCGTAGCGCATACACGAGACCCCCCGCCGTATAGGGCAGACCGCCGGCGAGGACGAGGCTCATGCCGCTCCAGCCGACTGCGTTGATCATCTGCGGGAAGACGACCACGGCCACCCACCCGAGCGCGATCGCGATGGCGGCGGCCGCCATTCGGGGCGTCGACCCACGCGAACTTGAGGACGATCGCGGTGAGCGCACCGCCCCAGATCACGGCGAGGATCACGGTCGTCCACGCCCCGTCGAGGACGAGCAGGGCGAACGGGGTGTAGGTGCCGGCGATGAGCAGGTAGATGCCGGCATGATCGATGCGGCGCGACCAGCGGTAGCCGCGCTCCTTCCAGGTCACCCGGTGATGGAGCGCGCTGGCGCCGAACATCCCGACGACGGCGAGCGCGAAGACGATTGCGGCGAGCCGGGGCCGCCCGTCGGGGGCGAACGCCACGAACAGCGACCCGATCGCGATCGCTGCGAAGAACGCGTAGAGATGAAAGACGCCCCGTAGCCGCGGCCGGGCGATCAGGCCCGTGCGGGTCCGGGGCGTCCGTTACTGACATGCCGGGGTCTTGGGCACTGCCGACGAGAGTAGCGCGTCAGCCTGCAATCGGGACGACGGCAGTCGCCTCGGGGCCCTTCTGGCCCTCGCGGGCCTCGAACTCGACCTTGGACGCCTTCGTCGAGGGACTTGTAGCCCTCGCCGGCGATCTGCGAGAAGTGGACGAACAGATCCTTGCCGCCCTCGTCAGGCGTGATGAACCCGTATCCCTTCGCAGCGTTGAACCACTTGACGGTACCGGTTGCCATGGAAACACCTCCTCTTGCCGCTCACGAACGGGTAGAGAAGGCGCAAGGACTTGCGGCGTTCGGTACTCGTTCTGATTACTTCGCGGAGCGTAGCAACGTTAGATGGCTGATCGGCAATTCCAGCAGCCGCGGATGGGGGCCTGCGCACGGCGCACTGCTTGGTGCATGCCCTCCCCCGCGACCACGCGACTTACCGATCAACCATCTACAACTCCGGTATGGCAACGGTCGGCGAACGGCTGCCCGATTTGAAGAGCTCCTGCGGAAGGCGGGCCGTCCCGATCTTGCCGACCAGGTGCCGACGCTCGAGATCCGCCGGCCCTGCGAATGCCCGATGGAGGGGTGCGAGTTTCTACACGACGGCGCCGATGAAGCGCTGGTTCCGCCGCGGCAAGCAGGTGCCTGTCGGCGACTACGTGGTCGACGCGATCGACGGCGAGATCGTCTTCGTCGAGGTGCTGCGGTTATCGTCGACCTCATGAAGGTCGTCTTGCCCGACAAGACCGAGTTGGAGCTTCCCGACGGCGCGAGCGGACTGGACGCCGCGCGCGCGATCGGGCCGAGAAGCTTCCCCGAGCAGGCGGTGTTCGGTCCCCGAGCAAACGGGAGAAGTGCGCAACCTGGAGCCGGACGAACAGCTCACCGACGAGCAAGTCCGATCCAGATCCT
>CAVPGO010000034.1:0-34023 GCA_963703975.1 uncultured Actinomycetes bacterium
GTCTGCTCCACGGAGCTCACGACCGTGTCGACGTCGAGCGGCCGCAGCGTCCGCAGGTCGATGACGGTCACCTCGATCCCCTCGGCCGAGAGCGTCTCCACGGCCGCGAGCGCGTCGTGCACGCTCTTCATCGCGGTCGCGATCGTCAGGTCGGCCCCCTCGCGCACGACCGCCGCCTGGCCGAGCGGGATCGGCTCGCCGTTCGTCTCACCCTTCAGCGAGTAGAGCCGCTTGTGCTCGAGAAAGAGAACGGGGTTGTCGTCGCGGATCGCCGACTTCAGCAGCCCCCGGGCGTCGCCGGGGGTGGACGGGAGCGACGATCTTCAGCCCGGGTACGCCGAGCAGCCACGACACGGGCGTCTGCGAGTGGATCGCGCCGAACCGCCCGCCGGCACCGCACGCGGAGCGGATCACGATCGGGGCGGTTCCCCGCTCGTTCGAGAGGTACCAGTACTTCGTCGCCTGGTTAATCAGGCTGTCCATCACGAAGCGGCAGGAAGTCCGCGACATGATCTCGATGATGGGCCGCAGGCCCGTGATCGCGCTTCCGTACGCGGCGCCGGCCAGGGCGCTTCCGAGATCGGCGTGTCGATGACCCGGCGGGGGCCGTGCTTCTTGAGTAGTCCCGGCGTGACCGCGAAGACCCCGCCGGCCGCGGCGACGTCCTCGCCGATGAAGATCACCCGCTCGTCGCGCTCAGTTCCTGTGCCGGAAGCCGGAAGACGATCGAGCTCGAGACGGGCGTTCGCTGGGAGCGGCTCACGCGCCACGCCGAGCCGGTTCCGACTTCATCGCGGTGACCTACGAGGTCGGCGGGTCGTCGACCGATGAGACCGCTTCGTCCGTCACCACGGGGCGGCGAGTGCGGGCTCGTGCTCAGCGGACGGCTCGAGGTGACGGTCGGCTTCGACCAGTACGAGCTCGGGCCGGGCGACTCGATCGCGTTCGACTCGAACGTTCCCCACTGCCTGCGCAACGTCGGCGACGAGCCGGTGTACGGCGTGTGGTTCGTGATCGGCCGGCACGGCGACCACCGTGCCGCGCCGTCGACGACCAGCCGGCGGCGCTCGACGAGCCGCAGCTCGCGTGACGCGGCCCAGCTGACGATCCGGGAGCGCTGTGGCCGTCGCGATCACGATGCCGCGCCTGTCCGACTCGATGGAGGAGGGCACGGTCGTCAAGTGGGTGGCCGAGGTGGGCGCGCACGTCGAGCGCGGGCAGGCGCTCGTCGAGATCGACACCGACAAGGCGACGATGGAGTACGAGGCGGAGAGCGTCGGGGACGCTCCTGCTCGGTGCTCGTCGCCGAGGGCGGCCGACGGCGCCGATCGGCGCGGCGATCGCGCTGGCTCGGCGAGCCGGGCGAGACGCCGCCCGAACGGCCAACCCGTACGCCGCGCCGGCTTCCGTCGCGGCGATCTGCGGCCGGCGCGGGCGGAACGCCCGAGCCGGCACGTAACAGTCCGTCGCCAGCGCGGCTCGCGGTGGCCCGCGCGCCAACGCGTCTCCTGATCGCGAGGCGGCTCGCGCCGCGAGCTCGGCGTCGATCGTCGACGGCTCGTGACCAGGGAACCGGGGCCCGAGCGGGATGATCTCGCAAGCGAGGACGTCGAGGCGGCGGCCGCAGAGGGCTCGGACTGCGCCGACCGCGCCTACGGACGCCTCCCTCCGGGGCGAGGCGACGGCCGGAGCCCCTGTCGCGCGTGCAGCAGGCGATCGCCCGGCAGCATGGTGGAAGGCGGCCGCGGCGCCGAGCTTCGCGGTCGAGGTCGACGATCGACATGACGGCGTGTGTCGCCCTGCGCAAGACGCACGGCGGCAACCCGAGCCCGTCGCTCAACGACCTCGTCGTGAAGGCCGTCGGGATCGCGTTGCGCGACTTCCCGCGCCTGAACGGCGCCTACACCGAAAGCGGCTTCGAGCTCTACGAGCGTCGCAACGTCGGCATCGCGGTCGCGACGGAGGACGGGCTCGTCGTGCCGACGATCTTCGACGCCGACACGAAGCCGCTCGGCGAGATCGCGGCCGAAGCTCGCGAGCTGGCGGCACGGGTTCGCGAGCGGACGATCACGCCGGCGGAGCTCGACGGCGGCACGTTCACGGTCTCCAACCTGGGGATGCTCGGCGTGCGCCGGTTCTTCCCGATCCTCAACCCCCCGCAGGCGGGGATCCTCGGCGTGGGGGAGGTGGCGCCGCGACCGCTGGCGGCGGCGGACGGCACGCTGTCGGCAGTGCCGCTGATGAGCGTCTGTCTCGTCTGCGACCACCGGATCGTCTACGGGGCCGACGCGGCCCGCTTCCTCGCGCGGCTGCGCGAGCTGCTCGAACGGGACAGCGCTTCGACTCGTCGAGACCTGAGGCATCCGCGGCCGCGAAGCGGACGCCTTGCAGGGGTCTTTGCGCGACGGATCCGCGCGAGCGAATCCCGATATCTCGCGTCGGCGAGATATCGCTTGCAGTTATCCGGCGGAGCGGAGTCGGCCGACCCGTTGCCGCGTGGAGCGGAAGCGCCTCAGGAGCTCCGGCCCCTGGTAGAGCACGAGCGCGGCGAGGATCAGCACGCCGATCGTCATCTCAGCGTATTCGGTCGGCTGGTGGAACAGCGGCAGCACGTTGTCGATCTCCGTGAGGAAGAGCGCCGCGAGCATCGTCCCGAAGAACGACCCGCGGCCTCCTGCGAGGCTGGCTCCGCCGAGAACGCCGGCGGCGATGCTCTCGAGCGCCTGGTTGCCGATGATCGGGTTGCCGATCTGGACTTCCGCGGCGAGGTAGAAGCCCCCGATCGACGCCAGCACGGAGCAGGCGACCAACGCGGCGATCACCACCCAGTTGGCCCTGATTCCAATTCGGCGCGAAGACGTCTCGTCGAGGCCCACCGCCCGCAGCGCCATGCCGGAACGGGTCCGGTAGAGCCAGAAGTCCCCGGCCAGCCGCGAGCGCGACGACCCCGATGAACGCGAGCGGCACGAAGCTCCAACTCGTCGGCAACGCGTCGATCGCGTTGCCGTGATCGATCCCGCGGGATGGTCGCGCATCCACAGCGAGATACCCTGGAGGATGCTGAACGTGGCCAGCGTGGCGATGATCGAGGGCAGCCGGAGGACGCGGACGAGCGTGCGTTGAAGGCTCCGACGGCGAAGCCCCACACCCACCAGCGCGAGCGCGCCCGGGATCAATCCCCAGGTGGACGTTTCGGGCGTCATAGTGTACGAGGCGACGACGACGCAGATCGTCAGCAGGGCGCCGACCGAGACGTCGAAGCCGCCGACGAGCAGCGCGCTGGTCTGGCCGATCGAGACGAGCGCGAGCGGCATCGTCGCGAGGAGCAGGTTCCGCAGGTTGTAGCTGGTCAGGAAGGCTGCCTGCTGGACCGCCGTGTATGCGCCGACCGCGACGATCAGCGTCGTCATCAGGGCGAGCGGAACGACGCCGCGGAATCTGTCCCAGGCGATCGGCGCTTTCGCGCGCCTTCGGAGCCTCATTCCGTAGGCCTTCACCGGCGCTCTCAGGCCGGCTCGAGCCCATGCCAGAGCCCACGATCGCCTCGACGATCCGGCGTTCACCCAGGTCTTCGCCGTGGATCTCGTCGACGATCTTCCCGCGCGACATCACGACGACGCGGTCACAGAGCCCCGCGAGCTCGAGCGGGTCGCTCGACTTGACGACGGTCGCGACGCCGTCCTTTGCTTTCTCGCGGAGGGCGTCGTAGATGTCGAAGCGGGCGGCGACGTCCACGCCCTGGGTCGGCTCTTCGGCGAGGATCACGTTGACGTCCCCGCGCAGGAACGGGCGCGTCAGTGAGACCTTTTGCTGGTTGCCGCCGGAAAGGCTCTCACCGGCTGCTCGATCGACGCCATTCGGATGCTGAGGCGCTTCACGATATCGTCCACCGTGCGCTGTTCCCGTCGGCGGTTCAGCAACCCGAGGCGTCCCAGACGGCGCAGGATCTGGATCGTCGCGTTCGCGCGGACGCTGAGGACGGGGAAGAGCGACTTCCGCGGTCGGTCACCGCTGAGCAGGACGACTCCCGCGTTCAGCGGGCCGACCGGCGACCGCGTGTCGAGTTTACGGCCGTTGCAGGCAGCCCTTCCGGGTGCGCGTTCCACACCGGCGAGCGCACGCAGGAACGGCACTCTGTCCGTTGCCCTCGGCGCCCGCGATCCCGACGATCTCGCCCTTCGCGACCTCGAGGTCGATCGGCCCGAAGCGGTCTCCCTGGAGGCCCGAGACCGCCAGCAGCACCTCGCGCTCGGCCGCGGCGTCGTGCCGCTCGGGAAACGCGAGCTGGAGCGGCCGGCCGATCATCAGCGCGACGAGGCTCTCCTCGGACATCGAGGCGGCCTCGAACGTCCCCTGGCCGACCCCGTCGCGGAGGACAGTGACGCGATCGGCGATCCCGAGCACCTCCGGGAGGCGGTGGCTGACATAGGCGATGCCGACGCCGGCGCGGCTCTGCTCGAGCACGATCTCGTGCAGCCGCTCCACGTCCTCAGGTCCGAACGCGGTCGTCGGCTCGTCCAGGAGCAGCACCTTCGGCCGGGCCAGGAGCGCCTTGATCACCTCGAGGAACTGCCGGTTTGCGAGCGAGAGCCTTCTCGTGGGGGCTCCCCCCCGGATCTCGAGCCCGAACTCTGCGAGCTTTGCCGAGGCCCATTCCGCCATCCGTCCGTACGACGGCTGCTGGGGTGGGGGGGCGGGCGAGGTAGAGGTTCTCCGCGACCGAGAGGTCCAGGACGTGCGAGTACGTCTGGTACGCCATGCCGAGGCCCAGCGTTCGCGCCTCGGTGGGAGAGCCGTGCCGGCGGAGCTGCCCGCCGATCTCGATTCTCCCGGGTCGAGAGCGACGAAACCGCTCGCGATCCCGAGCAAGTCGATTTCCCGGGACCCGTTCTCCCCGACGAGCGCGTGCACCTCGCCGGCTCGGCACTCGAAGCTGACCTCGCGAAGCGCCTGCACCGCCCCGAAGGACTTCGACACGTCCCGGAGCGATAGGACGAGGGGGCTCGGGGCCCGGGATTCGACATGTTGCTTCTGGCTCGGTCTCTAGTGCCTTACTTCTACGGATACATCTTCTTCAGCAGGGACAGCGGGATGAGCGACGTCGCCGAGGCCTCCATCGGATAGCCCTTGACGCACGAGTCGCGCACACGCTGGTTCTGCATCTGGATCGGGAAGACGATCTTCGGCGGGATCTTCGCGCCCTTCAGCTTCATCATCGCGGCCGTGAAGGCAACGCGGATCTGCGTGTTCCCGGAGGTGTAGTACCACATCTTCAGGTTGGGGTTGTTCATCGTTGAACGTACAGCCCATGCCGACGTCGTCGGTCCTGAGCGTCAGCACGGAGTTGAACGGCTTGCCCGCGGCCTTGTACGCCGCGACCGCGCCCTGCGCCATGCCGAGGCCGTATTCGTAGCTCCAGCCCTTGATGTTCGGGTGCTCGGCGAGAATGGCCGCGACGACCGACTGCACCTTGGACGGATCCCAGTTCGTCGGCTCCTGTGCGACCACCTTGATGTTCGGGTTCAGGGCCTGGCAGCTCGCATTTCTGCCAGCCTGCCGACAGCGGGTTCCCCGGGAAGCCGCCGAGGAAGGCGATCTCGCCCGATTTGACCTGCGCGTTCATGAGCTGGGCGTACACCTTGCCCAGGTTGCAGGTGTCCTCACCGACGACCGTCAGGTAGTTGGTGCCCGGCCCGGTCACGTAGCCCCAGGCGTAGGTGGCAACCGGGATGCCGGCGTCGGTCGCCTCCTTCATCACGGGCAGCATCGCGTCGCCGAAGTCCGGATAGCTGACGATCAGGCTGACCTTCTGTGCGATCGCCGCCTTGAAGTCGGCGATGCCCTGATTCAGGTCCGAATGGGCGCTCTTGTAGATGATCTTCCCGACGTCCTTGTACGTGAGCGCCTGGAGGATGAACTCCATCTTCGACATCTGGCGATAGACGTTCTCGCCGAACTGCTCGATGTAGGCGACCGTCAGCTTGCCGCCTGTGCCTGTGCTGCACCCGTTGTTCTTCCAGCACTGGAGTGCCAGGGCCTGGTTGACCGGCCGGTCCGACCGGCCGAGCCCCGCCAGCGCGATGTTGCGCGCAGACGGGATGACGGGAGCAGCCTGGCCTGGAAGAGCGTCTTCGCGAGGGTGCTCACCTTCGCCCTGTAGACCTCGCCGAAGCCGCCTCCCTTGCCGATGTAGATCGGGCCTGCGGCCTTGCGCGTGCTTCGCCCCGGTGCTGCCGAGACCGGTCGTGGCGATCGCAAGCGCGGCCACCAGCAGGACGAGCGGAAGGACCACCATCGTGCCCTTCCGTCTCATCGCTTTCCGAACATGCATCGTTCCCTCCTTTCGCGAGCCTCAGCTCGGGTTGTTCCCTGTGGCGGGTTGGACCGGTGGTGCTTCCGAGGGGCGTAGCGCGCGCCCGAGCAGCGACGCCACGCGGTCACCGGAAATCAGCATCCCGGCGATGATCGCAGCACCGAAGACGATGTACTGGAGTGCCGTCGACAGCCCCAGGATCAGGAGCATCTGCGTGAGCAGGGTCAATGCGAGTGCGGCGACCCACGTCGACGTCGCGCTCGCCAGCCCGCCGGAGAGCGCGGCTCCGGCGATCACGACGGCGGCGATCGGTGCGAGCAGGTAGCGGCGCCGAAGGCCGGGTCGATGTTGATGCGGATCCCGGCGAGCAGGATCGTCGCCATCGCGTACAGCGTCCCGGCGGCGGTGTAGGCGAAGACGACGTGCGTGCGGACGCGCAGTCCGGCCAGCCAGGCTGCCGTCGGGTTCGCGCCCACGGCCTGGAAGCGCCGGCCCGGGGCGGAGTACCGAAGCAGGAGCGCAACTGCGAGCGTGATCCCGGCGCCCATCCAGAACACGGTGCTGATGTCGAGCGGCTTGCCGGCCGCCCAGGACGACAGCGCCGGCGGCACCTGGAGCGAGTTCGTGTTCTCACGCGCGTAACGCAGGCTCCAGGCGGCCACGATCTGCCCGACGGCAAGGGTGACGATCAGCGGGTTCAGCCGCACGATCCCGACCAGGATCCCGTTGACCAGGCCGACGCCCGCGCCGAGGCCGAGGCAGGCGAGCAGTCCGAGCCACAGGCTGTGATCCTGTCCGAGACTGACTCCGACGATCAGGTTCCCGGCGAACGACATCACGCCGGGGGTGGAGAGGTCGATGCCGGCCTGCATGATCACGAGCATCTGGCCGAGCGCTGCGACCGCGAGCACCGTCATGTAGGGCAGCACGTAGGCCCAGGACGTGTTCCCGAGCGACCTCGGCGCGATGATCGCCGCGACCACGATCAGCACGCCGGTGGCGAGCCAGATGGGCAGGAAGCGGCCGGCGACGACTGCTCTCGCGACGGGCGGGTCAGGGCCTCGGGCCCCTCCGACGCCACGAGGGACGCATGCCCGCTACCGCGTTCACGAACCGCCCGATCCAGCAGCCAGGACGGGTGAAGGCGCCGTGCCCAGGCGACTCCGTCTACGACTGCGCGCGGCGGGATGTCGTCCGTGATCGAAACACACGCCTGCGATCTTTAGCTGTCTGCTCACTGAACACTGATCAATGAGCCGTCGCACCACAGGCACCTTCCCAGCGAGCCGTGCACCGTGTTTAACAATCGCACACGCCGAACGGCGGCGCGACGGGGCGGGCCGCCGCTCTCACGTACGACGTGCGTCACAGCAACGGCCCTGCGACCGGCTCTAGGCGATCTCCCCGCGGACGATCGCGGCGCCGTCGGCGAGCGCCTTCAGCTTCATCTTCGCGACCGTCCGCGGCAGCGGCTTCATGCCGCAGTCGGTCGAGAGGGTGACGCGCTCGGCCGGCACGTGCTCGAGCACCTTGCGGGCGCGGGCGGCGATCTGCTCGGGCGACTCGATCATCATCGAGCGGATGTCGAGCACGCCGACCTGCACCTCCTTGTCCGCCGGCAGGTTCGTCAGGAACTCGATGCCGGCCATGTCGCGGTTCGCGTAGTCGAGCACGAACTGGTCGATCCCGGGCGTGTCGAAGAAGTGCGGCAGGACGGTCTGGTAGCCCTCGGGGAAGTTGGCGCTGAGGATGTCGTTCCCCCAGGCGTTGCCGAAGCAGAAGTGCCAGCCGATCTTCGCGTCGACGCCCTCGCAGCACTTGCCGATCACGTCGCGGATCCAGTCGTAGTCCTTCTCGTCGCCCGTGAAGAGCGGGAGCCAGGCGCCGAGGTCCTCGAGCTGGAGGTACTTGGCCCCGGCCTCGACGAGCGCCTTCATCTCCGCGTTGAAGATCGGCGCGAGCGCGTAGCAGAGCTCCTGCGGGTCCTTGTAGTGCTCGAAGTAGACGTGCCAGGCGAGGTTGACCGGGCCCGGCGCCGACCGAGACCTTGATCGGCTTGTCCGTGTACTGCTTCGCGATCTTGTAGAGGTCGGCGAGCCGGATCGGGCCGCGCGTGACCGGGCCGCTGTTGATCACGCCGCCCCAGTCGGTGAGGAGCAGCGTCGATCGTGTTGTCTCGCGTCTCCTGCGCTCGATCGACGGATGCTGCTCGCGGGCCGGCTCGAAGCCGCCGATGCGCTCGTACATGTACCAGCAGAACGAGCCGATCACGCCGACGTAGTCGTCGTACGACATCTGGCCGTCGGTGACGATGTCGAGGCCGGCCTCCTCCTGGTCGCGGATCACGACCTGCGTCGCGTCGTGGTAGGCCTCCTCGTGCTGCGACCTCCTTGAACGCGACCCGGACGTCGCGGCCGAGCAGCTGCTGGTGGTACCAGTGCGGCCGCGGATACGAGCCGACCATCGTGGTCGGCAGGATCGTGTCGACGATCTTCTTGGGCATGCTGCTCTCCTCGTGTTGCGTCTCGGCGCACGGTCGGCCCGTCGGCTGGAAATCGCTGATGGACACAGAATCCTCGTGCCAATCAGGCCCTGAAGCCCCTGACGCGGCGATGCTGACGGACGTTGAACAAGGGTCAGCGGTAGTGAACACCGAGATGCGGCGGACGCTTAGCATGCTCTGACGATGAGCGTCCCACGCCACCCACTCTTGGCCAGTCGTACAGGTCCGCCGGGCGGCGCCGCCCGATGAACCTCGGCTATTTCACGATGCCGCTCCACCCACCCGGGCGGGACTACGTGCAGACCCTCGGAGAGGATCGCGATGCGATCGTGCTCGCAGACAGCCTCGGCTTCACCGAGGCGTTCGTGGGGGAGCACGTCGACGGACATCGCCGAGTCGGTGACCGACTCGGTCGTGTTCCTGGCCAGCCTCGGCCCGCTGACGAAGAGCATCAAGCTCTGCACCGGGACGGTCAATCTGCCGAACGGTCACCCGGCCTCGATCGCCACCAAGGTCGCGATGCTGGACGACATCCTGGAAGGACGCTTCGTGTTCGGTATCGGCCCGGGTCGGCTGCCGTCCGACTGGGAGGTGTTCGGGAACCTCGAGCTCGACCGCCGCGAGAAGTTCCTCGAGTGCATCGAGCACGTGCTCGCCATCGTCGGGACGGCGCCCTACGACCTCGAGGGCCGACACTGGAGCATCTCGACGGAGCGGACGATGATCCCCGAGATCGGCCAGGGGATGATGGTGCGCCCGTTCCAGAAGCCGCACCCGCCGATCGCGTTGACCATGGTGGAGCCGCATTCGAAGAGCGCCGCCGAGGCAGCGGTGCGTGGCTGGGACATGATCTCGGCGAACTTCCTCCTGCCCCAGTCGGTGCGATCGCACTCGGACATCTACGCGGGGCGTGGCCCGGGAGGAGCCTGGACCGGATCGAGCGCGCTGGAGGGTGGCGAAGACCGTGCTGGTCGCCGACGACGATCGCACAGCACGGGAGTACGGATTCGGCCCGCAGAGCCCGTACCGCCATTACTACGACCAGCTCGGCTTCAAGCTGTGCACCCGGCCACGCCGACCTGTTCAGGCCGATCCGGAGCTACCGGACTCGGCGGTCACGACGGACACGATCGTCGACCAGCTCGTCATCGCCGGGACGGTGAGCCAGGTGGTCGAGGAGCTGCCGCCTTTCGCGAGGAGGTCGGCGACTTCGGCACGCTGCTCTAGTGCGGCCTGGATTCGGTCGATCCCCGCATCGCGCGGCGGTGGATGGAGCCATGGCAGGAGCAGGTGATGCCGGAGATCGACCGGATCCTGCACCCGCCGGGGACTGGCAGCTGAGCAGCCGAGGTCCCAGCGCTCGGTCGTCCTGGAACAGGCCACCCTGCTCGCAGAGACAGGTCGGGCCGACAACCCACCGCGCCCCAGAGGGGATGGTTGAGGACGCCAAGCCGGCCCGACCCAGGTGACGCTTCGCCCTCGCGCGGCCGCCCCCTTCCTCGCACCGCCGTCCGTGACCGATCTCGAGGCCACGAAACGGTGGGGTAGGGTCAGCGCGTCGCGCCGGTCGCGGAGGAGGGTGAGATGGCGAAGACATGGAGCGTTCGAGCCGCCCTCACAGCGGCGCTCCTGGCGGTGGCGGCTGCGGGCGGCGACGGCGGGTCGTCGGCGCCCACCACGACGAGCACGTCTGGCGCGGCGCGCCTCACCGACGAGCAGTGGTCCGACTCGAGGCCGCGTCGAAGGCGTTTGCTTCCTCCGAGGATGCAGCCGCACAAAAGCTCGACGACTGTCCGTCGGCTCCATGAACGGTTTCGCGGCGTGTGCGGGTTCCTCGCTCGACGCCGCAGAGTCCGCAGCGACCGGCTGAGCACGACGCTGAACAGCTTCTCGGGGAGCGTCTCGGCCCGTGCGGGTCGGATCTCGACGCTCTCGCCGACTCGGTGACGATGTACGCGGATGTCGTCGCCTCCGTCCAGGACGCGGTCGACAACGGCAACGTTGCGCAGCTGCTCGAGCCGAAGAGCTCGCTCCAGGCGCTCGACGTGACCCTCGATCAGGAGACCCGAGCGTTCGTGGAGGCCTGCGCGCCCGCCTGATCAGAGGCCACGGCCGCGGTGCCGCGGAGCGTCGAGACGACCGCGCAAGGATCGCCGATCCGGCGGTCATCGTTCCGTGAGGACGCGCCGAGATGGCTCCATGGCGTAACACTGGTGGTTCAAGTACGGCCGCGCGGGCGATGACCAGACGACGCTCCCACGCTTTCCGCCGCCTGCGCTCGTCCTGGCGGCGTCTCGCTCCGCCACCGCACGATGCCCACCCGGCGGCGCGCGCGTCGGCATCTTCTATTACCCGTGGTACGGGACACCCGAGCGGGACGGTGCCTGGCAGCACTGGCAGCAGAACGCCCACGTTCCGCCGAGACGTCGCGTCGGGCTGGTTTCCGACGCGTGGCGCCTACTCGTCCTCGCGATCCGCGTCGTCCGCAGCCCAGATGCGCGAGATCGCCCGCTCGGCGTCGATACGGTGATCGTCTCCTGGTGGGGTGCGTGCTCCGTCGAGGCGGCCCGGCTGCCGCTCGTCTTGCGCGAGCACACGCCGCGCGACTGCGAGTCGCGCTTCACGTCGAGCCGTCGACGGACCGAACGCCGCGTGCGTGGCGGACGCATCCGGACGTCTCGCGGGCACGGGCATCACCGACTTCTACGTCTACGACTCGACGATGCTCCGGACAGGACTGGCTGGCCTCTCCGGCGGCTCGCGCGCGCTCGTCTTCGCCAACACGCCCCTGCCGGGCAAGGCGCGGAACGGCGGCTTCGACGGGCTCTACACGTACGACGTCTACATGCACGACGGCAGTGCCTTCCTGCGCGTGTGCGGCTCGGCGCGAAGGCTTCGGGCTGGTCTGCGCGCCCTCCGTGGGCCCGGGCTACGACGCCGTCGCGCCACCGGTGACAATCGCCAACGGCGCGCAGCGAGGAGCGAGCTACGACCGCATGTGGGCGGCGCCATCCGCGCCCAGCCGACATCGTCACGATCACCTCGTACACGAGTGGCACGAGGGCACGCAGATCGAGCCGGCGCGGGCAGTCGGGCCACCGTGCGTCTCGTACGAAGGTGCCTACGGCCTGAACGGGACGGCGGCGGAGCGCGCCTACGTCGACCGAACGGCGACCTGGGTGAACCGCCCGGGCGCCGGTGAGGGCAGGGCCGGCCCGTCCTAGTACAGCGCGGCAGCGAGTCGACGCCTGAAGCGGCCACCGACGGATCGTCGTGGCCGAGCCGCTGAACAGCGCCACCGCGACCTCGCGCAGCCGATCACGTTGCGCCGGCTGGCGTCGGCACCGCGTCGAGGATGAGCTCGAGCGCGACCTCGACGTCGCCCGCGTCGAGTGCGTCGACGACGGCGGGCAGCTCGCCGGTCACGGAGCTCCTCGACCAGCGTGTCGGCCCGCGGCGGCGCGAGCAGCTCGTCGAGCAATGCGGACACGGCGGCGCGTGACCTCACCCGCGAACTCCGCCACCACGCGGCCGTCGCGGAAGGCCTTCACGGCCGGGATCCCGCACGCCGGAACCGTCTCGAGAGCCCGGGATTGGCGTCGACGTCGACCTTCGCCAGCTCGACGGCTCCGTCCCGCGCTGCGACTGCCTGCTCGAGCACCGGCGCGAGCGCATGGCACGGCCCGCACCACTCGGCCCAGAAGTCGACGACCACGGGCACGGTGTGCGACCGTTGACGACGTCGTCCTCGAAGGTGTGCTCCGTTACGTCCACGCGGCAAGTCGCTGTCAAGAGCGCCTCGGCGACGACGACGTCCGCGGCGCAGCCGGCGACCAGCGCAGCCCGCACGTGCTCGGCCGCGACACCGGCGAGCGACGGTGGCCGAGATCGATCTCGATCGGCCGGCCGCTGCCGGGTCAGGCCGAGCGCGTGTGCCCCGCCGCCAGTGCCGATCTCGAGCAGCTCGCGGTCGAGAGGACGCCGCGGGTGCCGCTCTGACGGCGTGCGATCCCCTCGAGCTCGCGCAGCTCCTCGAACGGGTCGATGCGGACGTTCGAGTCGGATGCCGATGCAGAGCGGGATCCGCCGATGCGCCACGCGACCACCGGCAGGAAGCCGTCGCCGAGGTCGGCCTCGGTCGTCGGGCAGACGCAGATCGTCGCGCCGTGCGCGGCGAGCAGGTCGAGCTCGCTCCGTCCGCGTGCGTCGCGTGGACGACCGTCGTCCGCTCGGTGAGGCACCCGGCGCGGCGAGCAGCTCGATCGGCCGCAGCCGTGCTCGGCGAGACACTCCTCGATCTCGCGGGGCTGCTCGTCGGCGTGGACGTGCAGCGGCAGCGCCTCGCGTCGGCGTACCGGCCGATCTCCTCGAGCCAGTCACGGGGCAGGCGCGCACGGAGTGGGGGGCGACGCCGACGCGGATGCCCTCGGCCGCAGCGCCTCCACCTCGGCGAGGTACGCGGCGACGGACGGCTGCCGCATGCGCTCGAGACCGCCGCGCTCGTAGGCGACGTGCAGGCAGGACGATCGCGATTCCCGCGTCGGCGGCGGCTTCCGCGGCCGCCCGCGCCTCGGCGGCGCCGAGGTAGTGGAACTCGCCGACGGCCGTGTAGCCGGCGGCCAGCATCTCGCGGTAGATGCGCGCGTCGAGCTCCCGGACGGAGTCCGGCGTCTGCGCTCCGCCTCCTCGAGCATGCCGTCCCGCCAGGCCCAGAAGTCCCGCCCGGCTGCACGGCCGCGCAGCGCCCGCTGGAAGGCGTGGCTGTGCGCGTTGACGAAGCCGGGGAGCGCGAAGGTCTCGGCCATCGGCGCGACTACCCTAACGGGCGATGGCCACGCGTCCCGTCGCCGCGCCGTTCCGTCAGATCCCGAACGCGCTGACCCTGCTGCGCTTCGCGGCGATCCCGGTCTTCGTCGTGCTGTTCCTCGACGCGGGGACGGGGCCGCCTGGGCGGCGGGGATCGTGTTCGGCGCCGCCGCGATCACCGACCAGCTCGACGGCTGGCTCGCTCGCCGCTGGCACGTCGAGTCCGCGTTCGGGAAGGTCGCCGACCCGCTCGCCGACCGGCTGATGATCGACGTCGCGGTCGTCCTGCTCTGGCCCGACGGACGCCTGCCGTGGCCGGCCGCCGTCATCGTCCTCGGCCGCGACCTCCTGCTCGTCGTCGGCTACAAGCTCTCGTACCGCGCGGGTACGAGTTCGAGGTCAGCTCCTCGGCAAGGTCGCGACCTGGGTCCTCTACTTCGCGCTCGCCTTCGTGATCGTCACCGAGAAGGGCACCGAGTGGCCGCTCGTGCTGTTCTGGATCGGCGTCGTGCTCGCGGTCGTCGCGGCCGCGCAGTACCTGCGCGAGGCGCACCGCGAAGTGGGGAGGGGAGAGCCCGCGCAGGCGAACCTGTGCAGAAGTCTCAAGTTGAGGTTGACCCCTTTCTCGGCGGCTGCTTCAATCGAGCGAGCGACGAAAGGCAGCCCGTGGAACCGTTCCCGATCTCTCGACGCTCTCCGACGAGGAGCTCGACCGGATGCTCGCGCTCGAGCGGGACGAGGATGCGATCTCGCTCCGCCGCCGCGTCCTCCACGGCCGGATCGACATCCTTCGCGCCGAGCGTGTGGCCCGCTCAAGGCCCAGGTGAGCACGGCGAGCTCCCCGACCCGACGAGACGCTGACATCCTCGAGCGACCGCTCTTCGAGGGCACCGGGGACCTGCCCGAGGAGGACGAGGTCGAGCCGCTCCCCGACCTCGCGACGCTCCGACGACGAGCTGCGGATGATGATCCGGGAGCTCGAGCAGGAGGAGGACGACATCTCGCTTCATCGGCGGGTCATGCACGGCCACATCGACATCCTCCGCGCCGAGCGACGCGCGGCGCGGCGGGGAGTGGGATCCCGACGCCTCGCCGAGCGTTCCCCACGGGAGCGCCGCCACGCCGCCGGAAGGCGGATGAGTCACGTCTACTGCCCGGAGTGCGGCTTCCAGAGCCCCGAGGCAGCGACCTACTGCTCGCGCTGCGGCGCGGCTCTCGTGCCGACGACGTCGGCGAGACGACGATGAGCCTCGGACCCGGGGAGCTCCGGACGCCGAGCCCGTCGACATCGCGGGCCTGCGCTCGTCGTGCGCTCCGGCGGAGGCAGCGCGGGGGAGACGTTCGAGCCGACCGGGAGCGCACGCTGATCGGGCGGTCGCCCGACTGCGACATCTTCCTCGACGACGTGACCGTCTCGCGGCGTCATGCCGAGCTCCTGCGCGACGGGGACCGGCTTCACGATCCGCGACCTCGGCAGCCTCAACGGCACGTTCGTCAACCGCGCAGGATCGAGGCCGCGGTGCTCGAGGACGACGACGAGGTCCAGATCGGCAAGTACCGGCTGACGTTCCTCCGCCGATGACGACCAGCAACCAGAACCTCCGGCCAGCGGCGCCTGCACACGATCGGCGCGGTCTGCGAGCGCCTGCGCGACGAGTTCCCCGACATCTCGATCTCGAAGATCCGGTATCTCGAGGACCAGGGGCTGTTCGCGCCGAGCCGGACGCGCGGGGGGTACGGCTCTTCGCGGACGCAGACGTCGAGCGGCTCGTCACCATTCTCCGGCTGCAGCGCGACGAGTTTCTGCCGCTGCGGGTGATCCGTGAGGAGCTCGAGCGCCCAGGGCGACCGCGCTCGCCGCCGCCCAGGGTCTCCGCGGGCAGGAGGACGAGATCGACCTGGCGGAGCTCTGCGAGCGGGCCGGCATCACGCCGGAGTTCGCGCGCGAGCTGGAGGAGTACGGCCTGCTGGAGCCGCGACTCGAGAGCGGTGACCGGCTCTACCGCGAGAGCGACGCCGACATCGCCGCCGCGTCGGCGAATCGCCCGCCACGGCATCGACGCGCGCCACCTGCGCGCGTTCCGGACGGCGCCGGCCGCCAGTCGGCCCTTCTCGAGCAGCTTGTCGCGCCGGCCCTTCGCTCACGCGATCCGGAGCGCCGGAAGGCTGCGCTCGACGATCTCGACGCGCTCGCGGCGGTCGCACGCGAGCTTGCACAGCTGCTGCTGGTGCGGGACCTGAGGGAGGTGGTCGACCGCTGATGGCGGGCGATCTCGCAGCCGGTCCGGGACATCCCGGACTTTCCGAAGGCCGGGATCATCTTCAAGGACATCATCCCGCTGATCGCCGACCGTGGCGCGTTCCGCGAGTCGATCGACCAGCTCGCCGCGTGGGCGGGGCCTCGCGCCCCGGACATCATCCTCGGCGCGGAGGCGCGCGGCTTCATCTTCGGCGGGGCCTTGCCTATGCGCTCGGCTGCGGCTTCGTTCCCGCGCGGAAGCCCGGGAAGCTCCCCTGGAAGACGGTCGAGGCGATGTACGCGCTCGAGTACGGCAACGACACGCTCGAGGTGCACGCGGACTCGATCGCGGCGGGGGAGCGGGTGATCGTGCTCGACGACGTGCTCGCCACAGGCGGCACCGCAAAGGCGAAGATCGACCTCGTCGAGAAGCTGGGCGGCACGGTCGTCGGCGCGCTGTTCGTGATCGAGCTCGCGTTCCTGAACGGGCGCGACCAGCTCCCCGGCTACGACGTCCACTCGCTGGTCACGTACTAGCCAGGGTGGGTAGCCCGCCAGGTCGGGCTTCTCCTCGAGGTGCCTGCCTCGGTCCGCGACCGCGGTGCCGTCCTCGGCGAGTCCAGGCCTGCTCGGCCCTGTCCGTCCGGTGCGCACGCGATCCTTTCCCTCCGGGGAGGGATCATCCGCGAAGCGGGAGTGAGCCGATGACTCTGAACGTGGACGCCGCCGTCCGCAGCCGCCAAGTGAAGATCCCGCCCACGCATCTTCTCCTCCGTCACTGCCTCAGCCTGGGTGAGGCGGGGCACCGGCGACCGCCGGCGCAGGAGCGCTTGGAGGAGGTGCTCGGGCCGGAGCTCGCCCGCCGCCTGGTGCTCAGCCTGGCACCGGCCGACGGCGCCAGGCGCCTGTAGCGCGCCGGGCAGCAGCCCGTCGCTCCGAGTGCGCCCCCGCGGGCGCGTGGAGAGCGCTCGGTGAAATGCGCCTCGCGGCCGCGAAGCGGACGCCTTCAGGGATCATCGCGCGGGCCGGGAACCGCGGGAGCGGTTACCGGCGCTGCGCAGGAGAGGGAGGCGAGCGCTATGACCGTCCCCGCGTGCGCACGAGCAGAAAGATGAAAAAGGCCGCCACGAGCGCGATGGGCAGCGCGGTGCCGTGGCCGATCCCGACGGCGAGCATCCCGAACCAGAGGAAGAGGAAGAAGACGAGCGCCCAGACGAAAGCCTGGACGCCGCGGTCGACCGACGGGGCGCGGAGGTGCATCGCGGCGATCCTATCTGCCGCGGGCCAGAGCGTCCGCACGACGCCGGCGACGGCGCTCGGCGACGGCCCGAGCCGGAACAGGTCGGCCCGCAGTCCTGCAGAAACGGCGCGGGGGACGCACCGAGTGCGTCCCCCGCCGCCAAAAGAATTCACCGAGCCGGTGGCGCTTTCGTCCACCCATCTCGTTGACCTTCCGCTTCCGCGTACGGCCCTCGCGCTGAGCTTCGACCTAGTCGCGCTCCGTGCTCGGTGCAAGGGGGAACCTAGAGGTGGGGGGAAGCAGGTCAAGGGTGCCGTGCACCGCATTGCCGCAATTTGCGGACATTTCCTTCACACCCGGTCAAGCCGCCGATGCGTAGGATGCCACGTGCGCCGCGCTGTCGTCCTCGCCGTCGCCGGCGCAGCGCTCGCCGCTGCCCTCGTGCTCACCGTCGCCGGCGTGGGGGACGACCCGACGAAGCTGCACGAACTGGCAGGCGCTCGTGCTCGGCCTCGTGCAGGGGATGACGGAGCTGCTCCCGATCTCGTCGTCCGGCCACCTGATCCTCGTGCCGTGGCTCTTCGACTGGACGTACCTGGAGCAGAACGACGCGTTCAACCAGACGTTCGACGTCGCGCTGCACCTGGGCACGCTGCGTCGCCGTGGGCGCGTACTTCTGGCACGACGTCGTCGACGCTGGTCGCGGCGTGGCTCGGCACCCTGCGCCGCCGTCGCATCACCACGACGGACGAGCGGATCGCCTGGGTCGTGCTCGTCGCGACGATCCCGGCCGCGCTCGCCGGGCTTCCTGCTCGAGGACGTGATCGCCGAGCGCCTGGGCGAGCCCTGGCAGATCGCGATCTTCCTCGCGGTGTTCGGGCTGCTGCTCGGCTGGGCCGACCGGCGGCCGGCAGCGCGCGACGATGGGCGACCTGTCGCTGCGCCAGGGCCTGTTCGTCGGGCTCGCGCAGAGCCTCGCTCTCATGCCCGGTGTCTCGCGGTCGGGGATCACGATCACCGCCGGCCGCTTGCTCGGGCTCGACCGCGACTCCGCTGCGCGCTTCTCGTTCCTGCTCCTGCTGCCGATCACCTTCGGCGCCGTCGTGTTCAAGGGGCTCACCGACGTCGTCCTGGCCGACCTGCCGTCCGGGCATGACCGGGCCGTTCGTCGTCGGCGTGCTCGCCTCGCTCGGCAGCGGGCTGTGGCGATCCTGTTGCTGCTCGACTACGTGCGGCGCCACACCTACGACGCGTTCGTCGTCTACCGGCTGATCGTCGCCGCGGCTGATCCTGCTGCTGATCGCGACCGGCGTGCGCAGCGACGTTCTGAAGATCGGCTCGCGGCCGGCACTGGCGGCGGTCGTCGGGGCGGTCGCGATCGCGTCAAGCGGTGTGCTCGTCGACGAGCGGCCATCTCCGACGCAGCTCGTGGGCGTCGCGCTCGTCATCGTGGGCGTGCTGATCGCGGCGACGGCTCCGCGTGCACGAGGGGTGGAAGTCGAAGCGCAGGCGGCGTAGCGTTCAGGCTGCGCGTGTCCGTCGGCGACGTCGAGCTCCACGTCCACGAGAAGGGGGAGGGTCGGCCGCTGATCGCGCTGCACGGCGGCCCGGGGCTGGACGGGTCGGTGTGGTTTCCGGGGCTCGACCCGCTCGCCGACGAAGGCTGGCACATCCTGGCGCCGGATCACCGTGCCAACGGCCTTTCGGACGGAGGCGACCCCTCACGCTGGACGGTGCCGCAGATGGCCGACGACGTGGAGGCTTTGATCCGCCGTCTCGACCTCGTCGAGCCGATCGTGATGGGGTGGAGCTTCGGATCGTTCGTGACGCAGAGCCACATGGCCCGCCACGGCAGCGCACGCGCGTACGTCCTCATGGGCACAGTGGCCTCGCCGGGGGTGTTGCACGAGGTGGTCGACCGTCTCGCCACCTTCGAGCCCGAGCACCTGCGGGCGCAGGTGACGTCCTCCTGGGAGCGTGAGCCGACTGTGCAGACGCCGGAGGAGTGCAGGCAACTGATGGCGGATCAGTACCCGTTCCAGGTTGCCGACCCGGAAGGACCGCTCGTGCATCGGTTGATCGAGCGCGACCGGGTCGTGTACCGGCCCGAGGTGCTGCGCCACTTCTCCGCCGGCGGCGAGTACGGAATGAGCGACCTCCGCAACACTTTGCGCTCGTCCACGCGACCCGTTCTCATCATCAGCGGCGCCCACGATCGCACGACGCCCGCCGCCTCGGCACAGGAGTTGGCCGATGCGATCCCGATGGCCGAGCATGTCGTCATCGACGGCGCGGCACACATGGTGCCGGACGAGCAGCCGGAGGCATTCCTCGCAGCCCTGCGAGCGTTTCTCGCCCGCGCCTAGAACCCCGCAACGTCGATCGGGGCGGACACCGATGCCGCGCGCCGCTCGTCGCGCCATCCTCGAGGGAGGGAACCCCGCCGCGAGGAGGTGATCAGACTGACACGCTCCGTGGCCCGGGAGCGGCCCGGCGACCGGCGTCGGATCGGCCGCCGCGCGCGGCGCGTCGGCTTGGCGGTGTTCTTCGTCTCGATCACGGTGAATGCGGGCCTCGGCATCTACGCCTTGCTCGCCCCCGGGTTCGGCGACGTCGAGGGGAAGCTGCTCACGACATCTCTCTGCGTGACGGGCGCGGTGCTCCTCGTGCTCGCGTGCGAGCCCGCCTGGGAGCAGTGGCGCCTCGGGCTGGTCCCGCTCGGTGGTGCGGCAACAGCCGTGATCGGCTTCGGCCTGGTGATCGCCGGCATCTGGGCGGAGCCGTCGGGCGAGGTGCTCTTCCGGTTCATGGGCACGACGCTCATCGTCGCGGTCGCCTGTACGCTCGCGTGTCTGCTCGCGCTCGGCCGTCTTGCCGCGCGGTTCCGGCCGGTGCACGCACTGACCCTCGGTGCGCTCGTCCTCGCCGCGTTGATGACCATCGCGGCCGTCTGGATGGAGGACGGACCGCCCGAGGCGTTCGCACGCGCGCTCGGCGTCGTCCTCATCGCCCTGGCAGCGCTCGTGGTGACGGTCCCCGTGCTCCACTGGCTGAGCAGGGGCGAGGTGGTTCTGTCCACGCAGGCGCACGACGTCGTCGCCTTTTGTCCATTCTGCGGCAGCGCACTCGAGCCGTCGGCCGCTGCGCTCAGGTCGTGCAGCGCCTGCGGGAACCGGTTTCGCGTGATTCCGGCACCGCCGAGCATGGGGGACGACGCCGCAGCTGAGAGCCCCCACAACAGGCCGGCAGCTCGCTACTTGACATAACGCCGGTTATCGTGCGCCGGGAGATACGCGACAAGGTTCCCTCGTGCAGGGTCTTGCAATCACCGTCACGAGGGTGGGAGAGTCTCTGGTACCACGCGGCACGAGCTTCCCCGGTGACGTCAGTCGACATCGACAACATCCTCGCGCTCGAGGAGCTGCGCCAGCTCCTCGAGAGCTGTGAGCAGTCGGGAGCGATTCGCGCGGCTGAAGTCGCGGACATCGTCGAGGTGCACGAGCTCGCACCGCTGGAGCACGAAGCGCTGCTGCGTGAGCTGGACAAGCGTGGCATCGAGATCGTGGAGGTGACCCCGGAGCCGCCCCCCACTCCGCCGCCCGTGGAGACGACGACCGACGCGCTGCAGCTGTTCCTGCGCGAGGCCGGACGCCACCGCCTGCTGACCGCGCCGCAGGAGGTGGAGCTCGCGAAGCGGATCGAGCGCGGCGACCCGGAGGCCAAGCAGCTGATGATCCAGTCGAACCTGCGGCTGGTCGTGTCGATCGCGAAGAACTACCGCAACCAGGGGCTCCCGTTCCTCGATCTCATCCAGGAGGGCACGCTGGGCCTCATCCGGGCGGTGGAGAAGTTCGACTGGCGGCGCGGCTTCAAGTTCTCCACGTACGCGACGTGGTGGATTCGCCAGGCCGTCGCCCGCGCGCTCGCCGACAAGGCGCGGACGATCCGCATGCCCGTCCACATCGTGGAGCGCATGCAGAAGATGAACCGCGCCGAGCGCACGCTCTGGACACAGCTCGGCCGTGAGCCGTCCCTCGACGAGATCGCCGACGAGGCCTCCCTCACCCTGCAGCAGGTGCTCGAAGTGCGCGTCGCCGCACGGGCCTCGACGAGCCTGGATGCTCCGGTGGGTGACTCCGAGGACGCGGTTCTCGGTGACTTCGTGGCGGGCGACGATCCTCTGCCCGAAGAGCGCGTCGAGCTGAACCTGCGCAGCCAGGCGCTTCATCACGCGCTGCTCGAGCTCCCGGCGCGCGAGCGCGAGGTGCTGACCCTGCGCTACGGGCTCGAGGGTGCCGAGCCGAAGACGCTCGAGGAGATCGGACGCAAGCTCGGGCTGACGCGTGAGCGAGTCCGGCAGATCGAGCTCGACTCGCTCCGCCGCCTTGCAGGCCTGCGCGAGATGCAGGCCGTCGCCGGCGTGTAGAGGCAGGACCCGGCCGATCCCCGCAGTGGGTCAGGTGCGAAGGTAGAGCTCGAGCCCGGGCGCCACGTGCCGCAGCTCCCTGAGCGCGCGGGTCTCCAGCTGCCGGACGCGCTCACGGGTGATCCCGAGCTCGACGCCGACCTGCTCGAGAGTCATCGCGTCACGGCCGTCGAGACCGAAGCGCAGCAAGAGCACGCGCCGCAGACGCGGGTTCAGCTGTGAGAGAGCGTCCGCCAGCTCGCGCGAACGGAGGTGATCGGCCGTCTCCTCCTCGGGCGAGCTCGCCATCCTGTCCTCGATCACGTCGCTCATGAGCGACTCGCCGTCACCGATCGGTGTGTCCAGGCTGACGTTGTCCTGGACGAGACCGAGCAGCTCCTGCACACGCGCCGCCGTGAAGCCGCTCTCGTCGGCGACCTCGTCGACGGTGGCGTCGCGGTTGAGCTTCTGACCGAGGATGCGGCGGGCCTTCTGCACCTTGCGCACCTGGTCGGCGACGTGGACCGGGAGGCGGATGGTGCGGCTCTGCTCGGCCAGCGCCCGCTGCACGGACTGCTTGATCCACCACGTTGCGTACGTCGAGAGCTTGTAGCCGAGCGTCCAGTCGAACTTCTCCACGGCACGGATCAGGCCGAGGTTTCCCTCCTGGATGAGATCGAGCAGCGGCACGCCGGCGCGGGTGTAGTTCCGCGTGATCGACATCACGAGTCGAAGGTTCGACTCGATCAGCCGGCGCTTGGCCGCCTCGTCACCGGCGTCCTTGCGGCGCGCGAGCTCGCGCTCCTCGGCCGCCGTGAGCAGGCGCCCATCTCCGATCTGGCGGACGTACAGCTTCAGCGGATCATGGGTGAGATCGTCCGGTGCCTCGTCGCGAGGCTCCGGGACGTCGTCGAAGAGATGCTCCGCCACGTTGCCGTCCACCCAGGACGTATCGGCGGCCGGAGTCCCTCACTTGAGGTATCTGCATGCGGAGGGGGTTGCACGATCCAGGACACTCGGACGACAGTCCGAACAGCTTCTTCATCTTCTGCGGCTAGCGTGGTCACGGCGTCCGACGACGGGATCGAATCGCAACGTGTGCGGCATAGCGGGATACAGCCTCAGTCAGCGGTCGACTGCCGACCGCACTCTCGCCGCGCAGGCCCTGCTCGCCGGCATCGCGGAACGTGGCGAGGACGCCGTCGGATATGCCTACCGCGGCGCGGGTGACGGTCTCACGGTGCACAAGCAGCAGACCGGGCCGAGCGCGCTCATCGAGGAGCTGTCGGTGCCGGCGCACGCGACACAGGCCCTCGTCCATGTCCGCGACTTCACCAAGGGGCCGCCGGCGATCGCGGCCAACAACCATCCCATTCGCCACGGCTCGGTCGTGGGCGTCCACAACGGGATCATCTCCAACGACGACGAGCTCTTCGCTCGCCACGGCTGGGACCGGCAGGAGCCGGAGATGACCGTCGACTCGGAGATCATCTTCGCCGTGGCGCAGGCGTCGCGGAACGCCACGGCCGCGCTCGAGCAGCTCCACGGCGCCATGGCGGCCGCGTGGATCGACGAGCGCGCTCCCGAGACCCTCTATCTTGCGCGGGGCGTCTGCCGGCCGCTGTGGCTCGGCCTGGGGCGTCGCGAGGCGTTCTTCGCGTCGACACGCTCCACGTTGCAGCTGGTCGAGCGCGCGCTGCGGATGAATCTCCGCATGCGCGAGGTATCGGAAGGACGGCTGCTCCACCTCTCGGACGGCGCAGTCGTCGCCGAAGACCGCTGGCGACCCGACGCGAGCTACGTCGAGGAGCACGTGCTTCCCGCCGTGCGCGCCCCGCACGAGGGGGAGCACTGCGTGCGCCGGCTGGCCGCCATCGCCGCCTGGGCCTAGCCGACCCGACGCTCGATCTCGAAGCGCCCGCGCCTGGCGGCCGCGAGGCGGGATCCGCGGAAGCGGATTCCCACCCTGCGTGGTAGGTCAATCCGGCGCCGACAGCATCCCGTCCGTCGCGACGTGCACGCCTTCCTCCTGCAGGCGCTCTCGCACCAGGTACTGAAACGCCGCCCACGGGCCGCCCGGAACGTCGACCATTCGGTAGACCTGCCACTCCGAGAGGAGCATCGGGTCGGCGAGACGGGCCTCTTTCCAGTCCGCCATCCTCGGCAGGCGCCCGAGTTCCCGCGCGAGCACGGCGCCCTGCGCGACGGCCCGCTCCAGACGCTCCTCCCCCACCGGCACGTCGAATCCCGCCTCCCGCAAAGCCGCCGAGAGTGAGCCGAACGTGTGCCAGATGAGTGACTTCGAGGCCACCCGCCCACGGTTTTCCTGGACGTCCCGCGCCGTCGGAACGCGCCCGAGCTCATCCCCCAGCTCCTGCAGCTGGCGCACCATCTCCTCGCGGCTGATGAACCGCCTCGCCGTCAGACCCGCCGCACGCTTGGCCGCGTTCCAGGTGCCGAAGTGCTCGATCACCGTCTGCGGGTGGACGGTCGCCCCCGGGTCGGCTGCGAACTCGCGCATCGTGGGCGAACGCCCCAGCCGTCCGGCAGAAGCGCGGAGCTCGGCCAGGATCTCCTCGTCCGTGTAGCGACGGCGCAAGCCGGCCCGAAACGCCGCCAGCGCGGCCTCGTCGATGCCCGCGACGGCAGGATGCGGACGTCTCCGCCGAGCCATGCAATCATACTAGAGCATTCTGTGAACAGTGCAAGAGCGTCAGAGCAGCCGGCGTGCGCGCCTGCCCGCACCCTTGCTCGGTAGGCTCGGAGTCGTGGGCACCCGCCTCGCCATCGAGACGACGGCCGCCCGGTTCGTCGGCTCACTTTCCCGCACCGCCGGACGCGGCGGCGGCACGACCCTTCCCGGCAAGCTGCTCTGGAAGCTCGATCCCGGCGCCGTCGATGCTCTCGCCGAGCGCCTCTCCCAGGGAGCCGTCGTCGTCTCGGCGACGAACGGGAAAACGACCACGGCTGCGATGGCGGCTGCCACGCTCGGACTCACGCGGCGTCTCGCGTGGAACAGCTCGGGCGCGAATCTCGCCTCCGGTGTTGCCTCGACCCTGCTCCACGCCCGCGACGCAGAGCTCGGTGTGTTCGAGGTGGACGAGTTCGCGCTGCCGGAGGTGCTCCGCCGTGTTCGTCCACGGGTCGTCGCTCTCGGCAACCTCTTCCGCGACCAGCTCGATCGCTACGGCGAGCTCGAGCACATCGCGGAGCGCTGGCAGCGCGCGATCGGTGCGCTGCCGGCCGAGACGGCGCTCGTCGTGAACGCCGACGATCCGCTGGTCGCCGAGCTCGCTGTCGACCGTGCGCAGGTGCTCCGCTACGGCGTCGACGATCGGGAGGTCTCTCGTCCCGCGCTGCAGCATGCTGCCGACTCGAAGTACTGCCTGCGTTGCGGGACGCCGTACGCGTACGCGGCCGCCTATGTCGGGCATCTCGGCGACTACCGCTGCCCTGCGTGCTTCCACGCCCGGCCTGCGCTGGACGTTGCCGCGCGGGACATCGAGTTGCACGGGCTCGAAGCGACGTCCTTCCGGCTCGTGACACCGGCCGGCGAGCAGCGGCTGCGGTTGCCGCTCCCGGGGCTCTACAACATCTACAACGCACTTGCCGCCACGAGCCTGTGCCTGGCTCTCGGCACGAGCCTCGACGACATCGTCCACGGCCTGGAGGGCTTCCGGGCGGCCTTCGGCCGCTTCGAGCGCATCGACGTGGACGGGCGTCGCGTGCTCATGCTGTTGATCAAGAACCCGGCCGGCGCGAACGAGGCGATCCGCACGCTCGACAGCGGCGGCGTCGCGGACACACTCGTGATCGCGCTCAACGACGCGATCGCCGACGGGCGCGACGTCTCCTGGATCTGGGACGTCGACTTCGAGCCGCTGCTCGAGCAGACCGAGCGCATCGTCGCCTCGGGCGACCGGGCGGCGGAGCTCGCGCTGCGCTTCACCTACGCAGGGTTCCCGCGCGAGCGGCTGGAGGTGCTACCCGAGCTCGGAGCGGCACTCGACCGAGGGCTGGAGCTCGTCGGCGACGGAGGGGAGCTCGCTGTACTGCCGACGTACACGGCGATGCTGAGGTTGCGCTCGATCCTCACCTCACGCGGGCACGTGCGCGCCTACTGGGAGGGCACGGAATGAAACTCCTGGTCGCACATCTCTACCCCGACCACCTCAACATCTATGCCGACCGGGGCAACATCGCCGTGCTCGCGCGACGCGCCGCGCTCCGAGGGCACGACCTCGTTGTCACGAGCGTCGGCCCGGGTGACCCTTTCGAGCCGGGGGAGGCGGATCTCCTCTACATCGGTGGCGGACAGGATCGGGAGCAGGCTCTGATCGCTCCCGACCTCGCGGCGCGGGCAGACGCTCTCGCCACGTCCGTCGAGGGTGGTACGGCGCTGCTTGCCGTGTGCGGCGGATACCAGCTGCTCGGGCGCGGCTATCGTGGCCGCGACGGGTCGTGGATGCCGGGGGCCGGGCTGTTCCCGCACGAGACGGTCGCAGGCGAGCGCCGCATGATCGGCGACGTGCTGCTCGAGTGCGAGCTCGAGCCCGGCTGGCGGTGTACCGTCGCCGGTTTCGAGAATCACGCGGGCCGGACGCTCCTCGATCCCGGTGCAGTGCCCCTGGGCAAGGTCGTCGCAGGGTTCGGCAACGACGGCGCATCGGGCTACGAGGGCTGCCGGGTCGGCAGCGCGCTCGGCACCTATCTGCACGGGCCGCTCCTCCCCCGTAACCCCTGGCTCGCCGACTGGCTGCTTTCGGGTGCGCTCGCGCACGCCACCGATTCCGAGCCGCACCCGCTCGACCCGCTACCCGACGAGCTCGAGACGCTGGCCCACGCAGTCTCCGCCCAGCGTGCCCGCGACCGCGGCGGTGGGCGCGGTTGAGCTTGTGGTGAATCACCACAAGCTCAACCGCCGAGCCGCGCGCGCAGGCGGGCGATCTCGTCCGCCGACACCCCCGCCGCACGCAGGTACTGCTCCTCCCCACCCCACCGGTCGCGCAGCGTCCGCAGCACCCGTAGGAGGCCCTCGGCGGGCGCGGCGCTGACACGCGCCCTGAACGCACGCTCGTGCTCGTCGTCCGCCGCAGCGATCCAGTCGTCGACCAGCGAGCCGACCAGAGGACCGCTCAGCGCATAGTCCTCGGCCACGGCTTCCTCGGGCACGCCGGCAAGGCGAAGCAGGAGCGCCGACACGATGCCCGTGCGGTCCTTGCCCACGAAACAGTGCACCACGACGGCTCCGTCCGGCGCTGATGCCACCGCCTTGAGGGCGGCGGCGACGTGAGCGCCACGCGTGTCCAGCGTCTCCGTGTAGAAGAGGTCGATCGCGTCGATGTCGTTGGTCGCGCGGCGGACGACCGCGTCGCGGCGTTCGAGCTCAGCCGGATCGTGATCCCCGAACAGCGAGACGGCGACCACGTCGACGCCGTCGGGGACGCCGGCCTCGCCCTCCCGCGCGCGCACGAAGCGGAGGTCGACGATCCGGCGCACCCCGTAGGCCCGCAGCGCACTCCACCCGTTTGCGGACAGCCGGCGCACGTTGTCCGCGCGAACGATGCGACCGAACTGCGTCGTCCCGCCGCCCGCGAGCGGCAGGCCACCCAGATCGCGGACGTTGACGCAGCCGTCCCACGCCAGGCTGCGTCGGGTCATTCCGTCCACAGCGCCCCGAGGTAGACGCACGCATCGCCGGGCTGCCAGCGGCGAAGGAAGCGCTGCAGCGGTGGGTGCAGCACGATCCCGTCGAGCTCGTCCGGCTGGAAGAGCCGATGCCCTTGCACCGCATCGTCGTGTGAGACGACGTCGACCAGCGAGCCCGCGAGGTCGCCGGCGAACACGACGTGGACCACATGCTTCGACCAGAGGCTCCGTTCCGGCGAGATCGACTCGACGATGCACACCGGCCCCTCGACAGGCAGCTCGCGGCCCGCCTCGAGCAGACCTGTCTCCTCGGCGAGCTCGCGATAGAGCGCGTCGGTCAGCGTCTCCCCGCTGCGAACGCCGCCACCCGGCAGCAGCCAGTTTTCGCGGCCCCGCTTCTCGTGGCGGCACAACAGGATGCCCCCGTGCCATCGCAGGACGGCGGAGACGCGGATTCGTGGCTCCGGCCTCACGTCCCGGACGAACCGAAGCCGTCGGTGCCACGGGTCGAGCCGGCGAGTTCCGCGACCTCGATCAGACGCGCCGTGGCGACGGGGACGAGGACGAGCTGGGCGATCCGCATCCCAGGCTCGACGGTGAACGCCTCGGTCGCGTCGGTGTTGAGCAGGATCGCCTTGAGCTCGCCGCGGTACCCCGAGTCGACGAGGCCCGGCCCGTTGACGACGGAGATGCCGTGCCGGGCCGCGAGCCCGGAGCGCGGCGTGACGAGACCTGCGTAGCCCTCGGGGATGGAGACGGCGATCCCGGTCGGCACGACCCCGCGCTGGCCGGGCTCCAGCGTGACGCGCTCGCAGGCGACGAGGTCGAGCCCTGCGTCGCCCGGGTAGGCCCGAAACGGCAGCTCGGCCCCCTGCCGTAGGCGGGTCACCTCGAGATCGATCACGGGAGGGTGGCCGTCTCCGACCGCGCGTCGGCAACGAGATATGCGGCGAATCGCCGCACCTCGCGGTGTGGTAGCCGCGCCCGCACGTACACGCCCTCGCCCGTGTCGACACGCTCCTCGATCGGCGCGCCGAGCTCGTACAGCGCCGCCAGAGCACGCCCCTCGTCGTACGGGACGAACAGGCGCACGTCCTCGAAGCGGTCGGCAAATCGCACGGCGATCTGATCGCGTAACGCGTCGAGACCCTCTCCGGTCGCCGCCGACACGGCGAGCGCGTGCGGGAACCGGTTGTCGAGCCTCCGGCGCGCGAGCGGGTCCAGCACATCGACCTTGTTCAAGACGAGCACCACCGGCAGCGCGTCGCCGCCGATCTCCCGGAGCACGCCGTCCACGGCGGCGATCTGGTCCACGAGACGGTCCTCCGGCAGCGACCCATCGGCCACGTGCAGGACGATGTCGGCGACCAGAGTCTCCTCGAGCGTCGACGCGAAGCCCTCGACGAGCTGCGTCGGCAGGCGGCGGATGAACCCGACGGTATCGGTCACGAGGTAGCGCTTCCCGTCGTGGGCGAAGCTGCGGGTCGTCGGGTCGAGGGTTTCGAAGAGCCGGTCCTCGACCGACACGGCCGCGCCGGTGAGAGCGTTCAGCAGCGTCGACTTGCCGACATTCGTGTAACCGGCCAGTGCGACCGTCGGCGTCTCCGAGCGAGCCCGCTCTTTGCGCCGCGTCGTGCGTTGCCCGCGGAGCGTCTCGAGGCGGCGCTTCATGGTCGCGATCCGGCGCCGCGCGACCCGGCGGTCGCTCTCGAGCTGCAACTCTCCCGGGCCACGTGTCCCGACGCCGCCACCGACCCGTGCCGTGCCGCCGCCGCCCGCCTGGCGCTCGAGGTGCTGCCACATGCCCCGCATGCGTGGCAGGTTGTACTCGAGCTGTGCCAGCTCCACCTGCAGCTTCCCCTCGGCACTCACGGCATGCTGGGCGAAGATGTCGAGAATCAGCTGCGTGCGGTCGACGACGCGCGCGGTGAGCGCATCCTCGAGCGCCCTCTGTTGCGTCGGGCTCAGCTCGTCGTCGACGAGCAACACCTCGGCGCCTGCATCGGCATAGGCCGCCTTCAGCTCGACGAGCTTTCCCTTGCCCACATACGTCCGGGGGTCGGGCCTCGAGCGATGCTGAACGACGTCGCCGACCGTCTGGACGCCGGCAGTGTGGGCCAGCTCCGACATTTCCGCAAGCTCGTCTGCCGCGTCGGTGCCCTTTGGCAGCACGGCAACGACAAGCCCGCGCTCGGGCTCGACGGCGAGCAGCGGATCCGCCGGCTTCGTCTTCATGCGATGGAGTATGCAGATAGCCTCAGCCCGTGGCATCTCTCGCGGAGCGGCTCGCGGCGCGCACGCTGGAGCTCGTCGACATCCCGTCCGAGAGCCTGCACGAGGAGCGGATCCGAGCGCATGTCCGGGCGCTCGTGCCGCGTGGCTGGGAGGCCGAGACGGAGCTCGAGGACGCCGCTCTCTACGCTCCGCCACGACGTGCGGGCGTCCCTTTCGTCATTCTCGCCGGCCACTACGACACGGTGCCGGCGCAGGGCAACGTTCCGGGCCGGACGGACGACGAGACGGTCCATGGGCTCGGCGCGTCGGACATGAAGGGGGGTCTGGCCGTCGCGCTCGAGCTCGTCGGCGATCTCGCCGCGGGCGGCGCCGGAGGCGTCGACGTCGGGCTGCTCGTCTTCGGCAAGGAGGAGCTGCCGCAACAGCACAACCCGCTACCCGAGCTCTTCGCACGTTCCTCGCTCGTGCACGAGACGGCGCTCGCGCTGCTCCTCGAGCCCACCGACGGTGCGATCCATGCAGGCTGCGTCGGCAGCATGACCGCGCGCCTCACCTTCCACGGCGTGAGCGGGCACTCTGCCCGGCCCTGGCTTGCGGACAACGCCATCGACCGAGCGGTCTCCGGTCTCGCCCCGATCGTCGCCCTCGAGCGGCGCGAGGCGGTCGTCGGCGGCCTCAGCTTCTGGGAGGTCGTCACCCTGACGCGTCTCACGGCCGGCATCGCCGACAACGTCATACCCGACACGGCGGTCGCCCACCTCAACCTGCGCTATCCGCCCGATCGCACCGCCGACGACGCGCAGTCGTACCTGCGCTCCCTCGTGCCGGACGGCGCCGACCTCGAGATCCTCGGTGACGCGCCACCCGGCAAGGTCGCCACCGACTCGCCTCTCGTCAGGGCGTTGCTCGACGCCGGCGCGAACGGGGTGCAGCCCAAGCAGGCATGGACGAACGTCGCCGACTTCACGGGCGCGGGGATCGACGCGGTCAACTTCGGCCCCGGGGACCCGGCACTTGCGCATCGCCGTGACGAGCACGTCCGCATCAGCGCGCTCGTCCACGCCTACGAAACGCTGCGCCGCTTCCTCCGCTAGCGTCTCGCCGTGCCCCTCTCTCCCGTCCTCCGGGCGCAGGCGACATATCCATTCGTCCGGCTCAGCCAGGCTGCGGCGGAGCGCCGCGCCGAGGGTCTCGAGGTGATCGACCTCGGCATGGGCGATCCCCGGGAGCCGACCGATCCCAAGATCATCGAAGCGCTGAAGGACGGCGTCCGGGAGCGGATGGGCTATCCGGCCGCGGCGGGTCTGCCGGAGCTGCGCGACGCGATCGCTGCCTGGGCCGAACGCCGGTTCGGAGTCACGCTCGACCCGCAACGGCATGTCATCCCCACCCTGGGCTCGAAGGAGGCGATCTTCACCCTCGCTCCGGTCGTGCTCGATCTCGAGGCCGGCCGCGACACGGTCGCGCTGACCGAGCCCGGCTATCCCGTGTACGAGCGCGGGGCGCAGTTTGCGGGGGCAAGCGTGCTCGAGCTGCCGTTGTCGGAGGTGAACGGCTGGCTTCCGGACCTCGATGCCGTGTCCACCTTCGACTGGAAGCGCGCTGCGCTCGTCTGGGTCAACTACCCGAACAACCCGACCGGTGCGACGGCGCCGCTCGCTTTCTTCGAGCGCCTGACCGGGCTCGCCCGCCAGCACGGCTTCGTCGTCGCCTCGGATGAGGCCTACACCGAGCTTTGGACCGACGAGCCTCCGGTCTCCGCGCTCCAGCTCGCCGACTGGACGAACCTGGTCGTGTTCAACACGCTCTCCAAGCGCTCGTCGATGACCGGCTTCCGGAGCGGATTCGTCGCCGGCGACCCGGCGCTCATCGACGCGCTCCGCAAGTTTCGACCCAACGTCGGCACGGCGCCCCAGGAGTTCGTGCAGCGCGCATCCGTGGTGGCCTGGTCGGACGAGAAGCACGTCGCGCGCGCCCGAGAGGCCTACGCCCGCAAGCGGGCTCTCTTCACCGAGCTGTTCGAACGCAAGGGCGTTCGCATCGCCGGCGGTGGGGCCACGATGTACATGTGGCTCGCCGTGCCGGAGGGCGAGACATCGGAGGCCTTCGCAGCTCGTCTGCTCGAGCACGGCGTCCTCCTCTCTCCCGGCTCGTTCCTCGGACGCTCCGGCGAGGGCTACGCCCGCATCGCCCTCGTGCAGCCGGAAGCTGAATGCGCCCGCGCCGTGGCCATTCTCGAGGAGGTTCTCTAGTGGATCTCGCCGCGCGGATCGAGGAGCTGTGGGAGGCGGGTACGCTGGACGAGGCGGTCATCGAGGAGGCTGTGCGGCTGCTCGACGCCGGCGAGATCCGAGTCGCGGAGCCTGCCGGTGACGGATGGCTCGTCAACGAGTGGGTCAAGAAGGCGATCCTGCTCTTCTTCCGGCTGCGCAAGGTGGAGCCGCATCGGAGGCTCGGTGGGCTCCGGTTCCTCGACAAGATCCCGGTCAAGTCGGACTACGCGGAGCGCGGTGTGCGCGTCGTGCCGCCGGGGGTGGCGCGATACGGGTCGTTCCTCTCGGCAGGCGTCGTGCTCATGCCCGGTTTTGTGAACATCGGGGCCTGGGTCGGCCCGCGGACGATGGTCGACACCTGGGCCACCGTCGGCTCCTGTGCTCAGATCGGGGCTGACGTCCACCTCGCGGGAGGCGTCGGATCGGCGGAGTGCTCGAGCCGCCGCAGGCGTCGCCTGTGATCATCGAGGACGGCGCCTTCGTCGGCTCCCGCGCGGTGATCGTCGAGGGCGTGCGCGTGTGTGCCGGGGCCGTGATCGCGCCGAACGTCGTGCTCTCGGCGTCGGTGCCGATCATCGACGTGACCGGCTCCGAGCCCGTCGAGCACCGGGGCGTCGTACCGCCGCGCAAGGTCGTCCTCCCCGGGGTGCGTCAGAAGGAGTATCCCGCCGGGACGTATGGGCTTCCCTGCGCTCTGATCGTCGGGGAGCGCAAGGCCTCGACGGACTTGAAGACGTCCCTGAACGACGTCCTGCGCGAGTTCGAGATCGCGGTCTAGCGGACGGCGTCGAATGAGCGCACGACCGCAAGCGCGTTCGCGACGCTCTTCGCCGACGCCCGGTCGCCGATCATCACGTTGACCTGGTAGGCGCGCCCTTGAGAGCGAGCTGCGCCGACGCTCCACGTCCGTCGAAGCATTCGAAATACTCGCGCCGCAGCTTGAGGTCGCCCAGCACATCGCGGTCGGTGCCCATCCCCTCCGGTGCCTTGCCCGGCCAGCGAAGGACGACGACCACGGCGCCGTCGGCCGGCACGCGATACGCGGCTACCTGACACTCGGAGCGTCGGGAAGCCGCGCCCTCGGTGCCGGCGACGAGGACGGTGTGCGGGTCGACGACCGTCCCGGGATCGGCGGCGGCGACGAGGTCCCAGCCGCCGGGGGCGCGCACGGAGACCCCGTTCGCCTTGAGCACGGACCATGCCGCCGCTGTGGCGCTCGCGGTGACGGCGAGCGCAACGGCGAGCCCGAGCGAGAGTGCTCGCACTCTCCCCATGCACCGGATGGTAGGGGGTGTTTGCAGATTTGCCTAGATGTCCGTTTGACCCGTGACCAGCTCGACGGCGGGGCCGACCAGCGTGGCGCAGCCATCTGCCAGCGCAACGGACAGCGCCCCGCCCCGCATGTGCGCGGTGACAGGGCTCGTACACCAACCACGTGCGACCGCAACTGCTGCCGCAGCGACCGCCGAGGAGCCGGAGGCAGCCGTCTCTCCGGCCCCGCGCTCCCAGACGAGCACCCGGAGGTCGTGCGCGCCTTGGGGCTCGACGAGTTGCACGTTCGTGCGCTGTGGGAAGCGCGGATGCCGCTCGAGCGCCGGCCCGAGCCGGAGGAGATCGTCTCGGCTCGCTCCGTCGAGCCTCACGACGGCGTGTGGGTTCCCGACGGACACCGCGGTGAGCGAGACCGGCCGGCCGATGTCGACGACCTCCTCTGCTCCGACGGTCACCTCTCCCATGTCGGTCTCGGCGAGGACACCTCCCAGCAGGCGCACGGGGGCGGCGCGCCCTCCGCTCACGATCACGACCGCGCGCGCGCGGCTGCGCGCCGCCAGCCACCGGCCGGCGATGCGGATCCCGTTGCCCGACGTCTCCGCAACCGACCCGTCCGGATTCCAGACCACGATCTCCGCGCGACCTTCGTCGTGGCTCACGACCTCCAGGACGCCGTCGGATCCAGGTCCAGGTCTCGGGGTCGCAGAGCAGGCGAATGCGCCTCTCGTCCAAGGCCCCGGCGTCCGGCTGCTCGACGACCAGGTAGACGTTGCCAAGCGCGTGCCACTTCGAGAAGCGCATGCAGGCACGCTAGCGCGTGAGCGTCAGCGACTGCCCTGTCGCGGAGGAGCCCCAGGATCTCGTCCGCGAGGACGTCCGCGGGCCGTTCCGTCGACGACGTCGACACCTGGGACCCGCCGCATCCACTTCCGCTGGTAGGCGGCATACCGGCGCGTGCGAATCGCCACCCGCTCGAGCGCCTCATCCGCGGACAGCGATGCGATCTCGCGGAGCCCGAGCGCCTGCGCGGCGGTGACCGACACAGGCCGGCCGAGTGCAGCACGCACCTCTTCCACCACCCCGGCGGC
>CAVPGO010000035.1:0-16592 GCA_963703975.1 uncultured Actinomycetes bacterium
TCGGCCTCGGCGGCCACCTGATGGGACAGAAGGTGACCGAGCAGGTGGCCGAGATGCGATCGCTGCCCGCCGGGATCGACCAGCGCTCCCCTGCGCGACACCCCGACTGGCTCGGCCCCGACGACCTCTCGCTGAAGGTGCAGGAGATCCGGGAGGCGACCGACTATCAGGTCCCGATCCAGCTCAAGCTCGGCGCCTCGCGCGTCTACGACGACGTGCGCATGGCCGCCAAGTGCGGGCCGGACATCATCTATCTGGACGGCGCCGAGGGCGGGACGGGCGCGGTGCCCGCACATCGCCACCGAGGAGACCGGCATCCCGCTGATGGCGGCGATCCCGGAGGCTCGCCGGGCGCTCGAGGACGTCGGGCTCTCCGACGAGATCGACCTCGTCGTCGCCGGCGGTATCCGGAACGGCGCAGACGTCGCCAAGTGCATCGCACTCGGCGCAAAGGCGGTCGCGATCGGCCACTCGGCGCTGATGGCGCTCAACTGCAACAAGGAGATCCCCGGTGTCACCGACTACGCGGGCACGGTGGGCGTGCCGGCGGGGCAGTGCTACCACTGCCATACCGGCCGCTGCCCGGTCGGCATCACCACGCAGGACCCGGAGCTGCGCAAGCGGCTCGTCGTCGAGGACGCGTCGCTGCGCGTCTACAACTTCCTCACCACGATGACGATGGAGCTGCAGATGCTCGCGCGCGCGTGCGGCAAGACGAACGTGCACTCGCTCGAACCGGAGGATCTCGCGGCGCTGACTGCCGAGGCCTCCGCGATGGCAAAGGTGCCGCTCGCCGGCACGAGCTACACCGTCGGCGTGACCGAGCGCGAGATCCTCGCGGAGGTCAAGCGGCTGCTGGCGAAGAAGGCCGAGGACGATCTCGAGGCGAACCAGGTGCACAACGTCGAGCACCTCCGGGCGGTGGAACGGTGAGCGAGGTGCGCCGAGACCGCGAAGCGGCCGCTTCAGGGATTTGCCGCCACTGCGGATTGCCGCCTTGCGGAGAAACGGTTGCGCGATGAGCGAGAGCACCGAGCGGCACCCGCACGAGTTCGCGTACGACGAGCCGGAGAAGATCAAGTCGCTCGACGCCGAGTTCCTGGCCGGGCACCGCTTCCCGTACCAGGGGGACCTGGCGCTCGTCGAGGATGTCGACCTGCTCGCGGCGACGCCCGGCGAGGACATCAACTGGCTGGAGGACGTGCATCTGCTCGAGGAAGACGGCGTCCCTGCGGTGTTCGACCGTTACTCGAACTCGTTCCTCAAGCTCTACTTCCCGATCCCGGCGGGGCGCGAGGACGAGCTCGCGCGCAAGGTGCTGATCACGCACCTGCAGTCGGGCAACTCCTACGGCATCCAGCTGAAGGAGAAGCACACGAAGTTCCCCCAGCCCGAGCTCGGCCCCTGGGTCGAGGGCTCGCGCACCGTCGGCAGCGCCTGGCAGCCGCCCGTGCTCGAGGGCTGGGAGCGCCCTGTGGGGCATTGAGTCAGAGGTTTCGCCCTGACTCGATGCGCACCCACCGCAGCCCACGCGGTGCCTGGCACCGGTTCTTCCGCGCGCACGCCGGCGCCACGACCGGCTAGGAAGGCTCCGTTCCGGCGAGCAGCGCCAGGCATGGGGACGGCGCTCCGTCGTCCCTCCAGCCGGGCTCGTCTCGGGGCGGCGACACCTGCGAGGCTCCTGTCAGCGCGGTGCCGGCGACGGGCCGCCCCTGCCGCAGCACCAGCCAGATCCGCGACGGGTCGGCCAGCACGCGCACGTCCGCGAGCGGGTCGCCGTCCACGACCACCAGGTCGGCGACCTTCCCGGGGGCGACGAGGCCGATGTCCTCGCTGCCGAGAGCAGCCGCAGATCCGGCTGTCGCGGCTGCGATGCCCTCGGCAGCGGTCAACCCGCCGTCGACCATCCGCACCAGCTCGACCGCGTTCGCGCCCGGCGGACCGCTGTCGAAGCCCATCGCGAGGGTCACCCCGGCAGCGCGGCCGGCGAGGAGCGTCAGGTAGGCATCTTCCAGCTGCCGCTTTGCCTGATCCACGAGCTTCGGCGCGAAATGCACCGCGAACCGCTCGGCGAGGTCGTGGAACGTCGTCAGGGTGGGCACGAGAACGGTGCCGCGCTGCGCCATCAGCTCGAGCAGGGCGGGGTCGCGGTGCAGCGCGAGACCGTGCTCGACGGTATCGACCCCCTCCTCGACGGCGAAGCGCGTTCCCTCGAGCCCTTCTGCGTGGGCGGCGACGCGAAGCCCCATGCGATGCGACTCGTCGATGATCGCGCGCACCTCCTCGCGGGTCATCTGCGGCGGCTCGGGATCCTCACGCGCCACCGACCGTGCACCCGTGCTCATGAGCTTGATGAAGTCGGCGCCGCGCCGGATCTGCTCGCGCACCGCACGTCGCATCTCCCACGGACCGTCGGCCTCCCGGTACATCGTCCCGAAGATGCGCCCACCGGGGGCCGTCGCCGACACGATCCGTCCGCAGCAGTGGATGTGCGGTCCGTCCAGCAGCCCGAGCTCGACGGCCTCGCGAAGGACGATCGACTCGTCGTCGAAGCACCCGACGTCGCGGACCGTGGTGACGCCGGCGCGAAGGAGCGCGCGGGCGGTGTTGGCGAGAACGAAGTAGCCGAGCTCGCGCGGTCGAGGCTCCTCCCCCTGCAAAGGCTCTGCGGGACCGAAGCCGGGGCTGCGCGAGACATCGCTCAGGACGTGCATGTGCGCGTCCGCCAGGCCGGGCATGAGCGTACGGCCGGCGAGATCCGTCGCTCCTGCGGGGGGATCGCCGGCGGCGTCGGCGATCTCGACGATGCGACCGTCACGCACGGTGACCACGCAGCGCTCCCGCACAGGGCCGCCAGCCCCGATCACGCGCGCGTTCCAGAGGACGACGGAGCCGACGCGGGGCACGGCCGGAGCATAGTCACCTGCCCTCGGGCACCTCCGTGGTCGTCCGGCTCGCTCTCCCCCCGCAGCGTAGGATCGCCTCGTGGACGTCCTCGTCCTCCAGCACATCGCCTGCGAGCCGCCCGGCGTGTTCGAGGATGTCCTGCTCGAGCGTGGCGCGTCGATCCATCGCGTCGAGCTCGACGAGGGCGAGCCGCTGCCGCCCGCCCGTCGCGGCTTCGACGCCGTGATCGCCATGGGCGGGCCGATGAGCGTCAACGATGAGGACGCGTTCCCGTGGCTTCGTGACGAGAAGCGTCTCCTCGCCGACACCGTCCGCGCGGGCACGCCCGTCTGGGGCGTGTGCCTCGGCGTGCAGCTGCTCGCAGCGAGCCTCGGGGCCCGTGTCTATCAGGGGCCCGAAGCGGAGGTCGGGCTCCTCCCCGTCACGATCACACCGGAGGGTCGTGCCGACCCGGTCTTCGGCCGGGCGCCCGAGGGGCTCGTGACGCTGCAGTGGCACGGCGACACCTTCGACCTGCCCGACGGCGCCGTGCGGCTCGCCGGCTCACCCGCCTACCCGAACCAGGCGTTCAGGGTCGCTGCCGCGTACGGCGTGCAGTTCCATCTCGAGGTCACCCCTGCCATGGCTCGCGAGTGGGCGACGGTGCCCGAGTACGCGGAGTCGCTCGAGCGGACGCTCGGGCCCGGGACGGCCGGCGACTTCCTGCGGCGCATCGAGGAGCACGCGGGCGAGATGCTCGGCCACGGACGCGCTCTGTTCGAGCGTTGGCTCGACCTGGTGGTCGAGCCGAGGCTCACGGCGGAGCCGGCCGCGCCGCTCGGCACTCGCGACCGGTAGAGGTGCCTGGCATCGCGGCCGCGGTGCCAGGCACCGAGCACTACGCCGGGCGCATCTCCTGCTCGAGCAGCGCCGCCATGCGCTCGTCCGGCATCGTCGGCGTGTCCTCGCGCCAGTGCGGCGACTCGCCGTCCTGGACGATGCGGCGGAACAGGAAGAGAAGGATGCCGATCACGAGCACGGACACACCGATGATCTTCTCCTTCGTGTCGCCGTAGCCCCCGGCGGCAACCTGCATCCAGCCGAAGCCGACGATCGTCAGGATCAGGCACCAGACAGCGAGGATGGCAGCGATGGGCGTCCAGATGCCGCCGAGCCTGATCGGCCGCGGCCAACCGGGCCGGTCCTTCCGCAGGAGCACGTACCCCGACAGCGCGAACATGTGCGCCAGCACGTAGCCGAGGTTCGACGCCGCCAGGACGCCGAAGATGTTCCCGATGAAGAGGACGAAGAGGATGTTGACGAGCATGTCGACGGTCATCGCGGTCCCCGGCACGTGGTACCGGTTCAGCGTGCCGAGCTGCTTCACGGTCATCCCGGCACGTGAGATCCCGTACAGCGCACGCCCGCCGTCGGCCGTGGCCGTGTTCATCGTGATGATGAAGCTCGCTACCAGACAGACGACGAAGACGTCGGTCCACGTGGTTGACCCGACGATCTCGTTCATCGCGTCGACGTAGAGGTAGCCGCTCACCAGTTTGGCGGTGCCACCGCCGACGAAGGCGATCGGGAGCAGGATGTAGACGACCATCGAGAACAACGCCGCCGAGCGGAGCGCCCGCTTCGTGTCGCGCGCGGTGTCCTTGTACTCCGGGGCGAAGGTCGCACAGACGTCGACCCCCCACGCCGACCAGCACATGAGCCAGAGCCACACGAGCGAGAGCTGCAAGCCGCCCCAGGCCGGGTCGGTCGCCTTGATCGTGTTGTCGAGATTGGCGCTGTCGAAGCTGCCGTTCAGAAACGGCAGGATCATCATCACGAACAACGGCACCATGAGCAGCGCGCCGGCGAGATATCCGAACGTGACACCGACACGGACTCCGCGAACGTTGAACAGCCAGACGGCGAGGATGAGCCCGATCGCGATCACCTGCGGCAGGCCCACCTTGACCGTGCCCGTCTCGAAGTAGCCGGTCACGTCGGGATTGCTCGACGAGCCGCCGTACGGCTCGCCCGGGAACCAGGCGCCCTGGATGATCTGGCCGATGAAGATGCCGTTGATGGCCAGCACGACCGACCAGCCGATCCAGTAGCCGAACGTCGCGATCGGTCCCACGAGCGTCGTGTACTTGCGCCACGCCTCGTGGGCGTAGAGCGAGAGACCGCCAGACTTGTCGGGGAACATGGCCGCGAGCTCGGAGTAGATCGTGTTGATGAACACGGCGACGATGGCGGCGATGCCCCACAGAAGGGCCGCGCCCCAGCCGCCGAGGTCTCCCACCGAGTAGCCGAGCGACCCGAGCAGGAAGCCCGGGTTCGCCAGCGCGATGACGAAGCCGTCGTACCAGCGCAGTGTCTTGAGGAGCTGTCGTTCCTCTACCGCTGCCGTCGCCACGTTCCCACCTCCGTCGCGGGCCGATCACGGCCGGGTCGGTGGCCGCGCGGCGACCGTAACACGACAGACGGACGAATCCAAGCCACGGGCAACGCTGTTTCCATGGACGCATCGTGGCTCGTAACGGCGCCCGCGCTACGATCGCGACGTGCGCGAGCCGCCGATCACGCTGACGTGTGACTGCGGAGTGACCGCCTACGTCCGCTACGGCGACCGCTGGACGTGCCCCACGTGCGGCAGGACGTGGGACACCTCGCAGATCCCACCCGAGGAGTACGCACAGCTGATGCGCAGCGTACGCCGCTACCGGCTCCTGACGATCGGGCCGCCGCTCGCCTTCGCGGCCGTGCTGATCCCGCTGGCGGTCATCTCCGGCGTCCGGTTCGCCTTCCTCCTGCTCGTGCTCGTCCTCATGCACGCGCTGCTGGTGATGCCGAAGGTGCGTGAGCGGGCAACGGCGAGCGCGATGCAGAACACGAGGAGCTGGAAGCTCCGACCCGAGTAGATGCTCGGCAACCGCCACCGGAGCGTCGACGCGCCGCCGCACGCGTCATCTGCGGCACGGCCCGTGATGCTCGCCACGTTCGACGTCCCCGTCCGCGAGGACGCAGCCGAGCTGGCGGTCGACTCCGCCGTCGAGTCGGGTCAGCGGCTGATCGTCGTCAACGTCGTCGAGATGCCGATCCGGCCGATGACTGCCTCGTGGGGCATCGAGGTCGTCGTCATGGAGGACGTCGACACGTCCCTGCGAGGACCCGCGGAGCTCGCCCAGTCCCTCCGCGTCGAGGTCGAGCGCCTGCGCGTCGTGAGCCCGCGGCCGCTGACGGCTCTGCTCGAGCTCGTGGGGGAGCGATCCCCTGGCCTGCTCGTCGTCGGCCCGGACACGTCACGCATGCGGCGGAGCGCCTACCGCAAGGCGGCGCGCAAGATCCGCGACGAGGCGCCCTGCCTCGTCTGGCTCGCCCCCGAGTAGCGCCGCTCAGGCCGGGAGCCAGCCGAGCGTCGCCGAGAGAGCTGCAGCGGCCGCGAGGAGCGGGCGGCGCGCGTCGTGCATCGGCCCCTCGCCGAAGCGGCTCGCCGGCCCCTGGACGCCGAGCACGGCGACGAGCTCCCCGGCCGCGTCGCGGACGGGCGCGGCGATCGCGTTCAGATCTTCCTCCCGCTCCCTGACGGCCTGTGCCCACCCCTGCGAGCGCACGCGTGTGACCTCCCGTTCGAGCTGGGGCCGCGCGACGATCGTGTTCGGCGTATAGGCGCGCAGCGTGCCGACGGGCAACGGGAAGTTGCCAAAGGCGAGCAGCACCTTGCCGGCCGCCGTGGCGTGCGGGATGCTCGGCCGGCCGATCTGCGCGACGCTCTGTACCGAGGCCGGGCTGCGGACGAAGTCGACCGTGATCGCGAACTCCTCACCCGGCACGGACAGCGTCGCGGTCTCGCCCGTCGCAGCGACGAGGCCCCGCAGGTGAGGGCGCGCGAGCTCGCGCAGGTCGAGGCGCGCGAGAGCGGCGTTGCCGAGCTCGACCAGGCGCAGGCCGAGCCGGTAGCGGCCCGTCTCGTCGACCTGGTCGACGAGACCCGCCGCCCCGAGCGTGGCCAGGAGGCGGGAGACCGAGCTCGCGTTGATGCCCGTCCGCCGCGCGATCTCGTTCGTGCCCAGCTCGACTGCGTCGGCGAGTGTGTCGAGGACGGCGACGGCGCGCTCGACGGCCTCGACGCGCCGGGCATGTGGACGATGAGCAGCGCTCATGCTACGCTCGATATTGAAACACCATTGCCCTGAAGGCAACACAGGAGGCCGACGCCGTGGAGTTGCCGCACAGTTCGAAGGTCGTCGTCGTCGGGGCCGGCATGCACGGTCTCTCCACCGCTCTTCATCTCGCACGGGAGCTTCGCACGCGCGGGCTCGGCGAGGGAAGCGACATCGTCGTGCTCGACAAGGCCACGCCCGGGGCCGGCGCCACCGGCATCGCCTGTGGCGTCGTGCGCAACAACTACTTCCAGCCGGCCATGAGCGAGCTGATGCAGGCGTGCGTCGAGGTGTGGGAGTCCGATCCGGAGGCCTACCACTACAACGGCGTGGGCTACATCGCGCTCGGCCCGAAGGTGCAGGAGCCCGACCTCGTCGCGGTGCACGAGCGGCAGGAGCGGATCGGCTACCGCTCGGAGCTGATCGTCGGGGAGGCAGACGTCGGCGCGCACATGCGCCGCCTCTTCCCCGACTGGCGCGCGAAGGGCGTCACCGTCTGTCTGCACGAGCACCAGGGAGGCTTCGCGTTCAACATCGAGTCGGTCCTGGGCCTGCGCGACAAGTGCCTGGCCGAGGGGGTGCAGATCCACTCGTACACCGAGGTGACCGGTTTCGAGCTCGGCGCCGACGACAGCGTCACGGCGCTGGAGACCAGCAAGGGGCGGCTCGAGGTCGGCGAGCACGTCGTGGTCGCGCCGGGCCCGTGGGCGAAGCGGTTCTGGTCGCTGCTGGGGCTCCCCGAGCGCATCGACGTGCACACACCCTCCGGCGACGTCGCCCGCGACCAGCCCATGTGGACGTACTGGAACCTGCAGGAGGGCGAGATCACGGTCGACCCGCTCATGTTCGCGACGGCCGACGGCGGCGCACCGCCGGTGATCCACCTCGACACCGATGCGCCCCTTGTCGCCGACGACGGCACACTCGTCACGGACGAGCTGTGGGGCATCTACTACAAGCGCGACCGGCACGGCGTGCAGGGCGGTGCCTCCCCGCTCACCGTCGACGGAGATGTGGAGCTCGACCCGTACCCGTCCACGACGGACGTCGATCCGAGCTTCCCGGACATGTGGTGCGCCGCGCTCTCGCACGCGATGAGCCGCTTCGAGGGCTGCCGTGCCCTCTACAAGCAGGCTCGCTCCGGTGGTGTCGGCGCCTTCACGGCGGACAACTTCCCGGTCTTCGACTGGGTGAAGCCCAACGTCTACGCCGTGCTCGACTCGAACCACGGCTACAAGATGATCGGCGTCGGCCGTGAGGTGGCGAAGGTGCTCGTCGGCGAGCCGGCCCCTCTCCTCCACCCCTTCCGCTTCGAGCGCTTCGCGACCGGCGACCTGCATCCGGTCTCGAACTCGCCGTACCCCTGGTCCTAAGCTCCCTCTTGCGGTTCGAGCGCGCGCTCGGCGGCACGCGCGAGGTCGATGGCGGTCACGAGGAGGATTGCCACGAAGACGGAGGCGAGAATCGCTGAGATGATGAGGAGGCGCAGCGCGTCGGTGCGGGCCTTCTTGAACGCGAGCTCCTCTCGCGCCGCCTGCCGGCTTTCTGCGGACGCGAGCTCCTGCGCGGCCGTGGCCGCCCGCCGGAAGTTGACCAGCTCGGGGCCGAGCAGGATCCGTTGAACCTCGGCCTCGCGGCCCGCCTGGAGCGCCGTCCACGCCTGCCCGTCGAGGCGCATGAAATCGGCGGCGGCGCTCTCGACCCGATTCAGGAGCCGGTGCTCGGACTTCCGCGTGAGCCTCCGCCGGGCGAGATCGAGCGTGGCGTTGAAGCGGTCGACGGAGGCGAGGAAAACCGGCCGGCTCCGCCCGTCGTCGTAGCCGTACGCGGTCTGCCAACCGTTGAAGTCGGTGACGGCGAACTTGAGCTGGAGCGCGAGCGCCCGGGCATCGGATGCCGACTGGACGCCGTCGAAACGCGCAGTCAGGTGCACGAGAGCCCAGATGCCCACGCCGGCCGTGAGCGCGAGCCCCGTGACCGACACGACGATCGCCATGACGAGCTTCGCGCGGATTGTCACGGTGCCGAAACCCTCACTGCCGTCGGGGCCTCGGAGAGCACGTCCGGCCGATCCGTGGGCGGGACGATCGCGTCGAACAGGCGCAGCCGACCGGCCAGCCAACGCTTCGTCGTGGCCTGCACGGCCAGTGTGACGACGATCGCGAGCGCAACGGTCGTGACCACGAGGCCGGCGTCGGGCACATGGAGCCCGACGACGATGCCGGCGAGCGCAGCGGGCACGACGCCCGTCTCTCGCGTCCAGGCGACGAAGATGATCTCCTCGCGCGACCAGCGGCCGCGCCGGTCCGGAAGCAGGCAGGCGAGCACCGCCAGAGGCCGGGCGACGAGGATCAGAGCGGCCACGACGGCGAGCGCCGGTAAGAAGTGGTCGGCGATGTCGTGCCACGGCAGGTTCGCGCCGAGCGTGATGAAGACGAAGATCACCATCACGTCGGCGACGACGGCGACGAGCGTGCGCATTTCCGTCTCGTGCTGGGTGTGCATCGCGAGACCGAGCCGATCCATGTTGCCGACGATCAGGCCGGCGAGGAACGCGCCGAGGTACCCGCTGCCTCCGGCCGAGTCGATGGAGAAGTAGCCCCCGCAGATGACGGCCATGACCGCGATTGCGGACGATTCGCTCCAGATGCCGGCGCGACGGCTGGAGACGGCGGCCGACAGGACGACACCGAACACGACCCCGAGCGCAGCCGAGATCAACAGGTCGATGACGAAGGTCCGGAGCGGCGCGGTGAGCGACGGGCTGCCGCTGAGGACGACCCCCGCGAAGGCGAGCGCGAGCACCGCCCCGGTCGGATCGTTGAGCGCCGACTCCGCGATGATCGTCTGCGATACCTTCGGGCGCAGCCGGATCTTCTCGAACAGGGGAATCAGGATCGCCGGGTCCGTCGGCGCCAGGACGGCCCCGATCAGGAGACCGGTCGACAGCGGCAGCCCGAACGCGGCCGCAGCCACGAGTCCGGTGACGACCGCAGTGAGGATCACACCCGGGATCACGAGCATTCCGAGACCGACCGCGACGCCGCTCAACACCTTCGTCGAGAGCTGCAGCCCGCCGTGGAAGAGGATGAACGACACACCGAGCGTCAGGAGGAGCTGGGCGCCGATCGAGTCGAGCGGCACGTCGATCGCCCCCGCAACCGACGGCCCGAGCAGCGTTCCCGCACCCAGCAGGAGGAGCATGCGCGGCGCGCGCAGGAAGTCGGCGACAAGCTGGGAGACGAGACCTGCGCCGAGCATCAGCGAGATCGTGAGGATCACGTCCTTGACGCTCATCGGGCGATTCTGACGTGACGGGAGGCGGGCGTCACCTGTCGACGCGCCGAGTTGCGTTCGGGCCGGTTCTTACGGAGACTTCGCGCGGTCGTGCTGATCTTCTGGCTGCTCGGGTTCTACCCGTACCTGCTCCTGCTCACGTGGGCGGCGTGCTTCTACCTGACGTTCATCGAAGCCCGCCAGCAGCGGCTCGACTGGATGCGGACGCTTTGGTGGATGCTCCTCGTCTTCTTCCTCCACTTCCTCGGCTACCTTGCCCTGCGTGCTTGGGTCTTCTACAAACGGCACGTCACGGCCTAGCCGTACAGAGCGTCTGCGGCGGGTCACCTGGACGCGCGTGGCGTTCATGGTGGGGCTGCTGGCGATCGGCTTCGTGCTGGTCAACGTCCTGGGCAAGGGGTCACCGAAGGTCAGCCAGCAGGAGGCGGTCGCGATCGCCCGCCCGTACGTCCACTTCGATCCGCAGGGCCACCAGATCCGGTTCATCCACCAGGGGATCCCTCCGCGCGGCACGTGGGTGGTCTCGTTCTACGTCCCGAAGGTCGGCGGCGGGTACGAGCACGTGACCGTCGTGGTCGTCGACGCGGCCACCGGCCAGGTGACGAGCGTCAACCGGACGGAGTGAGTATGTGCATACCCGACATGCTCCAGGCGGTAAACCTGTGTCGGGAGGCCATTGTGCGGGTGCCGACCGCCTCTTAGCGTCGCCCCCACACGACGGAACGGCCAGAACGACGAGGGAGGCGGCTCGATGGGCGCACTGCTAGCTGCTGGACTGAGTGCCCTGCTCGCGGCGGCGCCGACGCCCCAGGAGCTGTCCGACAAGATCACGCTCGACAGCTCGATCCTCACCGAGCAGTTCTACTACTGGACCGTCGTCGTCATGTGGCTGATCCATGTCGGCTTCATGTCGTACGAGACCGGCGTCGCCCGCCGCAAGAACTTGATGACGACGGCGATGAAGAACATCCTCACGATCGCCGTCGTCACTCCGACCTTCTACTACTTCGGCTGGTGGATCTACGGGTGCATGGACAAGGGGGTCATCCCGTTCAGCCCGTCCGACTTCGTCAACTCGGCCCACGCCTCCGAAGTCGCGATGGCGAACTTCTGCTCGACGACTACCCCGTGGGCGGCCAACCTCGGCCCCAACCTGACCGACCACGTCTCGGGGGTCTTCTGGGCCGCATTCCTCCTCTTCTCCTGGACGACGGCGTCGATCATGTCCGGCGCGATCATCGAGCGCGCGCGGCTGTCCGCCTACCTGCTGCTCGCGTGCCTGCTCGGCTCGGTGATCTGGATCCTCGACGCGTCGTGGGGCTGGAGCGCATGGGGCTTCCTGAACATGCGCTGGGGCTTCCACGACTCGATCGCAGGGCTCGTCGTCCACGGCGTCGCCGGCGCCTTCGCCCTCGGCGTGCTGCTCAACCTCGGGCCGCGGATCGGGAAGTTCACGAACACCGGCTTGGCCAGGTCGTTCAAGCCGCACAACCTCCATCTCACGCTGATGGGGCTGATGCTCATCTTCACCGGCTTCTACGCGTTCTACGCCGCCTGCCTGGTGATCCAGTCCACGACGCTGCCCGGCTGGGGCAACATCTACCTCAACCCGACGACGCTCTCGTCGATCACGTTCGCGATCACGATCGGCTTCGCGGGCGGGTTCACCGGCGGGTACTTCGCGAGCCGCGGCGATCCGTTCTGGACGCTGTCCGGTGGTCTCGCGGGCGTCATCTCCGTGTCTGCCGGCGCCGACATCTACGCGCCGTCGCTCGTGTACCTGATCGCGATCTTCGGCGGGTGTCTCGCCGTGTACGCGGGGAACTTCATCGAGAAGAAGCTACGCATCGACGACGCGGTCGGGGCCGTGGCCGTGCACGGTGTCTGCGGCTTCTGGAGCCCGCTGGCGGTGGGTCTCTTCGCCGCCGGCTATCCGACGGGTCTGAACAACGTCGACTCGTCGCTCGCCGGCCAGCTGTACGGGATGGCCGTCTTCCTCCCGCTCGGATTCTTCGGCGGGTACATCCCCGGCTGGATCCTCAAGAAGTTCAACCTCCTGCGCGTGCCGCCCGAGGTGGAGCTCGAAGGCCTCGACATGGCCGAGTACGGGACGGACTTCTACCCGGAGTTCGGCTGGCCGACCGAGATCATCGTTCTGCCGGACGGCCGCGAGGTCGACGCAGCGCCGATCCTGCTGGAGGGCTATCGCGAGGTGACGAGCAACGGCTCGAAGCAACGCGAGGGCGCGGGCGTGGGGAGCTAGCCGATGGGACAGCTCATCATCAGCATCGTCGTCATGTTCGTCGTCGTCGGAACGCTCGCAGGCTGGGCAGTTCGGACCGAGCGGCAGCGGCGTGCGTCGGCCGATCAAGGACAGGAAGGGAGGTAGCCCGTGCCAGTCGGAGGTTGGGACAGCACACCGCCGTGCATCCAGCATGGCGTCGCAGCCGGAGATGTGTGGACGCCCTACTCGAAATGCGCAGACTTCTTCACCTTCGGGCCCGGCTCGACGTTCGGAACGCTCGCCGACGGCGTCAGCACCTCGTACTGGATCCTCACGGGCCTCGGGGTCGCAGCGATGTGCATCGCCCTCATCGGGTGGGTGATGCTCGAGAACAAGAAGCTCATCCGACAGGCCGAGCACTTACGTTCGGTCGGCATCAGTAGCAGCGTCCACACGGGCGACTCGGGCTAGGAGGATCGACAGTGGCCAAGGGCAAGCAGATCGAGTTCCCGCCGGGGCAGCGGCACAGCCGGAACTTCGAGCTCGGGATGATCGCCGTCTGTATCGCCTGCATCATCATCACCGTGGTCATCGCCAAGGCGACGAGCTGGGGCATCACCACGCGCCCGTAAGCGGGCGACCGATGAGCTCCGCTCAGGCTCGGCGGCATCCGCGGATGGCTCCGCTCCGCGGATGCATACTGTCCTGCCATCGCAGTTGCGGCCGCGAAGCGGACGCCTGAAGGGGTTAGAAGAGCCCCACCGTCTGGCCGTCGGCGTCGATGTCGATCGCGTGCGCCGCCGGCGTCTTGCCGAGACCGGGCATCGTCATCATGTCGCCGCAGAGCGCCACGATCCAGCCGGCGCCCGTGTAGGGCCGCAGGTCGCGCACCGGAACGGTGAAGCCGGTGGGCGCATTGCGAAGCGTCGGGTCGTGGGTGAGCGAGAGGTGGGTCTTCGCCATGCAGATCGGCAGCGTGCCGAGACCCGCGGCCTCGAACTGCTTCGCCTTCTCGCGCGCCGCGGGAAGCAGCTCGACTCCCGCTGCGCCGTACACCTTCGTCGCGATGAGCCGGATCTTCTCCTCGATCGGCGCGTCCTGCGGGTACGTGAAGTCGAAGCTCGACGGCTCGTCCGCGGCCGCCAGCACCGCCTCCGCGAGCGCGACGGCCCCCTTGCCACCCTCTTCGAAGGCCTTGTTGATCTCGGCCGCGTAGGCGCCGTGCTCGACTGCGAGCCGGCGGACGAGATCGAGCTCCTCCTGCGTGTCGGCCGGGAACTTGTTCACACCGACGACCGCCTGCAACCCGAAGCCGTTGATGATCCCGATGTGCCGCGCCAGGTTGGCCGCGCCGGTCTCGATCTCGGCCAGGCCGCCCTCGATGTTCCCACCGTGGTGCTTCAGCGCCCGCACGGAGGCGACGAGAACGACCGCGCTCGGGCGGAGGCCGCCGATGCGGCAGGTGATGTCGAAGAACTTCTCCATGCCCATGTCGGAGGCGAAGCCCGACTCGGTGATCACCACGTCACCCAGCTTGAGCGCCACCCGGTCGGCGACGAGCGAGTTGTTGCCGTGCGCGATGTTCGCGAACGGCCCGCAGTGGACGAACGCGGGCTGACCCTCGAGCGTCTGCACGAGATTGGGCTTGATCGCCTCCTTGAGCAACACGGCCAGCGAGCCCGCCGCCTTCAGCTCCTCGGCCGTGACCGGCTCGCCCGCGTACGTCTGCCCGATCGTGATGCGGCCGAGGCGTGCACGCAGGTCGGAAAGGTCGCGGGCGACGGCGACGAGGCCCATGATCTCGCTGGCCGCCGTGATGTCGAACCCGGTCTGCCGCGGGTAGCCGTTGGCCCGCCCGCCGAGGCTCGTGACCACGTCCCGCAGCGAGCGGTCGTTCATGTCCATGCAGCGCCGCCACGAGATCGTCAGCGGGTCGATGCCGAGCTCGTTGCCGTGCAGGACGTGCGCGTCGATCAGGGCCGCGAGGAGGTTGTTCGCCGCGGTGATCGCGTGCAGGTCGCCCGTGAAGTGCAGGTTGAGATCCTCCATCGGCACCACCTGGGCGTACCCGCCGCCGGCGGCTCCCCCCTTCACGCCGAACACCGGCCCGAGCGACGCCTCGCGCAGCGCGAGCACCGGCTTGCGCCCCAGGGCACCGAGCCCCTGGGTCAGCGAGACGGAGGTCGTCGTCTTCCCCTCGCCGGCGGGCGTCGGGGTGATCGCCGTCACGTTGATCAGCTTGGCGTCCGGCCGGTCGGCGAGGCGGTCGAGAACCGAGAGGTCGACCTTCGCCTTGTAGCGTCCGTACGGCTCGAGCTCGCCGGGCTCGATGCCCGCCTCGGCGGCGACGTCGGTGATCGGCCGAAGCGTGGCGGCCTGCGCGATCTCGAGGCTCGAAAGCATCCTGGTCTCAGCCCTTTCGGTCGGTTCAGTGGCTCACCGCGGCAGCGGCGAGCTCGGAGACGAGCGTGTCGGTGTAGAAGCGCTCCAGCTTGAACGGCTCGATCAGGGCCGAAGTCTGGCGGCGTGGCGATCAGCTCCGCCAGCGTGACGCCGACGATCGGCGCGGCCTTGAAGCCGTACGTGCCCCAGCCGCAGTCGACGAGAAACCCTTCCAGCTCCGTCACGCCGATGATCGGGCTGTAGTCCGGGCTCATGTCGCAGAGGCCGGTCCAGTGACGGAGAATCCGCGTCGCGTGCAACTGCGGGAACAGCTCCAGCACGTGACGGGACGCGTACTCGACGAACGGGAAGGTGCCCTTGTTCGAGTAGGTCGGGTACGGCTCGACCTCGGCGCCGATCAGGAACTCGCCGCGGTCGGTCTGCGAGACGTAGATGTGCATCTGCGCCGAGACGATGATCTTGTCGAGGAACGGCTTCACCGGCTCGGTCACGAACGCCTGCAGGATGCTCGTCGTGATGGGGAGCGGCAGCCCCGCCAGCTCGGCGACGATGCTCGACCACCCGGCGGTGGCGCTGACCACGACCCCTGCCGTGACGTCGCCCTGAGTCGTCCTCACTCCGAGGATGCGATCGCCCTCGCGCAGGAAGCCGGTCACCTCGGTGCCCTGGTGGATCTCGATGCCGGCCTTGCACACCTGCTTGGCATACCCCCACACGACGGCGTCGTGGCGGATGATCCCGCCGGGCGGGTGGTAGAGCGCTCCGAGGATCGGCCAAGTGACACCCTCGGTCGAGATGTTGATCTCCGGGCAGAGCTTCTTCACCTCGGCCGCGTCGACGACGCGACTGTCGATCCCGAGGAGCTTGTTCACCTCGGCGCGCTCGGTCTGCACGACGAGCGAACGGTCCGAGTGGGCGAGCGTGAAATGTCCGTGCTGCGAGAACATGAGGTTGAAGTCGAGCTCGGCCGAAAGCCGCTCGTAGAGCCTCACGGACTCCGAGTAGAACGCCGTTCCCTCGGGCGTTCGGTAGTTGGCGCGGATGATCGTCGTGTTGCGCCCCGCAGCGCCGGAGCCGATGTAGCTCTTCTCGATGATCGCGACGTCGGTGATGCCGTGGTGCTTGGCCAGGTAGTACGCCGTGGCCAGACCGTGCGAGCCGCCGCCGATGATCACGACGTCGTAGTGGCGCTTGAGCTCGCCGGGGCGCGTGAGGAGCTTCTGCTTGAGGAAGACGTCCTTCACGCAGCTCCCTCCAGCGCGTCGCTGCCGATCGGACCACCTCCGAGGGCGGCGGCGCAGTCTGCCGCGACCTCGTACAGATAGTGCCCGTACTCCTGCGGGAACACGATCCAATAACCACCGTCTCGCTCGAGCACGTGCGCGGTGACATGGGCGACCTCGCCACCGGCCGGGAATCGATGCAGATGTGTGAGACGACGGAGCAGGGTCGGCGCCTCCGGGTCCGACGAGGGCCAGGATGCCGTGCTGTGCGGTCACGTCGATCACGAAGCGCGCCTCGGTGAGCTGTGCGCGCACGGCATGCGTCGCCGCCGGGGGGAACAGGAGGAGGCACCGGCGGGGCGAGATCGTGTACGTCACCACGTCGCCCTCGACTACGAC
>CAVPGO010000036.1:0-8626 GCA_963703975.1 uncultured Actinomycetes bacterium
CCCGCAGCCGACATTCCTGCTCGCTGAAGACAGCGCTTCGCTGTGGGGGCTCTGCCCCCACACCCCCGGGCGAGTGGCGAGCGGGAGTGAGCCGTGCCCGCCGTGTCGGTCACGGCGGCGTTACGCTGAGGCGCGCAGGCCCGCAGCCGACATTTCCTGCTCGCTGAAGACAGCGCTTCGCTGTGGGGGCTCTGCCCCCACACCCCCGGGCGAGTGGCGAGCGGGAGTGAGCCGTGCCCGCCAGGTCGGTCACGGCGGCGTTACGCTGAGATGCGCGGGCCCGTAGCTCAGCTGGTCAGAGCAGCGGACTCATAATCCGTCGGTCCCTGGTTCGAATCCAGGCGGGCCCAATCCGAAAGCTCCGCAACCGTGCCGGTTTCGCCTTCCGCCGGCTCGAGCGGCTCGGCGGTCGTGTCCCGAATGTGTCCCGAAACCGGCCGCAGGCGCTGCACGGTCTCCGCGGCGGCGACGAGGCGGGAGAGCTTGTCAGCCGCGTCGACGCGCGGGACGTGGTGGACGTGATCATCGTCGTCGCGATGTCGGCGTGACCCATGTACGCCCGCACGTCGGAGAGCGGGAACGCCTGCACGGCGAGTGTCCCGAACGTGTGGCGGAGGTCGTGCAGTCGCAGCCGAGGGAGCCCAGCCGCGGTGAGGGCGGCGTGGAAGCGGTTGCGCAGCCGCCAGTCGTCCTCGTGGCCGCCGACGTCGTCGACGAACACGAGGTCGTCCGGCTCGACGAACCGCTCGCGACGGCTCAGCCCGTCGAGCGCCTTCGCCGCCTGGTCGATCAGCGGGACCGAGCGTACGCGGCCCGACTTCGGTGCGCCTTCGGCGCCGTGGGTGAAGTTGCGACGGACGTGGACGAGCCGCTTGGCGAAGTCGACGTCCTGCCAGCGCAGCGCGCGGAGCTCACCGAGCCGCAAGCCCGGTGAACGCGGCCACGCGAAACAGCGCAGCGTCCTGGTCGCTCTCGGCGGCGCGGGCGAGCGCCTCGACCTCCGGGGGGTCGAGCACGGAGAACTCGCCGGAGCGGCGCAGTGGCTGCCGATCGACGAGCGCCGACGGATTCGACCGGAGGCCGTAGACGCGCATCGCCCGACGGAAGATCCCGTGCATCACGACGAGCCGCTTGTTGATCGTCCGCGCGGAGAGGCGGCCTTCCTCGACGAGCCAAGCACGGTAGGCGTCGATGCGGTCGACCGTGATCGCTTCGAGCGTGAGCTCGCCGAACTCTCGGTCGAGCGCGAACTCGACGATGCCGCGGTAGTCGGCGATCGTTGACGGTCTCCGCTTCGGACTGCGCACCAGCTCTTGCCGAGTTTCGGTGCGCCGGCCATGAACGCGAACGCCTCCGGCTGCTCGAGCCGCGCCGCCGGCGACTATCCTTCCTCGTGGTGCCCTGCCGGCTCCTGTTGATCGGTCTCGACGCGGCCGAGCCCGGCCTGATATGCCGGTGGGCCGCCGACGGCAAACTCCCAGTCATCCGCGCGGTGATGGACGGGGGAACCTCGGGGCCGCTAGTGGGTGTCGACGGCTTTTACATCGGAAGCACCTGGCCCTCGTTCTACACAGGCTTGAGCCCCGCCGGGCACGGCTTCCATCGCATCGATCAGCTGGCATCTGGCACGTATGACTTCTTTCGCCCTCTGGACACCCCGACGGGGCTCGGGGGCGTTCCGTTCTGGAGACTCGCTTCCGACGCGGGCCAACGCGTGGCCGTTCTGGACGTGCCGCTGACGCGGCTCGAGTCTGGCCTGAACGGGATACAGATCGTCGAGTGGGGTGGCCATGACTCCGTCTTCGGCTTCCGGACGTCGCCAGCGACACTGGCGGATGAGATTCTCGCCGGGGTAGGGGCCTATCCGCTGCCGAGCGATTGCGATGCCGACCGAGCGACCGCCGACGATTTCGAGCGGTTCGTGTCAGGGCTGGAGCTGGCGGTTGCGAAGAAGACGGCGCTGACGCTCGAGCTCCTCGACCGAGAGGAGTGGGACCTCGTCATTCAGGTGTACTCGGAGTCCCACTGCGCCGGGCACCAGTGCTGGCATCTCCACGATCCGACGCATCCGTCGCACGACCGGCAGATGCGGGACGCGGTATCCGACCCCCTGGAGCGCGTGTATCGGGCCATCGACGCCGGGGTGGGGGCCATCCTGGAGCGAGCGGGGGCCACCCATGTCCTCCTGTTTTCCTCGCACGGAATGGGCCGGTTCCAAGGCGCGGACTTCCTCCTCCCGGAGATTCTGTACCGGCTCGGCGCGACCGCCCGCCCGGCGCCTCCTGGCCTCCACGTTCGAACTGCGAGGCGCGTGCGGAGGCGCCTCACGGGGACAGCCCTGCATACACGGGTTGCGAGGCGCGTGCGCAGGCACATCACGGGGAGCAGGCGGCCCCACCCCCGAAACCTCTCCCACTGGGCCGAGGTAGGCACGAGCCGGTGCTTTCCGATCCCGAACGGTTTTCCGGTGAGCGCCATCCGACTGAATCTGGTGGATCGAGAACCGAGGGGTGTCCTGCGCGCCGGCCCCGAGGCCGAAAGGTTCTGCCAGCAGCTGGCGAGAGATCTCGAGGACGTCGTTGACGATCGCACGGGCTTGCCGTTGGTCACGGCCGTGGACCGGACGGACTCCATGTACGCGGGACCGCGCCGCGACTCGCTGCCCGATCTGCTTGTGGAGTGGAACGACGCCGTCCTGGGCACGCTCGCCCATGCGGACGGATACGGCTCAACGGTACGGGCCCACTCGGAGAAGATCGGCGTGCTGGAGAGACAAAACTCGATGCGGCGCACCGGCGACCATCATCCGAACGGGCTCTACGCCCTCACCGGGCCGGGGATCCCGGCCCTTGCGAGCGCGGAGCCAGTGCGGCTCGTGGATCTCTATCCGACGATCTGCAGACTGCTGGGTGTTCAGGCGCCCAACGTGGACGGCGAGGTCATCCCTGGAGTCGTCGTACTCTAGACCTGAAGCCGGAAGTCCCCTCTTGTTGGCGTCCCTGTCGCGTACATACGGGGCGCTCGGCCGGAGACGGATCACGAAGCGCATCTTCCGGCCGTTCCTGCGGATCGCCGGACGCGCCTGGCTGCGTCACGCCGTCCTGCGCCACGAGCTCTCGCGAACGGACACCATCACTGTCCTGATCGGCGCTCGAAACCGGGCCAACTATCGACTTGAGAATGCGTTGAGAAGCATTCGCACCCAGACGTATCCCGCCGACCTGGTCCACATTGTCGTTGTCGACTACGGGAGCGAGCCGGTCGACGCTTCTCGCGCCGCGAGCATGTGCACCCGGCACGGCGCCGAGTATGTGCGCGTCGACGGCGTGCAAGTCTGGAGCCGCTCTCGCTGCCTCAACGTCGGCATCCGCCGCGTGAACACGAAGTTCCTCCTGGTCTCCGACGCGGACATCGTGTTTCCGCCGAACTATCTGTCCGGCTGCGTCGAGGTGCTCACGGCCTCGCCTACCTCGGTGGTCGGCTCGGCGATGCTCGATCTTCCGGAGGAGTCTGCACGGATTCTCGAGCAGGACGGGCGCACGGGAAGAGACTTGCAGTTCGACTCATGGAAGCGGCGGTGTCGACCGCGCCACGACCAGGCCTACCACGCCAGCATCTGTGCCACGTACACGGCGTTCTTCCATGCCGTCCGAGGCTACGACGAGTACTACGAGGCGTGGGGCGGGGAGGACGACGATCTTCACCGTCGCTTCCTGTACCTCGGGTTGACCCCGAAACCCCTCGGTCCGGAAAGCTCCTACATGCACCAGTGGCACGCGGAGTCAGAGCGGGGACGCGACGGCGAGAACACGGAGCGTGTCCGACGTAATCAGCTGTACCTGACGAAGGTCCACTCGATTCTGCGTAACGACAGCAGCTGGGGAATCCTCGGCACGAGGGCTTAGCCGCGCGGCCGGCGTTGAGGAGCAACAACAAGGCGACGAGGAACCCAAACCAGCAATCCTCAGCTTGGGAAGCACATGGCGCGGGCCGCGCTGGCGTTCTGAGGCCCCTCAGCAGGTCTCTCTCTACGCCGCGCGGAACCCACCTCCGCCCCGATAGCCGGGTAGGCGGACGCTCCTACTGCGCGTCGATCCGCTTGCTGAGATGGCGACCGAGCCTGCGCGCGAGCGCGACGATCGTGAGGGTCGGATTGGCGAAGCCGGCGGTCGGAAGGACGGAGGCTCCGGTGACGTAGAGATTCTCGATCCCGAAGACCCGCCCGTCGGGATCCACCACCCCGTCCTGCGGATCGAGGGTCATCCTCGTAGTGCCGGCATGATGGTGCGCGCTCAAGTCCGGTCGACGGCCCACGGTCGTTTGCAGATCGCCGAGATTCGCGGTACGAAACCACTCTCGGAGGAGTCCGCGCAGCCTTTCGAGGTCGTGCTGCTCTTCCTCCGTCCAGCGCAGCCGCAGTCGCGGCAGCGGGTTTCCGAACCGGTCGGTCCGGCTGCTCAGCTCGATTCTGTTCTCCGGCTGAGGCCGCTGCTCGAGATTCAGGACGAGGTCGAAGCGGTCGAAGAGTTTCGCTGGCGAGTGCGCGCGCGACCAGCCGTAGCGACCGTCCGGCGCCACGCCCATGACGCGACCGATCGGTTCCGGGGCGCGGACGGCCAGCCGCAGTGCACGGCTCCGGCGGGCTCGAGGGATCAACGTCATCGCGGCGTTCGGCAACGCGAACGTATCCAGTGCGTCGTCCGTCAACCCCAGGTGGCCGCCGACCGGGAAGCCGTCCCTCGAGGTGTGAAGGTCGTAGAACGCCGCTCTGCCAAAGAGCTCCAGCGATTGGGGGACGAGAGCCAGCGAGAAGTCTCGAGCGTGCTCCATGAAGCAACGGCCGAGCCACTCCGAGCCGTCACTGCCGGTGAGGCCGGCAAGCAGAAGAAGGCGGGCATTCTCTACCGCGCCGCACGCTAGGATCACGACGCGAGGCTTCACCTCGATGATCCGGCCGCTCGGATCGACTGCGCGCACGACCCCCAGCCGTCGCGCCGCGCCCTCCACGACGAGATCGACGACGGTGGTGGAGGCGGCAACGGAGATCGCCTCGCTCGCGTGCAGCTGGTCAGCGAGCTCGCGCGTAATCCGCTCGGCGTATCCGAACTGATAGACGCCGCTCGTGAGACCGGTTCCGTCCAGTTCGAACGGCGTGTGAGCGTCCGTGGTCCAGTAGGCAGCACCGTACTCGAAGGGTCCCAGACCGCACAGCCCCTGGGCCTCTTCGTAGTACGGCCTGAGCTCGTCCCATCCCATCGGCCAGTCGGTCATGTCTCTCGGGCTGAGGGGGACATACTTCGCCCCGGCCTTGCCATGAACGGGGACGTCCCACACGTTCGCCGACCCTCCCAGCTGACGATGTCGTGTCGGGGCGAGACCGGCGTATGCCTCACCCTCGTGGTCGCCGTCGTTGAGTTCCTGAGCGGCAGCCGACGACCGGAATCCTCCGCTTTCGAACAGGACAACCCGCCGTCCCGCCTCTCCGAGCGTCAAGGCGGCCGTCAGCCCGGCGGGCCCTCCGCCCACAATGCACACGTCCTGATGCTCATGCACCGCACGCTCGAGTCGTAACGGGTACTCCGTACAAGTGAGACGCAGACAACACTACTTCAGGACTTTGACCACGTCGATGCCGGACATCGCGAGGCCCGCCGCGCGTCTCCTCGCCGGCGCGGCGGAAAAAGGAGGTTCCCGCGCCACCGGGGCACCCGAGAGGCCGGCGTCGCGGGCGGCGCGCTGAACAGTCGCCTGGCCGGAGCTTCTTGAAAGCGGATGGAGGGACTCGAACCCTCGACCTTCTGCATGGCAAGCGCGCGCGGTGTTAGTCGTGGGTCGTCACCGTTCGCCCGATTCCGCTCCGTTGAGCCGAAACCGCTCCGAAGACGGCGTGCTCGTTCGCCATCGTTCGCCACCGCTATCTCGCATGAATCTCGCATGGTGCGCGAGGATTTCTGTAAAGGCTCATGGCTCAGAAGGCTTCGCCGAACTTGTCCACGGACGCTTGCTGTCGAGGCTCCCAGAGCATCGAGAAGCGGCCGCCGTCGCTGCCTCCGTGGATGACCTCCTCGCGGGCTGCGTTGAGCTCTGCCCGCGTTGCGACGAGCCGCCCGTCAGTCGTGAGCAAAGGATCAGGTGGTCCGACCTCATCTCTTACTCACCTCCCTCCAAATCGTATCCCGAACCGTGTCCCGAACTGCGGAAATCCACCGTGCCCGAGCACACACAAGAACACACAAGAGAGCCAAGAGCACGCAAGAGCAGCACTCGGGTCAGGACTCATAATCCGTCGGTCCCTGGTTCGAGTCCAGGCGGGCCCACTCAGAGCACTCCGCGTGCGGAGGTTAGCCTTACGTTGTGTTCAAGCCGATACCACCGCTCCCGGCGGACGCCCTCACCCTGGTTCAGGTCGGGGGGCGCGGCGGGGTGCCGGAGCCGTGGGGCTGGGCGGAGAACCTCGATGCGATCCGTTTCGTCGACCCGGAGCCGGACGAGCCCGGTGGGCAGGACGGCCCGAGAACGATCCACCGGATCCTGGCCTCTGCTCCCCGGGCGGTGACGCTCCACCGCACCCGTACGCCGGGGGCATCCTCGCTGCTCGCCCCGAGCGAGCCGTTCCTCGCGTCGCTCGAGACGGGGGGAGCGTTCGACACCGTGGACGCTGCCGCGTACGACACCACCACGCTGGACGAGGCGCTTGCGGAGCTCGCGGTCGAGCACGTCGATGTCCTCGACCTGGATGCGCCCGGGCGTGAACGCGAGATTCTGGAGGGGGCGCAGCAGACGCTGCTCGGTCGCGTGTTTGGCGTCGAGGTCGAGGTCGCGCTCAATCCGGTGTACGAGGGACAGCCGCTCGCCGGGGAGATCGACTCCCTCCTCCGCGGCTTCGGCTACGAGCTCTTCCAATTTCTTCCGCGCTGTCTTCGCCGAACGACGGGCGCGGAGCTGCTCGTCCTCGGCGCAGGTCAACCCGTCTGGGCGGAGGCGCTCTACTTCAAGGGGCCGAACGCGGCTGTGGCGAGCTTCGAGGCATGCGGAGACGAGGGACGGGAGGAGGCGATCGGCCGTGCCGTCTCGATCTGCCTGCTCTACGGGTTCGGCGACTACGCGCTCGACCTCGTGGACTTCACGTCCCTCTCCCTCGCCACGGCCCGCCGCCTGAGGAAGACGATCCTCCGCTACGACGCGCACATCGACCGCCGCGTGCCCGCTCGGTTTCTCAGAGGGGCGCACGGCCGCGTGCTCGAGCCGATCGAGACGTGGCTCGGCGACCTGAGGCCCGCGGCGGCGCCGGGCAGGACACATGTCACGTTGGAGCTGCCGCAGCTTCGTCGCCTCCGTCGTGTGGCCGGCCGCAGTGACGCGGACGTGGGGAATACGCTCCGCGAAGCGCTGCGCCTGGGGCTTCGCAAGCCGAAGGAAGACCGGCACGCGGAGCGGAGCATCCGTTGAAGGCGCATCCGTCGAAGACGTTCGCGAGTCAGGTCGAGTTCCCGACCGAGTTGGCGAAGCGCCTGGCCGGCAGTCCCATACGCCTCGTGGACGTCGGCGCCCGCGGCGGAATCGAGAAGCCCTGGAACGCCATCGCACCGCTGCTCGAGGTGGTCGGCTTCGAGCCCTCGGAGACGGCCTTCGCGGCACTTCTACGGACGGCCCCGCCTAACGTCACCTACCTGAACGTCGCGCTCGGAGACCGGTCGGGCCAGGCGACGTTCTACAACACGCGCGACGCCGCCGTGGCGTCGCTGTACTCGCCGAACGCATCGTTCCTGGAGGCCTTCGACAAGGACGAGGGCTTCGAAGTCATCGGCACAGGCGTGTGCCGCGTGGACACGGTCGACCACGTCCTGACCGAGGCGGGAATCGAGCGGGTCGACTTCGTGAAGCTCGACACGCAGGGAACCGAGCTTCCAATCCTCCACGGAGCAGCGCAGACTCTCGACAGATTCGTGTTCGGGGTCGAGACCGAAGTGTCGTTCAACCACATCTACGAGCGGCAGCCCCTCTTCGGCGATGTTGATGCATTCCTCCGCCGTTACGACTACGAGTTGTTCCTGCTGAATGCTCAGTGGCGGCAGCGCTACAGCGGCCGCGGGCTCGTAGACCGCGGCCGCGGACAGACGGTCTGGGGTGATGCGCTGTACCTCAAGAAGCCGACCGCCGCCGCCGAGCATCTCGCGGGCACGCTAGTAGGCGAAGAGCGCGAGCGTGAGACGCTGAAGTTCGTCTCGATCTGTCTGCTCTACGGTATCGGCGACTATGCCCTCGAGCTGATCGCCGCCGCCGAGCTGCCGGGCTCGCGTGCCCGAAAGCTCGCGGAGACCGTCCGCCGGTACGACGAACTCGTTGCAGCGCGTCTCGGCGTCGAGTACACGTTCGCGCTCCCGCCGGAGCTCGCATCCCAGCTACACGCGGTCGTGCGACGCGGTGGCCAACGGGAGCAGCACCGCGCACCCGCGTGGGTCGCAGTCCGGGCCGTGCGCAGGTGGCTGGCGGAGTATGCTCCGCCGACCACGGCCGAGCGGATTGTGGCGCTCCCCGGCCGGCTCAGGGGCGCGGCGAGAGGCGTCAGGAAGCAGTAGCAAGCTGCCCGCGTCTCACCTCGTCAGCGCCGCACCGGCGACCGTGT
>CAVPGO010000037.1:0-6088 GCA_963703975.1 uncultured Actinomycetes bacterium
TCGCCGCTGGGCAAAGCGGCCCGGATGACACTTTGCCCGTCGGCCGCACCCGCAGCCAGCAGACCTTTGCTCAAGATCACGTGGGCGACGACGATCGATCGGCTGCGCTGGTCGCGTCTATCCTCCCAAGCATGAGTGCCGGGAGGGACGAGCGGGAGCGCGGTGACCGGGATCGCGACCGGTCCCGGGAGGCCCACTGGCAGGCGGCCGAGGCCGGGACGGAAGAAGAGGAACCGACCGAAGATCCCCGTCGGCCCGCGCGACCAAGAGGAGGACTGGGAGAACGAGGGAGGCGCGCTCGACCGGGACGCCGACCCAGGGCGCGGGTCCTCGGAGGAGTGAGCCCGACGGTAGACGTGCGCTGACCGAGCGGGCCAAGGGCATCTTGATGGAACGCCACTCGGTTGACGAGGCCACAGCCTTCGGGATGCTGCGCGACCACTCGCGCGCCGCGAACCGCAAGGTCGTCGACGGCCACCGCCTGCTGCCCAGGGACCCGCAGGCGCCTTCTTAGTATCTTCGCGCACTGCGCCGCGTTCGGTCCGGGGGCGCTAGTCACGGAGGCCTTCCACTCAGCGGGCCCGTGAACCTCTGGTCGTCATGGCCCCGGCGCGGTACACTGCAAGTGCCCGTCGGCCAAGATCTCGCCGATGCGCAGGTCCGGCCATAGCCCCTGGCGGACAGCCTGATTCCAGTCCTACGAACTCGGCTGGAACACAGCTTGCCGCGACGATCAGGGAGGAGTATTGGCCGAAGGGACAACGATCCTGTCCAGGGAGAGGGGGGCTGCGCTCGAGCGCGGCGCGGTTGCCGCGGGTGCCGACCATGCGGCGTCGGCAGACGCGTGCGCCTGCGTGGTCGAGCGCAGCCCGGGGCTGCTGCGTCAGGTCAACGAGCTGATGCGGGAGGGGCGCCGGGGACAGACCGACCGGGAGCGGATCCCGTTCTTCTGCGAATGCGAACGGGCCGACTGTTACGAGCCCGTCTGGGTGACGAGCGACATGTACGACGAACGCCGCTCCGAATGGCGGCAGCCTCTGGTTCTGCCGGGGCACGAGTTCGCGAGCGGGGAAGCGCCATGGAACCAGGGGGCCGCTGAGCGTGCGATTTCAGCACTGGCGCTGACCGACCCGAACGAAGGGGGTGGAACGTGGCGAGAGTCGAGATCGGAGGGCGCCGACAAGGTCAGGACGTCTGGGCGAGGTGGATAGACGGGCGCGTGCAAGGGGACCGAGGACTCCTGCGCGCCGCCGGCCTCGACCCGGGCACTCGCTTCGTGGATCCGCACGCGTTCGCGGAGCTTGTCGAGGGGTTCTTGGACAAGGGAACGGCCACCGTTGTGATTGACGTCCCACCGAATCCGACCTGACTCCGGCCCCCGGTCTCCATGAGGCGGCCGGACGCCTGTGCTTGAAACGGCCCCGGTCCGTCGCCCGGTCGGCGTGCCCTCGCCTACGGCAGCGTCGCGTGCTGTCCACCTCAGTCCGCGTCGTTGGAGGCTCCTCGGTGGACTCGCGTTCTCTGTTCTCTCGCTGGGCGCGTGTGTCCTCGTCGCTCGACATCTGAGCGACACGCGCTGGCCCCTGGAAGGCGCACACGTGCCCCTGGTCTTCCTCGCAGGAGGCGCCTATCTCGCCAGCTTCGGCTTCCGTGCATTCGGATGGCACCAGCTGTTCCCCAGCTGCGAGCGTCCCGACGGCGCCCGGTGTCTTGCCGCCTGCGGGGCATCCGCTGCCAGCGGAGTCGTCCTGCCCTTCCGGCTGGACTACGTCGTAAAGATCTCCCTGCTGCGCCGGCTCGGCGGGGTCAAGCTCGGGCTCGGGACGATTGCCGTCTCGATCGTTGCCCTCGGCATGGTCGACGCAGCGGCGATGCTTCCGTTGGCCGTCGCCGCCCTCGCAACGTCGGGGCCGATCCTCCGCGCGCCGCTGATCGTCGTCGTCGTGTTCTGCGTCGGCTGCCTCGGGGTCCTCACGCTGGGACAGCGGGTGGCACGGCTCCCCCTCCTCGGACGCTCGAACCGCCTCCACGGTGTCTACCGGCGCGTCGCGGACAGCACGGAGTTCTCGCGGCCGACGCTCGTCGCGGGCCTACTGCTCCTGAGCTGCTGGACGTCGCGCGCCCTCGGCAGCACCCTCCTGCTGAGCGGCATCGGCGTTCGGTTCTCGCCTACGCTCGCCCTCGTCGTCCTCTGCATGAGCGCCGCGACGTCGATCCTTCCGATCACTGCCGGCGGAGCCGTCGCCGGCATGGGGGCGACTGCGGGCGTGCTCTTCGCGCTCGGCGTCTCGAAGGGCGCGGCGGTCAATTTCGCGTTGGCCTCCGGGCTCCTGCTGACGGGCGCGGCGCTCGCCGCGGCCGCGCTCGGACTGGGTGGATCGCTTGTCTTGACCGTCCGGGCACGTCGACCACAAGCCCGCTGAGATCCGCGCGCCGGAGGACGAGCTGGTGGCGCTCGCGCGGTCCCGGCTGGCGACGCTCTCGCGGATCGAGCCCAAACGCCCGCCGTTCGTCGCAGTCGGCTAGCGCGCGAGCCCTAGAACTCGATTCCCGAGACCGGATGCGAGACGTACGGCTCCTCGAGCCGCTCCATCTCGTCGTCGCCCAGCGACAGCGCCTCGGCCGCGAGCGCGTCGTCGAGGTGCTCCAGCTTCGTCGCCCCGACGATCGGCGCCGTGACGCCCGGCCTGTGCAGGAGCCACGCGAGCGCAACCTGCGCCGACGGGACGCCGCGCGCGGCGGCGACCTCGGCGAGGCGATCGATGACGGGCACGTCCAGGTCCGGGCGGTACAGCGAGTGCCGGAATGGATCGGTCCGGGAGCGCGTCGTCTCCCGCTCGCCGGACGACGTGCCGCTGCCGGCGAGAAGCCCGCGCGCGAGCGGGCTCCACGGGAGCACGCCGACCGCCAGATCGAGGCACTGCGGGATCATCTCCCGCTCCTCCTCGCGGTAGATCAGGTTGTAGTGGTTCTGCATCGACACGAAGCGCGTCGGCCCGGCGTGCTGCGCCTTCGCGAACTGCCAGGCGTACATGCTGCTGGCGCCGACGTAGCGCGCCTTCCCGGCCCTGACAACGTCGTCGAGCGCCTCCATCGTCTCCTCGATCGGGGTCGAGTCGTCCCAGCGGTGGATCTGGTAGAGGTCGACGTAGTCGAGCTCCAGGCGCTGGAGCGACGCGTCGATCGACGCGAGGACGTGCTTGCGCGAGAGGCCGCGGCCGTTCTCCCCGGGCATCGTCCGCCCGTGCACCTTCGTCGCGACGACGTACTCCTCGCGCATGCCGAAGAGCGTGGGCAGCAGGCGGCCGGTGACGACCTCGCTCTGACCGCCGTTGTAGACGTCGGCAGTGTCGAAGAAGGTGATTCCGCCCTCGACCGCCCGTCTCACGATCGGCTCGGCCTCCGACTCGTCGAGCGCCCACTCCCGGCTCTCGTGCTTGCCGAAGCTCATCATTCCCAGGCACATGCGCGAGACGCGCAGGCCGGTCCCGCCGAGGTTCACGTACTCCATCTCGCCTCCCAAGGTCGGACGATCACGCTAGGCGAAGCCACTCGGCCTCACAGTCCCTGCTTGAGCGCGACGATCCGCTCGTAGGAGGCTCGCAGCCGCGCCGTCCGGATCCGGCCCGTCGAGGCCGCGTCCACCAGCGATCGGTACACGCTGCGCGAGGACGCCTCGGATCCACTGAGTAGGATCATGTCCGTTCCGGCCGCGGCCGCGCGGACCGCCAGCCGGGCCGGCGGGATGCCGCGCGCAGCGGCGGCGCCGTCGAGCGCGTCGGTGATCGTCACGCCGGTGAAGCCGAGCCGGCCGCGCAGCACCCCGGTACCGATCGCGTGCGACCACCCGGCGGCGTTGTGCCGGTCGTACGCTTTGTAGACGGCGTTCGACAGCATCACGAGCGGGACGCCGTTCGTGACCGCCCGGCGGTAGGGATCGAGCCCGGGCGCGAGCTGGGCCCTCGTCGCCGCGATGCGAACGACAGACGTATCCGTGTTGCGCCTCGCGTAGCCGAGCCCGGGGAAGTGCTTCATGGTCGCCAGCGCGTTCCGGTTCGCGAGACCGAGTGCAAAGGCGTTCGCGAGGCGCGCCGTCTTCCGTGCGCCGAACGACCAGGTGCGCCTTTGCAGATACATGAACGAGGACGTCGACGAGGGCACGTCGGCGACGGGGGCGAAGTCCGTGTTGATGCCGAGGCCGCGGAGGGCCGCCCCCGTTCGTCGCCCCTGCCGTCGCGCCGTCTCGCTCGACCCGAGCGCGCCCATCTTCGGCGGCGACAGCGTCGGGGGCGCCCACGGGACAGTCTTGACCGAGCCGCCCTCCTGGTCGACCGCGATCAGGAGCCTCGGCCGGCCGCCTGAGGCGGCCGCCCGCCTGAGGCTGCGCGTGACGGCTCGCAGCCGAGCCGCCGAGCCGAAGTTGGAGCCGTGGACGAGAACGCCGCCGATCCTCCCCAGTCGAGCCCGTCTCAGCAACGAGGGAGAGGGCGTCGTCCCGTCCATGCTGACGACGAGCTTCTGTCCGACCATCTGCGCGGCGGTCGGCGCGGCGGCCGGGGCCGACGCGGCGGGCTGCGGCGCCGGGAGGCCGGCGAGCGCGAGAACGAGGCACGCCGCCGCGAGCGGTCGCCGGAGGCGCCAGCGCCTCCACCGCGCGCCGTCCCTGGCCACGGAGCCCACACCCGAAACGCTACCGAGGGCTGCAGCTCCTAGGCGGGTTGCTCGGCATGGCGATGCGAGCGCCGCGCGGCCAGCCGATCGGCCAGGCGGTTGACCACCCAGAAGCCGATCAAGGCGTAGGCCCAGCCGAGGAGGACATCGACGAAGTAGTGCTCGGCCATGTAGACGAGGGCAAACGCCATCGCCCACGGATAGGCGGCCAGGAGCACGCGCCCCCACCAGGGCGCCAGGCGCCAGAGCGTGAGGGCGATGAGCAGCGTGTACGCCGCGTGGAGCGAGGGGACCGCGGCGACGGGGTTTGCGTATTGCGAGCCCTTCTCGAAGAGCGCGTCGAAGTGGGCGATGGGGATGTGCCCCCAGATGACGCCGATCAGCCGCGACGTCGGTTCGAGTTGACCGTACGTGCTCGCCAGCCACGGAGGCGCGGCCGGGAAGAGGGCGTAGGTCGTGAAGCCCATGAGGGCGAGGAGCGAGACCGTGACGACGAAGCGACGGAAGAGGCCCCGCGCGTAGAACCAGAGGAAGGCGGCCGTCAGGTAGGTGCCCAGGAAGTAGCTGACGTAGACGAGCCAGGTGGCGTAGTCGTACCACCCCAGGCTTCCGGAGCCGTGCCAGAGGTGGCGCTGGAGCCAGACCGTCGGAACCGTGCCGCCGAAGAGGAGCTCCTCGGCGCGCAGCTGGGGGCGCACGTGCGCGGAGAAGAGAAGCGTGTCGGCCTGGCCCCGCAGGAGGTCGTAGAGCCAGAGCACGAGCGCGAAGGGAAGCCACTCGAGCACGACGCTGCGGATCCAGCCGCGGACGTTCGTCAGCGAGAACGCGAGGAGGCCGAGGAGGATCCACATGAAGAGGCGGTCCCGCGAGAGCGGCACCCCCTCGCGCAGGAGGACGACCGTGAGCGCGACCCCGTATACGACGGGGCCCAGCCAGCGCAGCGTGCGACGGAGACGGTCGCGCTCAGGCAGGTGCTCGGCGACCCAGGAGCCGCTCACGAGCCGAGGCTAGCGTCCGCAAAGGCGCGCCGGCAAACGAGTGCCGCGCAGGCGGTGCCTACGGCTTCGCCGGGAGCGAGCGCGCGTACGTCGTCCCGAGCTCCACCCACCCGGCGAGCTCACTCTCGCCGCGGACGTCCTCGGCGTCGACCCGAAGCCACCCCTGCATCTGCCGCCCGCGCATCTCCATGGGGCGAGCACTCGTCGTCGAGAGGAGCGTGTCGGACTGCGCCGGGTCGACACGCACCAGCAGCCCGCCCTGTCCGCTCGACGCCACCGCCATGTTGCCGCCGACGAGGAATGCGAGCCCACCGAACATCGTCATCTCGGTCAGGCCAGGCTCGCCGGCGACCAGTTCGCGGATGCGGGCCGCGAGCTCCTCGTCGTAGGCCACGCGACCATCGTACGGCGCGGGGAGC
>CAVPGO010000038.1:0-53425 GCA_963703975.1 uncultured Actinomycetes bacterium
TCGATCACCGCCAAGCTGATCGCCAGCTTCGCGGCCTCCGGACCCCGACGATGTTGAGAGTGACGAGGACGAGGATCACGATCGCGCCACCGACGATGTCCCACGGGTTGGTGCGCAGGGGCTCCCAGAAGATCGACAGGTAGTGGGGCACGAAAAACGCGGAGATGGCGACCGTGACGACGTAGACGACATCTGCGCCCAGCGGCGCGGCGAAGCTGACGATCTCGTTGAAGGCGTGACGTGCGAAGCTCGCCGACTCGCCCGCCTCCGGGTAGCGGACGGTGCCCTCGGCGTACGTGGCGGCGGTCATGGCGAAGACGACGCCGGCGACCACGAAGACGAGCGGAGTCAGCCCGAGCGCAAAGACGGCGGTGAGACCAAGCGCGTAGTAGATCGACGAGCCGACGTTCCCGTATGCGGTGGCGAACAGCGCGGGCGTGCCGAGCACCCGCTCGAGCTCGACCTCGCGCCTACGTCGACGTCCGGGCACGGCGCGAGTCTACGCCCGCCGCCGGTGCCTGCCTTCAGGCGGGCACCCGAGGTCGACCTTCGCGGTGCAAGGCGGTGCCTGCCTGTGGGCAGGCACCTGGCAGTAGGGCATGGCGCCCGGCTCTCGCCGGGCGCCTGCACCGCTTCCGGCTAGCCGTGGATCGAGGCGATCAGCGGGATGATCAGGATCGCGACGATGTTCGCGATCTTGATCATCGGGTTGATGGCCGGGCCGGCGGTGTCCTTGTAGGGGTCGCCGACCGTGTCGCCCGTGACCGCGGCGGCGTGCGCCTCGGAGCCCTTGCCGCCGTAGAGCCCGTCCTCGATCAGCTTCTTCCCGTTGTCCCACGCACCGCCACCCGACGTCATCGCGATGGCGAGGAAGAGGCCCGTGACGATCGTCCCGATCAGGAGCCCGCCCAGCATCTTCGCGCTGATGATCCCGACGACGATCGGGAACACCACCGGGATCGCCGCGGGGAGCATCATTCCCTTGATCGCCGAGCCGGTGACGATGGTGATCGCGCGGGAGTAGTCGGGCCGCGACGTCCCCTCCATGATCCCCGGGTCCTCGCGGAACTGACGACGCACCTCCTGCACGACTTCCCCGCCGACACGGCCCACCGCCGTCATGGCCAGCGACGCGAAGAGGAACGGCATCAGGCCGCCGATGAACAGCCCTGCGACCACGTACGGGTCCTCCAGCGAGAACACCGTGTTGAGGTCGAGCTCCGTGAGACCGCGCGAGTATTCCTCGAACAGGATCAGCGCGGCGAGCCCGGCAGACCCGATCGCATAGCCCTTCGTCACCGCTTTCGTCGTGTTGCCGACCGCGTCGAGGGGGTCGGTGACGCCCCGTACCGACTCCGGCATGTCAGCCATCTCCGCGATGCCACCCGCGTTGTCGGTGACCGGGCCGTAGGCGTCGAGCGCCACGATCAGGCCGCACATGGAGAGCTGCGCCATCACCGCCACGCCGATGCCGTAGATCTCGCCGCCGGCGATCTCGTAGGCCCCGATCACCCCGGCCGCGATGACCAGCACGGGGAGCGCGGTCGCCTGCATGCCGTAGGCGAGACCGGCGATGATGTTGGTCGCGTGGCCCGTCTGTGAGGCCTCCGCGATCTTCTTCACCGGAAGCCAGCGGCTGCCGGTGTAGTACTCGGTGATCGCGACGAGCAGAAACGTGACCGCGAGCCCGACGAGAGCGGATCCGTACAGCTGCCAGAAGGAGAACTTGCCGCCGTCGAAGGCCATCGTGACCGGGACGAACCCGGCCGCCGAGAGCACCGTGGCGACGATCACGCTCTGGTAGAGCGCATTGATGATCGCGTTCCGGCCGTGACCGACCCGCGCGAAGAAGGTGCCGATGATCGAGGCGACGATCGAAACGCCGCCGAGCGACAGCGGGAAGAGCCAGAGCTTCGCGTCGGGGTAGTGGGTTCCGAGCAGCATCACGGCAACCGCGGTGACCGCGTACGTCTCGAAGAGATCGGCGGCCATCCCGGCGCAGTCGCCGACGTTGTCGCCCACGTTGTCGGCGATCACGGCCGGGTTGCGCGGATCGTCCTCGGGGATCCCAGCCTCGATCTTGCCCACGAGGTCGGCGCCGACATCGGCGGCCTTCGTGAAGATGCCACCGCCGAGGCGCGCGAAGACCGAGATCAGGGAGCCGCCGAAAGCGAGACCGATCAGATCGTCCACCGCGGACCCGGGGCTGTTGCCCAGCCAGTCCGTCAGGATCCAGTAGTAGCCGGCGACGCCGAGCATGCCGAGGCCGACGACGAGCAGGCCGGTGACCGAGCCGGCGCGGAAGGCAACCTTGAAGGCCGGGCCGACACCCTCCCGCGCCGCCTCCGCGGTGCGCGAGTTCGAGCGCACAGCGACGTTCATCCCGATGAAGCCTGCAGCCGCCGAGAGGGCGGCGCCGATGACGAAGCCGAAGGCGGTGCCCCAGCCGAGCTTCGAGTAGAAGCCGATGAGCAGGAACGGCGCTACCGCGACGACGGCGATCGTCGTGTACTGCTTGCGCAGATACGCCGCGGCGCCCTCCTGGACAGCACCGGAGATCTCGCGCATCCGCTCGTTGCCCGCCGGTCGCGACAGCAGCCAGTAGGTCAGGTAGAGGCCGTAGAGCACGGCCAGAACCGCGCACAGCAGCGCGAAGAGCACAGCGTGGTCAACGAAGAAGTCCATCGATCCTCCGGTGTGAAGCCGTCACAAAGAAGCGCCGATCGCCGTCGGCGCGGGGGATTATGTAGCACAAGCGCACGGGATGCTGCCGCATCGCAGGGCTAGACGAGGGGCGCCGGCGCCTCCCCGGCCGTCACGGACACCTGCTCACGGTAGATCTGCTCCAGCGAGGAGCCGGCTTCGTAACGCGCGATCTGGCGCTCCGCGGCGTTCCGGTCGGGAACGGCGAGAAACGGCGCGGCACCGATCTCCTCCGCAGCCGGCAGCACCCACTCGATCAGCTGCTCGATCCGGGCCCTGGCGGGGACGACGTCCCCGCGGTCGAGGTCGATCAGCTCCCCGGAGAGGCCGTAGCGGATAGCGCGCCAGAGGTTCTCCTCGATGAGACGATGGGGGTGAAACGTGACGTGCTCACCCTCGTCGTGCGCGCGGGCGAGTCGTGCCGTCACCGACGCCGCCAGCGCGGCCAGCGACTGCGCCTCGCCGACGTCCGGCTGCGCGTCGCAGATCCGGATCTCGACCGTTGGGAAGGCGAGATGCGGGCGCACGCTCCACCACAGCTGCGTGTGCTCGTCGACGGAGCCCGTCTCGTAGAGGAGACGCACATAGGCCTCGTACTCGTCCCAGCCGGAAAACGTGTCCGGCACCCCGCAACGGGGAAAGAACCGCGTGAAGATCTGCGTGCGCACCGAATGGAGCCCCGTGTCGACCCCCTCCGTGAACGGCGAGCTGGCGGACAGCGCGAGCAGTTCGGGCAGGAAGTTGCGCAACCCGTTCGTGACCGCGATCGCCCGGTCGGCGCCGTGGATCCCGACATGCACGTGCAGTCCGAAGGTGTTGTTCTTCCGCACCACGTACTGGAGGATCTCCTCGTTGCGACGGTAGTGCGGCGTGTCGATGATCCGCTGTTCCTTCCAGCTGGCCCACGGGTGCGCACCCGTTGCGCCGAGGCCGAGCCCGAGGGGCGCGACGAGCGCGGCCAGCTGGAGGCGGCGCTCGGCGATGGCGGCGGGAACGTCGCCGAAAGTCGCGACGCGGCCGGTCTTGATCTCGATCTCGGACGCAATCAGCTCGCCGGCGAGGTTCGCCGCCAGGTCGGCGTCCGCGGCGGCCACGACATCCTCATAGCGGTTGACGAGGTCGAGGGTGGTCGGGTCGAGGAGGGCGAATTCCTCCTCGACCGCGACGGTGAAGTCGTCGGCGGCCTCGAACGCCTCCCGCGTCTCGCGCAGTAACTGCTCGTAGGGCACCCGCTGTGCGTCTCCCATGGAGCGGAAAGGCTAGTCGATGGTTCCCTCGGGTACCCGAGCGTCACGTCGCGAGGTCGAGCAGGCGCCGCGCGATGCCGGCCCAGCTCCAGCGCTCCGCCGCGGCCGCACGGGCCGCGGCGCGGATCGCTGCGCGATCGGCGGCGGGGAGCGCGAGCAGCTCGCGCAAGCGCTCCCGAAGCACCCCGGCATCGCCGTTCGGGAACGACGCGAGCCGTCCCAGCCTCTCCGGATACGTCTCCTCCAGACCGGCCGCCACTTCGGCCAACCCGGAATGGCGGGCCACGACCGGCGGGCACCCGGCTGCAGCCGCCTCGGCGGCGACCATGCCGAACGCCTCGGGGAACACCGACGGGACGACGCACACGTCGGCGTACGCGAGCAAATGGCGCAGGTGACGATGCTCGAGGGGGCCCGTGAACAGGGCCCGCAGGCCCAACTCGGACGCCTGCGCCTCGAGGGCCGCTCGCTCCGGGCCGAAGCCGACGATCACTGCGCGCGCCTCCACACCGGCGAGCGCCTCGAGCAGCACGTGCACGCCCTTCTGCGGGATCAGCTTGCCGAAGTACACGACCGTGGGCGCCTCGCTGACCAGGAACCGCGCGAGCCGCAGACCGTTTCGCTCGTCGGGCAATCGCTCGTTCGCGTTGCCCGGATTGGGCGGGTCCCGTCGCGCCTCGTCCAGCAGTGCCGCGAGAGCGAGCTCCGGCTCCTCCGGCACCCACTCCTCGACGTCGACGCCGGGCGGCACCTCGTGCACGCGTTCGACATGTCCGCACACCTCCTCGAGCACCTGCCGGATGTGGCCGGAGCCTACGAACGTCGCGGCGGCATCGGCGAGAGCCTGCTGGCCCCACAGGGACAGCCAGACGTTCCCGCGCATCGCGTACTCGAGCTCCGAGCCGTGCGCCTTGACCGCGTACCGGGCTCCGGACCTCGTGCCGACCGCACCGCCGAGCAAGACGTGGTTGGCGAAGACGAGATTCGCCGGGAGCTGCTCCTCGACGACCGCGACGTTCGCGAGCACCCAGCGGTCGAGCTCCACGCGGGTGCAGTCCGGTACCCGGCGTACGTCGTCGAAGCCCTCGTAGCGGTCGAGGACGAACACGGGCAGGAAGCCGCCGACATCAGGCCGAGCAGTGGCCGCCGCGCCGAGGTCGTAGCGCTCGGGATTCGGCTCCTGCGAGAGCACGATCACGTCGTGGCCCGCGAGCGACCACTCCCGCGCCAGCTGCCGGGTGTAGACGTTGGACCCGGTGCCGCCGAGGAGGTAGCCGTGCCAGAGCACGATGCGCATGTGCGCATCCTGCATGCTCGTTCTCAGGTCAGATGGAAGTACAGCGCGTAGAGAAGCTCGACAGCCGGGTTCGAGGTGTGCACCTGCACGTCGCCGGGGGTGTCGAGGAGCGCCTCCGAGTAGTTGAAGATGATCTTCACGCCGGAGGCGACGAGCGCGTCGCAGGCGTTCTGCGCTGAGTCGGCCGGCACGGCGAGCACGCCGACGATGATGTTTCGCTCCCGGACGACCTCGTCGACCACCTCGAGAGGGCTCACGGCGACACCGCCCACGCCACGCCCGATCTTCGCCGGGTCGGTGTCGAACACCGCGGCGATCGTGATGCCGTGCTCCGCGAAGATCGGAGACGATGCGATCGCCTCACCCAGCCGCCCCGCGCCGACGAGTGCGATGTTGTGCTGGCCCTGGGTGCGGAGGATCTTGCGGATCTCGCCGAGCAGCGAGTCGATGTTGTAGCCGACGCCTCGCTTGCCGAACTTGCCGAACATCGAGAGGTCGCGCCGGATCTGCGTCGCATTGATGTTCGTGTACTCCGCGATCTCCTGCGAGGAGATGCGGTCCTTGCCCATCTTGCGGGCCTGAGTCAGCACCTGGAGGTAGCGCGAGAGCCGCGCCGCCACCCCAACCGTCAACCGATCCGCCACTCGCTCTGTTCTCCCTCCGGCCCGACCTTGTGGCAACGCGGGACATTCTGCCTACCGCCCGGGCGCCGCGGTCGGAGGAACCGTTGCGTCGTCGCGGCGGCTTCCGGCGCCCGCGAGCTAGTCGAGCCGGCGGCGGAGCCCTGCTTCCGTGACGAAGAACGTGAATGCATGCTCGCCGTCGACCTCGACGACGGGAATCTTGGTGCGATAGCGCGCCTCGAGCTCCTCGTCGCCGGTGATGTCGACGACCTCGAGCGCGAACGGCAGCTCGGCGCGTACACGCTCGATCACCTCGAGGGCCGCCTCGCAGAGGTGACACTCCTCGGCGGTGTAGACCGTCACGAGCCTCGCTTCGCTCGGTGTCACGTGCCGAGGGCCAGAGATTCCGGCGGAGTCGGAATCTCTAGGGATACAGACCACGGATCGTGGTCGCCTCCGCGACCCGCTGCACCGCGAGGCCGTATGCCGCCATGCGCATGGTCGTGGCGAAGCGCTCACGCGTCTGCCAGGTCTCCTCGAAGGCTCGCACGGTGATGTCGTTGAGCTTCGCGTTGACCTCGTACTCCTTCCAGAAGTACTCCTGCAGCCCCTGCACCCACTCGAAGTAGGAGACGACGACGCCGCCGGCGTTCGCGAGCACGTCCGGGAGCACGAGCACCCCGCGTTCCTCGAGAATCTCGTCGGCGGCCGGCGTCGTAGGGCCGTTCGCTCCCTCGCAGATCATCCTGGCGCGGATGCGTGCCGCATTGTCCCCCGTGATCACCTGCTCGAGGGCACACGGAGCGAGCACGTCGCACTCGATCTCGATCAGCTCCTCGTTCGTGACCGCGTCCGCTCCGGGCAGCCCGTTGAGCATCCCGTGCTCCGCCTTGTGGGCGATCGCGGCGGCGACGTCGATCCCGTACTGATTCGCCACGCCTCCCTTCGAGTCGCTGAGTGCGATGATCCTGGCCCCCTCGTCGGAGAGGAGGCGTGCGAGGTTGCGCCCGACGTTGCCGAAGCCCTGCACCGCCACGCGGGTGTCGGGCAGCCTGCCGCCCTGCTTCTGCAGCGCGGTGCGGATGCAGTAGAGAGCGCCCCGTGCCGTCGCCTCGTCGCGGCCCACGGACCCGCCGACCGACAGCGGCTTCCCGGTGACGACGCCGAGCACGGAGTGGCCGACGTTCATCGAGTAGGTGTCGAAGATCCAGGCCATCACCTGGGAGTCGGTGCCGACGTCGGGAGCCGGGATGTCCTTCTCCGGCCCGATCTCGTTGATGATCTCGGTGGTGTAGCGGCGCGTGAGGCGCTCCAGCTCGCCCGGGGACAGAAGCTTCGGATCGCAGATCACGCCTCCTTTGGCGCCGCCGAAGGGGAGCCCCATGAGTGCGCACTTCCACGTCATCCACATGGCGAGCGCCTTGACCTCGTCCTGGGTCACCGCCGGGTGGTACCGGATGCCGCCCTTCGCGGGCCCGCGGGTCATGTTGTGCGTGACACGGAAGCCGTTGAAGACCGCCACGGAGCCGTCGTCCATGACGACCGGCACCGACACCTCGATCGACTTCTTGCACTCGGAGAGGACGCGCACCAGATTCGGGTCGATGCCGAACGTCTCTCCCACACTGCGCAGCTGCGAGCGGGCGATCCCGAAGGGGTTCTCGTGGAGATGGGAGGCGGGCGCCTCGGTCGCGCTCATCGCTGCGATCCTAGCCCGGCCACGACGCCGGGACTCTAGCGGATCGAGAAGGGCACGTCGGCGTAGTCGCGTGGGCCTGCCACAGGGGTCGCGACGATGCGGAGTGCATACGGCCCGCGCGGAAGCTTGGCCCCCCGCGGGCCGCGACCGGTGATGCCGAAGGCATACCGCCCCGGAAGCACGTCGCGGACCCGAGCCAGCGTGCCGAGGCGCCGCCCTCTGCGGTAGAGCTCGATCGACACTGTCCGGAGCGGCAGCAGTTGCGGCCGATCGGCACGGCCGTCGACCCGGCCGGCGACGAGGCTGAGCACGGCCGGCGTCGCATCGGACGGCGCAAACGTGGAGCTGGAGAGCTGGACGCCTGTGAGCAGGGGTTTCCCGGCGACCGGCACGGCGACGGCCCACGGCAGGCGCAACGTCGCTCCGCGCCGTACACGGATGCGAAAGACGCCCGTCAACCCGCCCGGCGCGCTCGGCAGCACGGGCACCGCGGCGGTCAGCCTGATCTCGCGCGCCCGACCGGGGCCGAGCACCAGGTGCGCCGGGACGGCTCCCAGCTCGACGGCCGAGGGCGTCGTGCCCTCGACGTCCAGGTCGAGCTGGAGCGGCCGGCCGGAGACGTTGCGGAGATGCACCGTGCGACCGACCCGAGCATCCGGCTCGAGCGCGGCGCCGAGCCCCACAGTGGGCGGATCGGCAACCACCTCGACCGACGCGGCACCGGCGGGGTCGACCATCCCGGCCGCCACGCCCGACGCGCCCGGCACCGGGCGGGCCGCGGCGACGAGCGCGCCACGGAGCGCCGAGGCATCGAGCGCGGGGCGAGCCTGCGCGAGGAGCGCAGCCGCTCCAGCGACGACCGCGGCGGCCGCGCTCGAGCCCGAGACGGCGCCGAACCGTCCAGACCCGTCGTCGGTGCGACCCGGCTCCGACGTGGCGAGACCGACGCCCGCCGCAGCCAGCTCCGGCTTGGCGCCGTCGGCGAAGGTAAGGCCCTCCGAGGAGAACGGGGCCGGGGCCGAGGCGTTCGAGCTCTCGTCGAAGGAGGTCGCCCCGACGGCGAGCTCGACGGGCCGACCGGCAGCGAGTTGCTCGCGCACGAGCTGCGCGACGGCCGCCGGGAGTCCGAGCACGGGTACGTCGAGCGGCTCGGCGATGCCGAGCGCGCCGGCCGGCAGCGGCCCGTCGACGAGCACGGCACGCGCACCGGCCGCGGCGAGCTCCTGCACGGTCTCCGGAGTCGGCGGGCCGGGTGGCAGCAGCGGCGCGGTGCCCGCCACACGGCTGAAGCCCGCGTCGTCGAACAGCTGGGTGAACCCCGCCTCGCCGCCGACCACAGCCACCCCCGGCGCCTCCAGCGCCACGACCGGCGCGGTCGTCGTTCCTTCGGTGACGAGCGCACCGCCGAGCGGCTGCTTGCCGGCGAGCAGCACCCCGAGCCCAGTGCGCAGAAGCACATGCGCCGTGGGGCTGCGTCGGCGCGTATCGGCCGCTGCCACGGCGAGCGCGCCGGCCCCGGCTGCGGGCGCACCGAGGCTTCCGTACGCCGGCCCTGCCGGCCCGTCGTTCCCGGCCGCGGCGACGACGAGCATGTCGAGCGCCAGGGCACCGGATGCAGCCCGCGCCAGCGGGGCATCGGCGAACGCCGCGAAGGGCTCCACGAGCCCGACGAGCGCGACGCGGGCGGCATCGTGTGCGTCACCGTCCCGGTTGGGATCGACGGCCGCTTCGAGCCCCGCGAGCACCTGGTCCGTGCGCGCGTAGACGGAGACCCCACCGGTCGCGTCCGGCTGCCACCCGGCGACACGGATCGGACGCAGCGAGGCGCCCGGCGCCACGCCGTCGAGGCCGCCGGGACCGTCTCTCCCGACCACGAGCCCGGCGAGCTCGGTTCCATGTCGTTCGAGCCGGCCGGTCTCGGTCGAGCTCTCCCCAGGCTCGGCGAGGGCGCCGGGATCGACGATGTCGATGCCGGGCAGAAGAGCATCCTTGATGAACGGGTGGTCGAAGTCGACACCCGTGTCGAGCAGCGCGACGGTGACGCCCGACCCGTCGAAACCGGGGATGCCGACGTCTGCGCGCCGGCCGCCGGTCAGCGAGTCGACGTTCGAGCCGATGGCGGCCGGGTAGGCCGCGCGGACGGGGTAGATGCCCGCCACGTCGGGGTCGCGCTCGATCACCGAAAGAGCACCGGTGTCGATCGAGGCGGCGAAGCCGTTCAGCACGCGCACGTACTCCTGCTCGGGCTGCACCGGTGCACCCTTGAAGGCGAGCCGCGCCAGCACGCGCTGCTGGGCGGTGCGGGCCGTGGCCGTCCACGACTTCATCTGGGCTTCACCGGCGACGCCACCGGCTGCGCGGACGCGGTCGGCGAGCGACCGGGCGCGGAGGACGACGATCCACCGGCCGCCGAGCTGCGCCACCGGTCGAGAGCCGAGCAGGCCCTGCCAGCCCTCCGCTCCGCTCGTCGGCAAGACCGGCTCCTGCGCGGCTGCGGCACCACCGAGGGTCGTGACGCCGACGACGACCGCGAGGGCTGCGAGGCGGCGCACGCTACGAGGCGAAGGCATCGAGTGCAAGGTACTCGGGGTACGGGAGGGCACGGGTGAACCGGGCCGCGGAGGCGATCATCGCCGCGTTGTCGGTGCACAGCGCGAGCGGGGCGAAGACGGCTTCCGGCAACGCTGCGCGGAGCTCGCTGTTGGCCGCCACCCCGCCCACCACGGCGATCAGCCCGAGCCCCGTCTCCGCAGCCGCCTGCCGGGCGCGGCCGGTGAGGGCGCGCACGATCGCACGCTGGTAGGAAGCCGCGAGGTCCGCAGCGCGCTCCTCCGCCGCGTCCCCGAGGTCGCGCACCGCGTAGCGAAGCGCCGTCTTGAGCCCGGAGAACGAGAAATCGAGACCCGGCACCCGAGCGACGGGGAACGCAAAAGCCTCCGGGTCACCAACTCTCGCAAGCCGGTCGATGGCGGCACCTCCCGGGTATCCGAGACCGAGCAGCCGGGCGCCCTTGTCGAACGCCTCGCCGGCGGCATCGTCGAGCGTGCTTCCGAGCCTCCGCGACGAGCCGTACGCCTCGACGGCAAGCAGTAGCGTATGCCCGCCGCTGGCCAGCAGGCAGAGAAACGGCGGCTCCACCGGCGCCGGCTGGAGCGCGAGCGAGGCGACGTGGCCCTCGAGATGGTTGACGGGAACGAGCGGCCGGTGCCTTGCCCAGGCGATCGCCTTCGCGGCCGACAGGCCTACGAGCAGCGCACCCACGAGACCCGGACCCTGGGTGACGGCGACACGCTCGACGTCGTCGAGAGTCGCGCCCGCCTGCGCGAGCGCTTCCCGGACGACGGGCGAGACGAGCTCGAGGTGGCGCCGCGAGGCCACCTCGGGCACCACGCCGCCGTAGCGCGTGTGGAGATCGGCCTGCGAGGCGACGACGGATGACCGGATCTCACCGTCGCCCGTGACGAGCGCCGCGGCCGTCTCGTCGCACGATGTCTCGAGCGCAAGGATGAGAGCGCCCGATGTGTCCATGCTCCGCATGGACACTAGTGCTGCACCCCTCTTCGCGCGATCCTCTCGAGATGCGGACATCCCTGCCCGTCGAGTTGGTGGTCGACATCCATGAGCGATTCAGCGGCGTGCCCGGTGGTCTTTCCGCTCTGGGCGCATCCATCACGTTTGAGACGCTCGAGGTTGCGGACCGACCGACGTACAGCCAGCGCCCGAAGGGACATCGAAACCCTCGCGAGGCGGCGCTCGGAGCGATCCCAGGAGTCTCGACGGTGACCGCCAGAGCGCTCCTTCATCGCTTCGGATCCGTCAGCCGAGTGGCGTCCGCTTCCGTCGAGGAACTCGAGGCTGTAAAAGGTGTCGGGCCGGCCAGGGCTCGGGCGATCCACGCCACGCTTCGCAGTTGACACGGGCATGATTAGCCGTTTCCGACGTTGTCGGAAACGGCGGCGTCGCGCCACATGATCAGAGCGTCCTCGCGGTTGTCGGTGTAGTAGGCGCGGCGCAGCCCGCGCGCGCGGAACCCGAACCGCTCGTAGAGCCGGATCGCGTCGACGTTCGAGACACGCACCTCGAGCGTGTACCCGCGCTCGGTATCCCCCTGCGTCTCGGCCAGCAACCGCTCGAGGAGCGCCGACGCGACTCCGCGGCGGCGCCACGCCGGGTCGACGGCCACGTTCATCACGTGCCAGGCATCCACGTAGCGCGAGAGCACGAGGTAGCCGACCAGTTCGCCGTCCTCGGTCACGGCGGCGAGAGAGAGCGAGCTCGGCTTCGCCAGCTCGCTGGCGAACATCGACCTCGACCAGGGTGCCGGGTACGACTCGCGCTCGATCCGCTCGACGGCTGCGAGATCGGACAGGTCCAGGCGACGCAGGGCGAAGGTCATGGTTGCGGAACGTCGACGTCGGGCACGCGGACATAGACCGGCTCGACGAGCTCCGCCGAGCCGAAGCCGGTCGCGAGCGACGCGTGAAACCGTGCCTGCGGTAGGTGCAGCTCGCTGTCGTCAGCGGCGACGACCGCGCCGGACGCCTCGAGCACGGCGCGGTAGCGCCGTGCGCCGTCGCCGACACAGACGACTCCGAGCGGCACCTCGAGGGCCGCCGGTGCGACTGCGCGAGGTCCGTCGACGAACACCTCGCCCCGTCGTGCGTCGATCACCGCGTAGAGACGCTCTCCCGCCGCGGCGAGAGCGGCGAGCGTCGACACGCCGGCGACCGGGACGCCGAGCGCCAGCGCCAGCCCTCGAGCCGTGGCCAGGCCCATCCGCGTGCTCGTGAAGCTGCCGGGCCCCGTCCCGACCGCGATCGCGTCCACGTCCCTCGGGCGTGCAGACGCCTGTCGCAGCAGCGCGTCGACGTCTTCGAGCACCGTGCGCGCCACGGAGACCCGTGCGCCGAGCACTTCGCCGTCGTCGACGAGGGCGCTACAGGCGACGTCAGTCGCCGTGTCGAAAGCCAGGATGAGCACGCGCAATCTCTTCTAGCAGCGCCTCGTCGGCAGAGTCGAGACGGATGCGCCGGATGTCTCCCTCCTGGTGTTCGAGCGTGACGCGAAGCCGTGGCTCCGGGAGTGCTCCGGCTCCGGCCTCCGGCCACTCGACGAAGACGAGTGCGTTCTCGAAGTACGGTTCGAGATCTCCCCACTCGGCCTCCGACAACCCGTCGAAGCGGTAGAGATCGAGGTGGGAGATCACAACGCGTCCCGTGTAGCGGTGGCCGATCGTGAAGGTCGGGCTCGTGACCGGCTCCGTGACCCCGAGCGCCCGTGCGCAGCCCCGGACGAACGTCGTCTTGCCCGCGCCGAGCTCACCCGACACGAATACGACGTCATCGGGGACGAGCGTCGAGGCGACCGAAGCCGCGATTGTCTCGGTCCCCTCCGGCGACAGGGCCGAGCAGGCGAGCACTGTCAGAAGAGGCCGAGTTGCACCGTCTCGACCGCCACCACATGCAGTTCGTAGGCCGCCGCGACCGACGACGGCGCGTCGACCACGTCGGACGGCGAGGGGCGCCCGAGCAGTTCCGGGAGGCGGGCGAAGTCCTGGTCGAGCACGGTCAGCATCGACGGCGTGTACAGGGCCGCCGCCGGGTGGTAGAGCGGGTACAGCACCACGCGGCTCGCCCCCAGCGTCACGTCCTGCTCCTGCCCGTGCACGCGCGTGATCCCGTGTGGCTTCCCGGAGAGGAGCTTCGTGGCGAAGTTTCCCAGGGTCGCCACCACCCGCGGCTGCACGAGCTCGATCTGGCGGAAGAGATGCGGCTCGCAGGCCGTGATCTCCTCGGGCAAGGGGTCACGGTTCCCGGGCGGTCGGCATTTGATGACGTTGGCCACGTAGACGTCGCTCCGCTCCAGCCCGATCCCCCGGAGCAGCGAGTCGAGCAGCTGTCCCGCCTGGCCCACGAACGGGGCGCCCTGCTTGTCCTCGTGGAACCCGGGCGCCTCGCCGACGAGCATCAGCTGGGCGTCGGGATCACCGGAGCCGAACACGACGTGTGTGCGGCCGCCGGCGAGTGCGCAGCGCTCGCACGACGCGGTCTCTTCCGCATGGGCGGCGAGTGCGTCGGCGTGTGCGACAGCCATCGTGGAGCGAGTCTACGAATTGATCCGGATACCCGGAGTCCGGTGAAGCGAGAGCCGTGTCAGCCGCAGCCGCAGGAGCCGCCGCAGCAGCCGCCACCGCGCGAGGGGCCGGTGAGGCTCGGTGCAGAGCGGGCGCCGACAACGGCGAACGAGGAGAGTTGTTTCAACACCTTCGCCGCGCCGCAGGTCGGGCAGGTGACGACCTGGTCGTCGCGCCGGACGAGCTCCTCGAAGTGCTCCTCGCACGCCATGCACGCGTACTCGTAGATCGGCATCGCTTCGCAGTGTAATGCTCGGCGGTATGGAGCCGTGGGTCGCACCGACACTCGAGGGCCGGATCGTCCGCCTCGAGCCGATGACGCGGGGCCACGCGGACGGTTTGTGGGCGGCGTCGAGCGACGCGCGCACGTGGACGTGGCTCCCGGTTCTGCAGCCGCAGACCGAAGCGGAGCTCGGCCGATGGCTGGACACCGCACTCGACGCGGCGGAGCGGGGCACCGAGTTGCCGCTGGTCACGATCGCGCAGGCCGACGGCCGTGTGATCGGCTCGACGCGCTATCTCGCGCTGCGGCCCGAGCACCGCTCCGTCGAGATCGGCTGGACCTGGCTGTGCCCGGAAGCGTGGCAGACCGGAGCAAACATCGAGGCGAAGCTGCTCATGCTCTCGCACGCCTTCGACGGCTGGGGCTGCCGGCGCGTCGAGCTGAAGACCGACGCTCTGAACGAGCGCTCGCGCGCAGCGATCGTGGCGCTCGGCGCGTCGTTCGAGGGTGTCCACCGCAAGCACATGCTCGTGCGCGGCGCCGAGAACCGCGACACGGCCTGGTACGCGATTCTGGATGACGAGTGGCCGGCGGTTCGTGAGCTGCTCGAGCAGCGGCTCGAGCCCTTGGCGTAGAGCCGAACCACCGGCCTGCGCCTGACGTGCCGCGGCGGTTATGCTTCTCCCCGGCCCGGTATCCACGAGGAACTGGAGCACAGGTGATCGAAACTGTCAGGGTGGTCGGCGTGCGTGGGCGCGTCGGTTCGGCGGTGAGTGCGCGGCTGGCCGAACGCGGCCTGCGCCTCGAAGCCGGCGAGCCGGACCTCGTCCTCCTGTGCGTCCCGGACAGGGTCGTCGCCGAGGTCGCAGCATCGATCACGTCGGGCCCCTGGGTGGCCCACGTCTCGGGTGCGACCCCTCTCGGCGCCCTGGATCCGCACGTCCGGCGCTTCGGGCTGCATCCGCTGCAGACGTTCACCAGGCGGCGAGGGCCCGAGCAGCTCGACGGCGCCTGGGCGGCCGTCACCGCCGAGACCGAGGCGGCTGCGGCGACCGGTACCCGGCTTGCAGAGACACTCGGCTTACGCCCCTTCCATCTCGACGACACGCGGCGGGCCCTGTACCACGCGGGTGCCGCGATGGCGTCGAACTATCTCGTCACGCTGCGCCGTGCCGCAGGCTCGCTGCTCGACGCGGCGGGCGCGCCACCGCAGGCCCTCGACCCGCTGATGGCGCGCGTGGTCGAGAACGACTTCGAGCTCACCGGGCCGATCGAGCGCGGCGACTGGGCCACCGTCGACCGCCACCTGGAGGCGATCCGAGCGGAGCGGCCAGAACTCGAGGAGCCGTATCTCGCGCTGGCTGCCCTCACCGCGCGGCAGATCGGGGCAGAGGTACCGGCATGAGGACCTGCCGCACGATCGAGGAGCTGCGCGCCGCGCTCGGACCGCGACGGCAGGGCTCGATCGCGCTCGTGCCCACCATGGGAGCGTTGCACGACGGCCACCGCTCTCTCCTACGGGCGGCACGCCGCGAGTGCGACACCGTCGTGATGAGCCTGTTCGTCAACCCGGCACAGTTCGGCGCGCCCGCCGATCTCGACGGCTATCCCCGGGACGAGGCACACGACCTCGGAGTCGCAGCCGACGAAGGCGTCGACATCGTCTTCCTGCCGTCGGTCGCCGAGATGTACCCACCCGGCTTCCAGACCTGGGTGGAGGTGGCGGAGCTCGGAGCGATCCTCGAAGGGGAGCACCGTCCGGGTCACTTCCGCGGAGTTGCCACTGTGTGCCTCAAGCTCTTCAACCTCATCCGGCCCGACGTGGCCTGCTTCGGCCACAAGGACGCGCAGCAGGTCGAAGTGCTGCAGCGCCTGCTCGACGACCTCAACCTGGAGCTCGAGCTGCGCGTCTTACCGACTGTGCGCGACAGCGACGGGCTCGCCATCTCCTCGCGCAACGCCCGGCTCTCCCCCGCACAGCGTGAACGGGCTCTGGCGCTCCCCCGCGCGCTCGCAACCCGCGATCCCGAGACGGCACGGCGGCTGCTCGACGCCGCAGGGCTGGACGTGGACTACGTCGCCGTCGCGCCCTTCCACCCCCCTGTTCTCGCCGCCGCCGTCCGCGTCGGCTCGACCCGCCTGATCGACAACGTCGCCCTGGAGGAGACCGCATGAGCACGAGACCACGTACCCCCGCGCCGAACACGCCGGCTCCCGGGAAGCTTCCGATCACGGAGCTCGCCGGGATGAAGCAACGGCGCCAGCCGATCGTGATGGTGACCGCGTACGACGCGCCCTCCGGGCGGCTCTCGGACGAAGCCGGCGCCGACATCGTGCTCGTCGGCGACTCGGCCGCGATGACCGTCCTCGGGCATGACTCCACCGTGCCGGCGACGATGGACGAGATGATCGTGCTCACGCGCGCGGTCACGCGCGGCGCACGCCGCCCGCTCGTAGTCGCGGACATGCCGTTCGGCTCGTTCCAGGTCTCCGACGTGGCCGCGGTCGAGAACGCGATCCGCTTCGTGAAGGAAGCCGGCGCCGACGCCGTCAAGCTCGAAGGTGCGGGGCCGATGCTCACGCGCGTCGACACGATCGTGGCCGCCGGCATCCCCGTGATGGGCCACATCGGCCTGACGCCCCAGTCCGCGACGGCCCTGGGAGGCTTCAGGGCGCAGGGCCGCACGGCCGATCAGGCTCGGCGCCTGCTCGCCGACGCACGCGCGCTCGAAGCCGCGGGGTGCTTCGCGCTGGTGCTCGAGGCGATGCCCGCACCCGTCGCGCTGCAGATCAACGAGGTGCTGTCCATCCCCACGATCGGAATCGGTGCCGGTGCCGGCACGGACGGCCAGGTGCTCGTCTGGCATGACCTGCTCGGCCTCTACGCGGGGAGTGCCCCGCGCTTCGTCAGGCGCTACGCCGACCTGGCACCGATCATCCGGGAGGCACTCCGGGCATTCGCCGCGGACGTCCGCGAGCGGCGCTTTCCGGAGGACGTCCATACCTACTCGATGCCTGCGGACGAGCTCGCCGCATTCGCGGCAGACGTCGGCGAGCGGGCCGGTCACCTGCCGGACGGATAGGGAGTCTGTGACCGCGCCGGCGGCCGACGAGCGTCGGCATACGGCTGCAGGCGCCGCTCAGAGAAGGGACGGCACCGCAACGAGGGCAGCGACGAACACGCCGGCCAGCGCGCCGGCGGTGACCACGCCGAGGACGCTCAGCCGATAGGCGATCCGCAGCCCGGCCAGGAGCAGCAATGCGGCCCACGCCACGAAGGGCAGCCCGGCCGCGAGCACGATCCAGGTGTCCGAGGCCCGACCGCGGAAGAAATCGAGGCCGTAGCCGACTGCGATCGTCGGGGCCACCACGAAGAACGCGGCGGCGACCGGCACGGCGCTGAAGGCGACGACGTGCCGCGCCTGCCGGAAGCTCCCCTCGCCGTTGACGCTGCGAACCCCGATCCAGACGCCGAGACCGAGCGCGAAGTACCCGGCGGCGCCGTAGAGGCCGCCCGCGATGAAGGTGACCGCGGCCGCAACGAACGCGTCGACGGACGAGTCGTCGGCGAGGGTGCCGCCCATGAGCAACACGGCGGTCATGCCGGCCAGGAGCACGACGGCGAGGATCGGCTCCTGCCGGGCGGCTTGGTCGTCCTCGTCGCCGTCGCGCAGCGCGACGAAGACCTCGCGCGGCCTCCACACCATGCGCGGCACGCGACGCCACCACAGGCCGACCAGACCCTGCGAGCGCCGTGCCTGCTCGTCTGCAACGACATCCGCTGCCTGTGCAGGCTTGAGGCTCGAGCTCACGGGACGAGCCTACCTTCGCATCGCCTGGGTGATCTGAGAAAGTTTGACCCGTGACCACGATGACATGCGGCGCCTGCGGCAGCGAGAACGAGGCGGAGCGCAAGTTCTGCGGTGAGTGCGGGAGCGCGCTCGCGCGACCGTGCCCCTCGTGCGCGTCGCCGAACGGGCCCGGCGTGAAGTTCTGCGGCGAGTGCGGGGCAGCGCTCGACGCCGCTGTGGCCACGACCTCGGTTCGAGCTGCGGAGCCCGTCGCCGAGCTCAGACTCGTGAGCGTCCTCTTCGCGGATCTGGTCGGGTTCACGACGCTTGCGGAGTCCCGTGACGCGGAGGAGGTGCGCGAGATCCTCACGCGCTACTTCGACGAGTCGCCGACGCGTGATCGAGCGTTACGGCGGCACGGTGGAGAAGTTCATCGGCGACGCCGTGATGGCCGTCTGGGGCGCTCCTGTCGCGCAACGAGGACGACGCCGAACGCGCCGTGCGAGCCGCGCTCGACCTCGTCGCAGCGGTCGCCGCGCTCGGCCAGGAGCTCGGCGCACCCGACCTGCGCGCCCGCGCCGGTGTGCTGACGGGCGAGGCCGCCGTCACGTCGGCGCCGAAGGGCAGGGGATGGTCGCCGGCGACCTCGTCAACACGGCATCGCGCGTGCAGTCAGCACGGCCGAGCCCGGAACGGTGCTGGTCGGCGAGATCGACAAAACGCGCGACAGAGGCAGCGATCGCCTACGAGGAGGCCGGCACGCACGACCTCAAGGGCAAGACGGAGCCGATCGTGCTCTGGCGCGCGCTCCGCGTCGTCGCCGGGGCGCGGCGGCTCGATGAGATCCTCGGGACTCGAGGCACCGTTCGTCGGCCGCGACCGCGAGCTGCGGCTCGTCAAGGAGCTCTTCCACGCGTCGGCCGAGGAGCAGCGCGCCCAGCTCGTCTCGGTCACCGGCATCGCCGGCATCGGCAAGTCACGTCTGTCGTGGGAGTTCGAGAAGTACATCGACGGGCTGGCCGACGACCACGTACTGGCACCGCGGTCGCTGCCTCTCGTACGGCGACGGCGTCGCCTACTGGGCGCTGGCCGAGATGGTGCGCATGCGCTGCGAGATCGTCGAGGACGAGGAGCCGGGCTCGCGCGCGGAAGCTCCGCCGCACCCTCGAGCGAGCACCTCGCGCGACACCGACGAGCGGCGGTGGGTGGAGCCACGGCTTGCGCACCTGCTCGGCCTCGAGGACGGCGCGCCCGGCGACGAGGAGAACCTCTTCTCCGCCTGGCGCATCCTCTTCGAGCGGCTCGCCGACGAGTTCCCGACGATCCTCGTCTTCGAGGACGTGCAGTGGGCCGACGCAGGCCTGCTCGACTTCCTCGAGTACCTGCTCGACTGGTCGCGCAGCCACCCGCTGTTCGTGCTCGCGCTCGCACGCCCGGAATTCGGCGACAAGCGCCCCACCTGGGGCGGCGGCAAGCGAAGCTTCACCCAGCTCTACCTGGAGCCGCTCTCCGCACAGGCGATGGGCGAGCTCCTCGCCGGCCTCGTGCCCGGCCTGCCCGAGGACCTCCGGGCGCGGATCCTCGAGCGGGCCGAGGGCGTGCCGCTCTACGCCGTCGAGACCGTGCGCATGCTCCTCGACCGCGGCCTGCTCGCGCAGGAGGGCAACGTCTTCCGGCCCACCGGGCCGGTCGAGACGCTCGAAGTGCCGGAGACGCTCCACGCGCTCGTCGCGGCGCGTCTGGACGGTCTGAGCGTCGAGGAGCGCCGGCTCGTCCAGGACGGCGCGGTCCTCGGCAAGACCTTCACCAGGCAGGGGCTGACCTCGCTGACCGGCCTCACCGAGCCGGAGCTCGAGCCGCTGCTCGCGTCGCTCCTGCGCAAGGAGGTGCTCTCCGTCCAGGCCGACCCGCGCTCGCCGGAGCGTGGCCAGTACGCATTCCTGCAGGACATCGTCAAGCGGGTCGCGTACGAGACCGTGTCGAGGAGGGACAGGAAGACGAAGCACCTCGCGGCGGCCGTGTTCCTCGCCTCGACGGCGGGCGAAGAGGACGAGATCGTCGAGGTCGTCGCCGCTCACTACCTCGACGCCCTCGAGGCGGCGCCGGACGCATCCGACGCGGCCGAGATTCGCGGGCAGGCACGGGAGATGCTCATGCGCGCAGGCGAGCGGGCTGCGTCGCTGGCTGCGAACGGCGAGGCGCAGCGGGCCTTCGAGCGGGCCGCGAGCCTGTCGGATGATCCCGTCGTTGCGGCCGAGCTGGACGAGCGTGCCGGTGTGATGGCGCTCGTCGGCGCGCGCTACGAAGAGTCGCGGGAGTGCTTCCAGCGCTCGCTGGGCCTCTTCGAAGCCGCGGACGCCCAGCACCTCGCGGCCAGGGTTTCCGCGCGCCTCGCCGAGGTGGACTGGAACGAGGGACGGTACGACGAGGCGCTCGAGCGCATGGACAGCGCGTTCGAGCTCCTGATCCTCGACGAGCCCGACGACAGCCTCGCGGCCCTTGCGGCGCAGCTGGGGCGGTTCATGTTCTTCGCCGGCGACCTGCGCGCCGCGCAGCGCATCGAGACTGCCCTCGACATCGCGGAGGCTCTGTCGCTGCCGGAGGTCCTCGCGCAGGCTCTGGCGACGAAGTCGATCATGCTCTTCGCAGGAGGGCGACGGCAGGAGGGCCTCGCCCTGATGCGGTTCGCGCTCGAGACCGCGCTCGAGCACGACAAGCCGTCGGCGGCGCTTCGCGCCCTCTACAACGTCGCCGACATGCTCGCGCAGACCGACCAGTACGCGGACTCGTCCGCCCAGGTGCGAGGCGGCCTGGCACAGGCGCGCCGCACGGGGAACCGCTACTGGGAATGGTCGTTGCTCGGCCAGCTCTACTCGTTCTTCGCCGAGGGTGAGTGGGACGAGGCGCGCGAGATGATCGAGGCGATGCCCGAAGAGGAGTGGAGCCGCGCCCGCCTGGCGTTCGGGGGCGTGCCACAGATCGGAACGATGATCGCTGTGCACCGCGGCGACCTGCCGGAAGCGGCGCGGCTCGTGGGCCTGTTCTCCGCTCTGGCGACCTCGGCGGACGGGTCGGAGCGATCCGGGTACGAGTGCGGCCAGGCCGTGCTGGCCCTTGCAGACGGACGTGCCGCGGAGGCACTGCGCTTCGCAGAGAACGCGATGGGCGCCAGCGCGACGTTCGGCATCTCGGGGGAACCGATCAAGGAGGCGTTCGTGGTCGCCTGTAGCGCCGCGCTCGCCCTCGACGACGGGGCGAAGCTCGGCGAGCTCGTGGCGGCGATCGACGCGCTGCCCGTCGGCAGTTCGTCGCATTTCCTCCGCGCCCACTCCGCCCGATTCCGAGCACACCTCGCCGCCGCAGCGGACGACCACGAGAGCGCCGACCGGCTCTTCAAGCAGGCGGGGGGGTTGTTCCGCGAGATAGCCGTCCCCTTCTACCTCGCCGTGACGCTGCTCGAGCACGCCGAGTGGCGCACGGCGAACGGCCGGGCGGAAGACGCCGGACCGATGCTGACGGAGGCGCATGAGATCTTCGAGCGCCTGCGTGCGACGCCGTGGCTCGAGCGCGTGGACCGCGTCGCCGTCGGCCGCGAGGCGATGGCCTGACCTGCATGTCGGGCGGCACCGACAACCCCGCCGGCCGGACGTCCTGCGGCGATTGCGGGACCCCGCTCGCGACCGCCACAGCCGCACTCGAGAACGTGCTTACGGCCGGCGGCTAGGCCGCCACGGCCTGCCGCGCGAGCACGCCCCGCAGGAAGCGACCCGTATAGCTCGCGTCGACCTCCGCGACCTCCTCCGGGGTGCCGGTGGCGATCAGCTCGCCGCCTTCCTCGCCTCCCTCGGGGCCGAGATCGATGACCCAGTCGGCCTGCTTGATCACGTCGAGGTTGTGCTCGATCACGAGCACGGTGTTCCCGGCGTCCACGAGCCGCTGCAGCACCTCGAGCAGCTTCTCGATGTCCGCGAAGTGCAGCCCTGTCGTCGGCTCGTCGAGGATGTACAGCGTCCGCCCTGTCGCGACCTTCGACAGCTCGGCTGCGAGCTTGACCCGCTGCGCTTCCCCGCCGGAGAGCGTCGTCGCCGGCTGCCCGAGACGCACGTAGTCGAGCCCGACGTCGTGGAGCGTCTGCAACCGCCGGCGGATCTTCGGGATCTTGGCAAAGAAGTCGAGCGCCTCCTCGATCGACATCTCCAGCACGTCGGCGATCGACTTGCCCTTGAACCGCACCTCGAGCGTCTCCTTGTTGTATCGCCGTCCATGACACGTTTCGCACGGGACGTAGACGTCCGGCAGGAAGTGCATCTCGATCTTGATCTGCCCATCGCCCTTGCACGCCTCGCAGCGCCCGCCGCGGACGTTGAACGAGAAGCGCCCCGGCTTGTAGCCGCGCACCTTGGACTCCGGGGTGAGCGAGTACAGCTCGCGGACGTGGGTGAAGAGGTCGGTGTACGTGGCCGGGTTCGACCGCGGCGTGCGGCCGATCGGCGACTGATCGATGTCGATCACCTTGTCGAAGCACTCGATCCCATCGACGGCATCGTGTGCGCCGGGTTTCGTGCGCATCCTGTGCAACCGGTTTGCGAGCGCCTTGTAGACGATCTCGTTGACGAGCGTCGACTTTCCGGAACCGGAGACACCCGTCACGCAGACGAACTTGGCGATCGGCACCTCGACGTCGATCTCCTTCAGGTTGTGCTCCGCCGCACCGCGAACGTAGAAGGAGCCGCGGTCCTCGACGCGACGCGGCGGCACGGCGATGCTCCGCTCGCGGGACAGGAACGCGCCGGTGACCGAGCCGGACGTGGCGGCGATCGCGTCGGCCGCGCCCTCGGCGACGACGTGGCCGCCGTGCTCGCCGGCGCCGGGGCCCATGTCGACGATCCAGTCGGCGGAGCGCATCATCTGCTCGTCGTGCTCGACCACGAGCACGGTGTTGCCGAGGTCGCGCAGCCGCTCGAGCGTCCCGATGAGACGGTCGTTGTCACGCTGATGCAGGCCGATCGACGGCTCGTCGAGGATGTAGAGCACCCCGACGAGCTGGGAGCCGATCTGCGTCGCGAGCCGAAGGCGCTGGGCCTCGCCACCCGAGAGCGTCTTCGCCGCACGGTCGAGCTGGAGGTAGCCGACGCCCACGTCGGCGAGGAAGGTGAGTCGCTCCCGGATCTCCTTCACGATCCGGTGCCCGATCAGCTCCTCGGTCGGCGTCAGGTCGAGCCCGTCGAGGAAGCGCAGCGCCTGGGTGACGGATTGCTGTGCGAAGGCGTGGATCGACTCGTCGCCAACGGTCACCGCGAGCACCTCGGGCTTGAGCCGCGCCCCGCCGCACTCCGGGCACGGGCGCATCGACATGTACTCCTCGATCCGCTCGCGCTGCTGCGTCGAGTCGGTCTCCTTGTAGCGGCGCTGCAGGTTGGAGACGAGGCCTTCGAAGGCCATCGCATACTGGCGCTTGCGACCCGTCCGGTTCTTGTAGGTGACGAGGATGCGGTCGCCGCCCGTGCCGTAGAGAAACCGGTCCTGCTCCTCGTGGGCAAGCTCGCGCCAGGGCCGGTCGAGGTCGATCTCGTAGCGATCGGCGATGGCGCGCACGACCGACTCGTAGAAGCCGCCGTTCGTGACCGTCCACGGCACGAGCGCCCCCTCGGCGATCGACAGCGACGTGTTGGGCACGAGCAGGTCCGGGTCGACCTCGAGTTGCGCGCCGAGCCCGGTGCAGCGCGGACACGCGCCGTGCGGTGAGTTGAACGAGAAGATGCGCGGCTCGAGCTCGGGCAGCGAGACGCCGTGGTCGGGGCAGGCGAAATTCTCCGAGAACAGCAGGGTGTCTCCGTCGACGACGTCGATCGCGACGAGTCCCTCCGCGAGCGCCGCGGCCGTCTCGATCGACTGGGTGAGTCGTTGCCGCAGATCCGGCTTCATCACGAGCCGGTCGACGACGACGTCGATCTGGTGCTTGAGCTTCTTGTCGAGCGTGATCTCCTCCTCGAGCAGCCGCTGCTCGCCGTCCACCTTGACGCGCGTGAAGCCGTCGCGCCGTAGCTCTTCGAGCACGTCCCTGAACTCGCCCTTGCGGTCGCGTACCACCGGGGCGTTGACCGTGAACCGCGTCCCCTGCGCCAGCGCCAGCACCTGCTCGACGATCTGGTCGAGGCTCTGACCGGCGATCGGCCGCCCACAGACGGGACAGTGCGGCCGCCCGACCCGTGCATAGAGCAGCCGGAGGTAGTCGTAGACCTCGGTCACGGTGCCGACGGTCGAGCGCGGGTTGCGCGACGTCGTCTTCTGGTCGATCGAGATGGCGGGCGAGAGACCGTCGATCGAGTCGACATCGGGCTTCTCCATCATCTGCAGGAACTGGCGCGCGTAGGCGGAGAGCGACTCGACATAGCGCCGCTGCCCCTCGGCGTAGATCGTGTCGAAGGCAAGCGACGACTTGCCGGAGCCCGACAGCCCGGTGACGCAGACGAGCGCGTTCCGCGGTAGCCGAACGGTGACGTCCTTGAGGTTGTGCTCGCGGGCGCCGTGGACGACGAGCTCGTCGGCGGGCATCGGATCGAGTCTACCCGGGCTTCTATGATCGAACACGCGTTCGATCATAGAAGCCTCACAGGACACCGCTCGCGTGTGAACGTGATCGCCCGTAGGTTGCTGCGGCGCTGGTTCTCGTGGTCGACCGAGCTCTGCGTCCAGTCCGTGCGGCAGGCCCGCGAGCTGCGCCTACGCCCGTCGCCAGCGGCCGAAGATGAGCCCGCCGAGGGTGAAGCCGAGCCCGAACGTCCCGAGGGCGAACGCGCCGACCGCGATCGCCTTGCGCCAGATGGACAGCCCGCGCCAGTGACCGATCGCCGCAGCCTCTTCCTCGGTCAGCTCCTCACCGCGGCGCAGCTTGCGCCTCGCGCCGCCCGCCTGGAGGCCGAGATAGAGGTCGTCGAAGATCTCCGGGCCTTCGGACATCAGGGCGAGTGTATAGCCTCGTTCGGCTCGTGCCTGACACGCGCACCGACCGACGACCGGTCGTCGCCGCCTTCGACGTCGACGGGACGCTCACCACGCGGGACTGCGTGACGCCGTTCCTGCGCCAGTTGGCGGGCCGGCGCCTTCCGGTTGCCCTCGCGAGTCACCCCCTTGCGCTGGCGGGTGCACTCGCGCGTCGAGACAACGACCGGCTCAAGGAGCTTGCGTGCAGCGCCCTCGCCGGCGTCGCGGCGGACGAGCTCGAGCGTGCAGGACGGGTCTTCGCGGAGCAGGTTCGCGCCGGCTGGTTGCGCCCGGACACCGTGGCACGCCTGCGGCGGCACCGTGAGCTGGATCACACGGTGGTGCTCGCGTCCGCCTCCTTCGAGGCCTACCTCGCCCCGCTCGGCGCCATGCTGGGCGCCGATGGAGTCGTCTGCACCCGTCTCGAGGTAGGCGCCGATGGACGCCTGACCGGCCGCCTGGCGGGCGCCAATTGCCGAGGCCCCGAGAAGGCGCGCCGCCTGCAGGAATGGCTCGCACAGGCAGGGCTCGGCGCGGTCGAGCTGTGGGCCTACGGCGACTCGCGCGGGGACGCCGAGCTTCTCGCGAGCGCAGACCACGCGGTTTGGGTGACCGACGTCCGGGTCACGCCCGAGCCGGAGCCCGCCGTCGTCAAGTTTTCCGAGGTCGTCCGAAGGAGGAACTGGTTGTCCGACACGCTCAGCGAACTCAAGGACCGGCTCGCCCAGGTCTCCGACCTGCGCACCGCACGCGGCGTTCTCGAATGGGATCAGCAGGTGGTGATGCCCGCCGGAGGTGCGCGTGCCCGGGCACATCACCTCACGACGCTCGAAACGCTGCAGCACGAGCTCTTCAGCGGCGGCGAGATCGGACGCCTCCTCGAAGAGCTCCGCCCGCTCGAGGAGTCGCTGCCGCACGACGACGTCGACGCGTGTCTGATACGGGTCACACGCCGCGACTGGGAGAAGGCGACGCGCGTCCCGACCGCGCTCGCCGCCGAGATCGCCCACACCACCGCCGAGGCCCACCACGCTTGGGTGGCCGCCCGCGCCGCCTCCGACTACCCGTCCTTCCGCCCGTGGCTCGACCGCATCCTGGCGCTCAAGCTCCGCTACCTGGAATGCTTCCCACCGGCCGACGAGCCGTACGACGTCTTCCTCGACGACTTCGAGCCGGACCTGAAGACCGCCGAGGTGCGACCGGTGTTCGACCGGCTCAAACCCGTGCTGATCGAGCTGGCCGCCGCAGGGCGAGACGCCGAGCCCGAGCCCTTCACGGCGGGGCCGTTCGCGCGCGAAGCCCAGCACGCGCTCTCCCTCGAGGTGATGCGCGCCTTCGGCGCAGACGAGACGTCGTTTCGCCTCGACCCCAGCGTGCACCCGTTCTGCACGAGCTTCTCGGTCACGGACGTTCGCCTGACGACGCGCTACGCCGAGCACGACCTCACCGGCCACGCGCTCTTCTCGACGATGCACGAGGCCGGCCACGGCCTGTACGAGCGCGGGATCGACCCGACGTTGGAGCGAAGCCCGCTGGCCCACGGCTGCTCGTCGGCGCTGCACGAGTCCCAGAGCCGCCTGTGGGAGAACGTGGTCGGCCGCTCCCTCCCCTTCTGGCGGTGGTTCTACCCGCGCATGCAGGCGCTGCATCCCGAGGCGCTCGGCGACGTATCGCTCGAGCGGTTTCATCGCGCCGTCAACGGGATCCGTCCGGGGTTCATCCGCGTCGACGCAGACGAGGCGACGTACGGGCTGCACATCATCCTCCGCTTCGAGCTCGAGCAGGAGCTGCTGTCGGGCAGCCTCTCGACAGCGGACGTACCCGAGGCGTGGAACGCACGCTTCGAGGAGTACCTCGGGCTCGACGTGCCGAATGACCGTCTCGGCTGCCTTCAGGACGTGCACTGGTCGTTCGGCGGCTTCGGGTACTTCCCCACCTACCAGCTCGGCAACGTCATCTCGCTGCAGATCTGGGAGCGTCTGCGGGCGGACCTGGGAGACACGGATGCGATGGTCGAGCGCGGCGACTTCTCCGCGATCCATGCCTGGCTACAAGAGAACCTCTACGTGCTGGGCAGCCGGTTCACGCCGCAGGAGACGATCGAGCGCGTGGCCGGAGGACCGATCGATCCGGAGCCCTACCTCAGGTACCTGACACAGAAGTTCGGCAGCTCGATCGCCTCGTCGTAGGCCGGATACATCCGGCCCGGCCTACGTGCCGACCGCGTAGAGCGCGCCTCCGCGTGTGCCGATGTAGATTCGCCCGCGCCAGACCGCGGGCGTGGACTCGATGCAGCCGCCGAGACGGATCGCCCACAGCTGGCGCGGCCGGCGACGCTCGTCCCGCACGTCGAACGCGTGCAGTACCCCGAGACAGTCTCCCTGGAGCAGCACACCGTCGACCACGACGGGCGAGCCCCATGTGGGGCCGGGCAGCGGCAGCGCCCACCGCAGACGCCCGCTGTACCGGTCGACGGCGACGATGCCACCCGCGTTGGTGGCGACGTAAACCGTGCGACCGTCGAGCGCAGGCGTCGCCCACGAGCCCGCCTTGCCGCCCCGGCCGATGCCGCGGAGGGGCACCGACCAGACGACGGGATCGAGCGGCCGCCGTGGATCGAGCTTCACCAGCTGGCCCAGCCGGCGCGAGCGCGGCGAGAAGCGCTCCACCTCGGCCGCCGCATACAGGTACCCCTGCTCGTCGACGACCACGGTGGCATCGGTGTCGTCGCCCATCCAGAAGCGGAACACGCGGCGCGGCGGCGCGGCACTCCGCAACGTCGGCCGCACGTCCCAACCCTGCACGAGCCCTGCCGAGTTGCCGAAATAGGCGACGCCGCCGTGATAGGAGACCGACGACTCGATCGAGAAAGCCCGATCCGACCGGGCTGCGAGCAGCCGTCCGTCCCAACCGGGCACGCGTGCAACGACCCGCGGGCGGACCCGCACCTTCCCACCCCGTCCGTACCTTCGGTTGAGGCGGATGACGTAGAACCACGAGTTCTCGCCGCCGACCAGGAGATGGCCCTGCACGACGAGCGGCGCGCCGTCCCAGTCGTCGTTCCAGACGACGGGCCCGCCCGCGTGACTGTCCAGCGACCAGAGCACCGTCGGCCGGGGGCGGTCGAGGGCAACGATCCGGAGCTTGTTGTCGCGCGACCCCGCGTAGTAGAGCGGATACCCGTCCGGGTCGGACGTAGCGGAGCCCTTGGCGAGGTCACCGGTCGGGAGCGGCGGGCGCACGCGCCGCCCGGTGGCGCCGTCGACGAAGTGGTAGGCGCGATCGAAGGCGCCGACTCGCACCTCGACGCGCCCGCCGGGGCGCGGGATCACGTTCGGCTGGCCGGTCCAGCCGATGCCGCACCAGGTCTGTGCCCCTGTCTCGTCCCGCGAGACTGCGCACATGTTCCCTGTCCGCGGGTACCGCCAGACGATGCGCGGTGAGCGCCGTGGTACTGGACCGACGCCGTAGAACGAGCGCCGCTCGTTCCCGCGGAAGGTCCAGAGCCCGGCGCTCGGTGCCGGGTGAGTGCGCGGCGCCCGGTGGGCGATACGGCGGCCGGCCGGCGAGCTCGGAGTGGCCGCTGCGGTCACGTCCACCGGCGCGAACGCTCCGTGCAGCGCGGCCACGTCGAGAGCCGCGAGGACGATCGCCGCCATGCACGCGGCGACGAAGAGGTCGCGGAACCGGCGGGCCTCGGAGCGGTACGTGCGCACGCCGCGACGGGGCGCCATGTCCCCAGGTGCGACGCGCGGGTGCTCGTTCCTGCCGGCGCCTAGACGGCGACGGCGAGGCCGGACGCGCGGTCGTGTCCGACGCAGCGCTCGAGCGCCGAGACGCAGCGCTGGTCGAACAGCGCCGGGTCGCGCAGCAGCGTCAGCGCACGCTCGTGGCTCCACGCCTCGCGGTACACGCGTGGGGAGACGAGCGCGTCGTAGACGTCGCAGACGGCGAGGATCCGGGTATCGAGGTCGAGCGCGTCGCCGCCGATGCCGTCGGGGTAGCCCGACCCGTCGAGGCGCTCGTGGTGGTGACGCACGAGCCCGAGCGCACCGTCCGAGAACCCGCCGAGGTCGCGTAGGAGCCTGACTCCGGCCTGCGGGTGCCGCTTCACCAGCTCGAACTCGTAATCAGTGAGCGCGCCCGGCTTGCCGAGCACCTCGGCCGGTACGGCCAGCTTGCCCATGTCGTGCAGCAGACCCCCGAGGGCGAGCCCCCGCAACCGAGGTGCGGGGAGCCCGAGCTCTTCGCCCACTTCGACGGCGCGCAGTGCGACGCGACGGGTGTGCTCCTCCGTCGAGACGTCCTTCTCGCCGAGCGAGACGAGCAAGGCGCGCACGTGCGAGCCCAGGAACGCCTCCTCCTCGGTGACGAGCTCGACGGCGCGGAGGTCGCCCACGAGGGGGCGGGACATGCCCGAGCCGCGGTAGAGGTCGAGCGCCACAGCACCACCGACGAGCGCGATCCCGACCAGCTCGAAGCCATGGCCGAGCCACCAGCCCAGATCCTGATAGGTCATCGAGAGGGCGGGAACGAGCGCGGCGGCGAGCCAGACGATGCCGACGGCGACGATGAGGTCTGCGATGCGCTGCGTGAGCCGGAACGTGCGCAGCGCACGCAGGAACAGCAGTGCGTAGATGACCAGCCCGACGACCAGCAACGCGTAGGCGGCGCCGCTGCGCGCCTGCGGCACCCGCGGCACGATCCCGGGTTCGACGAGCGCGACCGCCCCGAGCCCGAGGATCACCGTGACCGAGACGACGAGCAACCAGAGCAGGGGCCGCACCGCGCCCGGCCGGCTCACGGCGGGGAGTGCCGAGAGCGCGAGGATCGCGCCTCCGATGGGCAGCGTGAGACCGCCCGTCAATGCGACGACACCGTACGAGTCGAAGAACACGTCGGGCGTCGTGAGGCCGTGCAGGAAGAGCAGCGCCGCCATGACGGAGAAGGCGCAGCCCACAAGCACCGCCCGGCCGTCTCGCTGACGCGCGCCGGCGATCGTGAGCGCCAGAGCCGCGGCCGTGGCGATGCCGGCGCCGATGCCGACTCCGACGAGGTGCACGTAGCCCCCCAGATAGACCTTGTCGCCGCCCAGATACGCGAGCAGCGCGATGGGCGCGACGGTCGCGAACGCCGCGAGCGCGAGCAGATGGAGCGGCCTCTGACTCACCGGAGCCTTATCGGCTCCGGTGAGTCGAACGTTTAGCCCGCCCCGAAGCGGGCCGCCGCACGCAGGCGTGCGCGTGCCGCCTCACGCTCTCGGTCACGCGGCGGGGCGGCCGTGACCAGCTCGGCGAGCAGGCGGCGCGAGGCATCCGCCACGGCGTCCACGGCGCGGGCGAACGCCTCCTCGTTGGCGTGGGAGGGCTTCGCCATCCCGGCGATCTTGCGCACGTACTGGAGCGCGGCAGCGTCGACCTCCTCGTCGGTGGCGGGAGGCTCGAAGTTGTGGAGTGTTCGGATGTTTCGGCACATGCCCGGACGCTAGCGCAAGCGGGCCCGCACGAGCCGAGCCCGTTCGCCTGCCTCGGGCCGTCTTTCAGCCGAGCAGCGAGCGGTGCAATTCGAGCGTGAGGCGGCTCGGCGCGATGCCGAGATCCTCTCGCAGACGAGCCCGCAACTGCTCGTAGACACCGAGCGCATCGGCGACGTTCCCCTCGGCGGCAAGCGCACGCATGAGCAGCCGATAGCCGCTCTCGTGATGCGGCGCGAGCCGCACCAGGTCTCTCCCCGAGCGGAGCGCCGAATCGAGCTCGCCGCCGCCGAGCTCGAGACTCGACTCCGCGATGCACTCCAGCGCACGAACCTCGATCTCCTCGAGCTCGCGCCGCTGCTCGGCAACCCAGGGGAGATCCTCGCCGGGAAGAAAGCCACGCCGCACGACGTGGAGCGCGACGCGCGCCGGCCCCCAGGTGGAGACGCAGTCCCGTCGAGCGATGCACGACTCGGCTCGGTGGATCGCCTCGCGTGCGGCCTCCAGGTCGATCCACACGGGTTCGGGCAGGACGAGCCGCAGCTCGCCACGGCCGTCGACTGCCTGCCGGCCCGTGGCTCGCCTGATCTTCGACAGGAGGGAGCTCAGCGCCGTCGCCGCCGCGGGCGGAGGATCGCTCGGCCACAGGGCCGCCGTGAGCTCGTCCCTGGTGACGCCGCGCATCCGGTTGAGCGCGAGATAGACGAAGGCCAGCCGCCCTTGCCGGCCGGGCAGATCACCGTCGACGCGCCGGCCCTCGACCCGGACGGCCAGCCGCCCGCAGAGTTGAGCACGAGTGCCGTTCACGGTCGCCAAGGTTTCGCCAAGATGGGGCCAATCTCATCACAGCCCGGAGGCGCGATAGTGCACGGCGTCAACCGAAGGAGGAGCGATGGGACGCGTGATCAACTGCGAGTGTGGGCGGGTCGTGCGGGGCGCCGACGACGACGAGATCGTCGCCGCCGTCCAGCAGCACGTGACCGAGGACCACCCCGAGCTCGTCGGCAAGCTCTCCCGCGAGGACATCCTCGCGATGTCCGAAGAGGTGGACGACTAGCGCGCCGGTGGCTCTCTCGCGCTACGAAGGTGCGCCTGAGAAAGCCAGGAGCTCGCGCCGCAGGTCCTTGATCTCGTCGCGCAGCTTCGCGGCGTATTCGAAGCGGAGCTCTTCGGCGGCGACATACATCTCTTCCTCGAGCGTGACGACGAGCTTCTCCAGCTCGTCGCGCGACATCCCCTCCACCTCCGCGCGGCCGCGGCGGCGACGGGTCGGGACGTTGGGAGACTCGAGGGCGAGAAGCTCGGCGATGTCGGAGACGCCCTTCACGATCGTCTCCGGCGTGATGCCGTGCTCGGCGTTGAAGGCGAGCTGCACCTCGCGGCGACGGCCCGTCTCCTCGAGCGCCCCCTGGATCGCCTCGGTCAGCTTGTCCGCGTAGAGCAGCACCTTCCCGTTCACGTTTCGGGCGGCGCGGCCGATCGTCTGTACGAGCGCGGTCTTGCCACGCAGGAAGCCCTCCTTGTCGGCGTCGAGCACCGCCACGAGCGACACCTCCGGAAGGTCCAGCCCCTCCCGCAGCAGGTTCACGCCGACGAGGACGTCGTAGTCTCCGAGGCGCAGCTCACGGATGATCTGGATGCGCTCCAGCGTGTCGATCTCGGAGTGCAGGTACCTCGCCTTGACACCCGCCTCGAGGAGGTAGTCGGTCAGGTCCTCCGACATCTTCTTCGTCAACGTCGTGACCAGCACCCGCTCGTTCGCCTCCTCACGGCGGCGGATCTCGGAGAGCAGGTCGTCGATCTGGTTCTTCGTCGCGCGCAGCTCCACGTCCGGGTCGACGATCCCCGTCGGCCTGATCAGCTGCTCCGCGACGACGTCGGAACGGCGCAGCTCGAACGGCCCGGGCGTGGCGGAGACGAACACGAGCTGCGGCACCTTTGCGAGGAACTCGTCGAAGCGCAGCGGCCGGTTGTCGAGCGCCGACGGCAACCGGAAGCCGTAGTCGATGAGGGTCTGCTTGCGCGAGCGGTCGCCCTCGTACATGCCGCCGATCTGGGGCACCGTCTGGTGCGACTCGTCGACGAAGCAGAGGAAGTCCTCCGGGAAGTAGTCGATCAGCGTGAAGGGATGTGTTCCCTCGGCCCGGCCCTCGAGGATGCGCGAGTAGTTCTCGATCCCGGAGCAGAAGCCGAGCTCCTTCATCATCTCCATGTCGTACTCGGTGCGCTGCCGGATGCGGTGGGCCTCGAGCATCCGCCCTTCCTCCTCGAAGCGCGCAACCTGCCGCTCGAGCTCGGCGCGAATCTCGTCGACAGCGCGCTCGATCGACGGTGTCGAGGTGACGTACTCGGTCGCCGGCCAGACGGCCAGGTTGTCGAGCTTCGACAGCACCTCGCCGGTGAGCGGGTCGAAGTGCGTGATCTGCTCCACCTCGTCGCCGAAGAACGAGACGCGGTACGCGGTCTCCACGTTCGCCGGCTGCACCTCGACGACGTCGCCCTTGACCCGGAAGCGGCCACGCCCGAGCACGGTGTCGTTGCGCACGTACTGGCTGTCGATCAGCTTGCGCAGCACCTCGTCACGGTCGTGTGTCTCCCCCACGTCGAGGATCAGCACCCGGTCCCGCCACTCCTCGGGCGAGCCGATGCCGTAGATGCACGACACGGAGGCGACCACCACAACGTCGCGCCGCGTGAGCAGCGACGAGGTGGCCCCGAGCCGCAGCCGGGCGATGTCGTCGTTCTGCGAGGAGTCCTTCTCGATGTACAGGTCTGCCTGCGGAACGTAGGCCTCGGGCTGGTAGTAGTCGTAGTACGAGACGAAGTACTCGACCGCGTTGTCGGGGAAGAACTCCCGGAACTCGTTGCAGAGTTGTGCCGCCAGCGTCTTGTTGTGCGCGATCACGAGCGCCGGCCGCTGCAGCTTCTCGATCGTCCAGGCCATGGTCGCGGTCTTCCCGGTGCCCGTGGCGCCGAGGATCGTCTGGAAGCGGTTCCCGGCCCCCACCGAGGCCGCGATCTCGTCCACCGCCCGCGGCTGGTCACCGGTCGGTCGGTAGTCGGAGGTGACGCGCAGCTCGCGCACAGCGACAAGCCTAGCGAGAGAACATGTGTTCGGGCAGCCGTCGTGGCGCGACCGGCGCCGGACCGTGAGCGAGAGTCGCTGCGATAGGTTCCGGCTCCTCGTGCGCTCCGGTCGCCTCGTCTACGCCGCGTTCTCGACAGTCGTGGTGGCAGGCGCACTCTGGGCCTCGAGCGGACAGACCGCCGCGGGCGGAGCGAGGTGTGCCGTGCACGCTTTCGGGCGGGCCGACGTCGCGCGTGCGCTCCGGGCAAGGCAGGATGTGTGGGGCGACGAGCTTCTGCGCGCGCCGGGTGGGCCGACGTATGCCGGCGCACGCCGTTACCTTGCGCCCCTTCTCCTCGCCCGCGCGGACGGCGGCACGCCGTTGACGGACTCCGGCGTCTACTACCTCGCCTTCGGGCGGCCGGCCGGGCCGCAGGGCTCCGGCTCCGTACCGCTGCATGTCGCCGACGGCAGCCAGGTCGTGTCGCAGCGATGGCAAGGGCGGAAGCTCACCGTCGGGGTCGGGCGTGGCGGTCGCGAGCGGTACGGGTCGTGCCTGGCGCGACTGCACACCCCGGCTCTGGCCGGGGGGTGGCTCCCCATCCTGCGCACGGCCTACACGGATTCCGGCGGTGTTCGCTACCGGCAGGAGTCGTTCGCCGCGCCGCTTCCCGGAAGCGGCACTCTCGCGAGCTTCATCCGCGTCACCGTCGACGCAGGAGCCCCTGCCGGTGCCGGCGTCCTGGTGCGGTTCTCCGCCTCCGTTCCTCTCACGGCAGCCGGCGATGGGCTCCAGCGAGGCGGCGACACATACCTCGTCGCAGGCGCTGGAGGGTCTTTCCACGACTCCTCGGTGAGCTACGACGTGCCCGCCGGGAGCACGCGCACGGTGTACGTGGCCTGGCTCAACAACCCGGCTCCGACGGGGCCGCTCGTGCTCGACCGTGACCTCTATGCGGGCGCACGGGCGTCGGTGGTCGCGTACTGGAAACGTCGGCTGACCGAGGGTGCGGAGATCGTCGTGCCGGAGCGACGCGTGATGGATGCGATGCGCAACCTGCTCGTCCAGAACCTCGTGCTCACCTGGCGCTACAGCGTCGGCAACCACTACCAGCAGCTCGCCACCGCAGACGGACTCGCCGCGGCCGACGTGACGGGACGCTACGGGTTCGGCGCCGTGAACAGGGAGACGCTGCGGGTGGCGCTCTCACCCGCCCGGCCGCAAGCTCCCTATCGGAGCTGGAAGATGGGCGCCAAGCTCGCCGGCACCGGCGCGTACTACGAGCTCTTTCGCGACCGGGCGTTCGTGGAGGAGGCGACGCCGACCCTCCACTCCTACCTGGCCGACCTCGGCGACCGGATCGAGGCCGGCACCGGCGGGCTGCTGCGGCGTGAGCAGTACTCGTCGGACCTGAAGGACCCCGTGTACGGCCTACACGCCCAGGCCGTCGTGTGGAACGGGCTGCGGCTGATGGCTCGCGTCTGGGCCGAGACGGGCCACCCGGACCTTGCTGCCCGCTGCAGGACGCTCGCCAGGCGGCTCGGAGCCGGCCTCCGGGCGGCTCTGCGACGCTCGGCCATCTCGCTGCCGGACGGGTCGCTCTTCGTCCCCATGCGGCTGCTCGACGGTGAGCATCCGTACGGCGACCTCACCGCGTCGCGCTCGGGCAGCTACTGGAACCTGGTCGCGCCGTACGCGCTGAGCTCGGGGATCCTGCCCGCCAGGAGCAGGGCGTCGAACAGAGCTCTTGCGTACATGCTGCAGCACGGATCGCGGCTGCTCGGGCTCGTGCGTGCGGGTTCGTACGCGCTCTACGGCGGGGCCGACAGCCGGGCATCGGGGACGGATCAGGTCTACGGCCTCGAGATGGCGCGCTTTCTCGCGGACAACGACCAGCCGGACCAGCTCGTGCTGAGCCTCTACGGCCAGCTCGCGGCGGGGATGACGCGGGGGACGTTCGTGTCGGGTGAGGCGGCATCGGTGACGCCGCTTCGCACGACCCCCTACCGCGCGATGTACCTGCCGCCGAACAGCACGAGCAACGCCGCCTTCCTGGAGACGCTGCGCCTGCTCCTCGTCCACGAAACGTCGGATGCGGCCGGACGGCCGCGCGGGCTGGAGCTCTGTTACGCGACCCCGCGCGCGTGGCTCCGCGCGGGTCGGGTGATCGTTGTCCGCCGTCTCCGCACCGCCTTCGGGCCCGTCTCGTTCACGATTCACGCAACCGCAGGTTCCGTGCGCGTGTCGCTCGACCCGCCGCCGCGCGGTCGACTCGGAACACTGAAACTCCGACTACGGCGCCCGGGCGACCAGCGCATCTCCCACGTCACCTTCCGGGGTCGGCCATACACCGGCCTCGACGAGGATGGGGAGACGATCCGGCTGCCACCGCGGCCCGGGCATGTCGAGCTCGTGGTGCGGTTCGAAAGCTGAGCGGGAGCGAGCGCCGCTCCACGCACGATCACCCGAGGTACCGCGCCCTCTCTTCGGGGGTCAGCGTGCGACCCGTCGCACGCATGCGCGCGTCGGCGAGGACGAGAAGATCCGCCGCTGTCGCGCAGAGAACGCAGTCGTGGGTCATCGTCGTCCCGTCCGCCTCCACGATCGTGATCGTGCGTGAGTCGTTCGCGAAGCCTGCCGCCCTCAGGCGCGTCTTCGGTCCCCTCAGGTACCCCACGAGGTCACCTGTGCGGACGTTCCAGAGCCCGGCCGTGATCGGACCCGCCGTCACGACCCAACGACCGTCGGGGCTGAAGCGGGCGTCCGCCACCGATCCGAAGTGACCCTCGAGCTGGTGGACGAGCGCGCCCGTGCGGGCGTCCCAGATCCGAGCGTCGTGGTCACGGCTCGCGGTGACGACGAGCGACCCGTCGCTGTTGAACGCGACGGAGTTCACGGTGTCGCGGTGACCTCGAAGGATCCTGGTCTCGCCGGTCGCGGTCCTGATGCGAACGGTGTTGCGTACCACCACCGCACGCGCGCCGTCCGGCGCCGTCGCCACCCTGGCCGGCCTCGCCGGCGGCTCCGCGCCCGACACCTGCAGCTCGGGGCGGGCCCCACTGCTCCACACCCTTGCGGTGCCGTCGAGACTCCCCGTGACCACTCTGAGAGCGTCTGCCGAGAATGCCGCGTCGACCACAGCGTCCGTGTGCCCTGCGAGGACGGAGACGAGACGGCCCCCTTCGGTCTCCCAGACCTTCGCCGTACCGTCCGCACTCGCTGTCAGCGCGAACCTCCCGTCCCGCGACAGCTCGACGGCGCGCACGAGGTTTCCGTGGCCGCCTGGGAGCGGCACCGCCCGCCCAGTCGTCAGGTCGCGCACCGTCGCCGTGCCGTCTGCGGATCCCGTGAGCAGCCGGTCGGCCGCGAGATCCAGATCGAGCACCGGCCCGAGGTGGGGCTCGAATCGGCCAACGGTCTTCGCGGTTGCCGCGTTCCACACCACAACGCGGCCGTCGGCCAGCCCTGCGGCGACGATCTCTCGCTCGGGGTGGACGCCGATGCTGTCGACTCTGGCCCCGGCGTCAAGCCTTTCGACCACCCCACCGCGCTTCAAGTCGACGATGCGCACGATCTCGTCGGCAGCTCGAACCGCGGCCCGGCCCGACGGGAGGACGGCGATCTCGCCTATGACCGCGGGCAGCCTGATCGCGGCGAACCGGCGACCGCTGCGCTGGTCCCAGGTCGAGACGATGCGGCCGGCGCCGGTCACGAGGCACGGTGCCCCGCCGCGACATCGCATCGACTGTGCGAGCGCCATGACAGGCTGTGCATGCCGCAGCACGTGCGGCTTCTCGCCGAGGTCCGCCATGTCGGGGGTCACCGAGATGCGCGCCGTGCCATCGAGGCTGGCACTTGCCATTCCGACGAAGGCGGGGATGACCCTCGTCACCGGTGCCCGATGCCGGGTCTCGAGCACGAGCCGGAACGGGCGGGACTGGTAGTAGCGCGCACGTCCGTCAGCGCTGCCCGTCCAGATCTGGTCGAGAGGCTCGAACGCAACGTCGACGACCGGGCCATGGGCCGGAAGTACCTGCAGCAGGTGATTGGCCATGAGCGTCTGCCGCAGCACGTCTTCCGCTGTCGCAACCGGTGACGTGCGTGCGGATTCCGCTGCGAGTGCCATTGCCAGCTCGGGGTCGGTGGGAAGCAAGGTCACTGCCCGAGCCTCGAGCTCGCGAGCCTTTGCCTCCAGCGCCGTCTGCTGCGCGTTGTCGCGCTCGACGAGCGCCCAAACGGTCAACGCCGTCATGACGGCGAGGCCGAAGACGGCGGCGCTTGCCACGACGCCGAGACGCCGGTGGCGGAGCCGTGCTTGGAGCCGCGCCTGCTCGAGCTCGCGCTCCGCCTCGTGGCGCACACCCCATCCCAACACGGCGTCCGAGAGGACGTCGTGGAAGATCTCGTACCGCGGTGGGCCGCCATGCCCGTCCGGCACCGGTCGCAGCACGCGCTCCGAGGCCAGGCGGTCGAGAACCGGTCGGAGCTCCTCCTCCGAGACGCCGGCGTAACGCGCGAGGTCCCCCGCCCGATGTGCGATCTTCGTGCCCGAGGGAGTGACCAGGAAGCCGAACACGCGGGCGGCGAGGTCCTGACCGGCCGGGTCGAGTGAGGCGAGAGCGCGTTCCAGGTGCTCCGCGACGATGTGGGCCGCACCGCCGAGCTCGGTCAGCGTTGCTGCTCGAAGCACATCCGATCCACGGGAGGTCTCGACGTCCCAGAGGCGCTCCATCACCAGCTGGAGGTATGGCGCCTCGATGCGTCCGTTCGCGGTCGAATCGGGCAGCACGCCGCGCCCCTCGGTCACGGCGATCCTCCCCGCCGACACGTCGTCGAGAACGCTCTCCACGAGCTCGGGCTCCGCGGTGACCGGAGGCGACCCGAGCCCGCTGAGCTCCCCGAGTGGCCCGACGATCGCCTTACGGCCCTCGTCACGTGTCAGGTGATCGAGGCGCAGCATGTTGCCGAACAGTTGCGGGACGCGGGACTTGAACACATCGAGCTGGCTGAGCGCGTCGTCTCGAATGCCGACCAACACGTCGACCCGCAGGCTCGGGCGCGTCACGATCTCGGAGAGGGCAGCCGCGAGCGGGCCCCCGCCGTCGGCGCCGTGATACAGGAGGTACTCCTCGAGCTGGTCCAGCACCAGATAGATCTCGCCGTCGAGGAACCCACTCCACGCCTCCAGCCGGTCGGCGAGCGTCATGCTCGGAGGGCAGCTGCACGCCCGAGTCGACGTGCGCTGCGACCGCGGCAACCACCGCGTCGGCGACCGCTGCGATCGGATCGCCTCTCCAGTCGCTGCAGACGGCGACCGCCTGGCGGGTGCCACTCGAAGCACTCTCGGCGCGCAGTCGACGCGCGACGCCGGCGCGGAGCAGGGAGCTCTTCCCGACCCCACTCGCCCCGTAGAGCACCGTGAGACGAGACGCCATGAGATTGGCTGCCACGATCTCGGTCTCCGTGTCCCGGCCGAAGAACAATCGGCCGTCTGTATCGCTCTCCCCGAACGGCGCGAGGCCGCGGAACGGAGAGGCGGCGACGTGTGTAGTCACGACTGCGCCTCGAGCGGGGCACGCGCCGCAATCCGCTCGCGCAGCTTCGATGCGTACTCCTCGGGCGCGATCTCGTACGCGTCGACGTCGCGCTGGCGCCAGAGCTCGCGCGCGAGCCGGTCGGAGCTCTCGTCGATCGCCCAGGAGCGGTAACCGAGCCGATCGGCGCCCCAAACACGACGGAGGAACACCCGCAGGCTCCAATCGTCGACCCCGTAGCCGAGGAACAGGATGTGGCTCCGCCGAAGCTGGGCCGCGAGCATCACCGGGAGCGCCCCGGCGGACTCGACGTCCGTGAGGTAGTCGATGTGGTCGTCCTCCGAAACGACAAAGCTTTCGCGTTCGCGGCCCGGATCGGGATCGATCCGGCCGTGCGCCCTCAGAAGCACGGGTCGAGCGTCGAGCGACAGGCCGTTGTAGGCGTTCGGTTCGTCGATGACGGTGATCTCGCCCGCCGCGGACACGTGGGCGAATCGACCACGGAACGGGCCGCCCGCGAGGTAGCAGACGACGTCGAGCTCTTCGCCGACGGCGGCGAACGCCCGCTCGACGGTCGTGTCAAAGCCCGTTGTCACGATGAGCGGCTGACGCCGGCCGAGCGCACGAAGCGCCGAGGGAAGCCCCGCGAGGAGCTGCTGCACGGGGCCTGGCTCGTATTCGACACGGAAGACCGCGTCCAGCTCGTCGTGCAGCGGCCCGAGCCCCTGCGTCGCGGCGGCGAACTCCGAGACGCGTGCGAGCTGCCCGGCATCCTCGACACCGAACCGCATTGCGAGGTGCGCCGCCAACTCGGACGCGGTCGGTGGTCTGCGAGAGCTGCCGGGACGCCACGGCCCGTCGTCTCCTGTCACGGCTCCGGGCCCGAGGATCGCGACGACACGCCCAGCAAGGATGGCATCGGCGACGCGATCGAGATGGTCGTCCAGGTCGATGGCCGGCACGGCAGGACGCAAGGCGCGATCCTGGCGGAGGACCGCGGCGTGGAGCTCCTGCAACTCCGGCCCCGGCTCGAGCCCGAGCTCGCCCACCAGCGTGCGCCTGGCCTCGTGGTACGCCTGCAGCGCGTCGGCCTGTCTCCCTGAGCGATAGAGCGCGAGCATGAGCATCGCGCGCGGCCGCTCACGCAGCGGCTGCCGGGCGATCAGCGCCTCGAGCTCGGCGATCGACTCGCCGTGGCGGCCGACGGCGATCTCGGCATCGAGCCGCTCCTCGACCGCGACCGTTCTGAGCTCCTCCAGCCGGCGCGCCTCGTCCTGCGCGAAGCCCTCCTGCTCCAGGTCCGCAAGTGCGTGCCCGCGCCACAAGGCGAACGCCCGCCGAAGCACATCCAGCCGCTCGTCCGCGTCGGCGCCGCGGGCCGCTGCGAGCAGCGCCTCAAAGCAGGCGGCGTCGAGCTCTCCCTCCTGGACGACCAGGACGTAGCCGGCCGGTGTCGTTACGAGCCGGTCGACGCCCACGAGCTTGCGGAGTTGCGAGATCGCATTCTGCACCGAGGTCGTGGCAGTGCGCGGCGGCTGCTCGCCCCAGAGTTCGTCCACGACCCGCTCCGTCGACACCGGCTGGTTCGCATGGAGAACGAGGAGCGCGAGGACGGCACGCTGGTTCCGACCGCTGACCTGCGCCTGCCGGCCGTCGATGACAACCTCGAGCGGCCCGAGCACGCGGAACTCGACCCGCGATCGCGGCGGCCTCTCGTCCGCTCCCGTTCCGTCCAGAGACAGCGGATCGCCGTCGCCGTCCACGTGCTGATCAGAGCACGTTCCCGTCCCGGAATCCAGCTGGGACGGCCGATCGATGGGTGGCCTGTTGGCCCGCGGTGATCCGTTCGCGGGCGGCGGCTCGCGACGGTTTCACCCTGCGCGTCTGCGTTAGCGCTCGGTGAGGTCCGAGTGAGGGGCCGATTTGAGGCCGGATCGAGCGTGGGGCCATGGCTACCACGCACACAACATGCAGACGGCGCTCGGACGCGTTCCGGCGCTCCCGCGCAGCGTTTCTCTCGGGCGTCGCGCTCGCTCTCGTCTCACTCGGGCTCTACACCGGCACTGCGTCGGCGACACAGGTGGCCCGCACCCGCGATACCTCGCCCGCACCCGCATACGGCTGGCCGGTCAAGCCCTTCCACCACCAGCATCCGGTGCGGGGCTTCTTCGGCGATCCCCGCATCGGGATGACCCCGAAGGGTATGCGCAGCTCGTTCCACTTCGGCATCGACATCTCATGCGCAAACGGGACACCCGTCTACGCAACGGTCTCTGGCGAGGCCCGTCTCGAGTCGTTCCGGCCCGAGACGGTCGCGGTCGTCGCCGACGATCGTCACCGGGAGATGCAGTACTGGCACGTCAGGCCGACGGTACGCAACGGTCAGCGGGTCGTCGCGTACCGAACTGTCATCGGTCACGTCGAGGCGCCGTGGGCGCACGTCCACTTCTCGGAGATGGTCGACGGCGAGTACGTCAACCCGCTCCGGGCTGGGGCGATCGGCCCCTATCACGATACGACACGACCCCGGATCGCACGCTTCAGAATCGAACGGAGCGGCCGAGCCCTCGCCAGGCGCGTGGCCTCCGGCCGCGTCGACCTGGTCGTCGAGGCGAGCGACACGACGCCGCTCCCCGTCCCTGCGCCGTGGGACTCGAAGCCGGTGACGCCCGCAGCGCTGCGGTGGCGCGTGCTCGACCGCACGGGCCGGACGACGCTTCCGTGGCGCACCGCGGTCGACGTTCGCGCGACGATCCCTTCGAACGACCTCTACGACGATTTCTTCGCACGCTGGACGCGCCAGAACAAGGCCGCGCGGCAGGGTCGATATCGGTTCTATCTCGCGCACGGACTCGAGACGTCGGCGTTCGCACCGGGCCGCTATGCCGTCCAGGTGGAGGCGGTCGACACCCGCGGCAACACGGGCCGTGCGACGTTCGCGATCGTCGTCGGGGCACCTGCGGTGTGAGCTCGACTTGCTCGCCCGTTCGAGGGTTTCGCGGGAATATCCCCCTGACGGGGGACGGCTCGTTCCGCGGGATGCCGAGAACGTGAGCGCAGATGCAGATGGCGCGCGCTCTGGCACGAATCGTCTCGGGACGGGCTGGCCTCGCTTACGATCAGCGTGGCTTCACCCTGATCGAGGCTGTCGTCGCGCTGGTGATCATGCTCATCGTCGCGACAGGGCTGGCCGGCCTGCTCGCGTCCGGGGTCACGGAGCACCAGTTGACCCGCGAGCGCACCCTGGCGAAACAGCAGGCGCTGCAGCAGATCGAGTTCATCCGACGGCTCCCCTACAACCAGGTCGGCATCGTCGCCGGGAACCCGTCGGGTGCGGTGACAGCGGCGCAGGCGAATCAGCAGGTCAGTCTCAACACCGGCGCGTCCGGGAACAACACCGGCACGATGGTCACGCAGATCGCGTATGTCAACGACCCGACGCCGACGAGCTACGCGACGGCCGCGAACTACAAGCGCATCACCGTGACGGTGACCCGCAACAGAGACAGCAAGCTGATGATCCGCTCGGTGACCTACATCGCGCCGGCGACGCGCGCGCCCTACGGCGGCATCAACAACGCGATCATCAACGCCACGATCGTCGACTACGCGCTGGCCACCCCGATCCAGAACGCGACGATCAGCCTCAGCGCCGGCCCGAGCGCCCCCCTGAGCGACGTCACGGACTCGACCGGCACCGCGACCTTCCCGGCGCTGACGCCCACCACGGGCGGCCAGCCCTACTACGACGTGACGACGAGCGTCCCCGGCTACAACACGATGCCCGAGGACACCCCACCGAACGCTCCGGGCCGGTTTGCCCTCGCCCCGAGCCAGACGGCGAGCACCTCGATCCGCATCTACAAGCCGGCCACGATCTTCGTCAACATCCCGAACTACACGAACGGCGGCACCGCGAGCCTCTTCAAGGTGTACGTCGCCTCGGGTCGCCGGGCGCAGGTCTTCAACTACAGCGGCGGCACGTTGACCGTCTCCTCGCTCAACGGCGAGCCGATCATCCCGGGCATCCAGTACACCGTGGGCGCAATGAAAGAGGTCTTGCCGGGGCCGTCACGCTACTACACGCCGTCGACGACGCTCACCGTCCCGGCCGGCTACCCCACGACCCTGACCTCGACGTACAACGTCTCGCTCGGGGGTGCGCTCTCGACGCGGTCGGTGATCGTCCAGGTGCGCAAGAGCGGCAGCCCCGTGCCGGGTGTGCGCGTCGACATCCAGGGTGGCCCGTCGCCGGGGTACTTCATGACCGGCACCTCCGACCCCGGCGGAAACATCACCTTCGACGTCCCGCGAAGCACCAACGGCACCCCGTCGACCTACTACACGGCCACGGCCTGGAACGCCGCGGGCACCGGCACCGGCCAGACGCTGAACGTGAACGCCAGCGGAAGCATCACGGTCGTGGTGAGCGTCCCGTGAGCGTGCGCGCCCGCCTCCGCCACGGCGAGGGCGGCTTCACGCTGACCGAGATGCTCGTCACACTGACCATTCTGGCGCTGATCGGCACGGCGTTCGCAGCCGTGCTCAGCAGCGTGGCGAACCACAGCGCCACGATCGCCGACTCGATCACCCTGCAGACCGAGGCCCGGACGGCCCTCGACCGGTTCGCCAGCGACCTGCGGCAGGCGTACACGGGCGACCCGGCACCGGTCAATCCCACGGATCCGATCGAGAGCATCACCACGGGCACCGGAATCCAGTTCCTGACACCCGACCGAGGCAACCCCTTCCACCTGCGACGTGTCTCGTATCGGATCTCGGGCGGGACGTTCCAGCGGGCCGAGGTGGCCAGCACCGACACGGACGGATGGCCGTGGGTGTGGCCGGGCGGCGGGGCTCTGGGCCCGTATCGCAACCTCGTGGGCAACATCACGACGGCGGCGCCCTTCACGTTCTACGACACGAACGGCAACACGACCACGACGGCGAGCGCGGTGCGGGAGGTGCGCATCCAGTTCACGGTGCGTACGAACAACGGCCGCAGCACGACCTTCTCCGAGAACGTAACCCTGAGGTCAGACGTATGAGAAAACGGCTCGACACCAGCTGCGCGCGTGGCGAAGAGGGCTTCGCGCTCGCGATGGTCGTCCTCCTGACGGCGGTGCTCGCCATCCTCGCCGTGACACTGATGGGCCTCGCCACCAACGAGCAGACCCGCTCCAGCCAGAACAGCCGCCGCGAGGCCGCGTTCCAGGCCGCGGAGGCCGGGGTCGAGGACTACATCGCGAAGATGGTCGACGACCGCCTCTACTACCTCCACAACGTCCACCCGGGCGAAGCGACGAGGCGGGAGCCGGGCGGCACGCTGGTCGCCGCGGGGGCTCCATGGGCGTACGGGCTGCTGTGGACGTACCCCAACGGGTCGGACACCTGGCGTTCGCTCCCGAACGGCTACGAGTACAGCCTCCAGATCACCCCGCCCAGCGCGCTCGACCCGACGCTCCGCGTCCTCGCGACGGGTCGCAAGACGGGGAGCACGACGGAGTACCGGGTCGTCGAGACGAAGATCCGCCCCTCGTCGCTCGCCGACTTCTACCGCGTCGTCGACGGGGACGTCGGCTGGGGCTCGGGCGCCACGACGAACGGCAAGATCTACGCCAACGGAAACATCGACCACGACGGCATCGCGACGGCCAACATGTACGCGGAGGGCAATATCACCGGCTCGTACACGCTCCAGAACGGCGCGACGACGTACGACTCGAGCACGATCCGCACGCAGATCAAGAACCCGATCAACTTCGCGAACTTCGTCACGTCGTTCGTCGACGTGAAGAGCGCGGCGCAGTCGAACAGCCCGTCGATGTACTTCAACAACCCCGCCAAGGCGGCGTGGAAGATCGTCTTCAACTCGAACGGCACCTTCACGATCCAGCCGTGCACGAAGACGGCGGGCAAGGACATCGCGGACACGGCGCCGACCTGCACCAGCGGTACCACCTACACCGTCCCGGCCAACGGCGCCATCTACACCGACCAGACGGCGCTCGTCTCCGGCGTCGTCAACGGGCGCGTCACCGTCGCCTCGACCGTCGACATCGTCGTCGGCGGCGACATCAGCGTCGTCTCGAACTCCGACGACGTGCTCGGCCTCGCGGCCACCACCGATGTCGTGGTCGCCCAGTACGTCGGCAACAACATGTCCTGGCAGTGCTCCGTGCTCGCGCAGACCGGCACCTGGAAGACGTACACGCAGGACGGGTCGCACAACAACATGATCTTCCGCGGCTCGTCGGCCACGAAGAACGGTGGCTCCCTGACGATGTTCCAGACGCGCGACTACGGCTACCAGCCCGATCTCCAGTACCTGCCGCCGCCCTGGTTCCCGACGGTCGAGGACGCCTACACGATCGTCCTCTTCCGCGAGCTTCCAGGCACGTAGGCATCTCGCAGGGTGGGATCCCCCGAGCGGATCCCACCATGCGCCCATGCTGCAGGACGCTATTCGGTAGGGGCGAGCGCGTCGGGGTAGGCGCGACGGTACACCGGAACGAGGCTGAGTACCTTCTCGACGTAGGCGCGCGTCTCCGGGAACTGGATCCCCACCCCTTGCTCCCGCCAGCGATCGACATTGCCCGGTCCCGCGTGGTAGGCGGCCAACGCCGTGCGCGTGCTCCCGTACCTGCGCTCGAGCTCGCGCAGGTACCACGAGCCATAGCGGACGTTGATCTCCGGATCGAGGAGGTCGGTCACGACGAAACGGTCGCCGCCGGTGCGCAGGGCGATCGCCTGACCGGTCTGCGGGAGGAGCTGCATCAGACCGAGTGCGCCGGCCGAGGAGCGAGCATCCGCGCGAAACCTGCTCTCCGTGTAGATGACCGCCGCGAGCAGCGCGGGGTCGAGGTCGTAGGTGCGTGCGTGCGCCGTCACGATCGCCTCGTACCGCAGCGGATAGCGCAGCCGGTCGAGCCAGACAGGCTCGGCGTGCCAGACGGCGAGGCCGGCGGCGACGAGCGCTGCCGCGGCCGCAAGCGCGACGACGAGCCGTCGGCTCACGCCCCCACGGTGTCGACCTGGCGCGTCAGTTCCTCCAGCATGCCGGTCACCCAACGGTCGAGATCCTCGAGCGTACCGGTGTTCGCATAGTGATAGTCGGCGCGAGCCACCTTCTCCCGGTCGGGGAGCAGGCGATCGTCTCGGCTGTCACGCGGCGCGCGACGCCGCGCCTCGCGCAGCTGGCGCGGCGCAGTGACCACGACGACCTTGTCGAACCGGGTCTCCGCCCCCACCTCGTAGAGGAGCGGCACCTCGGTCACGCAAACGGCGGGTGGCTCGTCGAGCCGGGCGAGCTGATCACGCCAGTCCAGATACTCGCGCGAGACGATCGGATGCAGCAGCCCTTCCAGCCAGGTGAGGTCCGAGGGGCTGCCGAACACGATCCGGGCGATGCGCTCGCGGTCGGGGCGCCCGTCGTCACCGAGGATCTCCGTCCCGAAGCGCCCCACGAGCGCCGTCTTGACGTCGTCGTCGGTGGCGAGCAGGTGGTGGACGATCTCGTCGCTCGAGACGGTGGCGGCACCGCGCGCGCGGAACGCGGCCAGCGCCGTGGACTTGCCTGCGCCGATGCCGCCGGTGATCGCGACCGCGAGCGGCCGGGACAAGACCCTCAGGACTCGTCGGGCTCGGTGGCGGCGTCCGCCCCGGCCTCCGCCGCATCCGCGGCGGCGACGAGCTCCGGCTCCAGCTCCACGAGCGGAGCCTCCTCTGCCACGTCGGCGAGCTCGGCCTCGAGCTCCGGTTCGCCGGCGAGCTCGGCTTCGAGCTCCGCTTCGTCGCTTGGGGCGTCCGCCTCAGCCTCGACGGCGTCCTCGAGGCCGCCCGGCGCGGTGGCGGCGGATTGCGGGAACGCCTCCTCGGACAGCTTCAGGTCGGGCGTCGGCGTGTCGTGGACGGACGGCGCACCGTCCGGACGCGGCAGCGGCACGGCGCCCTCCTCGACACGCTTCAGCGACAGCGACAGGCGCCGGCGCTCACCGTCGATCTCCAGGATCAGAACGTTGACGGGATCGCCCTGCGAGACGACCTCGCGCGGGTTCTCGACGTGGTGGGCGGCGAGCTCGGAGATGTGCACGAGGCCCTCGACACCCGGCAGGATCTCGACGAACGCACCGAAGGTGACCACTTTCGTGACGCGTCCCTCGACGACGTCCCCCTCGCCGTAGTGGTCGAGCACCTGCTGCCAGGGGTCGGTCTGGGTCTGCTTGAGACCGAGCGAGATGCGCTGCCGCTCGCGGTCGATGTCGAGCACCTTGACCTGCACCGTCTGGCCGATCTCGAGCACTTCGGACGGGTGGTTGACGTGCGACCACGACAGCTCCGAGATGTGGATGAGACCGTCCATGCCGTCGAGGTCGACGAAGGCACCGAAGTCGACGATGTTCGAGATCGTCCCCTCGACGACGTCGCCGGGGTTGAGCCGGTCGAGGATCGCCTGGCGCATCTCCTTGCGCTCGTCCTCGAGCACCGCGCGACGGGAGAGAACGACGTTGTTCCGGGAGCGGTTGAGCTCGATCACCTTGCAGCGGAGCTCCTTGCCCAGGAACTCGTCCAGGTCCTGCACACGGCGGATGTCGACGAGCGACGCCGGCAGGAAGCCGCGGACGCCCAGGTCGAGGATGAGACCGCCCTTGACGACCTCGATGACACGGCCGTTGACAGGGTCGCCGCTGGCTTCGGCCGCCTCGATCGCCTTCCAGGCGAGCTCGAACCGTGCCCTTTTCTTCGAGAGGATGAGCCGCCCTTCGGCGTCCTCCTTCGTCATCACGAGCGCGTCGATCTCCTCGCCGACGGCGACCTCGTCGGCCGGGTTCACGCTGCGGCGGATGGACAGCTCGGCGACGGGAATGACCCCTTCGGACTTGTAGCCGATGTCCACCAGCACCTCGTCCTTGTCGACCCGCACGACGGTGCCGTGCACCACCTCGCCCTCGTTGATCGTGGGGAAGGTGCTGTCGTAGTCGGGGACGAGCTCCCCGTCCGGCCCGGTCGTCCAGACGCCGGCTTCGACGGCTGTGGGCTTCTCTACGGTGTCGTTTGCCATGTGGAGCGCGGAGTATAGCTGGGGATCACGGCCGCGAATCCGCTCGATGGAGGGAACGTGCAGGGGAAAGCCGGGACGCCCGATCCGGGCCGGACAACGCCTGCACACGCCGGCGAGGCCCGTTCTTGCGTGCGTTCGAGCCGATCAGGTCGCCGCGACCGGCGCTTGGGATGAGGCCGCCATCGCCTCCGTCGAAGGGTCTCCAGGCCGGCGCCGCCGGTGATCACCGGTCGACGCTGGGCGTCACTCCTTCGCGTCGGCCCAGTTGTCGCCGACGCCGACGTCGACGGCGAGCGGCGGGTCGAGTGGGTAGGCGCCCACCATCTCGTCGCGCACGAGGTCGCGGATGCTCGAGACCTCCGTCTCGGGCACCTCGAGCAGCAACTCGTCATGCACCTGCAGCACGAGGCGCGAGCTTCGCCCCTCGGCCCGCAGACGGTCGTGGATCCGCACCATGGCAACCTTGATCACATCCGCGGCCGTGCCCTGCATGATCGTGTTGACAGCGAGGCGCTCGCCCAGCGACCGGGTCTGCCAGTTCGCCGCGCGCAGCTCGGGGATCGGCCGGCGCCGGCCGAGGAGCGTGGTCACGTACCCCTCGGCAGTCGCCTGAGCGACCGTCCGCTCGATGAGCTCCTGCACGAGCGGGAAGCGCGCCAGATACGTGTCGATGTACGTCTGGGCCTCCTCCCGCGCGATCTCGAGATTCTCGGAGAGCCCGAACGCGGAGATGCCGTAGATGATCCCGAAGTTGACCATCTTCGCGACGTCGCGCTCGGCGCGGGTCAGCTCTGCCCGGTCCTTGCCGAGCACCTCGGCGGCGGTGGCGGCGTGGATGTCCTCGCCGCGCGCGAACGCCTCGCGCAACACCGGCTCTCCCGAGATGTGCGCCAGGATTCGCAGCTCGACCTGGCTGTAGTCGGCGGAGAGGAGCCGCCGGCCTTCCTCGGCCACGAAGGCCGACCTGATCTCGCGTCCCAGGTCGGTGCGCACCGGAATGGACTGGAGATTTGGGTTCGAGGTGGAGAGGCGCCCGGTGGCGGCGACGGCCTGATTGAAAGTGGTGTGAAGGCGCCCGTCGCGCTCGTCGATGAGCGCCGGCAGCGGACCGAGGTACGTGTTGAGCAGCTTCGTCAGCTCGCGCCATTCCTCGAGCACCGGCACGATCTCATGCTCGTGGCGGATCGTGCGCAGCACGCGGGTGTCGGTCGAGTAGCCGGTCTTCCCCTTGCGCCCGGGTGTCAGGCCGAGAACCTCGAAGAGGATGCGCGCCACCTGCGGGGTGGAGCCCAGCTGGAACGGCTCGCCGGCCAGCTCGACCGCCCGCGCCTCGAGCTCCTCGACCCGGTCTGTGAGTCGCGCCGTGATCTCGCCCATGCGGTAGGTGTCGATCCGCACACCGGCGTCTTCCATCGCCGCGAGCACCGTGGTGAGCGGCAGCTCGATCTCGTCGTAGAGCGGCTCCGAGCCACGCTCACGCACCTTTTCGCGCAGGATGGGGGCCAGACGGCGGACGGCCTCGGCTCGTCGCACGAGCGCGGCGGTCGTCTCCTCGGCCGCAGGCTCTGGCACGAGCTCGATGCCATGCTCGGCTGCGAGGTCGTCGAGCTCGTACCCGGCACGCCCCGGGTCGACCAGATACGCGGCGAGCAGCGTGTCGTCGGCGGGAGCGCGCCCGAGCCGCAACGCCTTCGCGTCGTGAGCGACGACGTCGGCGCCCTGGAGCGCGACGCGGAGATCGTCCAGTCCTGCCCGAGCAACGGTGACGACGCCGCTGTCCGACGCGACGGCCGCCTGCTCATGGTCCCAGGCCACTCCAACCTGCCCACGGACGGTCCCAAGGCCCCCCTCCCTCCAGGCAACGCCGTCCTCGACGAGACGAAGGTCTGCCGCCGGCAGCGCTTCGTCCAGCGTCTCGACCCGCCCCAGCAGTGCCCTGAACTCGAACTGGCGGAAGATCTCCTTCAGCTGCGAACGGTCCGGCGGCGCAGAGACGAGTTCGCCAGGTTCGACGTCGAGCGGGAGGTCGCGCCGCATCGTGGCGAGCAGCTTCGAGTCTCGAGCCTGGTCGGCGTGCTCGGTGACGGACTTGCTCCTCGCGGGCGACAGCTCCGCGGCGTGCTCGATCACGCTCTCCAGCGACCCGTACTGCGCGATCAGCTGCCCGGCCGTCTTGTCGCCGATGCCGGGGATGCCGGGGATGTTGTCGGAGGTGTCGCCCTTCAGCCCGATGAAGTCGGGGACCTGGTCGGGCCGGACGCCGTAACGCAGCTCGACGCGCTCCGGTGTGTAGACGTTCACGTCCGCGACACCGCGCGGCGTCATCATCAGGGTCACGTTCTCCGAGCAGAGCTGGAAGGCGTCCCGGTCGGTGGAGACGACGCAGGTCTTGATGCCCGCCCCGTCCGCGTGGGTGGCCAGTGTTGCGATCACGTCGTCCGCCTCCCAGCCCTCGAACTCGAGATTGCGGTAGCCGAAGGCCTCGACGATCGGCCTGAGGTGCGGGAATTGCTCGCGCAGCAGGTCGGGCATCGGCCGGCGCCCCTCCTTGTACGTCTCCGCGATCTCCGTCCTGTGGGTCGGACGCGTGTCCCACGCCACAGCGACACCCCGTGGCCGGTAGTCGGAGAGGAGCTTGAAGAGCATGTTGGTAAACCCCAACAAAGCGTTCGTCGGCTGACCGTCGGTCGTCTGCAGCTCCTCTGGGAGGGCGAAGAAGGCGCGGTAGGCGAGGTTGTTGCCGTCGACGAGGAACAACTCGGCGTCACGCGCCGGACCGTCGTCGAGCTCGAGCTCGGCCCCGGTGACGGTCTTCGGCGACATCCCACGCAACGCTATCGTCCGCACCGCCATGGCGCCCCCGGAGATCCTCCCCTCCACCGGCGAGCATCTCGACGGTGCGATCGGCTTTCGCGCGACGTTCCTGCGGCTCTGTCGTTCGATCCCCTAGTGCCGCTGCTTGGATAGCGGCATGCGGCGCGTTCCGCTTCCGTCCGGATCCCGCATCGTTTCGGTCTCCCTGCCGGACGACGCGGTGTTGCTCTCGGCCCCAGCCCCGCTCGACCCGATCACGGCGGTCGGGCCGGCGGTCGCCGAGGCGCTCCGCTTCCCGCTCTCGGGAGAGCCGCTCGAGGCGTTGGTGACTCCAGGCGCACGCGCCACGATCGTCGTCGAGCCGGCGGTGCTCCCTCTGCCCGGTGCCCGGAGCGACCCGCGCGGGGCGGCGCTCGCCGCGACGCTGGACGAGCTGGCCCGTGCCGGCGTGTCACCGGAGCGCCAGACGGTGCTCGTGGCCGGTGGTCTCGAGCGCCGGGCGGGCCGGCGCGAGCTCGAGGTGCTGCTTCCGCCGGCGCGTGCCAGAGGCTTTCGCGGGACGGTCGTCGTCCACGACGTCGAACACAAGTCGCTCCGGCGGCTGCAGGGCGCCGACCGGGAGCTGCGGGTCTCACCGCAGCTGCTCGACACGGATCTCGTCGTCACCGTGACGTCTGCGGAGACGGTGCTCCACGGCGGGCCTGCGGTGCTCCTCGGTGCCTGCGGGCCGGCCGAGCCGCGGGAGGCAACCGCAGAGTCGTTACTCGAGCCGGCCGGCTCGCACGGGTGGCGCCTCGCCACGGCCCTCGAGAGCCGGCTCGCGCTGAACGCCCCGCTCATGGGTGTGTCGCTGATCCTCGACCACGCACGCGGGTCGGGCCGCTACCGAGGCTGGCCGTGGGACGAAGCCACGGTCGAGCGTCTGGGGCGGTCGTGGCTGCGGCGGGCGCACAACGCCACTCCCGCGTCGATCCGGCGCGCGACACTCCAGCGGCTCGACCGCCGCCTCGATGTCTTCACGGCGCTCTCGGGGCCACCCTCGATCGCGCACGCCGAGGCCCTCCTCCGCGGCACGTCGCTGCGGGCGGCAGAGGTCGCCGCCCCTTTCGACACGATCGTCGTGCCGGTGGCCTGGGAGTCCGCGCACCAACCCCGCTCCCGCGTCCATGCGATCACCGCGGCACATGTCGGCCTGGGTCTCGCCATGCGCCTGTGGCGCGACCGGCCTCCACTCGCACCGGGAGGGACAGTCGTGCTCCTGCACGGCTTGCGGCCGACGTTCGACAGTGCTTCGGGGGCGCCGTACCGTGCCGTGTACGAGGCGTTGCGCGACCCCGACCCGGAGCAGGTCGCAGCGGCCGAGGCGCAGGCCGCGGGCGACCGGACCACCGTGGCCTCGTATCGGGCCGGACGCGCCCCCCACCCGCTCCTCCCGTTCGCGGACTGGGCGGCCTGCGCCCCGGCGCTCGAGCACGCCGGCCGTGTCATCGTCGGCGGCTGTCGCGACGCGGTCGCCGCGCGCAGGCTCGGTTTCGTGCCGAGCCACAGCCCGCAGGCGGCGCTCGAGATGGCTGCGGGTGTCGCCGGCGAGGGGGCCAGCCTCGGAGTGCTGCTTGCCCCGCCGTACCCGCCGCTGGTCGTCGGGTGAGGAGACCGGTGACGGTCACCTGCCGTGACAGTCACCAGATCGATCTAGTCGAGGCCGAGGTATGCCTTCTGCACTCGCTCGTTGGCCTTGAGCTCCGAGGCGGGCCCTTCGAGCGTGATCTTCCCGGTCTCCATCACATAGCCGCGATTCGCCGTGTCGAGCGCCATCAGCGCGTTCTGCTCGACGAGCAGGACCGGTGTCCCCTGCTGGTTGATCTCGCGCACGATCTCGAAGATCTTCTCGACGAAGATCGGTGCCAGTCCCATCGACGGCTCGTCGAGGAGCAGCAGCTTCGGTCGCGCCATGAGCGCACGCCCGATCGCGCACATCTGCTGCTCGCCGCCCGACATCGTCCCCGCCTTCTGGGTGCGGCGCTCGTGGAGCCGCGGGAACAGCTCGAAGACGCGGTCCATGTCGTCCTTGAAGTTCTCCCGGTCGGTGCGCTGGAAGGCGCCCATCTCGAGGTTCTCGGTCACCGACATGCGAGGGAACAGACGCCGGCCTTCCGGGCTCTGCGCGATCCCTCCTTGACGATGGAGTGCGGCGAGGCGTTCGTGATGTCACGGCCCTCGAACCGGATCGAGCCCTGGCGCGGCCGGTTGAGGCCGTTGATCGCCCGCAGGGTGGTCGACTTGCCGGCCCCGTTGGCGCCGATGAGCGTGACGATCTCGCCGGCGCCGACGCGCAGAGAAACACCCTTGAGCGCGTGGATGGCGCCGTAGAAGACGTGGATTTCGTGCACCTCGAGGACGTCGCCGACCGTCGCCCCGGACGCGACCGACATCACGCAGCCGCCCCCTCTCGCCCGCAAGCCGGGCATCCGCAACAGCGGATCCCCGGCGCGGCAATCCGCCTACGGCGGCACACCCCTGAAGCGGCCGCTTCGCGGCCGGACGCGACCGACATCACGCAGCCGCCCCCTCTCGCCCGCAAGCCGGGCATCCGCAACAGCGGATCCCCGGCGCGGCAATCCGCCTACGGCGGCACACCCCTGAAGCGGCCGCTTCGCGGCCGGACGCGACCGACATCACGCAGCCGCCCCCTCTCGCCGCAAGCCGGGCTTCCGCAACAGCGGATCCCCGGCGCGGCAATCCGCCTACGGCGGCACACCCCTGAAGCGGCCGCTT
>CAVPGO010000039.1:0-28966 GCA_963703975.1 uncultured Actinomycetes bacterium
CGTCGCCTCGTCCTCCAGGAGCACGCCGAGCTCACGGAGGTCGTCGAGCTCGGCCGCACGGGAGAAGGGGTCGCGCGTGACGGCGACGTCGTGGTTGCCGAGCACGACGAACGGACGATCGAGCCTGCCCACCAGCTGCCGCAGCAAGGGCTCGCCTCGCGGATGCGAGACGAGGTCGCCGGTGACCGCCACGAGATCCGGGGCCCGGCCGACGACCCAGTCGACGGCGCGGACGGTGGCACGTCGGCCGCGCGATCGCGGACCGAGGTGAAAGTCGGAGAGGTGTGCGATCCGCACGCCGTCGAGCTCGACCGGCAGGCCGGAGACGGGCACGTCGAGCACCCGCGTGCGCAGCCAGCCCGCTTCGAACCAGCCGTAGGCGAGGCAGGCCAGCGCGAGGGCGCCCAGCACGGCCACGAGCCACCAACCCCAAGCCATGCCGCAACGCTACTCGGCGCGCCGAACAGCACGATCCGGCCGGGGCCGGGCACAGGGATCGCGGCTCAGACGCGCAGCTTCTCGAGCACCGGCTCCATGGAGACCACGTGCCGGCGGAACTTGAGCTCGGAGTCGGTGAGCCCGGCGGCCACCCCGATCAGCTGCGAGAGGTGGAAGATCGGCATGCTGAAGTCGCGGCCGGTCTGCTTCTTCAGCTTCGACTGCCACGCGTCGAGGGACAGGTGGCAGAGGGGGCACGGCGTGACCATCGCGTCGGCGCCCGCTTCCATCGCCTGCTCGATCGGCTGGATCAGCTCGGCCAGCGCCGTGTCCTCGCGCGCCTGGATGATCGGGAAGCCGCAGCACTTGATCTTCGCCGGGTAGTCGACCGCCTCGCCGCCGCAGGCCGCGATGATCCGCTCCAGCGAGTCCGGCTTGTCCGGATCGTCGAAGCCGAGCAGCTTCGAGGGCCGCAGGATCTGGCAACCGTAGAACGGCGCGATCTTGAGGCCCCTGAGACCCTTGTGCGCCACCTGCTTCAGCTGCTCGTAGCTCTCTCCGGCGACGAGCCAGAGGAAGTGCAGCACCTCGACCCCGCCCTCGTAGCGGGGCACGCCGACCGACGCGAGGTTGTCGTTGACGCGCTCCCGCAGCGGCGTGTCGATCTGCAGCTGGTGGTTCGCCTGGCGCAGGTTGAGCGTGCAGACGTTGCAGACCGTCATCAGCGTGTCGCAGCCGGTCGCCTCCGCGTAGGCCAGGATGCGCGCGTTCAGGTGCAGGTAGTAGTCGGGCTCCGCCTCGTGGATGTCACCGGCGCCGCAGCAGGTGACCGATTCCAGCTCGACGAGCTCATACCCGACCTTCGGCGCGAGAGCGCGCGTCGAGATGTCCAGCTCCTTCGCGGACAGCGCGGCGAGGCACCCCTTGTAGTAGGCGACCTGCTTCACTCGGCCGGACTCTTCTCTGTCTCGGTGCCGGATGCAGGCGTTGACGCGTGCCCCGGCCGCGTCTGGAGCAGCGCCACGACGTTCGGGTCGTCCTCGGGGCTCTCCCCCGGGAGGTAGGGCTGCGCGAACGACCCCTCGCCGTACGGATGCCTTCCGTTCTCGCTGCCTCCGAACCCGTGCTCGATGCGGCCGAGCGCGTTCTCCCCCTGCACGATGCCGAGCGCGCCGTCGCGCCCCTGTGTCTTGACGAGGTCGTAGAGCGCGCGCGACTCCCCCACCTCCGCCGCCACGTGCGGCGGGAACGGCGGCGGCACCTTCCCCTTGGGCAGCAGCGTCATGGCGAACTTGATCTCCTTGATCGCTTTGACGACGCCCTGCGTCTTCGGCACGAGCTCGGTCTCGCGCAGCCAGCCGGTCGTCTTCGCGGAGACGACGAACCACTTCGCGTGGCGCGCACCCATGTCGTGGTCGATCCCGTTGCGCATCGCCTCGGCGCCCAGCTTCGCGATCGCGTCGCGCGGGTCGACACCCTTCGGGCAGCGCTCGTTGCAGAAGTAGCAGCGCGTGCAGTCCCAGATCCCGTGCTCCTCCGAGTAGCGGTCGAGGCGCTCGACCGCGGCGGCGTCGCGGGGGTCGCCGACGAAGCGGAAGCCCTTCGCCAGCGCGGCCGGCCCGAGGAAGTCGGGGTCGGACTCCATCGAGTTGCATTCCGACACGCAGCAGCCGCAGTTGATGCACAGCGACTCCTTGTGGATCACGTCCATCCGCTCCCGCGAGACGACGTTCTCCCGCTCCGTCGCCTGGTCGTAGCGTGGCGCCAGGTACGGCTGGACGGCGCGCAGCTTCTGCCAGAAGGGGTCCATGTCGACGACCAGGTCCTTGACGATCGGGAGGTTCCCCATCGCAGAGACCACGGGGACGTGCCCGTCCTGGGTGATGTCCGAGATGCGTGTCTTGCAGGCGAGCACGGCGCCGCCGTCGACGCGCATGCCGCAGGAGCCGCAGATCATCATGCGGCAGCTCTTGCGATACGCGAGCGAGCCGTCGACACGATCCTTGACGACGTCGAGCGTGTCGAGCAGCGTCGCCTCCGCGGCCACGTCGACCTCGTACTCGCGCAGGGCGCGGTCGCCCGTCCGTGCGTCGTACCGCCAGATCTTGAGTGCTACCTGCACGAGCCCCTCCGCACCGATCTCTCCGATCGCGCGCTCAATACTTCCGCTCCATCGGCTCCCACTTCGTCGTGCGCACATCCTTGTACGAGAGCTGGGGCCGTCCGTCCTGCCACTGCGAGATCGAGTGCTTGAGGAAGTTCTCGTCGTCGCGCTCGGGATAGTCGCCGGGCCGCGAGTGGGCACCGCGGCTCTCCCGGCGGGCGATACCCGCCTGCAGCATGGAGTCGGCCAGGTCGAGCAGGTAGCCGAGCTCGATCGCCTGGGTGAGATCGGTGTTGAAGACGTCGCCCTTGTCCTCGATCACGACACCGCGCTCGTAGCGCTCGCGGAGCCCTGCCAGCACGTCGACCTGCTGCTCCATCTTGTCCGCGTAGCGGAAGACGCCGAAGTTCTCGAGCATCGACTGCCCGAGCTCGTCCCGGACCTGCCAGGGCCGCTCCCCCGAGTCGTTGTCGAGCAGCGAGCGCACCCACCCCTCGGCGTCGGCACGTGCTGCCTCGCCGTGGCCGTTCGGGCTCGCAGCCCCCAGGGCGTACTCGGCGGCAGCCTGACCCGAGCGCCGGCCGAACGTGATCGTCTCCATCAGCGAGTTGCCGCCGAGGCGATTGGCACCGTGTACGGAGACGCAGGCCACCTCGCCGGCAGCATAGAGGCCCTCCGCCCCGGTCCCGCCGAAGTTGTCGGTCTCGACGCCGCCCATGTGGTAGTGGGCGCCCGGACGCACGGGGATCGGCTCGTAGATCGGGTCGACGCTCGCGTAGGTCATGGCGAGCTCGCGTGAGCCGGGCAGCCGCGTACGGATCTTCTCGGCGCCGAGGTGGCGGAGGTCGAGCAGGACCGACCCGTTGATCCCACGACCCGCTTCGATCTCGGTCGTCTCGGAGCGGGAGACGACGTCGCGCGAGGCGAGCTCCAGCGCGTTGGGCGCGTACCGCTGCATGAAGCGCTCCCCGTCCTTGTTGAGCAGGTAGCCGCCCTCGCCGCGGCAGCCCTCGGTGATGAGGATGCCGCTCGGGTACATCGTCGTCGGGTGGAACTGCATGAACTCCATGTCCTTCAGAGGCAGGCCTGCCGCGAGCGCCATCGCCATGCCGTCCCCCGTGCACGCGTAGGCGTTCGTCGTAGCGCGGTAGAGGCGGCCCACCCCACCGGTGGCGAGCACGACGGCCTTGCCGGTGACGAGCTTCACGCCGCCGCCCATCAGGTCCCAGCAGATGACACCGGTGCACCGGCCGTCCTCGATCACGAGCCGGAAGGCGAAGTACTCGTCGAGCACCTCGAGGCCCTGGTCCATCCGCTTCTGCAGCTGCTCGAAGAGCACCTGGATGAGCACGTGGCCCGTGATGTCCGCTGCGAAGACGGTGCGCGGCGACCCGGCGGCGCCGAACGGGCGCTGCGCGAGACGGCCTTCCTCGTTGCGCGTGAAGACGCAGCCCCAGTGCTCGAGCTGGTAGATGTCGCCCGGTGCCTCGGCGGTGAGGATCTCGATCGCGTCCTGGTCGCCGAGGTAGTCCGAGCCCTTGACGGTGTCGAAGGCGTGCATCTCGGGCGAGTCCTCGGCCGTGTTCCCCAGTGCGGCGTTGATGCCGCCCTCGGCCGCCCCGGAGTGGCTTCGCGTGGGATGGAGCTTCGAGATGACGGCGACGCGCGCCCCTCTGTCGTGGGCCTCGATCGCGGCGCGCATGCCGGCGCAGCCGGCACCGACGACGAGCACGTCGTGCATTGACCCTGACGCTATCGGATCGTCCGCCCCAGCCGCGCCGCGAACGCACCCGGCGGGATCGTCGCAGCCGCGAGGCCCCGCCCCACACCGGGCGGGGTCGGAGCCTCACCGCGTCAGTCGTGCCAGGCACGACGACACGGCTCGCCGCGACGTGGCCTCGTGCCTGACACGCGTCGTGCCTGACACGCAGCGTGCTACTTGAGACAGCTGATCCAGAGGGTGACGTTCGCCGGCCCGCTGCCCAGGTTGGCCCCGGAGAAGGCCCACGTCGTGTCGTTGGCCGGATACGAGTCGAACGTGGCAACGAGCCCGTCGGAGGACAGGCCTCCACCCATGATCTTCTGGCCGGAATCGCAGGACATCGTCCCGAGCTCCCTGAACTCACCCGAGGCGATCTGCCCACCCGACTGCGTCTTGACGACCACGAGCCCTGCCGCGGTGCTCGCCGGGCCGGGCAGCTGCGAGGCGGCCCCGAGGGCCTTGGTGGTCGCCGCGGTCAGCTGCGGCAGCGTCTTGCCGCCCAGCTTCTTGGCGTTGTCGGCCACGAGGGCCCGCTTCGCGAGCGGCACGACCGCCGCCGCGGCGGCGATCCCGCTCAGGGCGACGAAGAGCGCCAGCATGGCGACCACGATGGCCGGGGCCGGACGATGAAGTCGTTTGCGCACCGCTCCTCCTTCGGGTTGCCTGGCGCTGCGGCGACCCTACCCCTCGCGCCGGAAGGCGCCATGGGTGGCTCAGGGGAAGCTGACGACCGCCGTCACGCGACCGACCGAGCCGCGCCGTGTGATGCGCAGCGTGAGCGAGCGCTGACCGCAGAGCGTCATGCTGACGCGCTGCGTCGTCGTTCCCGACCAGAGCCCGCGCGCGACGACCGTCGTCCCGTCCTGGCCGAGGAGCGTCACGCGGTGATAGCCGCCCTTCGGCAGCGAGACGGTGATGGCGATGTCGCCGTCGAGCGGCGTCTGGAGGGGGATCGACCAGACCTTCGGCGTCTCGAGCGTCAGCTTTCGCCTGTAGACCCTCGTGGTCGACGCCGTCCATGGCTGCAGGACGTCCTTCTCGATCGCGACGAGCGCCTCCGGATCGGGCTGGAAGCTCGGGTCGACGATCTCCCAGGGCGACGGAGGAACGCCGGCCCGCTGTTCGGCGAAGACGCGGTACGACTCTGCCCAGGCCTCGCCGGGATTGAGGTCGTAGTGGTCTCCTTCGTCGCCGGGGTACGCGGTGAGGTCGGCGGTCCGTGTGCAGATCCCCTGGTCCGAGGCCCACGCCTTGGGCCCCCAGTCGATCGCCCGCCACGGCGGGTTGCTCCGGTTGGCGGCGATGTGATGCCCGAACTCGTGCCGCACGATCTCCTGCGGCGTGACCGTCTTGTAGACGTCGCCGGACGAGTACAGCTGCCCGCCTCCGTAACAGCCGAGGGCCTGTGTGCCGCAGATCTCCTGCAGCTCGTCGAGCGGCGCGATGTAGGCGGTGACCGAGGCCAGCTCCGCCCCGTGCGGCAGGGAGGCGATGAAGTCGGCCCAGCCCTGCGGGTTGTGCTGCTCGGCCGTGTACCTCGTGGACACGAACACCGTCACCTGCTCGCCGGTGCTCGCCGTCATCGGCCCACCGGTCCAGCTGACCGTCCGGCGAGCCGCCGCTGCATGAAGCGGTGAGGGGCCGGCCGGCTCGACGAGCCGGGCCTGCGCCCCGGGGAGAGGGGCGGGGGCGACGAGTGGCGCCGCAGGAGCCACAAGCGCCGCCGAGGCGACGAGCGCTGCGGCAAGCGCCGCCGCGCCGGACGCGACGAGCGCAATCCGGGGATGCAATCCGGTCTCTCTCATCCTCTGCGGCCGGTCAAGGGTAGCGGCGCCGCGGGGGACGGCGGCCGTATCTGGATGCGAGTCGAGCGTGGCCTGCATGAGCTCCTCCTGTCGTCACCTCGGGCCGGGATGCGACCCTGCCCCGAGTGTCCGCGGACTGGCTCATACAGCGCTCACACGACGCTCATCGTGACCGACTGCGTGCGGGATGGGCGGCCCCGCCCCGTCGAGTCGGGGCGGGGCCGATGCCGCTCCGCGGCTACTTGAGGCAGGTGGCGTACAGGGTCACGCTCGCGACTGTCGTCCCTGCGTTGACGAGATAGAACACCCACGTCTGGTCGGTCCGCGGGTACGAGTCGCGGTTGTACACAGTCCCGTCCGACGAGAAGCCGCCGCCGAGGATCTTCTGCCCCGCGTCGCACGCGATCTTCAGCTCCGCACCGCCGTTCACCGCAATCTCCCCGCTGGCGGTCTTCTTGATGACCACGAGGCCGGCTGCCGCGTCCAGCGACGCGGCGGTCAGCTGAGCCGGTGTCTTCCCTCCGAGCTTCTTGGCGTTGTCCGCGACGAGTGCTCTCTTCGCCAACGGGACGACCGCTGCTGCGGTGGCGATCCCGCTCAACGCCACGAACAGCGCGAGCATGGCGACGGCCATCGTCCCGATCGGCCGCCGACTCCACGTTCTCTTCACGGCCCCTCCGATCTTGTTGGTCCGGTCGATCGCGTGACCCTACACACAGCGCGGCGACCGGTGTCGCCGCTTCCGGACGGGCCTTCCCTACGAGAAGTGTGCGGCGGGCTCGGCTGCGGAGCGCGAGCCCGCCGCTGCGGACGGCTTCCCCCTACGCCGCCGTCTTGAAGCTGAACGGCGTCTTGGCGTTTGCCTTGGCGACGAACTCCGCGCCGCCCTCCGTGGTCGAGGTCGCGTACTCGACGGCGATCTGTCCGCGAACCGTCTGCTTCTTGGCGGTCAGCGGAAGACGGAACTTGCACGTCGCGCGGCCACCGACGATCGAGCCCGTCCCGCGAAGCGCTTTCCCACCGACGATGCGGGCGTTGCAGGTCACGGTGGCGACGTCCAACGCCTGCCCGGTCTCGACACGGGAGGCTGCGGCCGAAACCACGGCCGTCTTGCCGGCCTTCGGTCGCGCGGGTGTCGTCTTCGCCTGGCCGAGCCGAATGTGGATTGGCTCGTCCGCCTCGATGCTGTCCGTCGGGCCGGAGCAGCCGAGGTCCTGGGTGTCGATCTTCCCGTCGCCGTCGTCGTCCGTCCCGTTGGAGCAGTGCGGGAAGGACAGGTCGTACGTGAAGTAGCCGGCCTGATCCCATCCCTTGATCGCGAAGCCCCCTCCGCTCTCGTCGATGCTCGCACTGAGGACCGCGAAGTTGAAGCTCGTGACGTTTCCGAGGTCGGCACGGTTGAGGCGAAACTCCGTGACGTTGGCCGCGGCTGCGCCCACGCTGAAGCTGCCCGGGCTCGTCTCGGAGAAGCCGGAGCCGTTCCAGGCGAAGAATCCGACGCCGACCAGCGGACCTCCGTACATCCAGTACTCGTCACCATCGCCGCCGGTGGACTGGTTCTTGTCGGCGTCGATGAACACGAGCAGGGCGTGGTTGGAAACAATCGGGTTCGCCGTCGAGACCTGGATCGTGATTGCGCCGGCCTGATCGTTCCGGACCGTCATGCTTGTGATGTCGCTGCCCGAGCCGGCGTCGCCGCTCGGGTCCGGGTAGCTCTGGTCGGCCCGTGCGGCGCCGGTGGCGACGACGGCGACCGCTCCCGCGAGGGCTGCAACCGCGAGCAGCCGATGGACTCTGATGCTCATCTCTGCCTCCTTGGGCTGTTGCTGGAACCGCGAGCCCGCTCGACCCGCCCACGGTTGCTGCAAGCGCCGACGGCCGGCTCACAGGGCCTCTCACGAGCGGGCTTGCCTGCGGCGACGGTGTGGCGGGTCACTTGATGCACACCGCGTAGACCGAGCCCGTCTGCTGGCCCGGAGCCTGAGAGCTGATCGTGATGTAGGTCTTCCAGCTGCCGCCGTCCGGCGTCGGCCGGCTGTCCCACGCGTGGGCCCAGCCGCCGGGGTCCTCCCAGCCGCCACCGATCGCCTTCTGGTTCGCGTCGCAGGTGACCGTGGCGTCGCCCTCCTGATTCGGACCGAACGACCATTGGCCCGCCTTGATCGTCACGAGCCCTGCCACCGTGCTCGCCGGGCCCGGCAGCTCGGCCGCCGCGGCCGCGGCCTGCTCCGCGGCCGCGTGCGCCTGCGCCGCAGACGCAGCGGTCATCTGGGCCAGCGACTTTCCCCCCAGCTTCTTCGCGTTGTCGGCGACCAGCGACCGCTTGGCCAGCGGCACGACGGCCGCGGCGGTCGCGATGCCGCCCATGGCAACGAAGAGGGCCAGCATCGCAAGAGCGAGCGACGGGCCCTGGGTGCGAGTGAGCTTGCGCATCGTTCCTCCATTCGCTTGTCGTGTGGGTGCCAGGTCATCTCCCGGACACCCGCCGACGATGGACGGGCGCGCTCACCGATCGCTCACACGCCGCTCACCGGCGCGCAGGGTGGATGGAACGCGACCCGTGAGGACGAGGTCGAGCGTCGCCGCGCCGCTGTCGTCGTAGACGACGACGAGCGTCAACGCGCCGGCGGCACGCAGGCCGTCGTGGTCGCCGCTCGCCCGCGTCACGTTCCACGTCCCGCCGCCCGTCGAGACACCGGTGCCGGGCACCGGGCGAAGCACGGTGTGGATCGTCAGGACGATCTCGCTCGCAGGCGCCATGAGGCGCACCGCTCCCTCGACGAGCGTCGGCGGCGCGCCGGTTGGAAGACGGGCCGGTACGAACGCGTCCGTGACCACGGTGCCCTGTCCCGTGACGGCACCGACGGCGCTGAATGTGCCGCTTGCCCGCCCCGGCTCGGGCGCGACCAGCCGCTGCGTGATCACGACCCCCTCCGCCATGACGTCCGGGCCGTTGGCAGGGGTGGCGGATCGGGTGCGCGGCATCTGGGACCTCTCTCGGCGGGTTGACCGGCCAAGCTTCGGGTGACCCGCTCACAGGCCCCTCATGCGTCGCTCACGTGACCCTGGATTCAGTCCGTGCGCTCTGTTACAAACGCTCCGTGGAGTTCCGGATCCTCGGTCCGCTCGAGGTCCGTGACGGCGCCGGGGTCACGCCGCTCCCACGCCGTCGCGAGCGCGCGCTGCTCGCAGCGCTGCTGCTACGGCCGGGCGAGGTCGTGTCCACCGATCGGCTCGTCGAGGCGGTGTGGGGCGAGAACCCGCCGCGCACGGTCATCGGCTCGCTGCAGAACGCGGTCTCCGAGCTGCGCAAGGCGCTCGGGCCCGACGTCGTCACCACCCGGTCGCCGGGGTACGTGCTGGCCGTCGATCCCGACACGATCGATGCGGTGCGCTTCGAGCGCGCGGTCCAGCGTGCGGCGGGTCTCGCGCCCTCCGAGCGCGCCGAGGCGCTTGCAGGCGCGCTCGCGCTCTGGCGCGGGCCGGCGCTCGCCGATCTGGCGGACGAGCCGTTCGCGCGCAACGACGCGGCGCGGCTCGACGAGCTGCGCCTGGCCGCGACGGAGGAGCGAATCACGGCGGATCTGGAGCTGGGCCGCGGAGCCGACCTCGTCGCCGAGATCGAGGCTCATGTCGCCGCCAACCCGCTGCGTGAGCGTCTCCGCGGCCAGCTGATGCTGGCCCTCTACCGGTCGGGTCGCCAGGCGGAGGCGCTCGAGGCCTACCAGGCCGCGCGCAGCGCACTCGTCGACGGGCTCGGCATCGATCCTTCGCCGGGGCTGCAGGAGCTCGAGCGCCGCATCCTGCGGCAGGATCCCTCGCTGTTGGCGAGCGAGCCGGGCGCGGCGGCCGCCGCAGCCGTGGTGGGAGAGGTGCCGACGCGCAAGACGGTCACCGTCCTCGCCGCGGCACTGGACGACGTGGCGGAGATCGACCCCGAGCCGCTGCGCCGGCGCGTCGACCGTTTCCTGGCCGCGGTGAGCGAGGCCGCCGGGCGGCACGGGGGAACACTCGACCGGTTCCTCGGCTCGGAGGCGGTGGCCGTCTTCGGCGTGCCCGCAAGCCCACGAGGACGACGCGCTGCGGGCGGCGCGAGCGGCTGTCGAGCTGCGTGAGGCGCTTCTGGCCGAGGGCGATGCCGTACGGGTCGGGATCGCGACGGGCGAGGCGCTCGTCGGGGCAGCGGACACGCCGGTCGTGGGCGACGTCGTCGCGGTCGCGGCGGCGCTGCGCGACGCGGCTCCCCGCGACGGGATCCTCGCCGCCGAGCCGACGTATTCGCTGGCTCGCGACGCCGTGGTCGCGGGCGATCCGGTCACGGTCGGCACCCGGAAGCTCGCCGCCCGGCCGCTCGAGGCCGTGCAGGGCGCCCGCGGGCGGGCGCGACGGATCGACACGCCGTTCGTGGGCCGCGAGCCGGAGCTCGCCGCCCTGCGCGACGCGCTCGGGCGCACGACGGCGGAGCGCCGCTGCGTTGCCGTCACGGTGTTCGGTGACGCGGGAATCGGAAAGACGCGCCTCGCCGAGGAGCTCGCGTCCTCACTCGTGCGAGGCCGCGTTCTGACCACACGGTGCGTGCCGTACGGCGAGGGCTCGACGTTCCTGCCCGTGATCGATCTCGTGCACCAGGCAGCCGGCGCGGCCACGGAGGAGGCGCTTGCCCGCCTCGTGCCCGACGACGAGGACGGGCGCCTCGCGGCCCGGCAGCTGGCCGCGCTCGCCGACCAGGCGGCGACCGTCCCGCGCGGCGAGGCCTTCTGGGCCGTGCGCGTGCTCCTCGAGTCGCTCGCGCGCGACGACCCGCTCGTCGTGGTGCTCGACGACCTCCACTGGGCGGAGCCCGCGCTGCTCGACCTGGTCGAGTACCTGGTCGAGCGCCTCGCGGCGCCCGTGGTGCTGATCTGTCTCGCGCGACCGGAGCTGCTCGACGGGCGCCCCGGCTGGGCGGGCGCTGCGTCGGGAGTGGGTCTTCTGCGCCTCGGCCCGCTCGGGCAGGACGAGGCACAGGCGCTGCTCGAGGGTCTCGGCGAGGGCGAGGTGGACGAGCGTGTCCGCCGCCGCATCGTCGAGCGAGCCGAGGGGAACGCGCTCCACCTCGAGCAGCTGCTCGCGTTCGTCGCCGACGAGGGCGGCGACCCGGCGCTCGAGGACGTGCCGCAGACGGTGGAGGCCGTGCTGGCAAGCCGCGTCGACCGGCTCTCCGCCGACGCACGCGACACCCTGCAGCGGGCGGCCGTCGCCGGGCGGGAGCTGACCCGCGGCATCGTCGTCGCGCTGTCCGAGCCCGGCGCGCCTGTCGACGCGGCTCTGCTGGAGCTGACGCGCCGCGGCCTCCTCCACCCCGAGCCCGCGGACGGCCCCGACGACGGGTACAGCATCCACCACGCGCTGCTCCGCGACGTGGCCTACGCCTCGCTCCCGAAGGCGGTGCGCGCCTCGTTGCACGAGCGCGCCTCGGCCTGGCTCGACCGCAACGGCTCAGGACCGGACGAGCTCGTCGGCTGGCACCTGGAGCAGGCCTGTCGCTACCGCTCCGAGCTGCAGCCCGCCGATCCGGAGCTGCCCGCTCTGGCCGAAGCGGCAGGGCAGAGGCTCTCGTCCGCCGGGATCCGTGCCACACAGGCCGCGGACGCCTCGGCGGTCGCTCTCCTGCGGCGTGCCGCGGATCTCCTGCCGGATGACGCACGCCGTGCAGCGGTTCTCCTGGAGCTCGGCCCGTGGCTGCGCACGGTCGGTGACCCGACGGCCGCGAGCGAGGCATTCGCGGAGGCGCTGCGGCTGGCGGACGCTGTCAGTGCGGAGCCGCTGCTCGCGCGGGCGCGCGTCGAGATCGCGTGGGACGAGGCGGCACTTCGGACACGGCTGCCCATGACTGCTCTCGGCGAGCTGATCCTCGAGGTCATGCCTTCGATAGAGGCGGCCGGCGACGATCGAGGCCTGATGCGGGCCTGGCAGTTCCTCGGTACCACCCGGCTCTACGACGAGCAGATGGAGGCTCTCGAGCACGCGGCTCGCAACGCCAGGGCGCACGCCGGCAGAGCAGGCTGGCTGCCCATCAACGCTGTCGCCACCGTCGCCACCGCCCTCGTGCACGGACCGACCCCGGTCGAACGTGCGCGCTCCGAGCTCGCGGCGCTCATGCACGAGTTCAGGGACTCGCGGAACGTCTGGGCGGCGATTGCGGGCTCGGCGGCGGTGATCCACACCATGGCCACCGCAGACGAGATCGCGACAGACCTCATGACGACGTCGCGCGAGCTGCTCGCCGAGTACGACGATCGGCTGCGGATCACGACTGCCTGGATGCCGAATCAACTTTCGATTCTTCGCCTCCGTGGAGACGCTCACTCTGCGCGAGCACTGCTCGGAGAGTGGCGTGAGCAGCTGACAGCCACCGGGGACAACGCCTACCTCTCCACGGCTCTCGTACAGCTCGCCGACCTGACCGTCGACGACCCGTCAGCGGAGACCGACCTCCTGCTCGAGGAGGCGTCGCAGCGTGCGTCGGCAGACGATCGGCTCGTGCAGGCGTTGCTCCGCTCGGTCTCGGCGAAACGACTGGCGCTCCGCGGGGACCTGGACGAGGCGCAACGGCTGATCGCCGAGGCGGCGGTGGTGCTACGGGAATCGGATGCTCTCGGCGACCGGGCGCGGATCGAGCTCGACAGGGCGCGGGTGCTGGAGCTGTCGGGCGACGACGACGGGGCCGGCGCGGCGCTCGCCGAAGCGAGGCGGCTCTTCCAGGCCAAGGGCAACACCCGCGCACTCCTCGCGGTCGACACCGCCGGCGCTGCAGCCCTGACGTGACGAAGGGCCCTGGTCGGGGCCCTTCGTCGTGCTCTCTGTGTGGGTGACTACCGCGACCCGCCACCGCCTCCAGCGTTCGGCATGGCGCACCTCCTTTCTGGTGCGCCACGCTCGAAGGAGGCCCCAATCGGGCCTCAACGTGGACCTAATTGCCCGCTAACGGACGGGTCTGCTGCTACGCCGTCCGGCGGGTCACTCGGTGGAGCCGAGCTCCTGGAAGAGGGTCAGCCGCAGCTCGGTGGGTTACGTGGCGACCGGGCCGCCGGCGGCGACCTCGGGGCCCGTGCTCGCCGCGTGCTTCTCCTCGAAGTTCGCGCGGAACAGGCGCGCGAGCTCGAGGGCCTTCGCGTCGTACGCGTCGGCGTCGGCCCACGTGGAGCGCGCGTCGAGCAGCGAGCCGTCGACGCCGGGCACGGCCACCGGCACCTCGAAGCCGAAGACCGGGTCGGCGCGGTACCTGACGGCGTCGAGGGCACCCGACAGCGCCGCGTCCAGCAGGCCGCGCGTCGCCGTGATCGGCATCCGGTGGCCGGTGCCGAACGGCCCGCCCGTCCAGCCGGTGTTGACGAGCCACACGCGCGACCCGTGGCGGTCGAGCTTCTCGCCGAGCATCCGTGCGTAAACCCCGGGAGGCTGCGGCAGGAACGGCGCCCCGAAGCAGGCGGAGAAGGTCGGCTGCGGCTCGGTGACGCCGATCTCCGTGCCCGCCAGCTTCGCCGTGAAACCCGAGAGGAACCAGTACATCGCCTGCTCGCGCGTGAGCCGCGCGATCGGCGGCAGGATCCCGAACGCGTCCGCCGTGAGGAACACGACGGAGCTCGGATGCCCCGCGCGTTTCGTCGGCAATGCGTTCGTGATCCGCCCGAGCTTGTACGCCGCCCGTGTGTTCTCCGTCTTCGAGGCGTCGTCGAGGTCGAGCACGCCCGCCTCGTCCACCGCGACGTTCTCGAGGATCGTCCCGAACGAGCGCGTCGTGCGCCAGATCTCCGGCTCCGCCTGCGCCGACAGCCTGATCACCTTCGCGTAGCAGCCGCCCTCGATGTTGAACACCCCGCTGTCGCCCCAGCCGTGCTCGTCGTCGCCGATCAGCGCGCGCTCGGGGTCGGCGGAGAGCGTCGTCTTCCCCGTCCCGGAGAGCCCGAAGAAGATCGCCACGCGGCCGTCCTCGCCGACGTTGGCCGAGCAGTGCATCGGCAGGACGCCCTCGAGCGGCAGCCGGTCGTTCATGACGGTGAAGACCGACTTCTTGATCTCGCCGCCGTAGAACGTGCCGCCGATCAGCACCTCCGAGCGGGAGGGGTGCAGCACGACGAACGTGCCCGAGCGCGTCCCGTCCTCGTCGGGCTCGGCCACGACCCCCGGTGCGTGCAGCACGAGCGCGTCGGCCGAGAACGAGTCGAGCTCGTGCGTGGTGGGGACGATGAACATCGTCTTCGCGAACAGCGCGTGATACGGGTTGGCGGTGACGACGCGGACGCCGATGCGGTGCGCCGGGTCGGCGCCCGCGAAGTGGTCGACGACGTAGAGCAGCTCCTGATCCTCGAGGTGACGGGCGACCTTCGCGCGCAGCCCTTCGAAGTGCTCCTCGGACAGCGGGTGGTTGACGTCGCTCCACCAGATGCGGTCGCGCGAGCCGGGCTCGTCCACGACGAACTTGTCCTTCGGCGAGCGGCCCGTATGGATACCGGTGTCGACGACGAGCGGCCCGCCGTGCGCGAGGCGGCCGTCACCGCGGACGAGCGCGTGCGTGTACAGCTGGGCGGTGGTCGGGTTGCGGAGGACGCGTCCCCGCGGCGCGAGGCCGTGCTCCCCCAGCCCAGTCTCCGACGTCACGATCGCCACGGAAACGGTCTCCCGATCCTGGTCACGCGGAACGCCCTCCGCCCCGCACCCCGAACGGTAGTCGCTTCGTCGCCTCCGTGGGGGCGGCACCCGCCCCGCGACCGCACAACCAGGCGTTGCGCTGAAGCACAACGCCAACCGCCGCGACACGCCACCCACGCCGTGAGGCTTCAGCCTCACGCCCGTCCCCCCGGCCGCACACCACCCACGGCGTGAGGCTTCAGCCTTACGCCTGGTCCCCCCGCCGCACACCACCCGCGGCGTGAGGCTTCAGCCTTACGCCTGGTCCCAGAAGCACACCCCCACGGCGTGAGGCTTCAGCCTCATGCCCGGTTCCCTCTCCGCACGCCCGGGCGACGCCGGGTCGGCCTAACTCGGGGTCGGCACCACGATGTCGTCGGCGTCGCGGGCCACGAGGGCCGCGTAGCGGCCGCCCTGTGCGAGCAGCTCGTCGTGGGTGCCGATCTCGACCACGTTCCCGCCGTCGAGCACGACGATCTGGTCGGCATCGCGCACCGTGGAGAGGCGGTGGGCGATGGCGATCGTCGTCCTGCCCTCGGACAGGTGCTCCAGCGCCTCCTGCACGGCACGCTCGGTCTGCGTGTCGAGCGACGACGTCGCCTCGTCGAGGACGAGGATCGGCGGGTTCCGCAGGATCGTCCGGGCGATCGCGATGCGCTGCTTCTCGCCGCCCGAGAAGCGGTAGCCGCGCTCGCCGACCATCGTGTCGTACCCGTCCGGGAGTGTCGCGATCAGCTCGTGGATCTGCGCGGCGCGCGCCGCCTCCTCGATCTCCTCGTCCGTCGCCTCGGGCCGGGAGAAGCGCAGGTTCTCCCGCACGGTGGCGTGGAAGAGATAGGTCTCCTGCGAGACGACGCCGACCGTGCACGCGAGCGACTCGAAGGTCAGCTCGCGCAGGTCGACGCCGTCGATCGTGACGCTGCCCTCGGTGGCGTCGTAGAGCCTGGCCACGAGGTACGCGCACGTCGTCTTCCCCGATCCGGTCTCGCCCACGAGCGCCGTGGTCGTCCCGGCGGGAATCGAGAACGAGATGTCCTCGAGCGTCCACGCCGCGTCGTCGTAGCGGAACCACACGTGCTCGAGCGCCACATCACCGCGCGGGTCGTCGAGAGTGCGCGTCCCTTCCTCGATCTCGACCCGCTCGTCGAGGTACTCGAAGATGCGGTCGAAGAGCGCCAGCGAGCTCTGCACCTCGAGCTGGACGCCCAGCAGCGACCCGATCGGGAAGAACAGGCGTGTCTGCAGGGTCGTGAAGGCGACGAGCGTGCCGATGGAGATCGTCCCGTCGCCTTGCGCCATCGTCCAGCCGGCGAACCAGTAGACGAGCGCGGGCATGATCGCGAACGTCATCTGGATGGCGGCCATCATCCAGCGGCCGGTCATCCGGCTGCGCACCTCGAGGTCGGCCAGGCGCCCGGATTCGGTCTCGAAGCGCAGGGCCAGGTCGTCGCCGCGGCCCATCGTCTTGCCGAGCAGGATCCCCGAGACCGAGAGCGACTCCTGCACGATCGAGGAGACGTCCGCCAGCGACGCCTGGCGCTGGGCCGTCACCTTCCGGCGCTGGTCGCCGACGCGCTTGGTGAGCCACACGAAGAGCGGCAGCAGCACCAGCGCGAAGGCGGCCAGGCGCCAGTCGAGCAGCAGCATCGCGACCACGGTGGCCAGCACCGTCGTCACGTTCGAGAGCACCGACGTCGCCGTCGAGGTGACGACGTTGTCGATGCCGCCGATGTCGTTCGCGATGCGGCTCTGCACCTCGCCGGTGCGGGTTCGTGTGAAGAAGGCCAGCGACAGGCGCTGCAGGTGCCGGTAGACGGAGGTGCGCAGGTCGTGCATCACCGCCTGCCCCACCTGGTTCGAGAGCAGCGTCTGCCAGACGCCGAGGACGCCCGTGATCACCGGGATCGCGACCATGCCCGCCACGAGCGCCGTGAGCAGGTGCATGTTCTCCTCGGGGATGGCGACGTCGAGCACCTCGCGCAGCAGGAACGGCGAGACGACGCCGAGCGTGGCGGAGAAGACGATCAGACCGCCGACGGAGCCGAGCCGGGCCTTGTAGGGCCGGAAGAGCCGCACGATGCGGCGCAGGTTCGCCTTGCGCACCGCCGGGTCGGCAGGGCGTACAGGCGCATCGTCGGGCGAGGAGTACTGCCAGCGTCGTCCGGGCATCAAGGACGAGTGTGCCTGCCCCGGGTCAGTCGAGGCCGAGCGCGATCCGGAGCGCGTCGTCCAGGGCGCGGATCGCCTCGGGCCCGAGCGTGCCGCGGTAGCGACGAAGAGAGGACTTCGGCACGGTGTAGATGTTGTCGCAGTTGACGACGCAGTCGCGAGCGAGACCTTCCGACTTTCCTATCGGCACCTCTGTCGGGATCCCGCGCACGCGGCTCGTGACAACCGCGACGCACACGCGTGCAAGGACGGGAATCGCCTGCTCGCGCGTGAGCACGACGACCGGGTGGCTCCCTTCCGCAAGTTCTCCGTCGAAGACGTCGCCCCGGTTCAGAGCGGATCCTGCCCCTTCTCTTCCTCCGCGACGAACTCCGCCAGCAAGGCGAGTCCCACCTGTCCGATCCGCTCCTCCTGCGGGTACTTGCCGTACCCGCGCCGGTACGCCTCGACGATCTCCTGCTCGCGCAACTCCTTGAGGAGCATGTCGACGGCCTGCCGGATGGCGTCACTGCGACTTGCGAAGGCACCGCTCGCGACCGCAGCGTCGAGCGCCTCTGCATCCTCTGCTGGGATGCGAACTGGGATTTGAACTGTCATACGCTTTCTGGTCACAGGGTACCCCTCCTCACCAATCCAGGCAAGATGCCCGATCGGGGCACGTCCTGCAGGGTCAGAGCGCGTCGACGGCCGCGTGCAGCCGCTCGGTGAGCTCACGGGCCGACGCGATCGTCGGCTTCGCCTGCTCCACCGTGATCGGCTCGCCGATCACGACGCGGACACGGGGAAAGCCGACCTTCCGGCCGGCGACGGCGCGATCCGTGTCGAACAGCCGCACCGGCAGGATCGGCGCGCCGGCGTGGAGCGCCATCTTCGCCGCCCCCCGGAACCAGGGGCCCTCGCTCCGGACGTAGCCGCCGGGGAAGATCGCCACGGCCTCGCCCTCCTGCAGCAGGCGAACCCCGATTGTCACCGCCTCGAGGTCGCCGCGTCCGCGCCCCACCGGGAACCCGCCGAGCTTTTCGATCGCCCACCCGACCGGCCGCAAGCGCCAGAGCTCGGCCTTGGTCATGAAGTGCAGCTCCCGCGCCACCGCTGCGCCGAGCACGAAGGGATCGATGGCCGACAGGTGGTTCGCCGCCACCATGAGACCACCCTCACGCGGCACGTGCTCCGCTCCGCTCACCTCCATGCGGTAGACGGCCCGCACGGCCGCGGGCAGCCAGGGCAGGAGGAGCCGGTACCCGGTCATCGTGCCTCCGACGCGTACCGGTCGACGGCTGCCGCCGTGTGGTCGACCCAGGCGCGCCAGCGCGGCAGGCGAAACAGCCCCCCCGACGGACGGCGAAGCGCGCAGCCGTGCAGACCGCGCGCAATGAGCGTGTAGGTGCCGTGCGCGCCGGCCGCGAGAGCGCGCTCGAATCCCCTGCGCGAGCTGGCCGGGCTCACACCCGGCACGCCGGGAAGCGACCGGTCCCAGGCACCCTGCAGCACGTCGAGCCGCTTGCCCCGCACGTCGTCGAGCGCGAGACGGTCGGGAAGCCACGGCGCGAGCCCGAGCATCGCGCCCACCGCCTCGTGACCCGCGACGGCGGCCGAGACGGCGCCTCCCATGGAGAAGCCGATGAGCAGCACCGACCGAGCACCACCCGAGACGGCCAGGTCGAGGGCGGCCCGGCCGTCCTCGATGCACGACGGCAGCTCCTGCCAGGACTTCACCCGGTACCGGACCTCGACGAAGGAGATCTCCGGCAGCGCCGGCGCGAGCTCCCGGGCGAGCAGCTCGCTCGTCGCACTCCACGTCCCAGGCTCGGCGCGTGCGGTGCCGCCGTTGACGAGCACCACCGCGCAAGCGGCACCCGCGTTGCGGACGCGGGCGTCCGCCCCCGTCGCGAGCGGAACGACCCGCACGCTCATTCGCCCTGCCCGGGGAGACAGTCGCGTGCCGTTTCGGCGACGGCGTTCGCCCGCGCGGCGTACCCGTCGGGTGTGGCGTGCACCCCGTCCCCGGTGAGCCACTCGGGATGCTCGGAGACCATGTCGTCCCAGGCCACGAGGCGCAACGCGCGATTCACGATCGTCTCCTCGGCGAGCACATGGTTGAAAGCGTCGTTCGCGCCGTGGCGCCACACCGTCGCCCACACCACGCAGCGATCCGGTCCGGCGAGAGCGAGCACCTTCCGCACGTCGGCGCGGAAGCCCTCGGCGTCCGATTGCGGGTCGTTCGTGCCGAGGCTGACCACCACGACCGGAGCCAGGTCGCGCCCGATCTTCTCCAGGGCCGCGATGCCGTCGTCGGTGCCGCGGCCGACGACGTCGTCGGTCTCGATGTGCCAGCCCTGGAGCTCGCGCTCGAGATACGGCTCCAGGCCGACGTTGAGCGAATCGCCGACCATGGTCACGGAGCCGGTGCGTCGGGCGCCGGGATCCTTGCGTCCCATCAGCTGCACGACGACCACGCCGACCGCGGTGAGCCCGACGAGCAGCGCGACCATCGCGTAGAACCGCATCGCGGCATCGTGACAGGCGCTCGGCGTTCGATGTTCCGACATCGCCGGCGCCGGCAGGACCGCGGGCCCGGGAGAGAGAACCCTTGACCGTGGACACAATCGCGGCGACGGAGCGGTTTCTCGCCGGCCCCGGCCTGAGCGACGCGACACGGCGGGCGTATCGCTCCGACCTGCGCGACTTCGCGCGCTGGCTCGACGCGAGTGGAACGGACGTGGAGCGGGTCGACACGCGCGCGCTCGCCGCGTACACCTCCGAGCTCGGCCGTGGCCGCCGAGGGCTCGCCCCGGCCACGATCGCGCGGCGACTCGCCGCGGTGCGGTCCTTCCTCCGCTTCACGTTCGGCGCGGACCGGGTCCCGGAAGCGGCGCTCACGCCGCGCCGCCGTCGACGGCTGCCCGAGGCGCCGAAGCTGGACGAGGTCGAGGCGATGGTGGGCGCGGCCGGTGGCGAGGCCCCGCTCGAGGTGAGAAACCGCGCGCTCGTCGAGCTCGTCTATTCCTGCGGGTTGCGCAGTGCCGAGGCGGTCGGGCTCGACCTCGTCGACGTCGACTTCGAGCAGGAGGCCGTGCACGTACGCGGCAAGGGTGGCAAGGAGCGCGTCGTCCCGCTCGGCGAGCACGCGGCGCACGACGTGGCGCTCTACCTGCGCGGCGCGCGGCCCACCCTCGCGCGGGGCGCGTGTGACGCTCTGTTTCTCTCCGCCCGCGGGCGCCGGCTCGACACGAGCGCCCTGCGCCGGCTCGTGCGCAACCCGCACCGGCTGCGCCACGCGTACGCCACCCATCTCCTCGAGGGCGGCGCCGACCTCCGCACGATCCAGGAGCTGCTCGGCCACGCGTCACTGTCGACGACGCAGATCTACAGCCACGTCGACGCGCGGCGTCTGCGCCGCGTCTACGACCGCGCGCACCCCCGCTCGTAGACCTGCGCGGCTACGCCTTGCCGTACTGGGCGTGACCTCCGAAGTCGACTCCGACGCACGACTCGTCGCCGACCACCCAGGCGTCGTGACCGGGTGCGATCGACACGAAGTCGCCGGGCCCGATCTCTCCCTCTGTGCCGTCGTTCATGACGATGTGCATCCGGCCGCTCAGGCAGTAGATGAGATGGGTCGCCTCGCAGCTGTCGGTGCCGGCGATCGGCTTCACGTGCTCCGACCACCGCCAACCGGGCTTCCACTCACCGGCGAGAACCGTGTTGCCGCCCACGCTCAGGACACCCACGTGCCCCTTGTCGGCCAGCTGCCGCGTCTCGTCGGGCGAGCTCGCGTTCTTGATCTCGAGTCCAGCCATGATCGCCTCCCTGTTGTTCGACCTCACCATCCTCTCACAGCGACGCCGCCCGACGCCTCGCTCGTGCCGCTGTGGCCGAGGCCGGACGGAAGCGTGACGCCGATACCGTTGTCCTCTGGCATGCACCGAGCAGTCACCGTCCTCGCCGTCGTCGTCGCGTTGCTCGTGCCGCCGCTGCTCGTGACGACGGCGCTGCGGGTCGTCACGAACGACTGGATCGTGTCGTTCGAGTACGACCACGGACGGGTGCCGGCCGACCGGTACGGGCTCACCACCCAGCAGCGGAGCGAGCTGGCGCTGATCGGCCTCGAGGCGATCCGGCCCCGCAGCCCCGGCGTCGCGCTGCTCGACGAGGCCCGGCTGCCGGACGGGTCGCCGGCGTTCAACCGACGGGAGGTGACCCATATGCAGGACGTGAGGGACGCCGTCGGTGTGGCCTTCCTCGTGCAGATCGGGTGCGCCCTCGTGCTCCTCGCCCTGTCCGTCGCCCTCGCCTGGCGGCGGTCGACGCGTCCGAAGCTCCTGCGCGCCTGGCGGATCGGCGCTGCGGCGACACTCGTGATCGCCGCCGTCCTCGGCCTGTTCATGCTCGTCGCCTGGAACAGCTTCTTCGTCGACTTCCACGGGCTCTTCTTCTCCGGCGACACCTGGCGCTTCGCCGAGACGGACACCCTGTTGCGTCTCTACCCGGACGAGTTCTGGATGGGGGTCGCCGCCTGGATGGCGGGCATCACCGTGGCGCTGGCGGTCGCGATCGCCGTGGGAACGACGCTGGCGCTGCGCCGCGTTCGGTAGCGGGGCAGGACGGTGGGCCGGCGACCCGAATCAGTCTGCCGTGCCGGAGAACGCCGACCACGACGTCGAGGGGTACCTCCTGCTCCTCGCGGCGCGCCGTTCTCCACGCACGGTCGACGCCTACCGCCGCGACCTCGCCGCCCTCGGCGCCTTCCTCGGGCACCCGGTCGGCGCCGCGACGACCGAGGAGCTCGAGCGTTGGCTCGCCTCGATGCGGGCGGACGGGCTCGCCCCGTCGACCGTCGCACGGCGGCTGGCGGCCGTGCGCGCGTACTTCCGCCATCAGGTCCTGCTCGGCGACCGCGACGAGAACCCGGCCGCCGCCCTGAAGCCGCCGCGGCGGCCGCGATCGCTGCCCCGCACCCTGTCCCCGTCCGAGACCGAGCGGCTGATCGAGGCGGCGAACGGCACGCAGCCGCGGACGATGCGCGATCGCGCGCTGGTGGAGCTGCTCTACGGCGCCGGGTTGCGCGTGTCGGAGGCGCTCGGGCTGCAGAAGGCGTCCGTCGACCTCGACGCGCGCATCGTGCGCGTGCTCGGCAAGGGCGACAAGGAGCGGATCGTGCCGCTCGGCCGTCCCGCGGCCGAGTCCGTGCGCCGCTACCTCGCGCTGGGCCGCCCGCACCTCGACCGCCGTCACCGGCCCGACCTGTTCCTCAACGCGCGCGGCGGCGCCCTGACCCGCGTCGGGCGCGTTCCTCGTGCTGCGCCGTCTCGCCGAGAAGGCCGGGCTCGAGCCGGGACGGGTGCACCCGCATCTGCTGCGCCACTCGTTCGCGACGCATCTGCTCGAGGGAGGCGCCGACCTGCGCAGCGTGCAGGAGATGCTCGGCCACGCCGACCTGTCGACGACGGAGCGCTACACGCACGTCTCCGACCGCCGCCGCCGCGAGACGTACTTCGCCGCGCACCCGCACGCCCGGCGCACCACGCCCACCGACGCGAACGGCTGAGTGGGTCAACACCAGGCGTGGGGCTGAAGCCCCACGCCACGCGTGCCCAGCGCAGGCGTCGGGCTTCAGCCCGACGCCAGGTCCAGCCCACCCGCCACGCGGCGTCGGGCTTCAGCCCGACGCCAGGTCCACCCGCCCGCCACGCAGGCGTCGGGCTTCAGCCCGACGCCAGGTTCAGCCGCGCCCAGCTCGGCCGTGCCCGAAAGAGCGTCTCGACACGCCGGCGTGCGGCCGCGACCCTGTCCCCGTGCCTTCCCGCAACCGCCACGAGGCTCCCGGCGCGGTGCACCACGTCGTCGCGCAGGGGAACAACCGGGCGCCGATCGTGGTCGACGACGTCGACCGCCGCGCGCTGCTCGCCCGGCTCCGCGACGTCGTGGCCGCGCGGCTGTGGCGCGTGCAGGCGTACTGCCTGCTGGACACGCACCTCCACTTCGTGGTGCAGACACCGAAGCCCGACCTGGGCGCGGGCCTGCAGCGTCTCCTCGGCGGCTACGCCCGCCGCTTCAACCTGCGGCACGGGCGCGAGGGCCACCTGTTCCGGTCGCCGTGCTTCTCGCGGCCGGTCGCGGCCGACGGGCATCTGGTGCGGTCGTGTGTCTACGTCGCGGTGAACCCGGTCGCCGCCGGGGTGTGCGCTGCGCCCGAGGACTGGCGGTGGAGCTCGTACGCGGAGACGGTGGGAGAGGTCGCGCCGTCCGGGCTCGTGGATCCCGGCCTGCTGCTCGGCGTGTTCCACGCCGACCCGCAACGCGCCCGGGCTCTGTACCGCGAGATCGTGGCCGCCGCCGCGCGGGAACACCACGCGTCGGGCTGAAGCCCGACGCGGAGCCGCGCACACGCCGGCGTCGGGCTTCAGCCCGACGCCTGGTTCACCCGCGCCACACCCCGCCCGGCCCGCCCCGCCCTGCCGGCGTCGGGCTTCAGCCCGACGCCTGGTTCCCAAGCGCGGTGTTGACCGAGCGAACCCCAGTCTCTATTCTGAGTGTAAGAATTTCGGAAAACCTAGATTTCTGACATGTCCACAAAGGAGAGCATGCAGGTGAGCAGCACCGTGGTTCGAGGGAAGGGTCAGATCACGATTCCGTCGGATATCCGCAAGGCTGCTCGTCTCGAGGAGGGCGACCCCGTCGAGGTCGAGATCGTGGAAGACGGAATTCTCCTCCGGCCTTGCAAGGTGATCGACGCGACGCAGGCATGGTTCTGGACGCCGGACTGGCAGGCGCGGGAGCGCGAGGCAGCGGCGGACCTCGCCGCCCGTCGCGGACGGGTCTTCGAGTCGTCGGAGGAGTTCCTCTCGTCGCTCGACGAGTAGCCACGGCATGCCGACGTTCGAGCGGCTGCAGCGGTTCGACCGGGACTTTGCCGCGCTTTCTGCTGAGGAGCGCGATGCGTTCAGAGCGGCGGTGCGGAAGTTCGTTCACGACCTCGAGCGGGGTCGCGGCTTTCGCAAAGGGCTTCGCGTGAAAGGGATCCGCGGGGCTCCCGGGTTGTTCGAGATGACGTGGGCCGCCAACGGGCGCGCCACGTTCTCGTACGGCGCCTCGATCCGGGAGGCCGAGCCGCACATCGTCTGGCACCGGGTGGGAACGCACGACGTGCTGTAGGGCCGACGCATGTGGGCGCGGTGAGAACCACGCGTCGGGCTGAAGCCCGACGCGGAGCCGCGCCCATGCCTGGCGTCGGGCTTCAGCCCGACGCCAGGTTCACCCGCGCCACCCACCGCCCGCCCCGCCCTGCCGGCGTCGGGCTTCAGCCCGACGCCTGGTACCCCCTAACCCCGCCCCCGGACAGAACGGCCCGGCCGTGAACGAACACGCCAAGGCGGCGTCGGGCTTCAGCCCGACGCCTGGTTCCCCCTAGCCCCGCTCCCGGGCAGAATGGCTTGGCCGTGATCGAGCACGCGAAGGCCCCGTCGCTGGCACTCCCGCTCCGGCTGGACGTCGTCGCGACCGCCGGGCTCGGGTTCGTCCTCGCTGCGGCGCCTGCGGCCGCCGACGGCGGCTTCTTCCCGGAGAGCTGGTCCTGGATAGCGCTTGCGACGCTCTTCGCGGCGACCGCTGCTCCTGATCGTGCGGCCGCGGACGTCGTTCCGCGCTCTCGATTGCGTGCTCCTCGGCGGGCTGGCGCTCTTCGGGACCTGGGTCGCCGTCTCGGCCACCTGGTCGACGACGGTCACCGGCGCCGTGGAGGACTCCTGGCGCGTGCTCGCCTACGTCGGCGCGGTCGGCTTGACGCTCCTCGTCGTCGAGCGCCGCACGGTGCCGCACCTGCTCGGCGGCACCCTCGCCGGCGTCGTTGCGATAGGCGGCTACGCGCTCCTCACCCGTCTCCTCCCCGATCGGCTGGGCGACTTCGAGAGCCTGACGACGCTCCGCCTGGCCGACCCGATCGGCTACTGGAACGGCCTGGGTGTCTACTGCGCGATGGGGACGCTCCTGGCGCTCGGCTTCGCCGCCCGCGCGAGCTCGATCCTCGGGCGTGCGCTCGCAGCCGCGGTCCCGGTCGTCCTCCTGACGGCGATGTACCTCACCTTCAGCCGTGGGGCCTGGCTCGCTCTCGCGACAGGGCTCGTTGCCGGTATCGCACTCGACCCACGGCGTCTGCAGCTGATCGTGACCGGGCTCGTGCTGACGCCGTGGGCGGCGCTCGCGATCTTCGCGGCCTCGCGTGCAGATGCGCTCTCGGTCGAGGGCTCGAGCCTTGCCGCCGCGACCGACGACGGCCACGCGGCTGTTGGTCTGGGTCGCGGTGCTGGCCCTGGCCGCGGCATTGACGGGCGCGGTACTCGCGTTCACCGAGCGCCGGCTGGTGATCCCCCGGGGCCTGAGGACAGCATTTGCGGCCTGCCTGGTCGTCGTCGCGCTCGCCGGAGCCGCATGGGTGACGGTGGCGCACGGCCCGCCGTGGAGACTCGCCGAGAAGGGCTGGAACCAGTTCAGGGCCGAACCGAAGGCGACGAAAGACCTTTCCAACAGGCTCTTCGACCTCTCGTCGAATGGACGTACCGAGCTCTGGGGCGTGTCGTGGCACGACTTCACGACGCACCCCGTCGCCGGTCGCGGCGCGAGCTCGTTCGAGCAGTCGTTCTACGAGCGGCGCGAGAGCACGGGCACGGCTCGCGATGGCCACAGCCTCTACGCCGAGACGCTCGGGGAGCTCGGCGTCGTCGGGCTCGGGCTGCTCGTCATCGCGCTGCTCGCGCCGCTCGTTGCCGCCGTCCGCGCGCGGCATCGCCGGGTGGTGCCGGGCGCGGCGGCGGCATACGTCGCGTACCTCGTGCATGCGGCGGTGGACTGGGACTGGGAGCTCGCCGGCGTGACGCTCGTCGCACTGCTCACCGCGTGCGGGCTCGTCGCCGTCGCTCGACCTCGCGCCGTTCGCGCCACGGGAGCTGCCGCGGCCGTTGGGTGTCGTCGCTCCGATCGCCGCCGCAGCGCTTGCGGCGCTTGCGCTGTGGAGCGCGCTCTCGACCGTCCCGTCGGGTCGCGCGCGGGCCGCCCTCGAAAGGGGCGACTTCCCGGAGGCCGAGAGCGAGGCGCGCGACGCCGAGCGCTGGGCGCCGTGGTCGTCGAGATCGTGGCGGCTCCTCGGTGAGGCGCAGCTCTACCAGGGCAAGATCCCCGCTGCGCGTCGAAGCTTCCGGCGAGCCGTCGAGCGCGGCCCGGGCGAATGGCTGCCGTGGCTCGAGCTGGCGATCACGAGCAACGGCGCCGAGGAGCGCCGTGCGCTCGAGCGTGCCGCTGCCCTCAACCCGAACGAGGAGCAGATCGAGAGCTTGCGGAAGTCGCTGTAAGGAAACACCGAGCGAGCCGGTATTGAGTGAAAGGCCTGCGACGAGACGAAGCTCGGGGAGATGTCGATGCAGCGGTGGTCCGACAAGCGGAAGAGGCGGGAGCTCGAAGAGCTCCTCCGAGCCAATCGGCCCGAGCCGCGCTCGGAATTCCTCGAGTCGATGGTCGCTCGCGCTGCGCCGAAGGAGACGCCCGCTCGCCGGCGAGCACCGCTGCGTGTCGGCATCGCGGCCGGGTTCGCGCTCGCCTTCCTCGCGGCGTTCGCCTCCCTGGGTGCTCTCGGTCAGGCGAGTAGCGCGACGTCGGAGGCCGTGAAGGGCACGGCCGGAACGGTCGGAACGATCGTCAAGCCGGATCAAGGCAAGCAGACCGCAAGGCCCGCGCCCACGGCCCAGAATCCCGGGCCGAGCAAGAACAGCGCGAGCGCCGGCGGGAGTTCACAGGTGACAAGCGGTGGCGGCGCGAGCAGCAACGGAACGCAAGCGAGCGCCGGTGGCCAGGACGGCAACGCCAGCCTAGGAGCCGCCGGTTACGCTCCGCTCACTCTCTCACAGCCTGCATGCGGGCAATTGGCAGTACGTGCACTGGGTCGCGCTTTGCGTCCAGGCGAAGATCCATGGCCACTTGTCGCGTCCGTTCACCATCGTCATCCCCGACTTCCTGCTCCCCGTCCGGCCCCCTCTGTACGTCGTCCATTCCGGCCACTGCTAGCGAGGGCCCGTGGGCTGCGCCACGGCGAGGGATTTCGCGTGCCGACGCGAAGCGAACTGACCTACGGAAGCTCCGCGACCAGCTGCTCGCGCGAGACGCCGAGCCACCTATAGGCACCGGCGGCAAGTTTGCGCTCCACGACCGCAAGCAGAGCGGGTGCTCCCCGTCTCAGAAGCGGTTGCGCTCGAACACACCGATCCAGTAACACGCGTGGCGCTTTGGTACGGCATGTTCGAGCGGGCTGATGACGAGCCTTAGCGCCTGCCTAAGGACGTTCGGGCGGATCCACCGCGTCGGGATGTAGGTGATGTCTTGCCGAGAGCGCAGCGCGTAGCCATGCTCCGCGAAGAACCCCTCGGTCTCTGTCTCGTTCATCGCGTGTTCGTTCACCTCGGGGTGACGAGATGTGTACCGCAGATAGTCGGGGTGAGATATCACCGGGAACAGGCCGACGACGAATCGGGCGCACGGACGCATGCGTTGAACGATCTCGTCTGCGCGTTCGAACATGAACAGTGAGTTCACGAGCAGCCACACGTCATCGGCGCCGCCCGGCAGGGGCGCCTCCGCCAGATCGGCCGTGACGACCCACACAGCGACACCCCGCGCCTGCGCCCACGACGTCAGTTTCTGGGCGTCGGCCGTTTTCGCGGGCGAGATATCGACTAGCTGGAACTGGTGACGGACCCCCTCACGGATGAGCCAGTAGGTGATCACGCCGTCGCCCGCCGGCGCGTCAACGATGATCGCCCCGGGCTCGCAGGGCAGCGATCGCAGGATACGAGCGAGTTCTCGCCCCCACAGATCGGATGGATAACGGTGATCGCGGATGAAATGCATGGGACTCCCTTTCGAACCCGGTGCTCGACGCAGCAGGTTGATGACTAAAGACGAGAAGACGGCCAGCCGCAAACCTCGAACGCGCCCTGCATCCAGCCCGAGATCGTGGCCCCCCGTCTCGACCTCGTGCTCGACCTGAGCCGCGGTGCGGCCGCGGACGTCGCGGCCGACGGCGACGATCGCCGCTCGCTTCACCGCCAGACACCGTTCCCGCAGGTAGGCGGAGGCGCGGACGAGCTCGGGATCGGAACTGGGACCGGCAGAGCCCACGCGTGGGCGGCTCAGCAGGATGACCCTCGTGGACCTGGCTGACAGACGTCACGAAGCAGGAGCGCATCGACCAGGAACTTGGTGGCCCAGTTGGGATACTGAAACGGAGCGTACCGGCCGTAGATCGGAAACGAGCCCGGTAGGGCACCCTGTACCGGGAGCCAGTCGAAGGCTTCCTGATGCGCCGCTGTCTGGTCCACTGCCTTAAGCCCGGCGTTGAGGTAACGCGAGTCGCCGGTGATCTGGAACAAGCGAAGCCAGACTCCCCCGAGTTGGACGAGGCCGGTCAGACAGACGTAGCGGGCTGCCGGCTGCCAGCTCGAGTCGAACGTCGCAGGCAGGGTGCCCAGCACCTCGGCCTTTCTCATCAGCACCTCGGCCGTCGCGATCACCGGCCGCAGGTACCGCTCGTCCTCGAGCAGGACGGAGCTCTCCAGGAGCCCACGGAGGGTGTACGCGATCGCATGCGTATTCGGCAGCGTTCGCGGCTTGAAGATGCACGACTCGAACCACCCGTTGTCCCTCTGTCGCGCGACTACCCAGTCGAGGCTCCTCCGCGCGACGTCCTCGAAGACGCTTCCTCTCGAGGCGCGTGCGAGCCGGATCAGCGCCCAGGCCGTGCGGGAGTTATAGGTGTGTGGGATCCCGAAATACGAGTGCCTTCCCCGCCAGGCTCCGTCGCCGTCCTGAGCGTCGACGAGGAAAAGTCCCGCGCGTTCGGCGGCAACGATGAAGCGGCGTCGTCGGTCGACTCGTGAAGATCTAGCCAACCGTGCATGACCATTCCGGTGTTGAAGGCCTCGGAGGGCTTGCGTCGCGCGGTCGACCAATCCCTCCATGATTCCCCCGTCGGGC
>CAVPGO010000040.1:0-23367 GCA_963703975.1 uncultured Actinomycetes bacterium
CGTGAACGAGAGCCGGCGGAACCAGCACCGCCGGCTTCTCCGCCTTGCGTCTGGTCGGGTCGGCAGGACCGACCCCTAGGATCGGAGCGTGGTCGCCTCCGCCGAAGCGGGAATCGTCCATCTCCGCCTGATCGTTCCGAAGGACAGAGGCCCGCGCGTGCTCGAGGTTCTGGGCGCTGCTCGGGCCGTGATCAACGTCGTGAGCGTCCCGGGGGCATCGATCAAGCCCGAAGGCGATCTCGTCCTGTGCGATGTCGCGCGGGAGGAGGCGAGCGTCGTCGTGGCCGAGCTTCGCGGATTGGGGCTCGAGAGCAACGGACGATCTCCATCGACGCCGTCGATTCGATGATCTCGACCGACGCCACCCGGGCAGCGCTCGCGGCAGCAGGCTCGCCGGCCGACGCGGTCATCTGGGAGGAGGTCGAGGCGCGAACCTCCGAGAGCGCCGACCTCTCGTTCAGCTTTCTCGCGTTCATGGTGCTCGCCACGCTGATCGCAGGGATCGCGATCATCCTAGGACTCGCAGGTTCTCGTCATCGGCGCGATGGTCCTTGGCCCGGAGTTCGGTGCTGTCGCCGCCCTCGGCGTTGCGCTGGTCCGGCGTCGGACATCGCTGCTGCGCCTGGCCGGACGATCCCTGTTGCTCGCTCGCCGTGGGGATTCCGACCGCGATCGTCCTGACGTCGTTGGTCGGCCGGGCTCTTGGCTGGATCACGGCGCTCGTGACGTCACCGGGCCACGGCCCCAGACCAGCTTCATCTACACGCCCGACAAGTGGTCCCTCTCGTCGCGGTGATTGCTGCAGCGGCGGGCGTCCTGTCACTGACCTCGGCCAAGGTCGGAGGCCTGCTCGGCGTCTTCATCTCGGTGACGACGGTGCCGGCCGCGGGCAATGTCGGACTGGGGCGGCGTTCGGCGCGTGGCACGAGGTCTGGGGAGCCTTCTCGCAGCTCGTGCTCAACCTCGTCTGCCTGATCGTCGCGGGCGTGGCGACGCTGGCGGCCCAGCGCATCGCGTTCGAGCACCGCGTCCGTCGATCCGAGGCTTGACGGCCTCCGGCCCGCCTCTTCGTCTCTACACTTGAGGCGCCCGGGGCGTTAGCTCAGCTGGGAGAGCGCCGGCTTTGCAAGCCGGAGGTCACCGGTTCGATCCCGGTACGCTCCATGAATGATTTGCAGGGATTTTGTGTCGAAAGGCCATCGATCACCCCCTTGAATCCCGCGACAGCGGCATTGGCGAAGCTACGACCCAGCAGCTCGACGACCGCTCCTTAGCGCCTCTTTAGGCAAAGCGCCGCGAGATCCAAACCTGCGTCTACGCCGTTCCAGACGCGGCAGCCGAGGCGATCTCCGAGCACGGCCCCGATCGTGGGCGTCCCGTACGCCACGACCGGCACCTCGCGGGTGGCCAGACGCGAGGCGAGGCGAACGGCGGCGCGGTCGCGCGCGGTCCGCGCAGGCGGCCGAGCCGGGCGACCTGCGCGTGGACGGACGGTGGCAGCCAGGCGGCTGGGACGTCGTGGCCGAGCATCTGCGTCAGGAACGACGCGGGGTCGGGATAATCGAGCTGCGTCCCGAGCGCTGCGAGTTGAATGGCGGCCGCTCGGGTCGCGTAACGACGCAGACACATCGGCGACCGCGACCGGCCGCACCTCGATCCCGAGCGGGGCGAGCGCGCTGCGAACCAGGCCCGCGAACGCACGGCTTCGATGCTCGCCGGCCTGGACGGCCATGCGAGCCGTAACATGCCGACGGTCGGTAAGCGCCACCGCGCGCTCCAGATCTGTCGGCTGGAACCCGGCTGCTCCGCCGCCCCGCACGCCCGGCGGCATGATTCGCGCGGTCGGCTCCATGTCGGTCGGAGCACTCCGCAGCGCCGCAGGTCCCGGCGCGACGCCCGTTGGAGCCTGGTTCCAGAACGCGGACAGCGTCCGACGGTCGAGCGCCAGCGTTACCGCTTCCCGGAGCCTCCGATCGGAGAAGGGAGGGCGACTCGCGTCGAAGGCGAGGTAGAAGGTCAGAGGGCGTGGAAACGACCGATACGAGAGCGCTGCCCGCCCCGCCGCCGAAGCGACGCGCGACGATTCCGCCCGGCGCAAGCGATGGGTCGAAGTCCTCGACCGCGTCCCAGCTGCCGCGCTGCACGCGGGCCACCGCCTTCGCCGTGTCGATGCCCTCGCGGAAGCCGATCGCGTCGAGCCGCTGCGGGCGCGAGCCCCCGTAGTTCGGGTTGCGCTTGAGAATCGCGTATTCCCCGTTGAAGATATATCCGCGGAACGCGTAAGGACCCGCGCCCGGCGGCGGAAAGTACTCCACCCCTCCGGACAGGAGGGGCGTGTCGCGCGGCACCGGGCAGAAGTAGGGAAGCGCGAGCCGCTCGAGGAAGTCCGGAGAGGGCCGGGTCAGCGTGAACGAGATCCGGTCTCCCCGGACGCGGATGCCCGAGACGTGCGCTTTCCGCCCGGCGTGAAACGCCCGCGCTCCGACGAGATCGCCGAGGACTCGGATCCCGGGCGTATGCGAGCCTAGCTTCGGCGAGAGCGCTCGCTCGATCGAGTAGCGGAACGTTCGCGCGTCGAGGCGTGCGTTCGACGGGCGGCGCAAAGCGGAACGTCTTGCGGAGGACGAAGGTGTACGTGCGCCGGTCGGACGAGACTGCCGGCATCGCCGCCGCGGCCTCAGGCACGAGCTGCTGCCCCCGCGGCGGCGGCGCGTCGCGCATAGCCGAGCAGCGGTGCGCAGGTCGCCCGCTCGGCCTGGAAGATGAACGGGTTGCTCGGCGCGACGGCCGGATCCGGACGGTTGTCGTTCGCCAGCTGGTAGATCGGGACGATCAGGCGTGCAACCTTGCCCTCGAGCGCGTCGATCCGGTCTTCGTAGGTTCGCCCTGGGTTGATCTCGACGAGAAGCTTCCCGTGCAGCGCGGCAACCGACTGAAGCGGGTGGCCAAACCGGAGGATTCGGCGCTCGCCAGTGGCAGCGTCGATGCCGGTCACGGTGCCGACGTCTTGGTTAGCCACCCAGAGGGCGCCGTCTGCGTAGGACTCCTGGCGAGCGCCGTCGCCGGTCTCGTACGTGTCCACGATCGCACCGGAGTGGTCATCGGCCTTGTACACGGTGCCCTTCGTCTCGTTGGACGCCCAGAGGTAGCCCCCGCCTACTGCGAGGTTGGCGAGCTCCGGCTCCGGCACGGCCGCAGTCGCGGTGATCGTGTTCGTCTTCGGATCGATTCGCTCGACGCCGTGTCCGCTCTGGACCCAGACGGCGCCGTCGCCGAACACCACGTCGGTTGCGTCCGGTAGGCCGCCAAAGCGATGTTGCACGGCCCCCGTCGCCCGGTCGACGCGCAACAGCTCCCCCGCGTCGGAGCGCGTGACCCAGAACGATCCATCGCCCAGCGCCAGCTCCGCAAGTCCATCCTCTTGCGCGTTCTCTGACAGCCGAAAACGGTCGACCTCTCTGTTTTGGGGGATATCCATGCGGACGAGCCTTGAGCCGCCGAGCCAAAGACTCCGACCCTCGACGATCCCTGCGCCGCCGGTCTCGCCGATCGTAGAACCGATCCGACGCACGATGTGACCGTTGTCGGGATCGATCTGCACCATCTCGTACGGCCGCAGGTTCCAGACCCAGAAACTGCCGTCCCCGGTGATGACCTCCGCGGGGACCTTGATCAGGCTCGGCCCGATGTGCGCGACGAGGCGGCCGCTCGAGGCGTCGACGATCGCGACGCCCGGCGCGACCGAGCCAAGGGACGTATCGCTTCCGCGCGTTAGGACGACGACGACCGCGGCGACAGCGGCAGCGACGATGGCCACGGCTCCGGCGATAACAAGCTTCCAGCTCCGTCGCTGGACATCGCGGCGGACACCGATGCGCGGCGGATCGAGCGCCGCGTCCTGACGCAGGATCCCCCCTTCGAGCTCCTGCAGCGACCGGCCCGGCTCGAGCCCCAGCTCGCTACGTAACCGGCCGGCGCCCCGGCGGTACGCGTCGAGCGCATCGGCTTGGCGGCCGGAACGGTAGAGCGCAACCACCAGCTGCTCGAGCAGGTGTTCGCGAAACGGATGCTCGGCGACGAGCACCTCCAGCTCCGCGACGAGCTCACGGTGTCCTCCCAGCTCAAGGTCGGCATCGATGCGGGCCTCGAGCACCGCGAGCCGGCGCTCCTCGAGCCGTGCGATCTCCGCCTGCGCCCACGGCTCGAGGCTGAGATCGGCGAGCGGCGTGCCGCGAACGAGCGCGAGCGCCTCGCGCAACCGCTCGGCTGCCTCCTCCGCCGGAGCCCCAGAGGCCGCGCGGACGAGCTCGTCGAAGCGATCGACGTCGAGCTCGCCCGGCGCAACGGCGAGCTCGTAGCCGCGACCCCGCGTGATCAGCCGACCGTCGCCGAGCGCTCGGCGGAGCCGCGTGACGTAGACCTGGACGCTCTTGACCGCCGTGGCGGGCGGCTCCCCGCTCCAAACCTCGTCGATCAAGCGGTCGGTCGAGACTGGCCGGCCACGCGAGAGCAGCAGCAGAGCGAGGAGCGCCCTCTGCTTCTCGCCACCGAGCGGGATCTGCCGACCGCCTTCCTCGACCTCGAGCGGGCCGAGAATCCTGAACTCCATCCTGCTCCTCGCCGTCGCTTCGCGACCCTAGCATGGTCCGAATCCGACTCCCATGCAGCGGTTTTACCGCGCGTTAGCCGCGACCTCCGCTCCCGTTAGCCGCTCGAGGTCACTGTAGGCGCATGTACTCGAGCGCTTCGTCAACGGCCTTGGCAGGAGTTGCCGCGGCGGCCGCCGCGCTCAGCCCGGTTGCACACGCGGGCGCGCTGACCAGGCAACCGCACAGCAGGCCGGATCCGGAGCCGCTCGTCGTCAAGGTCGACACCCGCCGCTTTCGGTGGGGTGACGCAGGCATCGGAGCAGCGGCCGGATTTGGAGGGGCGCTTGTCCTCGTCGGCGCCGTCTCGCTGAGACGGGGCGGCTGGTCTGGCCCAACGGGCGCGGCCGGCCACGAGGAGTCAACGACAAGCAGCGGTCGCAATGCGCGAACGCAAGGAGGTCGGTTGTGAAACACAGCCTGTTGGCTATCCCGAGGAACCCACGGAGAGGAGGAGCGATGCGCAAGCTGCCGTTGGTAGTGCTCGCACTGGCCATCGCCGCGACAGTCGCTGGACTCGCCGCGATGCATGCCGCGGGCCACCGTCCCAAGCATGGGCGGAACGCCGAGAGCTCGACGGTGTCGCACGGCTCGCACAAGAGCGCGAAGCGGCATCGGCTGTCTCAACAACAGATCTTGTCACTGGGTTGCGGGCCCCTGACGGAACAAGCGGCGGAGGCCGTGCTTCGCGCCCGGCGGCCGGGGACGTGTGGCTGATGAACCTGCTCCGAAACACAAGGAAGGCGCTACGTGCAGTCGGCGAAGCACAGGTCGTGACGACGGCGCTGGTCGCGATCACCGCCGTGGCCGCTGCGGCAGGAGCAGGCGGTGCGACCCCACCCGACCGCAATGGGCAGATCGCGTTCCAGCGCTACCTGTTTCAGGACCACCCGCTCCAGGCAGACATCTTCATCGCCAACGCCAACGGAAGCGGCAAACGGAGTGTGACCCGCGCTCCGCACGGCCTGATCGACGGCGAGCCGGACTGGTCGCCGGATGGCGAGCGGATCGTGTTTCAGCGCTGCGTCACGGTCGACGGGCCCTGCACGATCTGGAGCGTCAACGCGAACCGGACCGGCGCCCGGCGGCTCACGCCCCGCGGCGCGAAGAAATGCGTTGACGAGACTTCACCGGCCTTCGCCCCCGACGGCAATACGATCGCCTTCGAATGCCTGACACGCCGGCGCGGGCAGCTGATCTTCTCCATCGTCGTCATGGATCAAAGCGGCGGCAACCGCCGTGTCGTCGTGCGCGGGACGTCGGGCGCGGGCGTCGGGCGGCCTCAGTTTTCCCCGGACGGAAAGCGGCTCGTTTTCGAGCACCAGAACATCAAAGCCAAACCGAAGAACGGACATGCGACCTACATCGTCAACCTCGACGGCACCGGCATGCGCCGCGTGACGCCGTGGAGCCTGAGGGCCGGCGACCACCCCGACTGGTCACCAGATGGGAGTCGTATCCTCGTTCGCAGCCTCGCCAACGGTCCCGACTTCTCCCACCAGGGAAACCTCTACACCGTTCGTCCCGACGGCACGGGGCTGCGGCAGCTGACGCACCTCGGGCCGAGGGTCAACCTGCTGCAGAACGGGTCATTCTCACCGGACGGCACTGCGATCGTGTTCGCGACGACGAGCGGTTCGATCAAGACGAACCATTCCAACCTCCCCGACGTCTTCTCCGTCGAAGTCGACGCGACCGGGCTCAGGCCGTTGACGCGATCGAGGAACTGGGATGGCTCGCCCGACTGGGGTCCCGCGCGGTAGATCGTTCATGTCTTCTTCCCGGTGGACGAATGTGTCCACTCGTGCTCAGGCGTCGACGTCTACGTGGGCGAGTTCGACAAACAGCGCGACCGCCGTCCGGGTGAACCGATCCCGAACTATGGAAAGCTCATGGAAACGGCTCCCGGAAATCAGGCGCAACCCCGAGTCGTCGAGAGCGTGCCAGGAAGCGGGCTGCGCGGCTAGCCGCAACTCACCGCAGCGGCTTGCAGCGACTTTGCAAGCCGGAGGTCACCGGTTCGATCCCGGTACGCTCCACCGAAAGTTCCTGCTAATCGGCGGCTTCAGCCCGCGGTTACCCCGGGCCACCATCTGAGCACTATGCGCGAACGGGTTCAGTCCGACGCCGCGCCCGGAGCGCGAGGTATGCCGTCGTGATGAGCGGCGCAGCGACCAAGAGGCCGAACCCAACGTACGGCAACACATCGGAACCGCCGCCGCTACTACATTCAATGGTCCGATTGGTGTTCGTATCTAGACAGGGTCCCGTGCCGTGCCCGCCGTCGGCAGCGACGGCCCAGAGCGAGAACAGAAAGAACGACCCTGCGAGGCCGCCCGGAACGATCAGCGTGCCGAGCAGCTTCTCCCACGGCTTCCAGACCGCCGACGACCAAAGCAACACGAGCCCGATGATCCAGCCGACGCCGAATACGAACCCGCCGAGAAGGAGCAAGACGAGCGCAGCCGTCTCCATCCATCCGGGTCGCGCCGGCACCACGCCGAAACGCAGGCGCGCGTCGGCGGCGATGTCCGCGGGATCGCCGAGGCGCTCGAGCACCTCGCGCGTTTCGGCCTCGCTCTCGATCGGCAGTTCGGCCCGCGCCTCGGCAATGTGCTCCGCGATCTCATCCACGATCTCGCGCCTGCGCGCACGCGGGAGGTCGGCGAGGTCGGCGTCGAGGCGCTCCAGGTACGTGTTGACCGCTCGGTCGGCGGTGCTGATCATGACGCTTTCCTTTCTACGAAATGGTCGACGGCGTCGCGGAAGCGGCCCCACTCGCGCAAGAAACCCTCAAGGGAGGCCTGCCCTGCTTCGGTCAGCCGGTAGTAGCGGCGCGGCGGGCCTGTCGGCGACTCCTGCCACGTCGTTTCGACCAAGCGGTCGCGGCGAAGCCGGCTGAGTAGCGGGTAGATCGTCCCTTCGCCGGTCACCATGCCGTCGACCTCGGCCAACGCACGGACGAGATCGAAGCCGTAGCGCTCCTCGTCGGCGAGCAGCGCGAGCACGCAGTACTGGAGGGTCCCGCGTCGCATCTGAGCCAAAAGGGCTTCCTGTGCCATTGACTACCTTGCTGCACAAGGTACTTGGGCGAGCAAGGTCTGTCAATCCACAAAGAGCGCGAGCGCCCCGTGGGGCGCTCGCGAGAGCAGGGACGTTCCGGAGCTACCAGGTGCGGTACGCCTGGCGGGAGACGAACAGGCCGTGGCCAGTTCGGTTGCGACAGGTCACCCCGGTGATGCGGGACAGGCAGGTGAACACCCCGTGCCGGAAGCTCTTCCCGTACGCGAGCTTCGCGTTGTTCGGGCGCGCGGTGCCCATGTTGTAGGCGGCGTTGCTGGTGCAGTAGCTCCTCGCCCGATTGGCGGCGTTGAGCTGGAAACCGTGCCAGTCGAGGTCGCAGCTGGCTTCAAATCTCGCCCTGTAGTTCGCCTTGTCGATCGAGCAGTAGAGCGACCTGACGACGAAGCACTGGATGTTCCCCGACGGCGAGCGAAAGCCGGGCAGGATCCGGATGTCGGCGTGGCGAGCCGCGGACGACGAAGTTGGCGCGGCAAGGATGGGCGACGACACGGCCACGGCTGCTACGAGGATTGCGATGGCCGTTGAGATGAGGAGCAAGGGCTTCATGGATGCCTCCTTGTCGATTACGCGCTCCATCCTCCGAGCCGCCGAGCAACACCGCCGTCACGGGCCGGTAACCGTTTCGCAACGGCGACGACGGGAGCCTCGGCGCGCCGCGCAACGCTGGCGCTTCTGTTACACGACCGTTACGAGCGCGTCACGGGTGCGTTGCAGCCGAAGCAGAGGATGACCCGCGATTGCAGCAACGGAAGGGAGTCGCCATCACCGCCCGTCATAGAGATACGGTTGCCGATCCTCGGGAGGGGAATCTCTGGCCACGACCGGGGTCGCTGCCTAGGCTTGGCGCGTGAACGAGCATCTCTTGCTGGTGGAGGACGACGCCTCGATCCGCGAGATCACAACGTTGGGCCTCGAGCAGGCGGGCTTCAGGGTGACCCCTAGCGGCGATGGTCGCGAAGGACTGCTGCGGTTTCGGCAGGGGTCGTTTGACCTGGTGGTCCTCGACGTGATGCTTCCCTTGTTGGATGGCCTCGAGGTCTGTCGCGAGATCCGGCGAGACAGCCAGACCCCCATCGTGATGCTTACCGCGCGCACCGACCTGCACGACGTCGTCGTCGGGCTCGAGCTCGGCGCCGACGATTACGTTACGAAGCCGTTCGAGCTGCCCGAGCTCGTGGCGCGGATCAAGGCCGTGCTCCGGCGCTCGGTCGCTCAGCCCGAGGACCGGGTGATCGACGTCGACGGCCTCGAGATCGACCCAGGGGCGTTCACCGTCAAGCGCGGCGGCGAGGAGGTGGCGCTCACCGCGACCGAGTTCCGCCTCCTGCTCGAGCTTGCTCGCCACCCGAAGCAGGTCTTCACGCGCGAGCTGCTCCTCGAGCTCGTCTGGAACTACGACTACCTCGGCGATTCGCGCCTCGTGGACGCGGCCGTCCAGCGGCTGCGGGCGAAGATCGAAGACGATCCGAAACAGCCGAAGCTGATCCACACCGTACGCGGAGTGGGTTATCGCTTCGACGTCGGCTGATGCCCTTTCGCCGCCGGCTGACAATCGCGTTCGTGCTCGCGGTTGGAGTGGGCGCTGCGGCTCTCGCAGTCGGCTCCTACGTGGTTGTCCGGCACAACCTCCGGGCCGACTCGGTCCGGACGGCGGCCCGCGAGGCGCGGCGCAATCTCGAGATCGCGCCCGGATACGAGCGCCGAGGGACGGTTGCGTTCCTCAACGCCTACGAAGGACGTGGCTTCGAGACGGTCGGGCTGAGGCGCGGGCAGACGTTTCAGTCCAGCTTCTCTGTCGGATTGCCTGCGGTCCCGGTGGAGTTGCGTCGCCTCGTCGCGCAGGGCCGCCTGGCCTACCAGCGGACGACGGTCGCAGGAACGCACTACCTCATCGTCGGCGGGCAAACCCCGAGCGGGACAGAGCTCTACTTCTTCTTCTCGGAGCAGAGCCTGTGGCATGAGTTGATCGTCCTCCGCAACATTCTGCTCGCCGGGCTCGGGATCGTCGTCGTACTTGCCGCTCTCACCGGTGCGCTGCTCGCGCGCAGAACGCTGCGACCGGTCGCGCAGGCGAGTGTTGCCGCGCACTCGCTCGCCGAGGGTTTGCTGGAGACGCGGCTCCCGGTCGAGGGGCGCGACGAGTTCGGCGCCTGGGCGCAGGCGTTCAACGAGATGGCGGCCGCGCTCGAGGCGAAGATCGAGGCGCTGAACGAGGCGCAGGCCCGCGAGCGCCGCTTCACGGCGGACGTCGCGCACGAGTTGCGCACGCCGCTGACCGGGCTCGTCGGCGAGGCCTCCCTGCTCTCCCAGCACCTCGAACGGATGCCGGTGGAGTCCCGGCGCCCCGCCGAGCTGCTGATCTCGGACGTCGGTCGGCTGCGACGCCTCGTCGAGGAGCTGATGGAGATCTCCCGCCTAGACGCCGGCGCCGAGAGCGTGCACGACGAGACCGTCGACCTCGCTTCGGTGATCACCGGGATCCTGCGGGCGCGCGGCTGGGACGGCCTTGTGCGCCTCGAAGCCGAGGAGGTCGTGGTCATCACCGACCCGCGCCGCTTCGAGCGGATCGTCTCCAATCTCGTCGGCAACGCGCTCGAGCACGGCGGTGACGGCGTGGACGTACGAGCTCGGGCCGACGGAGAAGGCGCAGTCGTTGAGGTGGCCGACCACGGGCCCGGAATACCGCCCGAGCACCTGCCGCACCTGTTCGAGCGCTTCTACAAGGCGGACCCGGCGCGCGCCGCCGAGGGGTCGGGCCTCGGCCTCGCGATCGCCCAGGAGAACGCAAGGCTCCTGGGCAGCGAGATCGAGGTCTGGAGCCAACCCGGCGAGGGCACCCGCTTCACCTTCCGCCTCTAGCGCCGCTCGTCGTTGCAGAACCGTTACGAGGCCGTGACGGGCGCGGTGCAGACGCAGAGCAGCATGAAGGTGCGATGAATGCCACCACCAATCGGAAGGACGCTCGAGAGTTGGCCAGCCGCGGGAGTGACGGGCTCGCCGTCACCCTTCTGTGGCATCCGAGCAACGACTTGCTCACGGTCTCCGTTGCCGACTCGCGCACCGGGGACCGGTTCGAGCTCGCCGTCGAGGGCAAGCGAGCGCTCGACGCCTTCTACCACCCATTCGTGTACGCCGCCTAAGGAGGGACTCCGAAATGTCGCCCGCAGCAGAACGTCTCGTCAAGAAGCTCGTCGTCATCGCCACCGTCGTCGGTCTCGGCAGCGGGCTCGCGTTCCTGCTCGTCGCCTGCGGTGGAGAGCGCTCGGCCCAGCCCCGCGCCGCCACGTGGACGATGCTGCCGGCAGCCCCGATCAAGGCCGCCGGACTGGCCGGGGTCGCGAGCGTCTGGACCGGCAAAGAGCTGATCGTCTCCGGCGTCCGACCGGGTCCGGACGGCACGTTCATCAAGTCCACGAATGTCGCCGCCGCTTACGATCCCTCGACTCGAACCTGGCGCATGCTCTCGGGCGCACCGAACATGCAGAACTACTGCCGCCGCGACGTCGCCTGGACCGGCAGCGAGATGGTGCTGTGGGGATGCAGCCAGGCGGCGTTCGACCCGCAGACGAACACGTGGCGGACGCTGCCGAAGGCCCCGACCGGGGAAGGGATCACGGCCTGGACCGGCCGTGAGCTGATCGGCTGGGGCGGCGGCTGCTGCGGCGACGCCTGGGACGGCGGCTCGGCGTACGACCCCGCCGCACACAGCTGGCGGACCCTGGCCCGTTCGCCGCTCGCGCCCTCGCAGGGGCCGCTCGGCGCCTGGACCGGGCACAAGCTCGTCCTGGTCGTGAGTGGCTACAGCCCGGACAGCAAGCCTTACCCGGCAGGCTTCGCCCGTGCGGCCGCCTACGACCCGGCGACCGATACCTGGCGCCGGCTTGCGCCGCCGCCCTCGGCGGCACTCCGCTACGGAGGCACGGCCGCCTGGGACGGCCGCGAGTTGCTCGTCCTCGGCAACGCGAGCGCCGTGTCGCACACGCTGCTCGCCTACACCCCGGCAGCCGACCGTTGGCGGCGGCTGGCCCGTCCACCTGCGGGCCTGACGCCCTTCAAGTCGTTCTGGACGGGCCGGCGGCTGATCGTCCTGGGCGGCGACGAAGCGAGCCGGAGCTTCGCCTACGACCCCCGGACCGATCGCTGGACCCGCCTTCCTCACGGCCCTCTCCAGAGCGCCGGCCAGACGGGGGCCTGGACCGGACATGAGCTGATCGTCTGGAGCAGCGCCGACGGCGCCGCGCTGACCCTGCCCCTCCGCTGAGCGACGGCAGGCGTACTCTGCCGCTCGTGAAGACACTGCTCGCAGGCGCCGCCCTCGTGGCGGTTGGCGTCGCGGCCTGGCTCCTTTTCTTCGGTCGTGGCTCGGAGAACGCCGTCTCACTGGGGCAACCACCGCAGCAGGCGGCCGCGACGCAGACCGCCCAGGCAACCGGGAACCTGTCGAGATCCCGATCGCTCGAGGTCTGGTTCGTCCGCCACGGCCGACTCGTGGAGGCGCTCCGGACTCACAGATCGACGCCGGGCGTCGCGACGGCCGCCCTCGAGGCGCTGCTCACCGGGCCGACGCGAGCCGAGCGAAGGGCGGGCCTCACGACGAAGATCCCGCGTGGGACGCGCCCACTCGGAGTCACGATCGCAAACGGCGTCGCCAGGGTCGACCTGTCATCCGACTTCGAGGCCGGCGCCGGCGCCGGCTCGCTGCAGCTCCGTCTCGCACAGGTCGTGTACACGCTGACCCAGTTCCCGACCGTCAAGGCGGTTCGCTTCGAGCTCGACGGGTCTCCCGTAGACGTCTTCTCGAGCAGTGGGATCGTGCTCGACCATCCGGTTGGCCGCAACGCCTACAAGAGCCTCGGCCCTGTCGTGCCCCCGCAGTCGGGCGCGTGGCAACGGATGGCTCCGGCGCCGATCGCCGCGCCCAACGCCCGGGCGAGCGTCTGGACGGGACGGGAGCTGCTTCGTGCTGGGCCGCGTCGGGGGCGCGATCATCTTCGCAGCCTACGACCCGAGCACGGACGCCTGGCGCCGCCTGAAGCCGCCTCCCGGCCGGCCGGACCGGAGCCCGTTCCGCGCGGTCTGGACCGGAAAGGAGATGCTGGCCTGGCGTCGAGGCGCGCTAGCAGCGTTCGATCCTGTGACGGGCCGGTGGCGCCGGCTCGCTTCTCCACCCGGCGGGCTCGCGCCGGCGGTGGCGACCTGGACCGGGCGCGAGCTGATCGGGTGGACCGGAAACGGCGCCGCTGCCTACCTGCCGGCGACGAACAGCTGGCGCAGCCTGCGGCCCTGCTCCCCTCCGGGGCGAACCCTCCTCGGCCGGCGCCTGGACCGGGCGCGAGTTGATTGTCGTCTCGGGTGCGCGCGCGGCCGCGTACACGCCGGCGACGGACAGATGGCGCCTCCTCGCGCCGTTGCCAGAAGCGCGGGCCGGCGCCCGCGCGGTCTGGGACGGCCACGAGCTCCTCGTCGTCGGGGGCAAGAACGCGCCCGTGGAAGGCTTTGCGTACGACCCCGAGACGAACCGCTGGCGAAGGCTCGCACCGATGGACTCCGGCCGGGCGGGAGCCGCGGCGGTCTGGACCGGCAAGCGGCTGTCCTGTGGGGCGGGAAGACCGGGAGGCCTGGCGCGTTCGTGATTCCTCCCCACGGCCTCGCGTACGACCCGAGAACCGACACGTGGTCGCAACTCCCACAGGCGCCGTTGCGCGGCCGGCTCGACCCGGTCGGGGCCTGGACAGGGCGTGCGCTCCTCGTCTGGGGCGGCGACCCGGGCTACGCCGATGGAGCCGCTTTCACCCCATCAGGCTCCCGCTAGCCCACCAACTCCTTGAAGGCGGGCTCCTCGCGGATAGCCAGACGAGCAGATCCCTGTCCCCCGAAACGGCACGAATCACGGGACCCCAACCCCATCCGGTTCGATCCCGGTACGCTCCACTCCCGATCGAAGTCCGCCCGCTTCGCGGACGTGACGACTTCGATCGGGTCGCTTTCGAAGAGGCACGTAGTTGAACCCGGCGTGCGCAGGGCATAGGCTCGCGCGGTCCGCTGCGGCCGAACTCGCGAAAGGACCGAGATGAGCACGATCGACTACTTCGGCCGGCTGCAGCCCATCGAACCGCTCGACGTCGAGGCCATCCTGCGCCTGTTCCGCTTCCACGTCGACGGCGTCGAGGTCACGCAGGCGATCCAGTACTACCACGCAGCCGACCATCTGACGGATTCCGCCGACCGGGCGCCGACAACGCGGTGCACGCTCGTCGCGCGCAAGCCCGCGTGGGTGCGCGTCTACGTTCGCAGCGGCCCACCTCGGGCCGATTTCCGGGGCGTGACCGCCACGGTCGAGGTTGCGGCGCGTCACACGGGTTCCTGTACTCCATCGCCACTGGCTCCGCGGAGCCACCGGGGTAGCGTGACCGCGGAGACGAACCCCGCTACGCGACCGAGCGGGGAACGCTCTCCAGGCCCTCAACTTCGTCTTGACCGGCCGACGTCATGTGCGGCGCGTCTGAGCTCATCGCACCGGGTCACGCGCCCGGGGGCACCACCGAGACCACGGTCCCTCTCGACGTCACCCTGCAGCAGACGCTGCGCCTGCGGGGATCATGGTCGGCTACAACGGTCTCGAGCACGCGCGCCCAACGCGGCCGAAGTCACGATCCCGGCTGCGCCGACGGTCGCCAATCCGCAGACCACCTCGGACTGGACATTACGCACGTTCCCGGTGCGAGCACGGCGCAGTACCGAGCGGCGGCACGATCACCTGGACGATGCCGCTCTCGGACGCGCCGCGCTGCCCGGGGTGCTGCACGCCGAACTGGGTCACGCTCAACTCGGCCGGTGCGGCACAGGGGACGCCGACGGCAACCGGCCGGACGTGCTGTATTACGGGCTGATCGCATCGGCGTGCCGATGGGGCCGATCGTCGGGTGCGAGTCACGGGAGGGTGAGCCCGGGCTCGTACGGGGACGGCGTCACGATGGCACACGAGCTCGGCCACCATTGCGGCTTGCCGCATGCGCCGTGCGGGACGTCGGGTCGATCGCGACCTATCCGGCCTACGAGCCTTACGATCCCGGGACACTCCACAGGCGTCGATCGGCGAGTACGGCCTGGACATCCGAACGGAACGTCAAGTCCCCGCCATGTTCAAGGACATGATGTCGTACTGCGGACCGAGCTGGATCTCGCTCTACAACAAGGGTCGCCTCACCAACAATGCGGATCTCGCTCCGGTGCACGTGTGCGTCGATCACTCTGGTGGAAGGACGTACGTCGCGTCGACCCTTAGCTCATCCCGGAGCGTGGCTCCCGATCCGCCGCCGGACCGCTGGAGGAAGCGAGACGTGGATCCGCAGCCGCTGATCTCGATCATCGGCGTGCTGCACTCGAAGCGGGATCGAGGTGACGAGCGTGATGCGCGTCGAGACCCGACCGGCATCGCTCGAAGGGAAGCAGAGCGGGCTCGACGCGATGCTGCTCGATGCCGAGGGAAACGTGCTCTCCCGGGCGCCCGTGCGCGAGCTGCGCTCGCAGGCGGGGTGCGGATGCGGCGGACACGACGGGGAGAGGGAACGGTTTCCCGCGATCGTCCAGGCGCTCGTCCCGGACGTCGGCAGAGGCTCGGCGCTCGCCGTACGCCGCGGCGAGGAGGAGCTCTGGACGCGGGCAGCGACAGGACGGCCGCCGCGTGTTCGCAAGTTCGCCGCTCGAGCGGTGGGCGACGCCATCAGGCTGAGCTGGGAGGTCACGGCCAAGGATGACGAGGTCGAGGTCTGGGTGCAGTGGGCCGCCGGCGGTGAGCGTGGAGACTGGCGTGCACTCGCCACCGGGCTGACCGGCAACACGGCCGACGTGCCGAAGTCGCTTCTTCCGCCGGGCACCTGCAGCCTCCGCCTGCTCGCCAGCGACGGCTTCCACACGTCGGCTTCGAAGCAGGTCCGTTTGCGTGTACCCGAGCGCGGTGCCGACGTCTCGATCTGGCGCCGCGGGACGGCGAGACCCTCGTCGCCGGGATGCCTATGAGGCTGCACGGCGCGGTGACCGAACCTCACGCCTCTGTAAAGGAGCAGCGGGCGAGATGGCTGATGGACCGGAAGGAGGTGGCCGAGGGGCTCGACGTCTTCGTCGCTGCTCCTCGAGCCGGGCGCCACACCCTCGAGCTGACGGTGGGCAGCGGCCGAACAGGCGCCAAGACGCGGATCGGCTTCGTCACGATCGACCTCGAGCGCGAAGCGCGGAAGCACGAGGGACGCGAGGACTAGGCGCCGTCCAGCGCGCCGGGCAGCGCGGGAGTCTCGAGAAAGGGAGGGCCCCACCCGGGGGCCCTCCCTTTCTTGGTGCGCCTTCGTCTCCTGCGTCTAGTCGAGCACGCCGCCGCTCACGGCAGTGAGCGCATCGACGATTCCGTAGCCGTAGACGCCGTTGTAGACGGACGTCCCCTCACAGAACGTGTCGAAGGACGGTGGCCTGCCTTTGCTCGCGTAGCTGAACGGATTCGGTGTCATGCACGGAGTGTCGGTCGCTGACGCCTGCAGATACGCCTGCGTCAGGAACGGGTGCAGCGAGACTCCGCCGTGCCTGCGCTCTCCGTATTTGGAGATGATCAGCGCGGCGACACCTACCGCGTGCGGCGAGGCCATCGACGTGCCCTGGATGTACTGGTAGTAGGCGCACGTCGCGCCCTTGCAGGACTTGAGCACGAACGGGGTGGTCGGATCGCCGTTCGCATCGATGTCGCCGAACTCCTCGGCCACGTTCTTCGGGTACGCGGCCAGGATCAGGTTCGGGACGCCGGCGAGCTGGTCGGCGGCCGTCCACGGATCGTCGCGGAACCAGCCGCCCGGTGCTGCAACCGTGACCTTCTCGTACCCGTAGTTCGAGTAGTCGGCCTTCGTCTTCGACGGGCCCACTGCCGAGACACCCATGACGTTGTTGCCCTCGGCCGTTCGGGCAGGACGAGGCAGTTGTTGTCCACCGTCCTGTGGTACTCCGTCCCCGGCGGAAAGTCCGGGCTTGTGTCGTCGGAGGTCACCTGGGCGAGGTTCGTGTGCTCGTTGCCGGCCGCGGCGATCAACGTGACGTTGTGCGTGTGCGCGTAGTCGAGCGCCCGCTGCATTGCATCGATGATCGTCCGTTGCTCCTCTTGCTGTTCCGGCGAGTCGGCCGGGTTGTCGCGGCAGTTGAACAGCCACGGGTCGACGAAGTAGCTCATGTTGACGACATCGATCCCGTGGTCGCCCGCGTACGTGAGCGCATCGACGCTGGCCTGGAGGAAGAAGTACCCGGAGTCCTGTCCCGCCCGCAGGTTCACGAGCGTTACATCGGGTGCCACTCCGGCCATGCCGATCCCGTTGATCGGCGAGCCGATCGTGCTTGCCACGTGCGTGCCGTGGGAGTTCTCGTCGACGTCTTCGGTGTCGCTGCACGTCGTCGGCTCCTCCTCGCGCCACGGGCCGTCGATCGAGCGGGATGTGGGTCGGAGGGTCGGCTCAGCTTCTTGTCGAAGTTCGGCTTGATGTCCGGATGGTTGCCGTCGATACCCGTGTCGATCACGCCCACGAGCACCTTCTTGCTCCCCTGCTCCTTCCGGTAGGAGCCGTCGACAGTGGCGTGCATCATCTTCATGTCCCACTGGAGATCGGCAAACGGCTCGGGCTTCAGCCCGCCGTGGTGATACGTCTTTGTGCCGGACCGCTGACGCTGCTGCCCGGGCGCCACCCGCTTCGCCGCGTTCCGCAGCGAGCGCTGCAGCTCCACAGTGAGCTTCGGCCGGAGCCTCGGCTGTGCCCGTCCAATCCTCATGTTCGGCGCGACGCCCTGCACTGCACGCGAGGCCACCGCGCGCGTGAGGAACTTCGGGTTGGCCGAGATCGCCGTTGCGACCCCGACCTCGTTGTTTGCCCGCAGGAGACGCCCGCCGGCCTGCCTGACCGCCTCGCGCACAGCTGTGGGTGACGCGTGAGCCTCGTAGAGGATCACGTAACGCGTCGGACGCAAGTCCGACCCTGCCTCCGTTCTGACGGCCATTGCCGCGATCGGAGCGATCGCTGCCAGCGCAACGACCGCGATTAGCACCTTCCTCATCTCACTCTCCCCTTTTGACCCCCTGTAACCTCGATCTGACCACGTTTCCCCTCAGGTGGACCACCCGTCGCGCCAAGCGGCTCCCCTACGGCTGCTGCGTTCAGCGAGCGGGTTGCCGGTCGACACGCCGTATATGGGTCGTACCGCGTCCCCGGACAGTGGCCCCAGAGGCCGCTTGTACGGCACGGGCACGCCTTGGCCAGCCGCTCGAGCCGCTCTGCGAACGACCGCGTCGGTGGCGGTAGAAGTACGGGGCCACCACACCCAGGACGACCAGGCGAAGTTGACGTCGAGGCCGTCGTGGATCCGGATCACGTAGCGCAGCAGTCGCCGTACTGGTCGACCCGTCCGTCGCCGGCTCCCGCACCCAGGCGGCCAGCGTCCCGGGCCCGAGCAACCGCCTGGTGACGGCCGAGCCCCAGCGGCGTGACACTCCGCGTCGAAGTAGACCTCGGGCGTGCTCGATCTCGACGAGCCGCACGTCGCGCGCCGTTCCGAGCACGACCGTGTCGCCGTCGACGACGTGATCGATCCGGAGCGCCGCGGGTTCGCTGCCAGCGGGGCTTACCCCGGCGGCAAGGGTCAGTGCCGGCGCCGGCCGTCGCGAGCCTGGTCACGCCCCGCCACGCTCGCCCGCGTGTCGGCCGCTATACGGTCACGGCGTCCAGTCCGTGTCGTTGAAGACCGGTGACGACCTGCGCTCCCTCGCCCGCTACTTCCGGCCCTGCCTTCGGCTTGCGCCGCAGGCGTACAGAACCGCGAGCGGCTCCAGGTTTCGCACCCGCGCCGAGGGCACGTGACCGTCCGGCTGGCGTGGTCGAGCAGCAGCAGCCAAACGCGAGCGCCTGGCGGTTCTACAGGTGGCGCCGCAGCGACGCGTACGGCTGGAACCAGGCCTTCGTACCGGCGTGAACAGCTCCTTCTTCTTCGGCTCCGCCTTGAAGACGACCTTTCCGACCACGTTCGTCCCGCCGGGAGATCGCCTTCATCTTCGGCCCGGTGACGCGACGGCACGCCCGAGAGCCAGCTACCGCTCGTCGTCGAGACCCTCGGCGTGACCGAGGTCTTCTTCTTGTGCCTCGCGCGGCCGATGACCGGGACGCGCGTCGGCGGGCGCAACTGGATCTGCTTAGCCGTCGACCAGGTCACCTGGTCGGGTCCTCGTTCCACGCCCGCGACGCGCCAGCAGAGCGAGCCCGCCCGACTCGTAGCCGAACTGCGTCATGGTCGGGGCGTAGCTCGTGTGTCGGTCGTCGTCTCCTCGACCTTGGTGAAGTCCGGCGTCTTCGCGATTTGGACTTGTATCCTCGACGCCGAGACCGGGTCCCAGCTCAGAAGAACGTGATCGGGAGCCGCGTCAGTCTTGGGATCGAGGGGCTGGCCGATCGTGCGGTCGACGTCTGCGTCGCCGAGTCGGGGCCCGGCGCTCACCGTTGCCGACGTTCGGGGACTCCGCGCGCACGCGCCAGTGGAAGACTCCGGTGCCGGTATCTTGATGAATGAGATCGGCGCGAGATTCGAATTCCGGGGAGTCGCGATCGCTGCCGTCGGGGAGGTCGACCGAGACATGATCGTAGGACGACGCGCCCTGCACCGGCGACCACGTCCAGCGGGGAGCATGCCGGCCGAGGTCGGGTTGTCAGAACTCGGCACTGGCTTCGTCAGCGTCTTCTGGAAGGTTCCGACAGCCGACCAGGTCAAGCCCCGTCTTGTTCTCGTCGTCCGCGCGAACGCGGGTCGAGGTCAGTGTTCACCGGATAGGTGGTGTTGCTCGCGTAGGGTCGCGTCGGTCGTTATGTCGTCCAGGAGGTTGCTGAAGCTCTTTCGGACGAGACCTGCAGGTGATAGCGGCGCACGCCCTCCGTCGGGACCAGCGGAGAACGGCTGGTCGGGGAAGACCTGGACGGCCGACGGGTACGGCGCGTCGGAGGCCCGGACTGCTTTTTGAACTCCAGTTCGGCGCCGAGGAGCGCGTCGTACATCGGCGCTGTGCCCCCGTAGAAGTCCGAGGGAGACAGGCCCTCCCAGTAGTAGTCGGTCGTCTCGTCCGTGTCGGTCGTTGGCCGAGCTGGTTCCTGGCGCGTGGCCGGGATCCAGGTGAAGCCCTCGTCGACGATCGATTGCGAAGCTCGGATCCTCGGCGACGACCACGGTGGCCCTGCGCACGGCCATCGGCTTCCCAGGTGAAGAAGGGCGTGGCGTGTTGACCGGGCCATGCTGCGGAAGCAGGTGATCCGTGTCGCGCGGAGCTCGCGTTGCAGAGAGGCAGCTGCCCCCGTCGGCCGGGTTGGGAAGGCGGTCGCGGTGAAGGCGGGCCGACCGAGGACGGCGAGGTGATGTTGCCGTTCTGGAGATAGGTCCAGCTCGGTCACCTCCACGTTTCCGGTCGCCAGGTCGCTGCGCGCGTCCACGCCGATGCAGTGCGTGTCGGGGTCAGGGCCTTGAGCCATCCTCGGCGAGCTTCCTCCCCCAGTCGCAGGATTGAAGTGCGGGTACCTTGCGGCGCCCACTCGGGCACCGAGGTCTCCTCGATGTACTGGCCGCCCAGAGGCAGGACGAGCCGTTCCAGTCGCCGACCCACACCTGGTAGCTCGAGGCGCGGAAACGAGATCCCGGCGACGACCGGCACGCGGTCGGTGGCCAGTGCTGAGGTCGTGGTCGGTGTTGCCCTGACAGTGTCGTCGGTCAGGTTGTCGCGCAGTAGGTCTTGATGCTCCTGTCCGGTCCCGGTCCGGCGGGCCCTGGTCGAAGGTCTTCGTGAACGGCGTCTAGACGTTCCAGACGCCCGGCGTTGCCCGTCCGGGGTCGATCGCGCTGCCCGCCGGTGGTCTGCCATGTTGTCAACCAGCACGCTCGTCGGTGGGACCAAGGGTAGCGATTCATCGGTGCCGGTGCCGCGGACGCGACCGGCACGAAGTCGACCGAAGAGGTTGATCTCGACCTGGTCGCGCGCGCACCAGGGACGGGATTTCCAGGCGCAGGGTAGAACTTCCACTACCTCGGAGCCGTGTACGGATGAGGTCAGACGTCGGCGTCGACCAGGAGGGCCAGACCCAGCTGAACAACTGGTCCGCGTCGCGGCGCCCGCGGTTCCCCTCGGCGTCCATGGATCCGACGCCCCGGTCGACGTTGCCCGGTGCAGGCGCGGCCGTTGATCGCCGGGCCGAGGTCGGCGGCGGTCTTCAGCAGCCGTTCGGATCGTCCTCGTTCGCATAGTGGAAAGCGCGAGAGCCAAGCACGGATCGCTTGCGACCAAGACTGGTTGGTGCGCAGGCTCCCACGACACCCGCCCAGCGGAGCGCGACAGGGTTCGCGGAAGGTCGAGTAAAGCGCGGCCAGCGTCTGGATCGTCGGCTGCAGCGTCCAGAGCTTCCGGAACAGCGCCGGGGCTGTCCACGGCAACCAGGCCGTCGCCGCCGAGCGCCGGCACGCGCCGGTCGTATGCGTCGGAACCGTGTCCGGCAGCATCGCGCGCGTGTTGCGTGTCAGGAGGATCGTCCTTGCCCGCGCCAAGGCCCACGTCCATCCCGGCGTTCGCACTGACCTCGACCTGGTCTTCCCGCGCCCCGGCGCGGGCTTCCACGCTCAAGCGGGGAGGCCTGGACAGTCGCGCCGACGGCGGCGGTCTCGGAGTCGGCCGGTCTTCGGCGGCGCGCAGGCCCCGCCATGAGGAAGGCGATCGCTGCGACACCAGCTGCGAGAAGTATCCGTCAGAGCCCATCTTGATCTGAATCCAGGCCCGGCCGCTGGGCTCAGCGTTCTCCGTGTACATCGCTGTTCCCCCAATCGAAGTCCTCGTCGGGGTGCCGTCCCTCGAACGGCAGCTCGGCTCAGCGCGTCCCGACGCGGAGGCCGAGACGCTGCGGCAGCGCCGACGAGCGCGCCGGCGCAGACGGCGTACGGCCGGCCTCCTCCGCCTCCTCGACGGCGAGGATCGCCTTCCGCACGAGCCTGCCGCCGAGGAAGTGGATCGGCTCCGGCGGCAACTTCCGGATCCGGCGTCGACGAGCGGCAGCCGCGACCACTCGTCGTCGAGGCCCAGCGCGAGCGACGCGAGCACCTGGCCGCCGAGCCAGCTCGGCCCGACGCCGTTGCCCGTGTAGCCGGCGCCGTAGTGGATCCGCGTGCCGGGAACCGTGCCGAAGACGGCAGGTGGTCGGCGGACGACGTCGATCGGCCCGCCCCACGCGTGCTCGACCTTCGCGGCCGCGAGGCCCGGCAGCAGCCTGCGCAGGCCCGCGGCTGCGGCACGAGCGGTCGCGAGCGTCCTGCGAGAAGCGCTCGTCGATCCTGCCGCCGAAGCCGATCGGGCCGGAGCCGGAGCCCATCAGCACGCGGCCGTCGTCCGTCGTGCGGAAGTAGTGGAGGAACATCCGGCAGTCGGTGATCGCCTCGCCGCCGGTCCAGCCGATCTCGCCGAGCAGCTCCGGCACCGGCTCGGTGAGCACGACGTAGCTGCCGAACGGCGTCAGCAGTCGCGCCAGCGGCTTCCAGTCGGCCCCCCACGCGTTCGTGGCGACGACGATCTCCTGCGCACGAACCTGGCCCGCGCGCGTCTCGAGCACGCCGGTGCCGGATGCCCGTCACGCGCGTCGCTCGTAGAGCCGCACGCCGACGGCGAGCGCCGCCGCCGCAGCGCACGCACGAGCCGCGCCGGCTGCACGGTGGCGCCGTCGCGAAAGAGGACGCCGCGCCGAAACAGCGGTGACGGCACCGCTGCGCGCCACCTCCTCCCCCGACAGCGGGACCGCCTCCTCTCGACGCCGAGCGCGCGCGCGGCCTCGACCGATCGGTCGAGGATCGTATCGTCCTGGGTAGCCGTCGTCGAGACACGAATCAGGCCCGCCTCGCGCCGCCACACGTCGCTCTGCGAGCTCGCGAACCGCGGATACCGCGTCGTCCTACGCGCGCGCGACGGCCAGCGCACGCGGTCCGCACCGACCACCTCGCGGATCCGAGCCAGGTCGACCAGTAACCATGGACGAAGCCGCCGGTCCGGCCACTTGGGCCGGTGCCGCAACGCCTCGCCTCGAGGACGACAACGCGGACCCCGGGTCGCGCGCCTTGAGCGCGATCGCAGTCCAGAGCCCCGTGAAGCCGCCGCCGACGATCGCGACGTCGGCCGTCGGCGTTCCCGCGAGAGGCGGGCTCCGGGTGAGCGGCGCCTCCGGCAGCCACCAGGGCTCGATCCACCCAGTAGCCTCAGCGGCACGAGCTCGGGGACGATCTTCTCCCGGCTGCCATGAGCGCGTCGCCGAGGGATGCCCGGTCATCTCCGTCGAACTCGGCCTGCCCAGGCGATCAGCGGCGGCGGAACTGGAACGACCGGGTCGCCGCGGTCGTCCAACCGGCGGATCGAGCCCCTTCTCGAAGAGCCGCGGCAACGGGAGCCGCGCAGGAGCGTCTCCGACTCCTCATCCAGAACCCCACCTTCGTCTCCTTGTCCTCGGCAGGCGGTGGCCAGGAGGTCGCCGGCGCCGCGGAGGTCGCCCACGATCGGCAGGTCGAGCGGCTCGGCCAGGGTCGAGTGCATCGCCGACTCGTTGTCCCGCACCCG
>CAVPGO010000041.1:0-69753 GCA_963703975.1 uncultured Actinomycetes bacterium
AAGGCGCCGTCGTCGCTTGACAGGGGGATAGGACAGGCGTACGAGTGGTGGCTCATGCCAGAGCTGCCGAGCGGCACCGTCACGTTCCTGTTCACGGACATCGAGGGATCGACGGCGCTCCTCAAGAAGCTCCGTGACGCGTACGACGGGGCTCTCGGCGACCACCAGCGGCTGCTGCGCGAAGCCACCGCCGCGCACGGCGGGACCGAGATCGACACGCAGGGCGACTCGTTCTTCTTCGCCTTCGCACGAGCCGGGGATGCTGTCGCCGCCGCCGCCGCGGCGCAGCGCTCGCTCGCGGCGCACGCCTGGCCGGTGGACGGCTCCGTCCGCGTCCGGATGGCTCTCCACACGGGTGAGCCTCGTGTCGGTGGCGAGCGCTACGTCGGGCTCGGCGTCCATCGCGGCGCCCGCATCTGTGCGGCCGGGCACGGCGGGCAGGTACTGCTCTCGAACGCCACCCGCGAGCTCGTCGAGGACGAGCTCACGGCCGATGTCCGGCTGCACGATCTCGGCGAGCACCGGCTGAAGGACATCGATCGCCCCGAGCACCTCTTCCAGCTCGAGATCGAGGGCCTTCCGAGCGAGTTCCCGGCGCTGCGGACGGCGGCCGGGGAGGCGCCGTTCGAGGGCCAGGAGGCCGAGCTCGCCCGCGCCGTGGAGGCGGCTGCCCGACCGCCCTCGTTTCGTCGGCGGAACCTCATGCTCGCCGCGCTCGCCGGCGTTCTCGCCGCCGCTGTCGCGATCCCCGTGTTCGCGCTCGCACGCGGAGGCGGGTCCGGCGAGGCCCAGGCGCTCGACACCTTCCAGGCCAACCACGTGGGGATCCTGGACGCGGATTCGAGCCGCCTTGTGGGCGAGGTGGCGGTGGGCACCACCCCGACGGGCGTCGCGGCGGACACGGAAGCGGTCTGGGTGACCAACGCGGCCGACCAGACGGTCTCGCGCGTCGACCCGGAGACGCAGACCGTGCGCCAGACGATCCGCGTGGGCGCGGCCCCGAGCGGCATCGCGATCGGCGGAGGATCGGTCTGGGTCGCGAACAGCCTCGCCGGCACCGTGTCGCGGATCGACCCGAAGACGAACGAAGTGGTGCAGACGATCGCGATCGGCAACGGCCCCGGCGCGGTCGCCGCGGATCGGGGCGCGGTGTGGGTCGCCAACCGCGACGACCACACCATCTCCGAGATCGACCCGGGCACGGGCCGGGTGCGGCGCTCGCCGAACGTCGGCGCAGACATCGTGGCGCTCGCCGTCGGTGAGGGCGCCGTGTGGGCGGTGAGCGAGACCGGGGGCAGGCTCCTGCGGCTCGATCCTCGGAGCGGCGGCGTCGACACCGTCAACGTCGGACACGGAGCGACAGGCGTCGCCGTGGGCTTCGACTCCGTCTGGGTTGCCAACGGCCAGGACGGGACGCTGTCGCGCGTGGATCCGCAGACGCTGTCCGTGACTGCGACGATCGACGTCGGCGACGACCCGTCGGGGGTCGGCGCCGGGGCCGAGTCGATTTGGGTGACGACCGAGCACGGCTCCGTGGCCCGTGTCGATCCGGCCGACAACAGCGTGGAGACGATCGCAGTCGGCGGCCGCCCCGCAGGCGTGGCGGCGTCGCCGCAGGGCGTGTTTGTCGCCGTTCGACCCGCCGGCGATGCACACCGTGGCGGCACCCTCAGGGCGGTTTCGTCATCAAGGGCCTTCTCCACGATCGATCCCGCGCTCGCCTACGACGTCGATTCCTTGGTGTATCTGCCCCTCGCCCATGACGGCCTCACCGCCTTCAGGCGTGTTGGAGGGGCGGAAGGCAGCAGGCTCGTGCCCGACCTCGCCGTGTCGCTTCCCGAGCCGGCTGCCGGCGGGAGAACGTACACGTTTCGTCTGCGGCCCGGGCTGCGCTACTCGACGGGAGAGCCCGTGCGCGCCTCGGACTTCCGGCGCGGACTCGAACGCGTCTTCGCACTCGAATCGCCGGGCACCCCCATCTACGAGCGGATCGTCGGAGCCTCCGCCTGCACGAAGCGCCCGAAGCAGTGCGACCTCTCGGGCGGCATCGCCGCCGACGACGACTCACGGACGGTGACGTTCCGGCTCACCTCACCCGATCCCGACCTGCCGTACAAGCTGGCGCTCCCGTTCGCGTCTGCCGTGCCGCGCAGCGCGCCGAGGCGCTCCGAGATCACCACGCCGCTCCCGGCCACCGGCCCCTATGTGCTGGCGAGCTACGTGCCCGGACGGCAGGTGCGCCTCGTGCGCAACCCTCGCTTCCGTGAGTGGTCGCACGCCGCCCAGCCGGACGGAAACCCGGACGAGATCGTGGTTCGTTTCGGGATACCGGCCGCGAAGGTGACAGCGCAGGTCGAAAGCGGAACGGCCGATCTTGCGCGCGAGGTGTCGGGCGAGGATCTCGAGCGCCTCAGGCCGCTGCACGCGAGCCAGCTGCATCAAAGCCCGGCCTCGGGTACCTCCTACCTCTTCCTGAACGTTCGCGCGCCGCCCTTCGACGATCTTCGCGTGCGCCGCGCGTTGAACTACGCGGTCGACCGCCAGAAGCTCCTCGCTCTTTTTCCAGGGGTGGGCGCCGGACGGGTGACCTGCCAGGTGCTCCCACCGAACCTCCCCGGGTATCGCGCCTACTGCCCGTACCCACACGACCTGGCCAGGGCGCAACAGCTCGTGACCGCCTCCGGCACGAGAGGGGCGCCTGTCGTCGTCCGGTCGTTCCCGCAGTTGGAGGGGCGGGGGGCTGGGGCGTACATCGTGCAGGTGCTGCGGTCGCTGGGCTATCAGGCGCGGCTGAAGCTCGTGGAGGACTTCGGCAAGTACAACTCGGCGATTTCGTCGTCCAGTTCCCAGGCAGGCCTGTATGGCTGGATGATCGACTACCCGGCACCCGGCGGGATCATCCCCCCGCTCCTCAGCTGTGCCGCCCTCGCGACCGGGGGCAATTTCTCGAAGTTCTGCGACCCGGCGGTCGAGGCGGCGATGCAGCGCGCGTTCGACCTCCAGACGACCGACCCGGATGCAGCCAATGCCGCCTGGGCGCGCGTCGATCGCATGATCACCCAGCAGGCTCCGATCGTCGCCATGTCGAATCCGACGGTCGTTTCGTTCGTCTCGGAGCGCGTCGGGAACTTCCAGTACCACCCGCTGTGGGGCGCGCTCTTGAGCCAGCTCTGGGTGCGGTAGATCGGGTGGCGCCGGACGGGAGTGGGCTGACGGGCGTGCTGCTCGTCGGCGGCGCGTCGGAGCGCTTCGGCTCGCCCAAGGCGCTGGCGCGGCTCCGGGGCGAGACGCTGGCCGAACGGGCGTGGCGCGTGCTCGACGAGGCCTGCGACGAGGTGATCGCCGTCGGCAAGGCAGCCGATGCGCTGGCACTCCCTTTCCCCGTCCTCGACGACGGCGCGACGGGCCGGGCGCCCGTGCACGGTGTCGTCGCAGGGCTGCGCGCCGCCGCGCACGACGTCTGCGTCGTGCTCCCGGTCGACTGTCCGCTCATCACCCCGGAGGCGCTGCGCGCGCTTGGCGAAGCGGTCGCCGTACCGCAGACCGGCCCGCTACCCGGCGCCTATGCGCGGGCGATGCTCCCGCGCCTCGAACAACGCGTCGCGCACGCCGTGCTGTCACTCCGCGGCGTCAACCCCGTGACCCTCCAGCTCGAGGAGGAGCTGCTCGCCGATGTCGACACGCCGGCCGACCTCGACCGACTACGTTCGGCGGCGCGCTGATCGCGGAACTCCGCGGCCCTGTGGAGAAATCGGCACACAATCGGCACAGAAATCACCGTCCGCGCGAGACAGTGCGGAGCTCAGAGCTTGTTCGGTCCCTCGCGCAGCCATGCCCGCCAGGGGCGGGTCCTGTCTAGCGGCTGACGGTGACCTCGCCGCTCTCGACGTGCAGCGTCTCGCCGTCGGGGAGGTGCACCTCGAGGCGCCCGTCGTGGCCGATCGGGCCGCCGGTCCCTTCGCGGCCGTCGACGAGGACCCGGCGCCCGAAGAGGAAGTTCCGCGCGCCGAGCTCCGTGTAGATGTCCGGCAGGCCTCCGTGGCGCCAGAGGTCGTAGAAGCGCTCCAGCCGGAAGAGGAGGGACCCGAGGAGCGCGGCCGGGTCGTGCGCACGACCGGTGGTCGTACGCAGAGACGCAGTCTCGGTGGTCGTGCCGCGCGGGAGCTCGTCGCGGCTCTGGTTCACGTTGATCCCGATGCCCAGCACGACCGTCTGCTCGCTTGCCTCGGCGATCACACCGGCGACCTTGCGGCGGTCGAGCATCACGTCGTTCGGCCACTTGACCTGTGCCGAGAGGCCGGTGGCACCCTCCACCGCCTCGGCGGCCGCGACCCCGCCGAGCAGAGAGAGCTCGGGCCAGTGCCGCGTTGGCGGCGGATGGAGCAGGACCGAGACCAGCACGGACGACCCCGGCGGCGCCTCCCAGACGCGGCCGAGCCGGCCACGCCCGGTCGTCTGGTGGTCGGTGGCGGCGGCAGCGCCCTCGGGGAGGCCCGAGCCGAGGAGGAGAGTCTGCGTCGAGGCGCACTCCGGCTCCCAGAGGAACGGCTTGCCGAAGCGGCCGCGGATGTGAGGCTCGACCGCCTGCGGCGCGAGCGTCGTGGCGCTCATCGCGCGGCCGGGCGGATCGCAGCGCGGAGTGGCTCCACCCGCACCGCCGACACCTTGTACTCGGGGGTGCCGATCAGCGAGTCGCCCACGTCGTGCGTGAGCCAGTTCACCTTTGCCTCGGCGAAGTGCAGTGCCATCCAGACGAGACCCGGAAAGACGCGATCGGTGATCATCGCCTTCGCCTCGAGCTCACCACGCCGCGAGACGAGGCGCGCGAGGTCGCCGTCGGCGAGCCCGAGGTTCGACGCGTCCTCGACGGAGATCTCGAAGAACGCCTCCTCCTGCTTCTCGGTGATGCCGTCTTCGCGCATCGTCATCGTGGCCGAGTTGTAGTGGTAGAGCGTGCGCCCGGTGGAGAGCACGAGCGGATACTCCGAGTCGGGCTCCTCGATCGGCGGCTGGAACTCGACCGGGAAGAACTTGCCCTTGCCGCCCGCCAGCGCCGGCCGCGGCGCGTGCAGGAACTGCGTGCCGGGATGCCCGATCTCGGGACACGGCCACTGGATGCCGTCCTCCTGCAGCCGGTCGTAGCGAATCCCGTACCAGTTCGGGCACAGATCGGCGAGCTCGTTCCAGACCGATTCGGCGTCGGGGTAGTCGGGCCAGTGCGCCCCGAGCCGGCGCGCCATGTCGATCACGATCTCGCGGTCGACGCGCGCGTCTCCCGGGCACGGCACCGCGGTGCGCACGAGGTTCACCCGCCGCTCGGTGTTCGTGAACGTGCCGTCCTTCTCCGCGAACGACGACGCGGGTAGCACGACATGCGCGTACTTCTCCGACATCTCGTTGAGGAACAGGTCCTGACAGATGAGCAGCTCCATCTGTTCGAGGCCTTCCTCGACGTGGTGCGCGTTCGGCTCGGTTTGCGCCGGGTTCTCGCCGATCAGGTAGAGCGCCTTCACGCGCCCGTCGTGGAGGCCCGACATCATCTGATCGAGCCGGTAGCCGACGGTCTCGGGCACCTCGATGCCCCACGCCTCGGAGAACTTCTTCCTGATCTCGGGGTCGTCGACGGGCTGGTAGCCGGGCAGGTAGACCGGGTTGGCGCCGGAATCGTTCAGCCCCTGCACGTTGTTCTGCCCGCGCAGCGCGTTGAGGCCGGTCGACTCGTAGCCGAGGTGGCCCGTCATGAGCACGAGGTTCGACAGCGACCAGATGTTGTTCACGCCGCAGGCGTGCTCGGTGATGCCGAGGGTGTAGAAGATGCCGGCGTGGCGCTCGCGGGCGTATGCGCGCGCCGCCCAGCGGATGTCGTCCGCGGGCACGCCTGTGACCAGCTCCGCCTCCTCGGGCGTGTACCGGGAGACGACCTCGCGCACCGCGTCGAAGTCCTCGGTGTTGGCGCGGATGTATTCCTCGTCCTCGAGCCCCTCGGCCAGGATCGTGTGCATCATCGCGTTCAGCAGCCAGACGTCCGTGCCGGGCCGCAGCTGCAGGTGCTTCGACGCGATCTTCGTGAGCCAGATCTTCCGCGGGTCGGCGACGACCAGCGTGGCCCCGTTGCGCACCGCCTTCTTGATGCGCAGCGCCAGCACCGGGTGCGCCTCGGTGGTGTTCGACCCGATCACGAGCAGGAAGCGGTCGTTCTCGATCTCGGGGATCGAATTGGTGCTCGCTCCTCTGCCCAACGACCTGACCAGGCCGTAAAGAGTCGGAGCGTGTCAGGTCGCTTCGCAGGAGTGGATGCTGTTGGTGCCGATCGCGGTGCGTCCGAGCTTCTGGATCAGGTAGTTCTCCTCGTTGGTCAGACGCGCGCTGGCGAGCACTCCCACTGCCTGCGGGCCGTGGCGGGCGATCACCTCCTTCATGCCGTCGGCCGCGACCTGCATGGCGTGCTCCCACGTCGCCTCGTGGAGCTCGCCGTCCTCGCCGCGCACGAGCGGCGTGGTGAGGCGGTCGGGGTGGTGGACGAAGTTGAAGGAGAAGCGCCCCTTGACGCAGAGGTTCCCCTGGTTGGAGACGTAGTGGGGCTCCGAGGTGACCTTGACGATCCGGTTCGTGGCCGGGTCGACGTTCAGGTCGAGCCGGCAGCCGACGCCGCAGAACGTGCAGGTCGTCTGCACCTTCGTCAGGGCGGCCTCGCGCCCGGCCGGGGCGCCCTCCTCGAACTTCTCGTAGATGGCCCCGGTGGGGCAGACCGAGAGACAGCCGCCGCACAGCTCGCACTCCGTGTCGAGCCACGACTTGCCCCAGGTGGGGACGATGCGCGCGTGCCCGCCGCGGCCCTCGATGGAGAGCGCCGAGCACTGCATCACCTCCTGCGTGTAGCGCACGCAGCGGGCGCAGAGGATGCAGGCGTCGGGGTCGTAGCCCATCAGCCGGTCGCGGTCCTCGTACGGCTCGCGCTTCGCGTCGGGAAGGAGGAACGGCGCGCGCGCGTCGAGCTCCGCTGCGAGGTCGGTGAGCTCGTTCGGCCGTCCGCCGGGCGACTCGTTGAGATGCTCGGCCAGGAGCATCTCGGTCAGCGTCTTGCGGAACTGTCCCGTCGATCCGTTCGTGGAGACGACCATGCCCGCCGCGACACGGGTCGCGCACGCAGGCAGCGGCCGCGGAGCGCCCTCGACGTCGACGACGCACATGCGGCAGCCGCCATACGGGTCGAGCTTGTCGTCGTGACAGAGCGTCGGGATGAAGGTGCCGTAGCGTGCCGCGGCGTGGACGAGGAGCTCGCCCTCCGGCGCGCTCACGACCTTCCCGTCGAGGGTGAACTCGACCATCACGAAGAACCTACCGCCTCGAGCGGTGTGAACAGCTCCGGCCAGATCTGCATGGCGCAGCGCACCGGGATGGGGGAGGCCTGCCCGAGGCCGCAGATCGACGTCTTCTCCATCGCCACCAGCCATTCGTCGACCTGCCGGCGGGGCATGACGGCCACGCCCTCCTGCAGCTGCTCGGCCACGTGGTGCAGCGCCCGGTTGCCGATCCGGCAGGGGGTGCATTTCTGGCACGACTCCTCCGCGAAGAAGCGCATCGTCTCGGCCAGGAGCCGCAACGGGGAGTAGCCCTTGGGGAAGACCTGCACCGCCGCCGAGCCGACGCCGCACCCGAAGGTTGCCAGGCCGTCGCGCGTCAGCGGCGCATCGAGGGCGTCCGGTGGCAGGATCCCCGAGGCGGCGCCACCCGGCACGATCGCCCCGATCTCGTCGGTCGCGCCGCCCGCGTGGCCGTCCAGCAGCTCCCGCAATGTGATCCCGTTCGGCGCCTCGTAGCACCCCGGCGCGGCGACGCAGCCGGAGACGGACCACAGCCGCGTGCCCTTGGCGCCGTCGACGCCGAGACCCGCCCACCAGGCGCCTCCTTCGCGCACGATCGCCGGCACGTGGGCGATCGTCTCCACGTTGTTGATCAGCGTCGGCCGGCCGAGATGACCGAACTGGGTGGGGAAGGGCGGCTTCAGGCGCGGCATCGCCCGGCGGCCCTCCATCGACTCGAGCATCCCCGTCTCCTCGCCGGCGATGTAGGCGCCGGCGCCGACGACGAGCTCGAGGCTCAAACCGGCGAGCTGGCCGGCCCGAGCGAATTCGTCCAGCGCGGCCAGAAGCCGGTGCCTGGCGGTCGCATACTCCTCCCGGAGGTAGATGTACCCCTCGGCGATGCCGAGGGTGCGCATCGCGATCAGCGCGCCCTCCAGCAGGAGGTGCGGCCGGAGCTCCATGACGTAGCGGTCCTTGATCGTCCCCGGCTCGCCCTCGTCCGCGTTGACGGCGAGCACGCGCTCGCCATGCTCGCGCAGCAGCGACTCCCACTTGAGCCCGGTCGGGAAGCCGGCACCGCCGTAGCCGGCCAGGCCCGCCGTCTTGAGCTCCTCGATGACGCGTTCCGCGGTGGGGACGCCGCGCAGCGCCCTCAGGCCACCGCGGGCCTCGTAGTCGGCCAGCGTCGCGTCCCCCCGGCCGAGCCCGAGCGCAGGCCCGTCGTTGGTGGCGTGGGTGACCGGCCGCTCCTCGCCGCCCGGGAGGATCGTGTCGCCGTACGTTGCGACGGGCGCCAGGTCACAGTGACCGAGGCAGGGCACCTCCATGGCGCCCTCGAGCCCACTGAGCAGCTCCCGCGCCCCCGCGCAGTCGCAGACCGGGCCGGTGCACACGCGGTACGTCTGCACGGGCACCTGCAGGAACGAGTAGAAGGAGACGACCTCGTGCACCTCGCCGCGGCGGATGCTCATGTGGTCGGCGAGCGCATCCGACAGGTCGGGTGTCACCGGCCCGACCTCGCGCCGCAGGTGGCCCAGGTTGTCGAGCAGCCTCGTTCGCTCCCGCGGCAACCCCGCGATCATCGTCGTCGCCCGCAGGACGTCCATCGGAGCGAGTCTAGTCCGGCGGGTTGCGCAGCCGCTTCACGTCGGCGCGGCGGCGCTTTTCGGCCAGCCGCCGCTCTCGCGCCGCGGCGGTCGGGGTCGTCGGCACCCGCCGCCGCTGGACACGCAGGCCTTCGCGCAGCTTCTCGGTCAGCCGTTCGACGGCCAGCTCGCGGTTGCGCGCCTGGCTGCGCTCGTCCTGGCTGACCGCGCGGACGACCGGGCCAAGCCTGCCGATCGCGCGGCGTCTCTGTGTCTCGGTCAGGGCCGTCGTCGCGGTCAAGTCGATGCTCGCCTCGACGCGCGTCCTCGACGTGTTCGCGTGCTGACCGCCGGGCCCGCTGGAGCGGGACGTGCGCAGCCGGATCTCCGCCAGGGGGATGGAGACAGAGCGGGTGACCCGAATAGACTCCGCCTCCATGGCGTGCATTCTCCTGGACATCGACGGCGTCCTGCACGTCTCGGGCACGCCGATCGCCGGTGCGGTCGAGGCCGTCACCCAGTTGCGCGACAACGGCCACTCGCTGCGCTTCGTGACGAACAACTCCACGCAGCCGCGGGCGACGCTGGTCGAGGAGCTTCGCGGCCTCGGGTTGGAGCTGGACGACGACGAGCTGCAGACGACACCGATCGCCGCGGCCCGCGAGCTCTCCGGCCGGCGCGTCCTTGCGCTCGTGATGCCCGGTGTGGTGCCCGACCTCGAGGGGGTCGAGCTGGTGGGCGAAGGCGCCGACGCGGTGCTCCTCGGCGGGTGCGACGAGTCCGTCGAGCCCAACAACGTGTTCAGCTACATGAACCTCGCGCGCGCCTTCGCCGAGCTGCAGGCGGGAGCCGCCTTCTACTGCCTGCACAAGAACCGCTGGTGGCAGACGGAACGCGGCCCACTGCTGGACGGCGGCGCGTTCGTGGCCGGCCTGGAGTACGCATCCGGTGTGGAGGCGACGGTGCTCGGCAAGCCCTCGCCGGCCTACTTCGCCGCAGCGCTCAAGGCGCTCGTCGCCGAGCCCGAGCTGACCTGGATGGTCGGCGACGATCTCGAGGCCGACATCCGCGGCGCGCAGGGGTTCGGCATGCGCACCGCACTCGTCCGCACCGGAAAGTTCCGGCCGGAGGTGCTCGAGATGTCGGATGTCGTGCCGGATGTGGTGCTCAGCTCGGTCGCGCAGCTGCCCGAGTGGCTCGAGCGGTCGCTCTGAGGCATGGCGGTTCGCGTCGGCACCGATCTCATCGAGCTCGAGCGTATCCGGCGCGCGCTCGAGCGCCCCGGCTTCCGCGACCGCTGCTTCACCGTGGCGGAACAGGCGTACTGCGACGGCAAGCGCAACCCGGCCGAGAGCTACGCGGCGCGCTTCTGCGGCAAGGAGGCGGTCGGGAAGGCGCTCGGCTGCGGCGTCCGCTTCACCTGGAAAGAGATCGAGATCGTCGGCAGGCAGAAACCCGGCGTGACACTGAGCGGCAAGACGCTCGCTTTCGCGGAGCGGGTCGGGTTGCGCGAACTCGACGTCTCGCTCACCCACTCGCACACCATGGCAGGCGCCGTCTGCGTCGCGGACGTCGACCGTGCGCCGCCGCCATGGCGAGCCTGACCGTGCTCGAGCCCCTGTACACGGCTGCCGAGATGCGGGCCGTGGAGGAGCTGTACCCGGGCTACCCGCAAACCGCGCCCGAGCTCATGGAGCGAGCCGGGGCCGCCATCGCGCGCGAAGCGATGCGGGCCTTCCCTCGCGCCCGCCGCTTCGCCGTCGTCTGCGGCGCGGGCGCCAACGGCGGGGATGGTCGGATCGCTGCGCACGTCCTGCGCGAGGCGGGTCGCGATGCAGTCGAGACGGACGAGCCCGAAGGCTACGACGTCGTCGTGGACGCGCTGTTCGGGACGGGCTTCCACGGCGCGCCGCGACCGCAGGCCGCGGCGCTGATCGAGCGCATGAACGCGAGCGGCGCACCGGTGATCGCGGTCGACCTGCCCTCGGGCGTCGACGGCTCGACCGGCGAGGTGGCGGGGGTCGCCGTGAACGCGTCGCTGACGGTCACGCTCCACGGGCGCAAGCTCGGGCTCGTCGCCGGCCCCGGGCGCTTTCATGCCGGCCGCGTCGTCGTCGCCGATATCGGTCTCCGGCCTGCGGAGACCGCCGCCCATCGCGCCACCAAGGGGGTCCTCCGCAGCGTGCCGCGCCGCGCGCCGCACGACTCGAAGTACTCGGCGGGCGCGGTGCTCGTGGTCGGCGGCTCACCGGGCATGACGGGCGCGGCAGTACTCACCGCGATCGCTGCGTTGCGGGCGGACGCGGGCTACGTGACCTTGGCCGTGCCGCACGAATCGCTTGCCGTGGCGGAGACGCTCGCGCTCGAGCCGGTGAAGCGCGGCTTCGACTGGGGCACCGCCGTCGACCAGCTGTCCGCCGACGCGCGGCGATGCAACGCTCTCGCGATCGGTCCGGGTCTGGGACGCACGGGCGAGGCTCGAGGGCTCGTGTCCGCCCTGTTGCGCCGAGTCGGCCTCCCCGCGGTCGTCGACGCCGACGCGCTGTACGGCTTCGAGCCGGTGGAGCGCACCGCGCCGACCGTGCTCACTCCGCACGCAGGCGAGCTGGCGCGCCTGCTCGATGTCGACGCGGCGTGGATCGGCGCGCACCGCCTCGAGGCTGCGGCGCGGGGTGCGGAGCGCTTCGGCTGCGTCGTCCTGCTCAAGGGGGCGGACACGATCGTGCAGGCGCCGGGCTGCGCGCCGGTGCTCTGCGATCTCGGCCCGCCCTCGCTCGCCACGGCGGGCAGCGGAGACGTGCTCACCGGCGTGATCGGCTCGTTCCTGGCCAAGGGGCTGGACGCGCAGAGCGCAGCGGTCGCCGCCGCGGTCGCGCACGGGATCGCGGCGGCATCCGTGCCACACCAGTCCGGCCTGGTGGCGTCGGACGTGGCGGCGGCGCTTCCGGCGGCTCTGTCCTAGGCCTCACTGGCGCGAGTTACCCCTTCTGGGGGAGGGAGGGGTAGCCGATTCGGCCGATCTTGGGGTCGTCTCGATCCCGTATGACCGAAGGAGCCATCGATGAAGCAGAAGAAGCGCCGATACGCGCTCGCAGCCTTGCTCGCGGCGATCTTTGCGGCCGTCGGCTTCGCATTCGCGGCCGCGAACACGGTGCCGACGTCCTACGCGGGCGAGGGGTCGGGCACGGTCTCGGGGTTCACCGTGGCGAGCATTCACTACACGCTAGACACGAGCAACCCGGCCAACATCACCGGCGTCTCGTTCACGCTCTCGCCGTCTCCGGCCGGCACCGCGACCGTGCGTGCGGCTCTCAACGCCGGTGCGTACGTCAACTGCACCGTGGCTGCCGGAACGTGGAGCTGCCCCGTCGCCGGGACCGTGCTCGTCGCGACGTCACTCAAGGTCGTCGCCGCCGATTAGCGCCTGACGCGGCCGGGCGTGCGAGGAGAACTGCGCGCCCGGCCGAACAGCGCATGCAGCCGTGAACCGTCCATCTCGCAACCGACTGGTAGGCGGGCTCCTCACGCTCGCTCTCGTTGTCGTCGCCTGGCTCTTGCTCGCGCCCACCCAGATCGGCGGGCGCACCGGCTACGCCGTGATCAAGGGCAACTCGATGGAGCCGGGGCTGCACCAGGGCGATCTGGTACTGGTGCGCAGCCGCTCCTCGTACGGCGTCGGCGATGCCGTCCTCTTCGAGAGCGCCACCCTCGGCTCGGCCCATGTGCTCCACCGCGTCGTCAGGATCGAAGGCGGGCGCTTCGTCACCCGGGGTGACAACCGCAGCCAGGTCGACCCCGGCCGCTTCACCGATGGAGCGGTCGTCGGTGAGCTCTGGCTCACCGTCCCTGCAGTCGGCTCGGCCGTGGAGTGGGTGGCTCGGCCGCTGCACCTCGCGCTGCTCGCCTTCCTGCTCGCCTTCCTCGTGCTCGCCGGTGGCCGCGAGGTCTCGCGGCGGAGGCAGGGGCCACAGGCCGCGCCGGTGAGGGCCGAGCCGGTCGCCGGCGGCGAGCCACTGCCGGGCCGCGGGTACTCCGTCACGGGCTCGGTGCTCGTGGCAGGGCTCGCAGCGGGAGTGCTGTTCGCCGCGCTCGCGCTGCTGGCGTGGTCGCGGCCCAGCACCGAGGTGAAACAGGTGCCCGGCGGGTATGTCCAGCACGGCACGTTCACCTACGACGCCGACGTGCGCCGCAGTGCCGTCTACCCGACCGGCAGCGTGGACACCGGCCAGGCCATCTTCACCCAGCTCGTCGACAGCGTTCGGTTCGCCTTCGCCTACCACTTCGCGTCGGAAGAGCGCGCGTCGCTCCGCGGCGCGATCGGCCTTGACGCCGTCGTCTCCGACGGAGACGGTTGGAGCCGCTCGCTCGCGCTTGCCCCCATGCGGCCGTTCATCGGCCGCGACGCGAACATCGACGGGGTGCTCGACCTGGGCCGGCTCGAGCGCGTCGTCACCCGCATGCGCGCGCTGACGAAGGCGACTGCGCCGTCGTTCGTGGTCACGGTCGCACCGCGGGTGCAGACGGCCGGCTACGCCGGCTCGACCGTGATCGACGCCGAGTTCCAGCCGAGCCTGCCCTTCAGCTACGACACCCTGTCCCTGCGGCTCGACGGAGCGGGCGGCGAGGAGCCCTTGCTGGCTCCGAGCGCGGACGGCGTCACGACCGCGGTTCGAACAGCGAGGGTCGGTGCGGGCCCGGTGTCGATCGCCACCGCGGACGCGAGGGTGATCGCGGCGGTCGGCGTCCTCGTCTCCCTGCTCCTCGTGGCGGGCTCGGCGCTCCTGCTGGCGCGGGAGGCGCCCGGAACCGAGGTCGACATGTTGCACGTGCGCTACGGCCATCGCGTCGTCGACGCCGGGATTCAAATCCCCGACGGGCGCTGGGTATCCGACGTCGAAGACGCAGAGAGCCTCGGTGTGATCGCCGAGCACTACGACCGGGTGATTCTCCACAGCGTCGAGCCCGGCGGCGACGTCTACGTCGTCGACGACGGTCTCGCCGTCTACCGCTACCGCACGGCATCCGCGACGGCGGCCGCGACGTCCGTCTCCCCGGCGCCCGGAAGATGATCCGTCGGCTCCGGCTGCTCGTGGTGCTCGGCGGGCTGGTCCTCGTCACCGGCAGCGCCTTCACGGCGCTGAACACCGTCACGGCAAGCAAGGCCGGGCAGAGCACGACGGCGGTCAGCATCGGCCAGCTGGCACCGACCGAGTGCGCGTCCCTCACGCTGACCCGGATCCTCACCGGGTCGGGAACCATCAGCGACCCGACCGGCAACGCGAGCCTGATCCTCGGAAGCGCCGCCGCAGACACCGTCACCGCCCGCGACCTCAGCGATTGCGTGGTCGGCGGCGCGGGCAACGACACGATCAACGGCGGAGCAGGCACCGACGTCTGCATCGGCGGCCCTGGCACCGACACCTTCACGGCCTGCGAGACCTCCTACCAGTAAGGGGCCGGGTCGATCTGGCCGTGTACCAGGGGCCGGGGAAGTGTGGCGACCCCTAGGATCGATGCATGCGCGTCGAGATCCTGGGCTCGGGGGGTGCGACCACGACGCCGAGGCCCGGATGCCGCTGCCGGGTCTGCGTCGAGGCCCGCGCGCGCGGCGTCCCGTACGCGCGCAGCGGCCCCAGCGTCTTCGTCCACGGCCCGAACCTCGTCTTCGACACCCCGGAGGAGGCGAAGCTCCAGCTCGACCGGCCCACGATCGGAGAGATCGCAGCCTGCTTCTACTCGCACTGGCATCCCGACCACACGATGGGGCGGCGCGCCTGGGAGACGCGCAACGGAGACTTCCTCACCTGGCCCCGAGAGGCGAAGCGGCATCGGGTCACCGACGTCTACCTGCCCGAGCAGGTCGCCGCCGACTTCCGCGAGTATCTCGGCGCCTGGGGCCACCTCGAGTTCATGGCGCAGCGCGGGTACATCCGCGTGCATGAGCTCGCCGACGGGGAGACGGCGACGTTCGGCGCGGTCACCGTGCGGCCGTTCCGGCTCGCGGCCGACTACGTGTATGCGTTCGAGCTACAGGAGGGTGCGCAACGGCTGTTGCTGGCAATGGACGAGCTCGTCGACTGGCGCCCGCCGGCCGACCTCCGCGGCTGCGATCTCGTCGTGCTGCCGATGGGCATCTGCGAGTACGACCCGCGCACCGGTGAGAGGTTGATCCATCCGGACCATCCGATCCTCCGCTACGAGGCCACCTACGAGGAGACGCTCGCAATCGTCGACACCCTCGACGCGACCGCCGTCGTGCTGATACACGTGGAGGAGATCAGCGGCCTCTCCCACGACGACCTCCAGGAGCTCGGCCGGCGGCAGCAGGAGGAGGGGAGGCCGATCACGTTTGCATGGGACGGGCTCGCGGTCGACCTGTGATGGGCCGCTCGGTCTTCACCGTCGACCTCGGCGCGGTGCGTCACAACGCGCGACGCCTGCTCGACACGCTGGGTGGCGCCGAGCTGTGGGCGGTGGTCAAGGCCGATGCCTATGGGCACGGCGCGGACGACGTGGGCCCCGCGGCCCTCGACGCAGGCGCAACAGCGCTGTGCGTGTCGAGCGTCGCGGAAGGGCTCGAGCTCCGGCCGACGGTGCCGGATGCTCGCATGCTCGTGCTTGGGCCGACCGAGGACGACGAGATCGCCGCCGCGCGCGAGGCCGGTCTCGAGCTCACGGTCATGGGCGAGCGTGTGCCGGACGCGGTCCCGGTCCACGTCAAGCTCGACACGGGGATGGGCCGCTGGGGACTGTCGGAGCTCGCTGCGCCAGGCCGAAATGTCGTGGGGCTGATGACGCACTTCGCCGACGCGGACGCAGATCTGGGGTACACGGAGCTGCAGCTCGAGGCGTTCCTCGACGCGACAGCGTCGTATGCGCACCTGACGCGGCACGCTGCGAACAGCGCCGCGGCGCTGGCCCTCCCGTCGTCGCGCCTCGACGCGGCGCGCTGCGGGATTGCGCTCTACGGGATCTCACCCTTCGGAGAGGGGCCCACCGGCTGGGGGTTGCGCCCGGCGCTCCGCTGGGAGTCGCAGGTGGCGGCGGCGAAGCACCTCAGCGCCGGCCAGAGCACCGGCTACGGTCGCAGGTTCGTGGCGCGTGAGCCGACGTGGATCGCCCTCGTGCCCGTCGGCTACGCAGACGGGTTCCGGCGTGACATGACGGGTACCGACGTGCTCGTCGACGGGCACCGACGGCGCGTGGTGGGTACCGTCTCGATGGACGTGATCGCGGTGGAGGTTCCCGAGCAGGTCGAGGTAGGGGCTCCCGTGACGCTCGTCGGTGACGGCGTCGTCATCGAAGAGCACGCTCGCGTCGCGGAGACGATCGGCTACGAAGTCGCCTGCGGCCTGACCACCCGCGCGCCGCGCGCCCAGAGGCTGGTCGTCGATGGCTGACCGGGTTTCGCTTCGGCTCGCCTTGCAGCGCGAGCGCGCCACCGATCTCGAGGCTCAGCTGGCTCGACTCCTGCCTCCGTTGCATGGGACGGAGCGGGCGCTCGACGCGGGCTGCGGCACCGGTGCGCTCGCCTGCGCGCTCGCCTCGCGGGTGGCAGAGGTCGTCGGGGTCGACGGCGACGAAGCGTACGTCGAGGCGGCGCGCGCCAACAGCCCGGAGAACTGCAGCTTCGTGGTGGGCGACGTGGCCGAGCTCCCGTTCGAATACGGCGCGTTCGATCTGGCGGGGTGCCTGCGCGTGCTGCATCACGTGCGCCGCCCTGAGATCGTCATCGCGGAGCTGGCACGGGTGACACGTCCCGGTGGGATCGTCCTCCTCGTCGATCAGCTGGGAGCGGTCGACCCCATGGTCTCGCTCGAGCTCGACCGCTTCGAGCGAGCGCGCGACCCGTCTCACCAGCGGCTCCTGCCGGACGCGGATATCCGCGGGTTCCTCGATGCGAACGATCTCGTCGTCGTCGCCAACGAGGTCGTGCAGGAGCAGCGCGACATGGAGCGCTATCTCGATCTCGCGGGGCTGGAAGGCGAGGAGCGCGAGCGCCTGCACCGGCTCGCCCCGGTCGGCGTCCAGGAGATCGAGGTGGGCTGGTATGTCGCGCGCAAGACCGGCGCGCAAGGAGCTTCATGATACCCTAGAGGGGTATGCAAGAGGTCGTGTACCCGGCGCCCGCCATGTCCTGCGCGCACTGCCGGGCGACCCTCGAGGCCGGCTGCGAGGCGGCGTAGCAGTGGCCGTCGCCGCGCCGACCCGTGAGCGTGTCGCGCTCGACATCGAAGGCATGACCTGCGCCTCGTGCGCGACGCGCATCGAGCGACGGCTCAACCGGCTCGGCGGGGTCGAGGCGACCGTGAACTTCGGCACGGAGGCGGCGGCGGTCAGCTACGACCCGCAGCAGGTCGGGCTCCCCCAGCTGCTCCACGAGGTCGAAGCGGCCGGCTATCACGCCTCCCTGCCCGGCTACACGCGGGACCAGGACACGGTGGACAGCCTCGCCGGTTTGCGCCACCGGCTCGTCGTCGCAGCGCTGCTGACCCTCCCGGTCGCGGTGCTCGCGATGGTCGAGCCGCTCCGCTTCGACGGCTGGGAGTGGCTCGGGCTCGCCCTGTCCGCCCCTGTCGTGCTCTGGGCCGGCTGGCCCTTCCACGAGGCGACGGTGCGGAACCTGCGCCACGGTGCCGTGACGATGGACACGCTGGTCTCCGTCGGGACGCTGACGGCGCTCGGCTGGTCGGCGGCGGTTCTGATCGGCGGGCTGGACGCGGATACGTTCTTCGAGGTCGGCGCCGTGATCACGACCCTGGTGCTCCTCGGGCGCTACCTCGAGGGGCGCGCGAAGCGGAGGTCGGGCGAGGCGTTGCGTGCTCTCGCCGGGCTGGGCGCTCGCGAGGCCTGGGTGCTGCGCGACGGCGTCGAGGTGCCGGTGCCGGTGCAGGCGCTGGTCGTCGGCGACCTCTTCGTCGTGCGTCCCGGCGAGAAGGTGGCTACCGACGGCGTCGTCGTCGAAGGCGAATCGGCGGTCGACATGTCGATGCTGACGGGCGAGCCGGTCCCCGTCGAGGTGAGCCCGGGAGCCGAGCTCGCCGGCGCGACCGTGAACACCTACGGGCGCCTTGCGGTCCGTGCGACGCGCGTGGGCTCGGATACCGTGCTGGCCCAGATCGCCCGGCTCGTGTCAGAGGCACAGGCGGGCAAGGCACCGGTGCAGCGTCTCGTCGACAGGGTGTCGGCGGTGTTCGTCCCCGTCGTGCTGGCCGTGGCGGCGGCGACGGCCACCGGGTGGCTGCTCGCGGGAGGCTCGGCGGCAGAGGCGTTCTCCGCCGCCGTCGCCGTGCTCATCATTGCCTGTCCGTGTGCGCTCGGGCTGGCCACGCCGACCGCGATCATGGTCGGCACCGGACGGGGTGCGCAGCTCGGCGTGCTGATCCGCGGCCCCGAGGTTCTGGAGCGGACGCGGAGGATCTCGGCGATCGCGCTCGACAAGACCGGCACGATCACCGAGGGCCGCATGCAGGTGACGGAGCTCGTGCCGGCCCGCGGGGTCGACCCCGACGAGCTGCTTCGGCTTGCCGGCGCGGCCGAAGCGGCGAGCGAGCACCCCGTGGCGCGCGCGGTGGCAGCGCACGCGGCGGCGGAGGTCGGGCCGCTTCCTCCGGCCGAGGCGTTCACGGCTCGGCCAGGCTCAGGTGTGGAGGCACGCGTGGACGGGAAGCGCGTCGTCGTGGCGAGCCTCGAGCGGATGCGGGAGCGCGGGCTCGAGCTGCCGCCAGAGCTCGCACGCGCGGAGGAGGCGTCGGACGGCGGCACGGTGGCCGCGGTTGCATGGGACGGCGCGATCCGCGGCCTCGTCGTGCTCACCGATCACGTCAAGCCGACCTCGAGACGAGCCGTCGCCGAGTTGCGCGCGCTGGGACTGCGACCCGTCCTGCTGACAGGCGACAACGAAGCGGCGGCCGTCGCGGTCGCCCGCGAGGTCGGGATCGACATGGTGCGGGCGGGTGTCCTCCCCGGAGGGAAGAGCGCGGAAATCGCGGCGCTGCAGGCGATGGGGGAGGTCGTGGCGATGGTCGGCGACGGGGTGAACGACGCGCCGGCATTGGCTCAGGCAGATCTCGGCGTCGCACTCGGCACCGGCACGGACGTCGCCATCGAGGCGGCGGACCTGACCGTCGTCTCGGGCGACCTGCTCGGCGCGGTCGACGCCATCCGGCTGTCGCGGCGGACGCTCCGGACAATCGAGGGGAACCTCTTCTGGGCCTTCGCCTACAACGTGGCGGCGATCCCGCTCGCCGCCGCCGGCGTGCTGAGCCCGATGATCGCGGCCGGCGCGATGGCCTTCTCCAGTGTGTTCGTGGTCACGAACTCCCTCCGGCTGCGCCGGTTCGGGAGCGTGCGCCCGTGAGCCACGGGTATGCAGCCGACCGGAAGCGTCTGCTGAACCGCCTGCGGCGCATCGAGGGCCAGGTGCGCGGGATCGAGAGGATGGTCGAGGACGACCGCTACTGCATCGACATTCTCACGCAGGTCGGGGCCGCCATCACCGCACTCGAGTCGGTCGGCCTCAAGGTGCTGGAGGAGCACACGCGGCACTGCGTCGCGGGCGCGCTGGCCTCCGGTGACGAAGACGAGGCGCGGGCGAAGACCGAGGAGCTGATCGCCGCCGTCGAGCGGTTCTCGAAGGCGCGCTGAGTCAGACGGCATCGAGGCCGTAGCGCGTGTACGACCACGGCCAGTCCTCGATCCGGTCACAGAGACCTGCCTTGACCGGGTTCGAGAGGACGTAGGCGCAGGCGTCGTAGAGGTACTCCTCGCTCTCGATTGCACGCGCGTCGAACCGTTCCGCGAACAGGCTGCCGAAGCGGTCGTGGCGGCGGTTGAACCGCAGCGCGTACCCGGCGTGCAGGCGTTGCATGCCGCGCGAGAGATCCGCACAGGCGGCCTCGACGACCGCGTGGTAGTGCGTCGTCATCAGGCAGACGGCATGAAGGGTGAGCCGGTGCAACTCGGACGCCTTCCCCAGGAGGCCGACGAACAGGCGGCGGTCGTCGTCGTCGACGAACAGCGCAAGCTCTGGGATGCCGCGGGCGACGACGTGGAAGTACCCGTCCGGCAGCGCTGCGCGGTGGTTCGACACGCCTCGAGCGTAGGGCGCACCGACCGTCGCCGCATCGTCCTGTGGACACATTGGCACACTCTTGGCACAGGTTCAGGCTCAGAGCTTGTTCGTCCCCCGCTGCGGCCCCGTCCGCCGCTCGGGCCACGTCCGGCTCAGACCTGCTGTTCGCCGCGGTGGTAGGTGAAGCGGGCGGCGAGTCGCGCCACGGGCGTCGGGAAGAGCGTCTGCATGATCGTGACGAGCCGGTACGGGAACCAGGGGACGACCACCTCTGCCTTGTTGCGCTCGACCGCCTTCAGAATCGCCCCGGCAACGGTGTCGGTGTCCGTCACGAAGCGGCGGAGGAGACGGCTCTTCACCACCGCGTGCTGCGGGAAGCTCTCCGTTTCGAGGAACCCGGGGAGAACGGCGTGGCTGCCGATGCCGCGCCGGCGCAGAGCAGCGCCAGAGGAGCGCGAGAAGGCGAGTTGCGCATGCTTCGCGGCTGCATAAGGGCCGGCCGGGGCGAACGCGACCGTTCCGGCCACCGAGACGAGGTTCACGACGTCCGCCTGCTCCCCCGCGGCCACGGCAGCCTCCAGCCCGGGCAGGAGCGCTCGCGTGCACCACACGCCGCCGAGGTAGTTGACGCGGATCACGAGCTCGACGCGCTCGGGGTCGATGGTGAGGAAGGACCCGCGGGCCGGGATGCCGGCGTTGTTGACGAGCAGGTGAATCCGGGGGTGTCGATCGAGAATGCGAGCAGCTGCAGCCTCCACTGCCCCGCGGTCGGCCACGTCACACACCTCGACCTCCCCGCCGACCTCGGTAGCGATCTCGCGCAAACGCTCCTCGCGCCGGGCGACCAGGACGCAGAGCCAGCCGCGCGACGAGAGCAGCCGTACCGTCGCCTCGCCGATTCCCGACGACGCCCCCGTGACCACGGCGACGCGGACGTGGCTGGATTCGGGTGCGGTCGGCACGCTCATGGGCGGCCACATTAGTGCAACCCGGGAGACGGGTTGCACTAGGATCGCCCCGTGGCCGGGAGGTTCGAGGGTAAGCAGGTGCTCGTGCTGGGTGTCGCCAACAAGCGCTCCATCGCGTGGGCGATCGCGCAGCGACTGCACGAGGAGGGCGCCGAGCTGGCGTTCACCTTTCAGGGCGAACGGATCGAGAAGGGCGTGCGTGAGCTGGCAGAGTCGGTCGGCGGCCACGTCGTCGGCGAGTGCGACGTGCGTTCCGACGACGACATCGATCGCGTCTTCGCCGCCACTGCCGACGCGTTCGGCGGCGGGCTCGACTGTCTCGTCCACTCGGTCGCGTTCGCGGCGGCGGAGGACCTCGAAGGTCGCTTCACGGACACGCCCCGCGACCGCTTCTGGATGGCGGTGGACATCAGCGCCTACTCCCTCGTCGCCGCCGCGAAGCGCGCCGAGCCTCTGATGCAGGCGCGAGGCGGCGGTTCGGTCCTGACCATGACCTACCTCGGCGGCGAGCGGGCCGTCCCCCACTACAACGTGATGGGAGTGGCGAAGGCGACGCTCGACGCGTCGGTGCGCTACCTCGCCTGGGATCTCGGGCCGTCGAACATCCGCATCAACGCCATCTCCGCCGGGCCGGTGCGAACACTCGCCGCGCGCTCGATCGCGGGCTTTACGACGATGGAGGAGATGTTCGAGCAGCGCGCCCCGCTCCACCGGCACATGGAGGCCGGCGACTGCGGCGCCGCGGCGGCGTATCTCCTCTCCGCGGACGGCCGCAACGTGACCGGCACGACGCTCTACGTCGACGCCGGCTACCACGCGATGGGCATGTAGCCCACGCTCTCTCGCAGGTCTCCTGACAGGCTCGGGGGTGTGGAAGGATGGCACTCGTGACGATGAGTGGCCGCCCCGGGGAGCAGGACGGCGGCGGCGAGCCGCGGATCAGCTACGTCATCGCGCGACTGGACCGCGCCATCCGCGCAGCGATCGGCGAGCGGGTCGGGCCCAGCGGGCTGACGACGTCGCAATACACGACGCTGAGCATCCTCGGACGTCGCGGCGGGCTCTCGAACGCGCAACTCGCTCGCCGCGCCTACATCACGCCACAGTCGATGAGCGAGGTGATCGAGGCCCTCGAGAGCAAGGGGTTGATCGAGCGGAGCCCTCACCCGAGCCACGGTCGCGTCCTGCAGGCCGTACTCACCCGGAGGGGCCGCCGTGTGCTCGCCTCCTGCGACCGTGCTGTCGACGACCTGGAGGAAGAGATGCTGCGGGGCTTCTCCGAGGCAGCGCGTGCGCGGTTCACAGACAGCCTCACCGCGGCCGTGCGGGCTCTGAACGCTGGTCTGCCCCCGACCGATAGTATCAGGTAACCTGATTACAAGGACGAGAGGATGGCGCTGATGGGAGTGCTCGAGGGCAAGGCGGCAATCGTGACCGGGTCGGCTCGCGGGATCGGCCGCGCGACGGCGGAGCTGCTCGCCGCCCACGGCGCGATGGTTCAGATCTCGGATGTGGACGTCGGGCTCGCCGAGAGCACCGCGTCCGAGATCGGCGGCCAGACGGCGGTCTTCGTCGGCGACCTGACGAGCGACGGCGTGCCGCAGGCTCTCGTGCAAGCGGCGGTCGATGCCTTCGGGCGGCTCGACATCGTCGTCAACAACGCCGGCTATACGTGGGACGGGATGGCACACAAGATGAGCGACGAGCAGTTCCGCGCCATGCTCGAGATCCACACGGTCGTTCCGTTCCAGGTGCTGCGCGCATCGGCGCCGTATCTGCGGGACGCCGGCAAGCAAGACAAGGAGGAGGGCCGGGAGGTCTTCCGCAAGGTCGTGAACGTCACGTCCATCTCCGGCACCCAGGGCAACCTCGGCCAGGCGAACTACTCCAGCGCGAAGGCGGGGCTCGTCGGCCTCACGAAGACAATGGCGCGCGAGTGGGGGCCGTTCAAGGTGAACGTCAACGCGGTCGCCTTCGGCTTCGTCGAGACGCGCCTGACGGCCGCGCCGGAGGAGGCGGGAACGATCGAGCGCGACGGGCAGCAGATCAAGCTCGGCATTCCTCAGCAGATGCGCGACCTGGCCGCGACGGTCATCCCGCTCGGCCGTCCGGCCACCACCGAGGACGCGGCCGGGCCGATCTTCTTCCTCTGCTCGCCCTGGTCGAACTTCGTGCACGGCCAGGTCCTCACCGCGAGCGGCGGTCAGATGACCGGGATGACGTCGTGACCTCGGCGTCCGGTGAGCTCGATGTCGCCGCACTCGGGCGCTCTGCCGAGGAGAACCGCTACGTCGTGACGGCGGCTGCCATCCGCGCCTACGCGGAAGCCACGGACGAGACCGCGCCCGCCGCGCTCGCGGGCCGTGTGGCGCCGCCGGTGTTCGCGATCGTCCCCCTCTGGGACACGGTCCCGCCCGCCTCCCGCACCGTTGCCTCCGAGGCCGCGCGGCGCCGCGTCGTCCACTACGAGCAGGACATCGTCCTCCACCGGCCGATCGAAGCGGGCTTGACGCTCGTCTCGCGCGCCACGCCGGTCGCCCTGCTGCCGCGGCCGAACGGTACGTCGCTGGTCATCCGGGCCGAGACCTTCGAGGAGGGCGGTACGCTCATCGCGGAGCACTACGTGACCGAGTTCTTCCGCGGCATCGAGGCGGCCGCAGGCCGCGGTGAGCGCGCGCCCGACCACCGGCTCGAGGTGGAGGGCGACCCGCTCGCGGAGATCTCGTACCCGGTGGCGAGTGACCAGACGATCCGGTACGCCAAGGCCTCCGGCGACGACTTCGCGATCCATCTGGACGACGAATTCGCGCGCTCGGTCGGGCTTCCCGGGAGGATCGTGCACGGCCTCTGCACGATGGCGTTCACCGGTCGCGCGGTGCTCGAGGCGGCCGGGATCGACGACCCGGGGGCCGTTCGGCGGCTGGCGGTGCGGTTCTCGGCGCCGCTCTTCCCGGGGGACACGCTGACGACCCGGATCTGGCGGCTCCGCGACGGCGTCTACGGCTTCGAGGCCGCCGGCAGTGATGGCGCAGCCGTGATCAAGGACGGCCGCGCGGAGCTCCGGTGAGCATCGACCTCGATACGATCGTCGCGATCGACGTCCACGTCCACGCGGAGGTCGGCCGCACGGGGGAGGACGGTCTCAGGCCCGAATGGCGCACCGCGGCCGCCGCCTACTTCGGAGAAGGCGGGCTGCCCACGGCGGACGACGTCGCCGCCTACTACCGCGAGCGCAAGCTCGCCGCGGTGATCTTCACCGTCGATGCCGAGACCGTGACGGGTCGACGCTCGGTGCGCAACGAGGAGATCGCCGAGGCCGCCGCCGCGAACCCCGACGTGCTGATCCCCTTTGCGAGCGTCGATCCCGGGAAGGGGAAGCGCGCCGTCGAGGAGGCCCGGCGGCTGATTCGCGACTACGGCGTGCGCGGCTTCAAGTTCCACCCGAACATCCAGGCCTTCTTTCCCGACGACCGGGCGGTGTACCCGCTGTACGAGGTGATCGCGGAAGCGGGGCTGCCCGCGCTCTTCCACACCGGCCACTCGGGGATCGGGTCGGGGCTTCCCGGCGGCGGTGGCATTCGGCTCAAGTACTCGAACCCGATGCACGTCGACGATGTCGCGGTCGACTTCCCCGAGCTCACGATCGTGCTGGCTCACCCGTCGTTCCCGTGGCAGGACGAGGCGATCTCAGTCGCTCTGCACAAACAGCAGGTCTACATCGACCTCTCCGGCTGGTCGCCGAAGTACTTCCAGCCGCAGCTGATCCGCTACGCCAACACGCTGCTGCGAGACCGCGTCCTGTTCGGATCGGACTATCCGATGATCACACCCGACCGCTGGCTCGCCGACTTCGCCGAGGCGGACTTCAGAGACGAGGTGCGACCGCTGATCCTCAAGGAGAACGCGGCCCGCCTGCTCGGGCTTCGGGCATGACGACGAGAGACGGACCCATCAGCGCCGAGCAGGCTGTCTCGTGCATCCGCTCGGGCGACACGGTCATGGTGGGCGGCTTCGGGCTCGTCGGAGCTCCGCTGACGCTGATCGACGCGCTGGTCGAGCACTCGGCTGCGACCGACCTGACGATCGTGTCCAACAACATCGGCGAACCCGGCCGCGGGCTCGGCAACCTGCTGCGGCAGGGCCGCATCAGGCGCGGGATCTCCTCGTATTTCACGTCGAACCCCGAGGCCGTGGCAGCGGTCAACTCAGGGGACATCGAGGCCACACTCGTGCCTCAGGGCACGTTCGCGGAGGCGATTCGTGCCGGCGGAGCCGGCATCGGCGGGTTCTACACCCCCGTCGCTGCCGGCACGCTGCTCGCCGAGGGGAAGGAGGAGCGGATCATCGACGGCGTTCCCCAGATCCTGGAGCTGCCGATCAGGGCCGATGTGGCGCTCGTGTACGCGGCCCGCGCCGACGCCCTCGGCAACCTCTGGTACCGGCGCACGGCGAGGAACTTCAACGCGGTGATGGCGACCGCCGCGACTGTGACGATCGCCGAGGCGGGCGAGATCGTGCCGGTCGGCGCGCTCGAGCCGGAGTCGATCGTGACACCGCATCTCTACGTCGATCACCTGGTGTCGAGCGCATGAGCGACGACCTGAAGAGCCGGATCGCAGAGCGTGCGGCCCGCGAGTTGCGCGTGGGCGAGGTGGTCAACCTCGGTATCGGCATTCCCAACCTGATCCCGGGGTTCCTCGGTGACGACGCCGGAGTGTTCCTGCACACGGAGAACGGCCTGCTCGGGGTGGGGCCGAGGCCGGACGAGGACGATCTCGATCCGGATCTGATCGACGCCGCGAAACGGCCGGTCACGGCGCTGCCCGGAGCCTCCTACTTCGACAGCGCCCAGAGCTTCGCCATGATCCGCGGCGGGCACATCGACGTCGCCGTGCTCGGAGCCCTGCAGGTGAGCGCGACCGGCGACATCGCCAACTGGGCCGTGCCCGGAAAGGACGTCCTCGGCGTGGGAGGCGCAATGGACCTCGTCGTGGGCGCCCGGCGCGTGATCGTGACGATGACGGCCACGTCCTCGGACGGCGAGCCCAAGGTGGTGACCGAGTGCACCTACCCGCTGACCGCGCGCGGCGCGGCGGACGTCGTGATCACCGAGCTCAGCGTCTTCCGGTTGCGGGACGGGGGGCTCGTCCTCACCGAGCTCTCGGGCGCGACGACCATCGACGACGTTCGCGCCGTCACGGCGGCCCCGTTCGCCGTCGACCTGGAGGACCGCCATGCCGCCTGACCGGCTTCCGTTCCCGACCGTCGTCGACGCGGAACGCGGCGGCGCCGATCCGCCCTACGACTATCACGACTACGTCGGCACTCGGCTGCGCCACCCGAAGGAGCCGCTCGTGGTGCTCCCGCACACGCTGAGCGAGCTGACCGGGCCGGTGTACGGCGACGTGGCGCCGGGCGAGCTCGACCACGACCTCACCCGTCAGCATGCAGGCGAGCCACTCGGCGAGCGCATCGTCGTCACGGGGCATGTGCTCGGGTCGGACGGGAAGCCGCTCCGCGGCCAGCTCGTCGAGATCTGGCAGGCGAACGCCGCCGGGCGCTACCTGCACGACGTCGACCAGCACGACGCGCCGCTCGACCCGAACTTCTCCGGCGGAGGGCGCTGCCTCACCGACGACGAGGGCACCTATCGGTTCGTGACCGTGAAGCCCGGCGCCTACCCCTGGAGGAACCACCCCAACGCCTGGCGGCCGAACCACATCCACTTCTCGCTCTTCGGACGCGCCTTCACCGACCGACTCGTGACGCAGATGTACTTCCCCGGTGACCCGCTCTTCCCCTTCGACCCGATCTTCAACTCGATCCGTGACGAGCGGGCGCGCGAGCGGCTGATCAGCCGCTTCGAGCTCGATCTCACGACACCGGAGTGGGCGCTCGGCTACCGCTTCGACATCGTGCTCGGCGGACGCGAGGCGACGCCGCTCGAGGAGCCGCACGATGACTGACGAGAGCCACGGCCTGACCCCGTCGCAAACCGCCGGCCCGTACCTGTCGATCGGCATGCTGCGCGAGCTCGTCACGCCCCGGCTGGTCGAACCGGGCGACCCGCGGGCGATCGTCGTCTCGGGGCTCCTGCTCGACGGCGCCGGCGATCCCGTGCCCGACGGGGTGATCGAGGCGTGGCAGGCCAACGCCGCCGGCCGCTACGCGCATCCCGGCGACGACCGCGCGCAGCCCGCACTGGAGGACGGGTTCCGCGGCTTCGGTCGCTCGGGGACGGCTCCAGCAGGCCGCTTCGAGCTCGTCACCGTGAAGCCCGGCCCGGTGCCGTGGCCCGCAGGCGGGCTCCAGGCGCCGCACCTCGAGATCGGGGTCTTCGCGCGCGGGCTGCTGAAGCGGCTGGTCACTCGCATGTACTTTCCCGACGAGGTGGAGGCGAACGCAGCCGATCCGGTCCTCTCCCGGCTCGACGAGCGGCAGCGCGAGACGCTGGTCGCGCGATCCGACGGCGCCGGGCTCCGCTTCGACATCGTCCTGCAAGGGCCGGGCCAGACGACGTTCTTCGCCGTGTGACCGAGTTCGACGCCCTCTTCGTCCCTCGGGAGCTGCGCGAGGCGGTCTCGGGCCCTGCCTGGCCGGTCGTGATCCGGCACTGTCGCATCGCCCGGGGCACCCTCCGGGCCGAGGGCGCCGCGTGATCGTCGTCACCGGCGCCAGCGGCCACGTGGGCGGCCTCGTCGCGGCGGAGCTGGCGCGGCTCAAGCTGCCGTTCCGGATGGTCGTCCGCGATCCCTCACGTGCACCGGGCCTGCCCGGAGCTGTTGCCACCGCGGGATACGAGGACGGCGAGGCCCTCTCACGCGCCCTGGAGCCCGGTGACCGAGTATTCATGGTCTCGATGCACGCGCCGTACGAGCGCCGCCTGGAGCTCCACCGCTCGTTCGTGGACGTCGCGGCCGCCAGGCGGGTCGCTCGTGTGGTCTACCTGTCGTTCGTCTCCGCAGGGCCTGCCGCGTCGTTCCGCCACGCGCGTTCGCACGGAGCGACCGAGACGATGCTGGCCGAGTCGGGCCTGCCGTTCACGGCCGTGCGCAACGCCATGTACGCCGACGGGATCGCATCGTGGTTCGACGCCGACGGCCGCATCACCGGTCCCGGCGGCGACGGGCGGGTGAGCTTCTCCTACCGGCCCGAGCTCGGCGACGCGATCGCAGCGCTCCTCGCCGACCCGAGCTACGACGACCGCACACTCGTGACGATCACCGGGCCCGAGGCGGTGACGCTCGCCGAGCTTGCGGCGATCGCCTCCGAGGTGACGGGAGACGCGTACCGGTACGAGCCGCTCTGGCGGGAGGAATGGATCGCCAACCGACGGGAGCTCGGCCGGCCCGAGTGGGCGATCGAGGCGGGGATCTCGTACTACGACGGCGTACGGGCGGGAGAGGCGGATGTCGTCGGCCACGACTACCGCGAGCTCACGGGCAAGGAGCCGGTGCCGATCGCCGAGGTGATCGCACTGTTCCGCGACGAGATGCCCCTCTCCCGGGTGGAGAGCGCGTGACGCGTGCAGTGATCCTGTCCGCCGTACGGACGCCGGTGGGGCGGTACGGGGGAGGCCTCGCGGGCGTGCGACCGGACGATCTCGCGGCGCTCGCGGTCGCGGCGGCCGTGGAGCGGGCGGCGGTCGACCCGTCCGAGATCGAGGATGTGTGGCTCGGCTGCGCGAACCAGGCCGGGGAGGACAACCGCAACGTGGCCCGCTTTGCGGCGCTGCTCGCAGGCCTGCCGGAGACGGTGGCGGGCGTGACCGTCAACCGCCTGTGCGCTTCGGGTCTTTCGGCGGTCGTCGGTGCCTGCCACGCGGTGATCGCCGGGGACGGCGATCTGTTCGTCGCCGGTGGAGTGGAGTCGATGACGCGGGCGCCGCTCGTCACGCCGAAGCCCGACGCACCCTACGCTCGCGGGGATCGTGCCCTCGTCGATACGACACTCGGCTGGCGTTTCGTCAACCCGCGGTACGCCGAGCGCTACTCCCGCGAGTCGATGGGCGAGACGGGCGAGAACGTGGCCGAGCGGTGGGGGGTGACGCGGGAGGATCAGGATGCCTTCGCGTTGCGCTCCCAGCAGCGCTGGGCCGCGGCCGCCGATACCGATCGCTTCGCGGACGAGCTCGTCCCCGCCGGCGAGCTCGAGCGCGACGAGCACCCGCGCCCGGAGACGACCCTCGAGAAGCTGGCCACGCTGCAACCGGCCTTTCGCGAGGGCGGCTCGGTGACGGCGGGCAACGCGAGCGGGATCAACGACGGTGCGGCTGCGCTCGTGGTCGCGAGCGAGGAGCGGGCGCGCTCTCTCGGCGTGGAGCCGCTCGGGGCGTTCGTCGGTTCGGCCGTGGCCGGGGTCGACCCGGCGGTGATGGGGGTCGGGCCGATCCCCGCCGTGCTCAAGCTGCTCGAGCGGACCGGGGTCACCGTCGGCGAGCTCGACCTGATCGAGCTCAACGAGGCCTTCGCCTCCCAGTCGCTCGCCGTGATCCGCGAGTTGGGGCTGGACGAGGAGCGCGTCAACGTCAACGGCGGCGCGATCGCCGTCGGTCACCCGCTCGGCATGAGCGGCGCGCGCCTCGTCGTCTCGCTGCTCCACGAGCTCGGCCGCCGCGGCGGCCGCTACGGCCTGGCCACGATGTGCATCGGCGTCGGCCAGGGTCAGGCCGCGCTCTTCGAACGAGGTTCCGGCAGGTGAGCCCCCCGCCCGAGCTCCGGCTCGCGTCGACGCAATGACGACGAGGACGCAGGTCGCGATCGTCGGCGCCGGGCCCGCAGGCCTCGCGCTGGCGCATCTGCTGCACGTCGAGGGGATCGACTCGGTCGTGCTCGAGAACCGCAGCCGGGCGTACGTGGAGGCTCGGATCCGCGCCGGGGTGCTCGAGCAGGGCGTCGTCGACCTGCTGACCGGTGCCGGCGTCGGCGACCGGATGCGTCGCGAGGGGCTCGTGCACGAGGGCATCGAGCTCCAGTTCGCCGGTGAGCGCCACCGCATCGACTTCGCCGAGCTCACGGGCAAGAGCATCGTCGTCTACGGGCAGACGGAGGTCGTCAAGGATCTCATCGCGGCGCGGCTCGACACCGGCCGTCCGCTCCTCTTCGAGGTCGACGACGTTCGCCTCGAGGGAATCGAGACCGAGCACCCGCGGGCCGTGTTCACCCACGAGGGCGACGCACAGGTGCTCGAATGCGACGTCGTCGCCGGCTGCGACGGCTTTCACGGCGTCTGCCGACAGAGCATCCCCACCGGTGTGCTGCGCACGTTCGAGCGCGACTACCCCTACGGCTGGCTCGGCATCCTCGCGCAGGTGGCGCCGGCGAGCGAAGAGCTGATCTACGCGCACCACGAGCACGGCTTCGCCTTGCTGAGCATGCGATCCCCCGAGCTGAGCAGGCTGTACGTGCAGTGCCGGCCGGACGAGCCGCTCGACGGCTGGCCGGACGAGCGTGTCTGGGCCGAGCTGCAGACGCGGCTCGGCCTCGCGGGCTGGACGCTCACCGAAGGGCCTGTGCTCGAGAAGGGGATCACGCCGATGCGCAGCTTCGTCGCCGAGCCGATGCGCCACGGGCGCCTGTTTCTCGCCGGGGACGCCGCGCACATCGTCCCGCCCACCGGAGCCAAGGGTCTCAATCTCGCGGTGCACGACGTCGGCACGCTGGCGGCAGCGCTCGCGCATTGGTACCGAAGCGGCGACGAGGGGTTGCTGGACGCCTACTCCGAGACATGCCTGCGCCGCGTCTGGCGCGCCGAGCACTTCTCCTGGTGGATGACCTCGATGCTTCACCTCCACCCCGAGGCGGACGCGTTCGAGCGCCGCCTGCAGCTCTCCCAGCTTCGCTACGTCGTCGGCTCGCGCGCAGCGGCGACCTCCCTGGCCGAGAACTACGTCGGGCTCGACGTCGTGTAGGGGGAGCTCAGGTGCCGGAGCGCCGGAGCTCGGCGAGGTGCGCGTCGATGTCGTCGAGGCGGCCCATCACCTTCTCGCGGTCGAGTCGATCCTGCTCGGCCGACTCGCGTGTGCGCTGCGCGATGAACACGGACACGATGAGGCTCGTGATCGTCGGGATGAGGCTGATCCCGACCATCATCAGCAGGACGCCCACCACGCGCCCGGCGGAGTTCGTGGGCACGACGTCTCCGTAGCCCGTCGTCGTGACCGTGGACACCGCCCACCAGAGCGCATCTCCCGCCGACCCGATGCCCGGGTCGACGAGGCGTTCCAGGAAGGCGGCGGCGACCGCGGCGACTCCGGCCACGGCGATGATCACGAACACTGCACCGCGCAGCTTGATGTCCGCCAGCCGGCGGCCGAACAATCGCTCCCGCATGCCTTGCCGATTCGCGCTTCCACAGTGCTCCCCTGCAGGGCTCGGGCGGCGGCGATGTCGTGTCGGCCTTCGTGACCCCGTTGAGCTCGCCGAGGACGCCGAATCCGCCCCGGCCTAGTGCGCGCAGCACCATCCCTCGACGCGGGGGAACGCCTGCGCGCGGAACTGCGCCGTGACGTTCGCGGCGGCCCGCAGGTGGCGCGACCGCCCTCGAGCCGGCACGAACACCCACTGGTCGGCCGTGGGCCACGTGACGAGCACCACGCGGCCGTCGGGCGACCACACGACCTGGTCGAGTACGCCCGTGCCGTTGAACAGCTGCCGGGCCCTCGCCGCCCCCAACCGGACGACGCTGCTCTCGGCTCCCGCCACACGGATCACGGCGACCTCATGCGTGCCCGGGCGGAACGCGGCGTCGGCGTCGCGGGTCGCAGCGGAGCGATCGGCGTGGGCTGCAATGCGCCCACGCTCGTCGTACACACGGAGCGCATGCGCCGAGAGCACGAGCAGCCGCTTTCCGTCGCTCGACCATTCCAGCGCCAGAACCGGTGCGGCGGTCCCGCGCGTCGCGCGCCAGACAACTCGGCCTGTGTCCACGTCGTGCACTCGAACCACGCCGCCGGAGACGGTGGCCAGCTGGCGGGGGACGCCTGGTCGCCAGGCGACAGGGCCGCTCTCTGCCGGAGCCAGCAGCCTGTCGCCGGTTCCGTCACCTGCCACGACCCTGATGCCCGACCGGTCGACGTAGGCGATGCGGGTGTCGGTCTTCGTGCCCGCCCACACGGCATCGGCAGGCCCGGGTCGGGCGAGTGTCCAGCGCACGGTTCCGTCCGGCTCGAGCGCAGAGAGCTCGTTGGCACGCGTGGCGACCACGAACCGGCCGAAGGGAGACCACGAGCCCTGTCGGTAGGCGCCCAACCTCCGCCGAGAGCCGTCGGCCTGCACCACCCACAGGCTCCCCGATGCGCTGACGAGCATCCTCCCGGGCGCCGGGAGGGAGTAGAGCGCCGGCTGGGCGCGCTCGATCCCGACCGCCTCGCGGACACGGTCGATCACCGCCCGGCCAGGCGGGCTCGCCACCGCGAGAACGAGGGCGGCGCCAACCAAAGCCGTGACGACCACGAGCGGATGCCACCGCGACGTCTGCGGCACCCGCTCGCGCTCGGCGAAGGCCGCCAGCACGACTGCGCCGGCGCGATCCTGTGCGGCGTCGGCGGCCGGCAGCGGCACGCGTTCGAGATCGTCTTTCACACGGCCCCCTGCATCGGTCCTCGCATCGCGTCGAGACCCCGCCGCAGCCGCGAGTTGACGGTGCCACGCGGGAGCTCGAGCATCCGTGCGATCTCGCCCGGCGTGTAGTCGAGGAGGTAGCGCAGCACGACGACCGCGCGCTGGTCGGCAGGCAACGCGGCGAGCGCTGCGAGCACACCCTGATCCGCCGGTCCCGGCGCCGGCTCGGCAGGCGCATCGTCGCCGAGCTCCATCTCGCCGCGGAGCGTGCGGGCGCGGGCGGCGTCGATCGCCCGGTTCACCACGATCCGGTGCAGCCACGGCCCGAACGGGCGGCGGCGGTCGAAGCGATCGAGGTTGCGCACCGCGGCGAGGAACGCTTCCTGGGCGATGTCCTCCGCCAGTGCTGCGTCGTGCACGACGAGGTACGCCGCACGGTGTGCCTGCGGCCAGTGGGCGCGGAAGAGCGCCTCGAGGTCCGAGGTGGATCCGCGCTGGGCGCCACGCACCCAGGCACGCTCGTCCCGCCCTGCGTGCTCCACCGCAGGACCATACGTTCGTGCTCCCGCCGGAGGTCCACGCCTTGGATACGCAGGACGGGGCCGTGGAGGTCCCGGGGACCTCCACAGCCCCGACGCTCGTATCTCGTACGTGAACCGACGCGAGCTCCTCGTCGCCGCAGCGGCGACACCCGCCGCTCTCGCGCTTGCCGGGCGAGCGTCGGCCGGCCCGGCGGGCGGCACACCGCTCGCCCTCGTCACGGCGGACACCGAAGCGCACATCGTCGCCCTCGACCTCTCGACGGGGCGTGTCGTGGCTCGCGTCCGCACGTGGCCGGGGCCGCGCAGCATCGAGGCCGTCGCGATGACCTGGGCCGTCGTGGCCCACACCACGTCCGGCCGCCTGTCGATCGTGCATGCGCCCTCACTGTCCGTGCGCCGGGTCGTCGAGGGCTTCGTGGAGCCGCGCTACACGGCGGTCCTGCCGGCAGATCCCCGCGCTGCGGTCTGGCCCGCACGGAGCCGCCCGTTCGCCTTCGTGACCGACTCCGGGAGACGAGAGGTCGTCACCGTGGACGTCGTTGCCGGACGGGTCACGGCACGAACAGCCGTGCCGGGCCCGGCCCGTCACGTGACGCTCAGCCCGGACGCGACGACGGTGTGGACGGCTCTGGGCCCGAAGGCCGACCGGATCGCCGTGCTCGCCGTCGACGAGCGACGCCGCACCCGTCTGGTGCGAACCATCGACCCGCCCGCTCCCGCCCACGATGTCGTCTTCGCGCCGGGCGGGAAGCACGTCTGGGTCACGTCAGGCAGCGCGCGCAGGATGTGGGTGTACGACGTCGGCGGCCGCCGACCGGTCGCAGAGCTGCGCGCCGACGCCCCGCCCCAGCACGTCGCCTTCGTCGACGGCCTCGCCTTCGTGGCCAGCGGCGACGACGGCACCCTGCGCGTGCATCGACCGGACGGCGCACTCGTGCACGAGGCCGCGCTGCCCGTGGGCTCCTACAACGTCACCTTCGGCTGGCAGCGGGCGGTCAGCCCGTCCCTCGATCGGGGCACCGTAGCCCTGGTCGATATGCGGGGGCGCGTGCGTACCGTCCGTCGCGTGGCCCGAGCTGCCCACGACGCTTGCGTCGTGGTCGGCGCATGAGCGTCGCGCGGGGAGAAGTGATGAGACGAAAGATCGTGGCAGCCGGTGTAGTACTCGCCGGCGCCGGGCTCGTGGCAGCGTCGGCCGCCGCCGACGGTGGGCCGGCGCCGGGCCCGCAGCTCGGCTGGGACGGCGCCCGCTCACCCGATGGGGCGGTTCGCTACGTGGCCCTGCCCGCAGGGAGATCGACAACCGTGGCATCGATCCGAGTCCGCGACGGCCGGGTCGTGCGCTGGTCGACTGTCCAGGGTGGCTAGGGCGTCCCCTCCGTCTCCTTCGACGGCACCACGGGCGGCGTCTCGGCCGACGGCCGCTCGCTGGTGCTCGCCTCGCTCGGGATTCGCGTCGTGTACGGCGGCGTCACCCGCTTCGCCGTGCTGCGCACGTCGAACCTGCGGGTACGACGCACGATCCTCCTCCACGGGCTGTGGTCGTTCGACGCGATCTCACCGGATGGCGCCACGGTCTACGCGACCCAGTACCTCTCCGAGTTGCCCGTCGTGCGCTATCGCATCCGCGCGATCGATGTCGCGAGCGCCCGCCCGCGGCCCGGTGCGATCGTCGACCGGCGTGAGCCCGACGATCGGATGAGCGGCTCACCCGTGACCCGTGCGAGCACGCGGCGTGGCACATGGGCCTACACGCTGTACACGAGGACGAACGGCACGGCCTTCGTGCACGCGCTCGACACGGTTCACGCCCAGGCGCTCTGCATCGATCTCCCCTGGCACGGCGTGCAGCGCTCGGTGTGGGGTGTCCGCATGGCCGTGAGCAGCGACGAACGCACGCTCGTGCTGCGCCAGCCCCGGGTCGGCGTGCTGGCGACGGTCGACCTGCGGCGCCACTCCGTGCTCGCGCCGCGGCGCCCGGTCGCGTAGCCGTAGTCTCAGGCCACTGGCACCGGCAGCGTCTCGGTCGCATTCGCGATCTCGCGCACCACCTCGACGATGTCGTGGTTCGCCCCCCAGATGCGCAGCTGCCGTTCGGCGCTGTTGCCGCGCTCCAAGATCTCGCGCACGCCCTCGAGCTCCCGCTCCGACCCGAGCTCGCGTGCGTGCGGCGCGAGCTCGCGCACGGTGCGGCGCACGAACTGCGCGATCGGCAGGCGGTTCCGCCGTCCGGTGGCGAGGTCCATGATCGGCGCCTCGAGGCCGTACCGGGCCGCCAGCCACTTGTTCTCGCTCGTCAGGATCCGGTGGAACGAGGCGATCTCCTCACCTGCTTCGTACCGCTCGCACAGCTCCTTCACGAGGGCCTGGCAGTAGGCGGCGATCGCGACGGCGTCCTCGAGCCGGGTGACCGCGTCGCACACGCGGATCTCGATCGTGCCCAGCCTCGGATGGGGCCGGATGTCCCACCAGATGTGGGTGTAGTCGGCGATGCAGCCTGTGCGCTCCAGCTGGCCCACGACGTCGGCGTAGTCGTCGTAGTCGCGGAAGCGGGGAGGCGGCCCCGAGCGAGGGAAGGCGGCGAACACGGTCTGGCGGCTCGACGCCAGGCCGGTCGGCTCGCCCCGCCAGAACGGCGAGCTCGCGGAGAGTGCGAGCAGGGGGGCCAGGTGTGGCAGTAGGCCCCCGATCACCTTGATCGCCTTCTCGGGGTCGTCGACCGCGACGTGGACGTGCATACCGAAGATGAGCTCGCGCCGGGCGACGTACTGCAGCTGGTCGATGAGCGCGCGGTAGCGGTCCCTGGCGGTGATGCGCTGCCGCTCGAAGAGGCTGAACGGATGTGTTCCGGCCGAGCCGACACGCATGCCCTGCTCGTGCGCGAGCCCCTGCACGTACGCTCGCAGCGTCGTCAGCTCACGCAGGACGTCGCCGGCGGAGGCGCACACCGGTGTTGCGATCTCGAGCACCGACTGCATCAGCTCGGCGTTGACTCTCGTCTCGAGCTCGTGGCCGTGGGCGGCGGCGAGCACGCTGTCGATGTGCTGCACGAGATCGAACGTCTTGGGGTCGAGCAGCATGTACTCCTCCTCGACTCCGAGCGTGTACGGCGCGCTCAAGCCGAAGCGGTGCTCGCGCACACTGCCGGCGTAGAACGAGCCCTTGCCCGTGATCGACGGCGGGATCGCCTGCAGGCCGCCGTCGCTCATCCGCGCAGCGCCTCGGCCTCGATCTCCACCTTCCACGCCGGATCGAGAAGGCGTGTGACCACGGCGGTCGACGCCGGCCGGATCTCGCCGAAGATCTCGCCGTGGGCCCGCGCGATCTCGGTGTAGTCGTCCGGGTCGGTGAGGAAGATGCGCGTGCGCACCACGTCGGCGAAGGTCGCACCCGCCCGGTCGAGTGCCCCGCCGATGATCTCCAGGCAGAGCCGCGCCTGCTCGTAGGCGCCGTCCGGCGGTGGTGAGCCGTCGGCGGGGATCGGCGCCGTCCCGGCCACGTGAACGTGCGGGCCGGCGACGACCGCGCGCGAGAACCCGACGACGCGCTCGTACGGCGAGTGACCGGAGATCAGGCGGCGTTCCACGGCCCCTAGTATCCCCCGAGGTGCAGGCGCTTTTCCAGATCGACGGCTGGGAGGCCCCGTTCGCCGCGACCGGGGTGACGGCGCCCGCCGCCACTCTTGCGACGCACGGCGACACCAGGCGTCCGGTTCGGCTCGCATCGGTGTCCAAGCCGGTCACCGCTCTGGCGGTGCTGGTCGCTGCCGAGGAGGGTGTGCTCGACCTCGACGAGCCCGCGGGCCCACCCGGATCGACGGTTCGGCACCTGCTCGCCCACGCGTCAGGCTTGCCGTTCCAGGGAGCCATCCCCATCGGGCCCCCCGGCGCACGGCGGATCTACTCCAACGAGGGGTACGGAGTGCTCGGAGAGCTCCTCGCCGCGCGCGCCGGGATGCCGTTCGCCGAGTACGTGCACGCCGCGGTATGCCAGCCGCTCCGGCTGTCGCTCGACCTCTCGGGCCACCCCGGCAGCGGGATGCGCGCGCACCTCGACGACGTCCTCGCCTTCGGCCGCGAGCTGCTGCGCCCAACGCTGATCGCTCCGGAGACCCACGCCGAGATGACGAGCGTCCAGTTCCCCGGCCTCGACGGCGTCCTGCCCGACTTCGGGAGGTTCAAGCCCATGGACTGGGGTCTCGGCGTCGAGATCAAGGGCTCGAAGCGGCCGCACTGGTCGGGCTCTTCGACCTCGTCACGGACGTTCGGGCACTTCGGCGGCTCGGGCACGTTCCTCTGGGTCGACCCGGACCGTGACCTTGCGTGTGCCTGCCTGACGACCCGCGAGTTCGGCGAGTGGGCGAAGAAAGCCTGGCCGCGTCTCTCCGACGCGGTGCTCGCGGAGATCTCCCAGACCGTCCCGTAGCGCGGTATCCCCCTCTCCCTACCCGCCCGTGATCGCGTCGAGCGCCGCGCGCCGCATGCGGACGATGACACAGGCCGTGACCGCCGTGGCGGGGCCGTCGGCCACGTCGCCCGGCCGCAGCAGGCCGCTGCTCCCGCGTGCCAGACCGGTGAGCAGCACGTCGACGCTCTCCTCGGTGCCGCCGAAGGGTGTTCCCGAGACAAGCTCCAGGCGCTCCGCCTCGTCGGCGAGTCGGGTCAACTGGTCGCCGGAGAGCGCGCCGAAGAGGCCGACCCGTTGCAGCTCGGCGACGGACGCGGGCACGAACCTCGGCATTGCGCCTACCGTAGCGGTGCGCGGGTCGTCGCGGTCCGTCAGGGAGCGAGGCTGCTCAGACGCCGTGCCATGTGGTCTGCTTCGACGCGCAGCTCGGGGACGGCGGTGTTCTCCCACAGCAGCCCCTTGCGCAGCGGGCCAACGAGGAAAAGCCGGTCGCTGGCGTTCCCCTCGGCGTCGATCAGCCCACCGTGCTCGCTGCTCTGCAGCCCGAGACCGAGCGGGTCGGGGGTGACGCTTCCGCTGCGAACCAGCTGTTGCACCAGTGGCTCGGCGACGCGCCGGAGATCGGTGTCGGGCCCGGTGCAGTTGACGACCCTGCCGACGCGAAGTGTCGCGGCCTCCCGCTGGCCCCGGAGGCGCAGCCGAGCCTCGACCAGGCCGTCGGCAGGCTCGAAGCCGAGCACGCTTGCCGCCATCACCCGCAGGCGACCCGTGGAGAGCAGCTGCTGGATCGCCGTCGCGGTTTGGGGAGACGATCGGTGCCGGTGGGTCTCCCAGTAGGGGCGGACGTGACGGAGGAAGCGCTCCTTCTCCGTCTGGTCAAGCGACATCCACAGCCCTGGCGTGTCCGATCTGAGTGACGTGTGGACCTCGCGCCAGTCGGTCCCGGCCTGCGCCGCCCTGTCGACCTCCGCCCGCAGGCTCCGTAGCAACCCCAGCGTCGTCCGTGGCCAGCTGTCGAGGCCGGCGGGCCGCGGATAGAGCGGCGGGGGGACCGCGGCTACGCGGTGAGGCTGCGGCAGCAACCCATGGCGCGAGACCGCGTGGATCACGGCACGCTGCCCACGGTCGCGGAACGCGAGCGCGATGTCGAGCATCGTGAGGCCGGTGCCGATCAGCAGCACGGGCTGGTCCGGATCCGCCTCGAGCGCGTCGGCGGCCCAGGGATCACGCGCGTAGCGCGGGTCGGAGTAGAACGCAGCGTCCATGATCGAGGGATCGGCCGGCGGGAAGTTCCCGATCGCCAGCACGACCCGATCGGCGACGATCGGCGTCGCCACGTCGTCGATACCGACGCGAACCGATCCGTCCGGGCCGACCTCGACCGAGGTCGCCTCGGCGGCGATCCGGCGTAGGCTTGCGGCGCTCCGTGCCTCGGCGTTGTCGAGTAGGTGCGCGAGATAGGCGCCGTAGAGGCTGCGCGGCACGAATGAGCCGCCGGTGACATCGGGATCCCTGGAGCGGGCGAACTCCAGGAAGCCGTCTGCCTCGTCGGCGAAGGCGCTCATGCGCCCGGCAGGAACGTTGAGCGTGTGGCTCTCATGGGCTGTGCCGTAGGCGACGCCCGCCGTGAACCGGCCGGTGCGCTCGACGATGGCGATGCGGGAGTCACGCCACCGCGGATCACGGAGCAGATGGACGGCGACCATCGTCCCGGTGAACCCGGCGCCGATCACGGCGACGGAGAATCGATCGGAGTCGGTCACGCGACTACGGTAACCGTCCGAGAGTGCGCTGCACCGCCGGCGGTGACGCCCACGATGCCGTCTGCCGCCTGCGGTGAGCGACACCTGAGCGACGGGTCCGATGACGGGTCGTCACCCTGGCCCAGCCGGGCATATTCCGGCGCTGGGCCAGGGGGGAGGGAGAGGAAGCGACGCTACGACGCGAGGCCGAGGGTGCGCTCGATGGCGCCCTTCGGCTGCGCGCCGATCACGGCCGCGGAGGGCTCGCCGTCGCGGAACAGGATCATCGTCGGGATCGAAGCGATGCCGTACCGGTCAGAGAGGCCGCGCTCCTCGTCGATGTTCACCTTCACGACCTTCAGCTCTCCGTCGCGCTCCTCGGCGATGCGGTCGAGCACGGGCGAGACGGCGTGGCAGGGGCCGCACCACTCCGCCCAGAAGTCGACGATCACCGGAATCTCGCTCTGGATGACCTCCTGCTCGAAGGTCGTCTCGGTCACTGCACTTGCCATGTGGTCCTTTCTGTTCGTGCCGCGCCCGCAGCCCGGCACGTGGGCTTTCTACCAGGAAAAACGCCCGAGGCGCCGGGAACCTTCCCAGGTGCCGCCTAGAATCGACGGCATGTTCGCACCGCTGCCGGACAAGCCGGACCACGACCTGCTCGAGCGCGAGATGCTGGAGGTCTGGGAGCGTGAGGGCACGTTCGCCGCGCTGCGTGAGCAGAACGCCTCGGGCCCGATCTTCTCCTTCTTCGACGGCCCCGTGACGGCGAACAAGACGCTCGGCGTGCACACCGCATGGGGTCGTACGCTGAAGGACGTCTTCCAGCGCTACAAGGCGCTGCGCGGCTACCACCAGCGCTACCAGAACGGCTGGGACTGCCAGGGCCTGTGGATCGAGGTCGGCGTCGAGCGGGAGCTCGGGCTCAACTCGAAGCGCGAGATCGAGGAGTACGGGCTGGCCGAGTTCGCGCGCAAGTGCCGCGAGGTGGTCGTCTGGTCGTCGCAGGAGCTGACCAAGGGCTCGATCCGTCTCGGCCAGTGGATGGACTGGGGCCGGGACTACTTCACGTTCTCGGACACGAACATCGAGTACATCTGGCGCTTCCTGCGGATCGTCCACGAACGCGGCTGGCTCTACCAGGGCCACCGCTCGACCGAATGGTGCCCCCGCTGCGGCACGTCGATCTCCGCTCACGAGTTGCACGGTCATTACGAGGACCGGGTCGATCCCTCGCTCCGCGTGCGGCTGCCGCTGCTCGAGCGGCCCGGCGAGGCGCTGGTGGTGTGGACGACGACCCCGTGGACCCTCCCGGCCAACGTCGCCGCCGCCGTGCACCCGGAGGCCGAGTACGGCAGGCTCGAGACCGGCGACTGGGTCGCCGTCACGCTCCACCCCGAGGAGACGTTCGTGGAGACGCTGCGCGGCGTCGACCTGGTCGGCTGGCGCTACACCGGGCCGTTCGACGGGCTCGGCCCGGGCAGCGGGGCCGAGCACCGCGTGATCCCGTGGGCCGAGGTTGCGCTCGACACCGGCACCGGCATCGTGCACATCGCACCGGGGTGCGGCTCCGAAGACTTCGAGCTGTCCAAGGAGCACGGCCTCGCCGTCTTGCAGCCCGTCGACGAGGCGGGTCGCTTCTACCCCGACTACGGCTGGCTGCACGGGGTCTCGACCGTCGAGGCGGCGGACCAGATCGTCGGCGACCTCGAGGAGCGCGGGCTCCTCGTCGAGGCGACGACCTACGAGCACAGCTATCCGTTCTGCTGGCGCTGTCACACGCCGCTGATCTTCCGGCTGGCGGACGACTGGTTCATCGCAGTCACCGAGCTGCGGCCGGAGCTCCTCGCGGCGAACGCCGAGGTCGAGTGGACGCCCGAATACATGGGCAAGCGGATGGACGACTGGTTGCGCAACCTGGGCGACTGGAACATCTCGCGGCGGCGCTACTACGGGCTGCCGCTGCCCTTCTACCCGTGCGCGTGCGGGCACGTCACGGTGATCGGCTCGAGAAGAGAGCTCGAGGAGCGCGCCGTCTCGGGACTGGAGCAGCTCGAGGAGCTCCGCCGCCCCTGGGTCGACGGGGTGCCGATCCGCTGCGGGTCGTGCGACGGCGAGGTGACACGCGTGAGGGAGGTGGGGGACGTCTGGCTCGACGCCGGAATCGTGCCGTTCTCCACGCTCGGCTGGCAGAACGAGACGTGGATCCCGGAGGGGTACGCAACAGGAGCCGCCAGAGGACTCACCACTGCCGACCTCCCCGATCACGCCTACTGGGAGACGTGGTTTCCCGCCGACTGGGTCTCGGAGATGCGCGAGCAGATCCGGCTCTGGTTCTACTCGCAGCTCTTCATGTCGGTGGCGCTCGTCGGGCGGGCGCCGTACCGCAAGGTGCTCGGCTACGAGAAGATGCTCGACGAGCACGGCCGCGAGATGCACGGCTCGTGGGGCAACCTGATCGTGGCCGAGGACGCGTTCGCGCGGATGGGCGCCGACGTGATGCGCTGGCAGTACTGCGCCCAGCCCCCCGACCGCAACCTCCTGTTCGGCTTCGGCCCGGCACAGGAGATCAAGCGCAGGCTGCTCACGCTGTGGAACTCGGTCACGTTCCTCGGCCGCTACGCGAACATCGCGCGGTGGGACCCGAGGTGGGAGGACCTCGCGCGCGGCCCCGAGGGCGACCTGCAGCCTCTCGACCTGTGGCTCGTGGAGCGCACACGGCAGCTCGTCGAGGAGACGACGGACGCCTACGAGCGGTGGCTGACGGTCGACGTGACGCGATCGTTCGAAAGCTTCGTCGACGACGTCTCGAACTGGTACATCCGCCGCTCGCGTCGGCGGTTCTGGGACGGCGACGAGATCGCACTCCGCTCGCTCTGGTACGCGCTCGTCACGGGCCTGCGGGTGATCGCTCCGGTGATGCCGTTCCTCGCCGACCACGTCTGGCGGACGCTGACGGGCCCGTGCGGCGATGTGCCGTCGTCCGTTCATCTCGCAGGCTGGCCGGAGTCGCTCGCACCCGACCACGGGCTGCTCGCGGACATCGAGGAGGTGCGCTCGGTGGTCGGCCTCGGCCACCAGGCGCGGCAGTCGGCCTCACTCAAGGTGCGCCAGCCCTTGCGCCGGCTCGTGGTCGAGGGCGCATCACGGATCACCGCCCATGCCGACGTGATCGCCGACGAGCTGCAGGTGAAGGAGGTGGAGCTCGGTCATGTGGATGCGGCGCTGCGGGCGAAACCGAATCTGCCGCTGCTCGGGCCACGGCTCGGCAAGGAGCTCGGCGCCGTCCGGGCTGCGCTGGAGGAGGGCGCCTTCGAGCAGCTCGAAGGCGGGCGCTTTCGCGCCGCAGGGCACGAGCTCTCACCGGAGGAGGTGCTCGTCGAGCGGGCCGGCCGCGAGGGGTGGGCGGTGGCGGCCGAGGGTGGCGTGACGGTCGCGCTCGACACCCACGTCGACGAACAACTCGCGCGAGAGGCCCGAGTCAACGAGTTGACCCATCTCGTGAACACCATGCGCAGGGATGCGGGCCTCGAGCTGACCGACCGCATCCGGCTCACGATCCCGGCGGCAGACGCCGACCTGCTCGAGCATGCCGACCGCATCAAGGCGGAGACGCTCGCGGTCGAGGTCACGGTCGACGGCGGCGACACGCCTGCGATCGCTCGGGTATGACCGCGCTGCGGCTGTCCTACGTCGTCCAGACAGACACATGGGCCACGCTCTCGGGCATCGTCGACTCGCTCGCGCGGCAGACGGCCGCCAACCGCGTCGAGCTCGTCGTCGTCGCATCCGGCCCACTCGGGCCGCCTCCCGAGGCGACAATCCCGATCGGCGGCGTGATGGTCGTGGAGCATCCGCTGCTGCCGCTCGCAGCGGCGCGCGCAACCGGCATCGAGGCGTCGTCGGGCGAGATCGTCGCGATCGGCGAGACCCACGTGTTTCCGGCTCGGACGTGGGCTGAGGAGGTCATCGCAGCGCACGACGCAGGCGCAGACGTCGTGCTGCCGGCCGTCGTGAACGCCAACCCGCGGACGCGTCTCAGCTGGTCTTCGTTCCTTCTCGACTATGGCCGCTATCGGCGCGCCGACGCCGCCCTGCAGACCGTGCCCACGTACAACGCGACGTTTCGGCGCGCCTGCCTGCCCACGGCCGGGGCGCTCGTCAGGGCTCTCGAGCCGGGTCCCGCCCTGGATGCGCAGACGCGGGGGCGAGGCGCTCGTGTCGTCGCCGGTCGAGCGGCGCTCGCGCACCTCAACGCCGACCGCCCGCGTCACTGGCTCCGTGAGCGCTTCCTGACCGGGATGCTCATCGGCGCCGCACGGCGGGCGCAATGGCAGCGCGCGCGGTGTGTGGCCTATGCGGCCGGCAGCCCCGCGATCGCCGCTGTCCTGTTCACCCGTGCCCTTGGGGCTCCACGTACAGGCGCCCCGCGCGGCACGCTGGGCGTTGTCGCGCTCGCCTGCGTGGTCTCGGCCGCCGGTGAGGCTTCGGGCTATCTGGGTGCAGCACGCGACGGGCAGCGCCGCAGGATGGCGAGCTACGAGCTGCACAAGTCTCGCTTCGTTCGGGACGTGAGATGAGCGAGCCCCTCGTCTCCGTCGTGCTCGCGATCGACAGTGTGGCGACGGGCGAGGAGACGATCGACGCGCTCGCCGCCCAGACGATTGCCGGTCGGGTCGAGGTGGTGCTCGTCGGTCCGGGGCTGGTCGTGCCTCCCGATCGCTGGTCGGGCCTTGCCGGCGTGACGGTCGTCGAGGCCGACATCCGCGCGCTGGCGTCGGCGCGCGCCGCGGGAGTGCTCGCAGCTTCGGCGCCGTACGTGTTCATCGCGGAGACGCACGGTTTCCCCGCCGCGACGTGCCTCGAGCGGCTTGTTGCAGTGGCGCAGGCCGGCGCCGACGCCGTGCTCCCCCGTTTCGTGAATGCGAACCCGAAGACCGCGCGCTCATGGGCGAGCCTGTTCGCGACGTACGCGGCGTACACCGGGCCGGAAGGTTGCGACCTTCGCTCGGTGTCGCTCCACAACGCCCTCTTCCGTCGCGGGCCGCTCGTCGAGGTTGCGCTGAGAGAGCCTCTGGACCTGGTGTACGGGGTCGGCCTCTCGGCAATGTTCCGCGATCAGCGGAGGAGGATGAGGTACGAGCCCGAGGCCATCCTGCACCATCTCAACGTCTCTCGGCCGATGTCCATCGTCACCGACCGTTTCATCAGCTCGTGGCTGTGGGCCGGAATGCGCCGCCGGCGCCTGTCTGGTCTCGCCCGGGCGGCTCACCTCGTCGCCACACCGCTCGTGCCTCTGCTCTTCCTGGGGAGCGTGCTCCGGTCGGACGGCTGGCGGGCGCTCAAACCCCAGATGCCGCGCGGAACGCTCTCGGTGCTCGCCGTCGCGACGCTCCCGGTCGCGGCCGGTGAGGCGCTCGGCTACGCCACCGGCGCCGGTGACGCCGAGAGGCGTCACGTCGATCTCGAGCTCCATCGCCGGGAGCACATCTGACCCGTGGTGCAGGCGTGAGGCTGGGGCTCGCCGGATGCGGCGCGATCGCGACCCTGGTCCACCTTCGGAGCGCGCGTGCGCTCGACGGCGTCGAGGTCGTTGCGCTGGCCGACCCGGATCAGGCGGCATGCGCCCGCGCGGCCCGCTTTGCTCCGGCCGCGTCGCACCACCTGTCCGTCGACGCGCTTCTCGCAGGCTCCTCCGTCGACGCGGTAGTTGTCTGCACGCCGAGCGGCATCCACGCGTCAGGTGCCCTGTCGGTGCTGCGCGCGGAGCGTCATCTCTACCTCGAGAAGCCGATCGCCGCGAGCCTCGAGGAGGCCGAGGAGGTCGCGAGGATCGCTCGCGCCACTGGGGTGGTCGCCGCGATGGGCTTCAATCGGCGCTTTCACCCGCTCGTGATCGAAGCTCGGCACCGACTTGCGGCAGACGGTATCGCCGAGGAGGTGACGCACGCGGAGACGGTGTTCTCGGAGCCACTCGAGCCTGTGGCCGGCTGGAAACGGCTCCGGTCTGCGGGAGGCGGCGCTCCGCTCGACCTTGCCACGCACCACGTCGATCTGCTCCGTCATCTCCTGGGCCGCGACGCGGTCGGCATCGGCGGCAGGCTGCGGTCGTGCGTGAGCGAGCTGGACGACTGCGAGCTTCGGTTTGCGCTCGGCGAGGTGACGGCCACGGTCGCATGTTCGTTCCTGCAGCCGCGGCAAGACCGCATCGAGCTCCACGGTACCCGCGGTGCGCTCCTCGTCGTGGATCGCTACGAGGGGCGCCTCGAGGTGCGCTCGCGCCCCGTCCGCACTCGCGCCCTGACATCGCTGCGTCTCCGCGCCATGGCACGGCGTACCGGCGACGTGTCCTACAGGCCGGCGCTCGCCGCGTTCGTGTCGGCGGTGCGGGGCCACGAAACGACGCTCCCGACGATCGCCGACGGGTTGGCGAGTCTCCGGGCGATCGTGGGGGCCGAGGAGCTGGCCGCTCGATGCGCGTGATGCTCGCCACCGACTGGCCCGCCGCAGAGGGCGGCGTCGAGACCTACGTCGAGCTGGCGCTGAACGGCCTGCGTGCGCGCGGGCATGAGGTTCGACTGCTGACAGGCGACGCGGGCCGGGGACGCGACATCGCCGACGTGACTGCCCGGGCGCCACGCCGCGCGGTGGAACGCGCCGCTCTGCAGGTCGTCAACCCGTTCGCTGCCACGGCAGCACGTCGTCTCGTCGCGTCATTCCGTCCGGATGTCGCGCAGGTGTCCATGTTCGAGATGTGCCTGTCGCCCTCCGTGGTCCGCGCCCTCGGAGAGGTGCCGTACGCGCTCAACGTCGCCTACTACAAGCCGATCTGCCCGACCGGTCTGAAGCTCCTTCCGGCGGGCGAGCTCTGTCGCGTGCGAGCCGGCCGTCCGTGCCGCGCAAACGGATGTGTGCCCTTCGGTGACGGGCTGCGCGAACTGCTTCGCTACGCCAGGATCCGTGCCGTCGTCGACGCTGCGCCCGCGGTGATGACGTGCAGCGCGTGGATGGGGCGCGTCCTCGCCGCAGAGGGGGTCGAGGCGAGGACCTTTCCATGGCCGGTGGCTGCGTCCGGGCTTGCGCCGGTCAGATCGCCGGCCAGGACGCCGCTCGTTGCGTATGTCGGACGGCTCGCGAGGGAGAAGGGCGTCGACGATCTGCTGCGTGCGGCGTCGCTCGCGGTCTCTCGCGGGAGCGACCTGCGTGTGCTCGTGATCGGGGACGGGCCGGAGCGGACGAACCTCGAGCGCATCGCTGCCGCTCTCGGGCTCGGCGACAGGGTCGAGTGGCTCGGACGTGTGCCACAGTCCCAGGTCGAGCGGCTGACCGCAGCAGCCTGGGCGGTCGTGGCGCCGTCCCGCTGGGCGGAGCCGCTGGGCGTGGCCGTGATCGAGGCGATCGTGCGCGGGATTCCCGCCGTTGCGACAGCGGCGGGAGGCCACCTCGAGACGGTGCAGGACGGGAAGACCGGCCTGCTCTATCCGATCGGTGACGTGGAGGCTCTCACCGAGCGGCTCCAGCGGGTCGCAGACGGTGGCGCGTTTCCGGGAGGGTCGATCGACTCCGACTGCGCGCTGGAACTGGCGAGGCGACATGCGCTCGATTCCCACCTGGATCGACTGGAGTCTCTGTTCGAGGAGATCGCCGGGTAGCTCGGGCTCGCTCGTCCTCGTCTCGCGGGCCCGGACGTCGGTCGGGTCCGTCGCGGCGTCTAGGCGCGCCGCGGGCCCGAGAGCGCGGCAGCCACACCCACCGGCACCGACGCGACCGCGACGATCTGGTGCAGCACGTGGAGTCCGACACCGGCGGCCGCCCCTCCGATGCCCACGCGACGCACCAGCAACGCAAAGAGATCGCGGTTGAGTGCGAGCTCCCAGGCGAGCATGATCGCGGCGAGACGCGGGCGGCGGGTGAACAGGGCGGCGGCAGCGCCGACGGCTGCCGCCGCGCTCACCCGCTCCCGCCAGCCGAGGTTCAGCGTTCGTGCCGGCCGCCGGCGCTCGGCGAGCAGCTCGACCCAGGGGACGCCGCGACGGGCGAAGTCCGTCGTCACCATCGAGAGGAGCGTCCACTGCTTCAGGTGGGTGCCCTGGACGGATGGATCGAGCACGATTCTCCCCCGTGCGGCGAGACGGGCCCCCAGCTCGATGTCCTCGATCGACGCGCGGGGATAGCGGGCCGCGTCGAAGCCGCCCGCCGTCACGAACGCATCCCGCCGGACGGCGCCGAGGCCGGCCCAGAACGTGCTCGCCTCGCCCCGCGAGCGCTGATGGACGACGTGATGCAGCAGATTCCTGAAGGCCGACACCGCGCCGCGGGTGGCCACGGTGTCGTCGTACGACCCGAACACGGCCACGAGGGCGTCGTCCGCGGCGAACGTCGACCGCAGCCGCTCGAGCGAGTCTGTGTGGACGACCACGTCGGAGTCGACGAAGACGAATAGCTCGCCCCGTGCTCTCTGCGCGCCGAGATTGCGTGCCGCGGCGGGGCCGAGCCCCGCGGGCGCATCCACGACGACGATCTCGTCCGGGCCGGCGTCCGCGAGCGCGGCCAGGCACGCTGGAAGAGTCGCGGGCCGGTCGGTTGCGGGCACGATCGCCGAGAGGAAAGCCACGGCGCTCAGTCGCGCGCGTCGGCCAGCTCGAGCTCGCGGCGCAACTCGACGGGGAGGCGGAACGTCACGTCCTCGTCGACCATGCGGAACGCCTCCACCCGCTCGACGCCACGGGCCCGGAACCAGTCGCACACGCGGCTCACGAGCCGTTCCGGCGCCGAGGCGCCCGAGGTGACGCCGACCGTGCGCACGCCGTCCAGCCAGCTCTCGTCGATCTCGGCCTCGTCGTCGATCAGATACGCCGGCACGCCGCCCGCCCGCGCCACGTCGACGAGACGGTTGGAGTTCGACGAGTTTCGCGAGCCGATCACCAGCAGCAGGTCGATCTCCGGCAGCATCTCCTTGACCGCCCATTGCCGATTCGAGGTCGCGTAGCAGATGTCTTCCTTCTTGGGGCCCACGATCTGCGGGAAGCGGCGACGGAGGACGCCGATGATCTCGGACGTCTCGTCCACGGAGAGCGTCGTCTGCGTGATGTAGGCGATGTCGGCGTCGGCGGGGAGGTCGAGCGCCTCGGCTTCCTCGACGTCCTGCACGAGCACGGTCGCCTCCGGCGCTTCGCCCATCGTGCCGACGACCTCCTCGTGCCTGGCGTGACCGATGAGCACCACCGTGAAGCCGTTCGCGGCAAACCGCCTGGCCTGTACGTGCACCTTCGTCACGAGAGGGCACGTGGCGTCGATCACGTCGTGACCGAGGCGCCGCGAGCGCTCGTGGACGCTGGGGGCGACGCCATGGGCGGAGTAGACGACGACCGCACCGGCGGGCGCTTCGTTCTCGTCCTCCACGAAGATCGCCCCGCGCGCTTCGAGGTCGCGCACGACGTGGATGTTGTGAACGATCTGCTTGCGCACGTAGACCGGTGCGCCGTAATGCTCGAGCGCCTGCTCCACCGTCTCGACCGCGCGCTCGACTCCGGCGCAGTAGCCGCGTGGGGAGGCGAGGAGGACGCGCTCGACCATGCCTACAGGGTAGTCGTAGTCAGCGCGACGTCTCGGCGAGCAGGATCCGGCCAGCACGACCGCGCGGTGGCCAGCTGGCGGCCGACGCGGAGCACGCCCGTTAGGCTCGGAAGAATCGATTCTCGATCAGCTCGCCATGCGCGTCGCCCTCTTCGTCACCTGCCTCACCGACACGCTCTTCCCGCGGGCGGGGCGCGCGACCGTCGAGGTGCTCGAGCGGCTCGGCGTCGAGGTGGCGTTCCCTCGCGCGCAGACGTGCTGCGGTCAGCTGCACCACAACGCAGGCTACGCAGACGAGGCGGTCGCGCTCGCTCGCCGCTACGGCGCCGTGTTCGACGGGTTCGACGCGGTCGTGACGCCGTCCGGGTCCTGCGCCGGGCACGTGCGCGTCCACGTGGCGGAGCTCGCACCGGAGTCCGCCACCGCGGCGGAGGCGACCTTCGAGCTCTCGCAATTCCTCGTCGAGCGGCTCGGTGTCACCGACGTCGGCTCGACGTTCACCGGCTCGATCGCCTACCACCCGACCTGTCATTCGCTCCGCGTCCTCCAGGTGGGTGGTGCGCCCGAGCGCCTGCTGCGCGCCGCCCCGGGTGTGGAGCTGCGCGAGCTCGAGGACGCGACCGAGTGTTGCGGCTTCGGCGGCACCTTTGCCGTGAAGAACGCAGCCGTCTCGACGGCGATGCTCGACGAGAAGATTCGACACGTGCTTGCGAGCGGTGCCGATGCCGTGTGCGCCTGCGACAGCTCGTGCCTGATGCATATCGGCGGCGGGCTGGAGCGGCGCGGGTCGCCCGTGCGAGCGCTGCACCTCGCCGAGGTGCTGGCGTCGTGAGCTCACCGCTCGTCGCGCGGGCAGCCTGGCCGGTGGAGTTCCCGCTGGCAGCCGCCACGGCGCTCCGCGACGAGCAGGCGCGTGCGAACGTTCGCATCTCCCAGGACACCGTGCGAGAGCGCCGCCGCCGGGTGCTGGCCGAGACACCCGACTGGGAGGCGCTCCGCGACGCGGGCGCGGCGATCAAGGAACGGGCGTTGCAGCGCCTCGACGTCGTCCTCGAGGAGCTCGAGGAGACCGTCACGCGTGCGGGCGGCGTGGTGCACTGGGCCCGCGACGCCTTGGAGGCGAACGCGATCGTCGTCTCGATCGTCCGTTCCGCGGACGCCCGCGAGGTCGTCAAGGTGAAATCGCTCCTGACAGACGAGATCGGGCTCAACGACGCCCTGGCGCGCGCCGGAATCGAGGCGATCGAGACCGACCTGGCCGAGCTGATCTGTCAGCTAGCGGGCGAGCGGCCGTCTCACCTGCTCGTCCCCGCCATCCATCGCAACCGCCGTGAGATCCGGGACCTGTTCCGCGATCGGCTCGGGCTCCCCGGGCTGGGCGACGAGCCCGCCGAGCTCGCCGAGGCGGCGCGCCTGTACCTGCGGGAAGCCTTCCTCCGCGCCCGGGTCGCCGTGTCCGGGGCGAACTTCGCCGTCGCGCAGACGGGTACGGTGTGCGTCGTCGAGTCCGAGGGAAACGGACGCATGTGCACGACGCTCCCCGAGACCCTCGTCACCGTGATGGGGATCGAGAAGGTCGTGACGGAATGGCGCGACCTCGGCGTGCTTCTGCAGCTGCTGCCGCGGTCGGCGACGGCCGAGGTGATGAACCCCTATACGTCGCTGTGGACGGGCGTCCGCGCCGGGGACGGCCCGCGCGCGTTCCACCTCGTGCTCGTCGATGCGGGTCGGACGCGCGCGCTCGGGGACCCGGCCGGGCGGCCCGTCTTGCGCTGCATCCGCTGCGCCGCCTGCATCAGCGTGTGCCCGGTCTACCGGCAGGTCGGCGGGCATGCCTACCACACGGTGTACGCGGGGCCGATCGGCGCCATCCTCGAGCCGCAGCTCCGAGGCGAACGGGGCGCGGCCGGATCGCTGCCCTTCGCCTCGACGCTCTGCGGCGCCTGCGCGGACGTGTGCCCGGTGCGGATCGACATCCCGCGCCTCCTCGTCCACGAGCGCGCCAAGGAGGTGCGGTCCGAGCGGCAGGGCTTCGAAGGCGCATCGCTGCGCCTGTTAGGTCGCATCTTCGGCTCGGTCGAGCGGTACGAGCGGGCGCAGCGACTCGCCCGCCGCCTGCAGCGACCCGCCGTTCGCGACGGCCGCGTGCGCTGGTTCGTCGGACCCCTTGCGGGCTGGGGTGCCTCCCGCGAGCTGCCGGGGATTCCCGAGCAGACGTTCCGCGAGTGGTGGGAGACGCGTGACGGCGGCCCGTGACGAGATCCTGCGCCGGATCCGCGTGGCGCTGGCGGACGTGGACCCCGCGGCGGACGTGGAGGTACCCCGCGACTATCGTCAGACCGGTGACCTGGACGCCCAGTCCCGGTTCGAGCTGTTCGTGGCGAGGCTCGAGGAGTACCGCGCCACGGTGATAGTCGCGGATCACCCTGCGACCGGCGTCGCCGCGATACTGCGGGAGCGTGGCGCCTGCCGGGTCGTGGTCGCCCCGGATCTTCCGGCAGCGGTGCGACCGCCGGGCCTGGAGCTCGTGGTCGACGCGGACCTGTCGGCGCCGGAGCTGGATACCTGCGACGCGGTCGTGACGACCTGCGCCGCAGCCTGCGCGGAGACGGGGACGTTGGCGCTCGACGGCGGCCCGGGCCAGGGACGGCGTGCCCTCACGTTGGTCCCCGACCTGCACGTCTGCGTCGTCGGTCGCGACCAGATCGTGCAGACGCTGCCGGAGCTCTTCGCACGTCTCGAGCCGAGCGCCCGTGCCGGAAATCCGATCGTGCTCGTCTCCGGGCCGTCCGCGACGAGCGACATCGAGCTCGCCCGGGTCGAGGGCGTACACGGCCCGCGACAGCTCGTCGTCGTGATCGCTCCTTGACGGGCGCCCGCGACCTGACACACGCTCGACAGCCGTCGACCGGCGCCGGCGTCGGGCCGACCTCGTCTGCGCAACCTGCCACGCTGTGCGAACCTTCGGACGGCGGGGCGTAGCTCAGCCTGGTTAGAGCGCCTGTTTTGGGGACAGGAGGCCGACGGTTCGAATCCGTCCGCCCCGATGCGGTGAGGACGCCCTTGCAGGGCGTCCTCACCGCGCCTCCTCTCCCGCGCTGCCGTTACGACTCTGAGCCCTTGCCGATGATCGTCGCCCAGATCGCAGCGCCGAGCACTCCGCCCGCGAGCGGGCCGACGATGTAGATCCAGACGTTTCCCCAGTCCTGGTTCCAGAGCACCGGGTCGAGCGAGCGCGCGGGGTTGAACGAGCCACCCGACGTCGGGCCGACCGTCGTCGCCGCGGTGAAGATGAAGAGGCCGATCAGCAGCGGCGCCATGACCCCCTTCCACGCTGCGCGGCCGTCAGTGGCGACGGTCAGGATCACCATCACGAACAGCGCGGTGGTGACGATCTCGAGCACGAGCGCTCCCCAGTCGTCGGTACCGGCCCCCGGGTTCGTGTCGAGCGCGTCCGTCACGTCGCTCGAGAAGACGATCGCCATGACGACGACGGCGAGAAAGCCTCCGAGCAGCTGAGCGATCCAGTACTGGACCACCTCGTTCGTGGGGTGCTTGCGCGCGATCGCCAGGCCGGCGGTGACGGCAGGGTTGAAGTGCCCACCGGAGATGTGGCCGAACGCCGTGATCGCGAGCGCGAGGCCGAGACCGAAGCCGAAGGCGATCCCGAGGGACGAGATGCCCGCACCGTTGGTTTCGACCGCTGCGGCGATGCCGCTGAAGCCGAGGAAGAAGAAGAGGAACGTGCCCATCACCTCTGCGAGAAGGCGCGTCCCGAGCGCTGGCTTGCCCACGTTGACCTCCCGTTCCGAGCCCGGCGTCCGCCGGGGCTACTCTGCCGCCGTGTTGCTTCGCCGGACGCTGGCCGTTTCCCTGCTTGTGATCGCCGTCGGCGCGCGGCCCGGCAGCCCTGGCTCGTCTGTCGGGCCGCCGCCGTTCCGGGCGGAGGTGCGCGCGATCACGCCGGCGCTGGCGGCTCGCATGACGGGCGTGTCGTGGCGCCGCGGCTGCCCAGTGCCGTTGCACGACCTGCGCACCGTGTCGCTTCGGCACTGGGGTTTCGACGGCGCGGCACGCACGGGGACGTTGGTCGTCCACCGAGCCGTTGCCGCTCAGCTGGTGGACGTGTTCCGCCGGCTCTACGTCGCCCGCTTTCCGATCAGGCGCATGGTTCCCGTCGATGCGTACGGCGGCAGCGACTTCGCTTCGATCGAGGCGGACAACACGTCGGCTTTCAACTGTCGCCACGTGGACGGGACGAGACGCTGGTCGGAGCACGCGTACGGCCGCGCGATCGACGTCAACCCGATCGAGAACCCGTACGTGTCGGGCGCCGGCCGCACGTCACACGCTGCGAGCCGGCCCTACGTGCGGCGCACGCCTGCCCGGCCCGGGATGGCTGTCGAGGGCGGGGTGCTGGTACGCGCCTTCGACACGGCCGGCTGGGGCTGGGGGGGACGCTGGAGCGGCGCCCGCGATTACCAGCACTTCTCCGCGAGTGGCCGCTAGAACGGTGGTGGAGAGCGGCCTACCGGGCTCGAACCGGTCACTAGAGCTTGGAAGGCTCTCGTGATGCCAACTTCACCAAGGCCGCGCGCTCACGACTAGCGTAGCGTTGTGCATCCGGGCGCGTGGTCGTGGAACCCCGAGGCGCTGGCCGGGATTGCGCTCGCCGCCGGCTACCTCCTCGCGCTGCACCGGTTCCCTGCCCCGGCTTGGCGCGTCGCCTGCTTCCTCGCCGGGTGTCTCCTCGTCGTCGCGGTCTTCGTCACCCCGTGGGACACGGTCGCCGTCCACTACCTGCTGTGGATCCATCTGCTGCAGAACGTCGTCCTCGCCGAGTGGGCGCCGCTCCTGCTCGTGCTCGGCCTCGCCCCCGGCCTCGCTGCGCGCCTCACCGCGAACGCCCCGCTCCGCTTCGTCACCCGGCCGCTCGTCGCCCTCACCGTCTGGGTCGGCGGCTATGCCGTCTGGCACGTCCCGGCCCTCTACGACGCGGCACTCGACCGTGGCGGCGCCCTGCTCGCGTTCGAGCACCTCACCTACCTCCTCACCGGTGTCGCCATGTGGTGGTGCGTCTGGCAGGACGCACCGCACCGGCTCTCGAGCGGCGGACGCGCCGCGTACGTCTTCGCGGGCTTCGTTCTGTCGGCTCCGCTCGGGCTGGTGCTCGCGCTGGTGCCGGAGCCGATCTACGACGCCTACGCTGACGCGCCCGAGCGGCTGTGGGGCCTCTCGCGCCTCACCGACCAGCAGCTCGGCGGGGTCGCCATGGCCAGCGAGCAGTCCGTTGTCTTCTTTGTCGTCTTCGCCTATTGGTTCCTTCGCTTTCTCGCCGAACAGGAGCACGCCGCCGAGGATTGACCGGCCCTGTGCACTCTCGTACGCTCCGCTGCGTGCGCCGCCTGTGCGTGGCTCTGGCGCTCGCCGCTCTCGCGGGAGGAGCCGTTGTGGCTGCCTCCGCCGAGGGCGCCGAGCCGGCCTTCCCCTTCGGCGTCGCAGCCGGCGAGATCCGGCCGACGTCGGCCATCCTCTGGACGCGGGCGCCCCGCGCTGGGACCGTGGGCTACGAGGTGGTCACGGTGGGCGGGAACGGGCGGAAGCTCGACACGACCGCGTCGGCAGCCCACGACCTCACGGTGCGCGTACGTGTCGAGTCGCTGCGTCCGAACAGCGCATACCGCTACCGGTTCCTCCAGGGGAAGGTGCAGAGCCCATGGGGCACGTTCCGCACCGCCCCGGTGCAGACGGCTGCGGTCAGCGTCCGCTTCGCGTTCTCGGGTGACGCCGACGCGACGCCCGGGCCGTCCGGGCGACCGGCGTTCAATCGCTTCGAGACGTACGGGCGCATGGCGGCCGAGCACAACCACTTCAACATCAATCTCGGCGACACGATCTACTCCGACTCCGAGGTGGGCGGTACCCCGGTTGCGCGCACGACTGCGGCCAAGTGGGAGAAGTACCGGCTCGGGCTCGCCCTGCCCGCGCCACGCCTGCTGCGCGGCTCCGCGGGCCTCTACAGCCACTGGGACGACCACGAGTTCGTCAACGACTTCTCCCGGCCCGAGCACGGCGAGGCGATCTACCGCGCCGGGGTCAAGGCGTTCACCGACTATGCGCCCGTCACGTACTCCCCGACCAGCGGGCTGTACCGGACGTTCCGGTGGGGTCGGCACCTCGAGCTCTTCTTCCTCGACGAGCGCTCCTTCCGCAGCGCCAAGGCGGCCGCTGCCTGTGGTGGTGACCTGGCCCCGACGGCGCCGCCGGCGGTGCGCCAGGGCTTCGCCCAGCTTTCACCCGCGCTGGCGAAGCCCGTCGCGCAATCGTGCCTCGACGAGATCAACTCGCCCAGCCGCACGATGCTCGGCGCTCGCCAGCTCGCCACGTTCGGCAAGGCCGTCCGTGCCTCGACGGCCACATTCAAGGTGATCGTGAACGAGGTGCCGATGCTGCAGCTGTACGCGTTGCCCTACGACCGCTGGGAGGGCTACGCGAGCGACCGCACGAAGGTGCTACAAGCGTTGCAGGGTGCCGGCAACGTCGTCGTGCTGACCACCGACACGCACGCGCACCTCATCGGCGAGATCCGCACCTCCACCCTGGAAGGGCCGGCGCCTGTGGGAACCGGCATCTGGGAGGCCGTGACCGGACCCGTGGCCACGAACACCTACGCGAAGGAGATCGACGGCTTCCTCGGCTCGCCGGGCGCAGGGGCGCTGATCACCGGTCTGTTCTTCAAGCCGCTGCCCCCGAGTGGGCTCGGCCTCGCGTGTGCCGGGACGGACCAGTACGGCTACGCCGAGGTGTCGGTCACGGCGACGAGGCTGACGGTGACGCCGAAGCGGGCCTCGGGCGCCCGCGTCACGGATGCCATCGGCACCCCGTGCGCACCTCTCGTCGTGCACGCGTCCTGAACCCTCCACAAGGGCAGGGCCGTCTTGGCGGCTCCCTATCCTCGGCGGTCGATGGAAGAGCGCGTCGTCCGCTTCCGCCCCCGGGCGGTCCTGGTCGTGATCGGGATCGTCCTGGCCACCGCCGCGTCCCTCTGGCTGCTGTGGCTGACAAAGGGGGTGCTGCTCTGGATCGTGATCGCCGCCTTCCTCGCCACTGCACTCAACCCGGCGGTCGAGTGGCTCGTGCGGCACGGTGTGAGGCGGCGCGGCGGGGCCGTCGCGATCGTGTTCCTCGCTGCGATCGGCATCGTCGCGGCGGTGGGAGCGACCTTCGTGCCCACGCTGGTCAAGGAGGTGAACGACTTCGCGCAGGCCGTCCCCGATTACGTCGACGATCTGACGAAGGGGCGTGGGCCGCTCGGCTTCCTCGAGCGCGACTACCAGATCGTCGAGCGGATTCGCGACGCCATCGAGAAGAGCGGTGTCGGCGGGGTGCTCGGCCTCTCCTCGACCGCGGTCGGCGTGGCGAAGGGTGTCGTCACCGCCGTCGTCGCGATCCTCACGATCTCCTTCCTGACGTTGTTCATGCTGCTCGAAGGGCCCAGCTGGGTCGAGCGCGTCTACGGCCTCGTGCCTGCGCGGCACGAGGTGCGCGTGCGACGGATGGGCCACGAGGTGTACCGCGCGATCGGCGGGTATGTGGCGGGCAACCTGGTCATCAGCGTGGTCGCGGGCACTGCCACCGCGATCGTGCTCTCGATCCTCGGTGTACCGTTCGCGTTCGCTCTCGCGCTCATCGTGGCGCTGCTCGATCTCGTCCCTCTGGCCGGCGCCACGATCGCCGCGGTGATCGTCACGACCGTCGCCTTTCTCGACTCGACGACGTCGGGGATCGTGGTGCTCATCTTCTTCGTCGTCTATCAGCAGTTCGAGAACCACGTGCTGCAACCGGTCGTGTACGGGAAGGCGGTGCGGCTGTCGCCGCTCGCCGTTCTCGTCGCGGTGCTGATCGGGGCCGAGCTCGCGGGTGTGATCGGCGCGCTCGGCGCGATCCCCGCGGCGGCGGCGATCCAGGTCGTGCTGCGCGAGCTGCTCGGTCGAGACGAGCCGGAGGCTCCGACGACGGAGCCCGTCGCAGGCGCTCCCTGACTCAGAGCGCGACTACGGCCCGGCCGCGCTGCGACTCGAGCGCTGCGCTGAAGAGCCGGTGCGTGGCGGCCGCCTCCTCGGGGGTGGCGCAGTGAAACGGCTGGAGCATCCCGCCCCGCCCGTGCACGAGCTCGTCGAGGAATGCCGCCCACATCTGGAGGATGGCATCCGAGAACCCGAACTCGAAGATCGCACCCGTGATGTGCGGATACGCCGAGACGGAGCCGAGATCGACCGTCTGCCAGGCCTGCGGCCCGCCCGACCGGTATTCCATCCGGCGCAGCGTCTTCGGGTACTTGCTCGTGTACGCGATCGAGCCGTCCGTGCCGTCGATCTCCACCGTCCAGGTGTTCGTCTCGCCCGGCGCGATGCGCTTCGTCTCGATGCGCAGTGGGAACGCGTGACCCTCGGCTTCGACCTCACACAGCAGCACCGCGTTGTCCCATGTGTCGCACGGGACGGTGCCGCCGCGGCCGTCAGGACGCTCGGAGACGATGTCCGACAGGATCGCACGGACGTTGACCGGCTCCCAGCCGGCCCGCAACGGAAGGTGGAGCGCATGGATGCCCAGGTCGCCCATGCAGCCGTACTCGCCGTTGAGCCGGGCGATGCGCTTCCAGTTGATCGGCTTCGCCGGGTCGAGGTCGCTCGCGTGGAGAAACAGCGACCGCATCTCGATCGGGCGGCCGAAACGGCGCTCGCGGATGAATCGCGCCACCTCCTGCCCGCCGGGATAGAACGGCAGCTCGGACGAGCACCGGACGAGCAGGTCGGGATGACTTTTCGATCGCGACGTTGATGGCTGCGTTCGCCGCGAGGTCTATCCCGAACGGCTTCTCGCCGAGCAGGTGCTTCCCCGAGCGCAGGCAGGCGACGTAGATCTCCTCGTGCAGGTTGTGCGGGACTGCGACGTAGACGGCGTCGACCGTGTCGTCCTCGAGTACCTGGCGGTAGTCCGACACGAGACGCGGCCGCGGGTCGAGACGTTCGTACCAGGCGAGAACGTCGGGGTTGGTGTCGCAGACGGTGACGATGCGAGGTCGCGCGCCGATCGGGTCCAGATGGATCCACCGGGCACAGGCGCTCGCGAACTCGCGGCCCATCAGCCCGCCACCGATCACGCCGAACGAGATCGTCCGCTCAGGCACGGAGGAGCTCGAGCGCCTGAGCCGCGGAGTAGTCCTTCGTGGACGATCGCCATCAACGACCTGGTCATCGCGGCCGGGTCGGCGTGCTGGATGACGTTGCGGCCGTAGACGATGCCCGCGGCGCCCTGCTCCATCACCGCCTCGGTTCGGCGCAGGATCGCCTCGTCGGACGCTCGGCCACCGCCTCGTACGAGCACCGGGACATTGCCCGCGATCTCGATCACACGGCCGTAGTCGTCGAGGTCATCCGTCGGGTCGGCCTTGATCACGTCGGCGCCGAGCTCGACCGCTTGGCGCACGAGCGGCACGATCTTCTCCACGTCGCCGTCGACGCCGTAGGGTCCCTGCTCGCTCGGCTGCATCACGAGCGGCTCGACCATCAGCGGCATGCCGACCGGGTCGCATGCCGCTCGCAACGCCGACACGTTCCGGACGCACTGGTGGAAGAGCTCGGGCTGATCGGGAAGCTGCAGCAGGTTGCAGACGACGCAAGCGGCATCGAGCTCGAGCGCTTGCTCGACCGCTCCGGCCACGAGCTCGCTGAACAGGTGGCGCGGAAGCTGCGCCCCGTACACGTTCGCGACGTCCGTGCGGAGCACGAGCGCGGGCTTCTGCGGGCCCTGGACGTCCTGCAGGTACGGCGCCTGGCCGGGTGACAGCTGGATCGCGTCGGGACCCGCCTCGACGAGGGTTGCGATCGCCCACTCCATCGTCTCGATCCCGGCGAGGAACGTCCCCTCGCCGAAGAAGCCGTGGTCGACGGCGACGTCGAAACACCGGCCGTCGGCAGCGAACAGCCGGTTCAGCCGGGCGCTCACGCGGCGGCCTCTTCCTGTCCGCAAGGCGGAAATCCGCAGGGGCGGCACACCCCTGAAGCGGCCGCTACGCGGCCGGGGGCCTGCAGGCTCACGCGGCAGCCCCCAGGCCCGCGAAGGCCAGCGTCTCCGGGAGGTCGAGGAGGCCCTCGGTCGCGCCGACCGCAGTCGTGGCGAGGGCGCCGGCGGCGTTGGCGAGCCGTGCGGCGTCGACGAGCGGCCAGCCGGCGAGTCTCCCATAGAGCATCCCGGAAGCGAACGCGTCGCCGGCCCCGGTGCCGTCGACGGCGAGCACGGGAAATGCCGGCACGTCACCCTCGAACTCCGCGCCCGCGACGTAGCACCCGCCCGGGCCGAGCGTCAGCGCCACCTCCGCGACGCCGCGGTCCCGGAACCAGGCTGCCGCGCTCGCGGGCTCACGCTCGCCCGAGATCCCCTGCGCCTCGGCAAGGCTCATCGTGAGCAGGTCGAGGTGAGGCAGGCACGGCTCCACCCGCTCCCAGCGGCCGGTGGCGTCGTAGACCGTGTCGAGCGACGTGAAGACGCCGCGTCGTCGCGCCTCCGCGAGCAGACCGGCGGTCGGGCTTCCGTCGAGCGCGGGCATGACCAGTGCGCCGGCGACGTGCAGCGACCGGCCCGCAAGAACACGGTCCAGCGCAAGCTCGTCGGCGCTGAGCGCGCCGTTCGCACCGGGCAGGTGGAGAAATGAGCGCTCGGCCGCTCGGTCGACCAGCACGACGGTCGCGGACGTGGGCGCCGCGGGATCGCGCAGCACGCCCTGGGTGTCGAGGCCCCGCTCGCCGAGCAACCCCACGACGAAGTCGCCGAAGGTGTCCTCGCCGACCTTGCCGACGACGGCGACGGAGAGCCCGAGCCGGGCGAGCCCGGTCGCCGTGTTCAGCGCGCAGCCGCCGCCGTGGAGCGACACCTCGTCCATGAGGGACACCGCTCCGTGCGGCAGCTCGTCGACGGGTCGCGCGATGACGTCGGCGACGAGGATGCCGAGACAGACGACGTCGACCACTAGGCCATGGCGATCTCGACGTCGTCCGCGACGCCGCCGAGGATGGTGTAGTCGGTGGGTGCGGTCTGCAGGATCGACCCCGGGACGAACTCGGACACCGGGCCGTGAGCGACGAGCCGGGCGATGAAGCGTTGCCAGGAGACGCCGCCGCCCAGGTCCCCGTCGAGCCAGAAGCTACGGTGCCTCGCACCGAGGATCTCACGCGGGCCGATCGTGTTCGCCTTCGGCGGCACCCATGACCAGTCGCCCCCGAACGAGTGGAGCGCGTTCTGCATGATCGTCATCGGGTGGAGCTCCACGAGACGGGCGCCCGCCTGCTTGTACGCCTCGAGGTCGCCGTCGAACTCCTCGCCGAGATGGGACTCCCAGAAGGCGATGTGCCCGCACCAGCCGATCCCGCCGTAGCAGACGTCCGCGCCGCCGAGCTCCTCGATCCTGCTCGAGTAGTCGGCGAGCGCTTCGGTGGTGGGGAAGTGGATCTGGCTCTCGGGCGGTCGCAGCTCGGCGTCGACGAGACCGAAGAAGCGCTCGAGCATCGCCCGCTGGAACGAGCCCGGCCACGACACGGGGGCCGTGACGCCGTCCTCGCTCGCGTACTCGTCCATGTTGAACGTGTGCACGTGCTCCAGCGACAGGCGCTCCTCGTTGATCAGGCGCGCCGCAAGCTCGTACTGGGGCATCGGCCCGACAGGCAGGATCGCGACGAAGGTGCGCCCTTCGTCACGGGCGGCTCGTGTTCGGCCCACGATGTCGTCCGCGAACGCCTGGTAGAACGCGGCCGGTTCGTCGACGATCCGGATCCGGAAGTCGGGGTTCGGGTGCTCTGCGAGCTCGCTCCTGCGGATCCGCCTGACGCGCTCGCACTCGGTCAGGTCGCGGAAGCTGATGAACCGCGCCAGGTCGTACGTGAACTCCGTCTTGATGGCCAACGATTTCTCCCTTCACGGCAGCAGGCGCCGCGTCGTCCCTCTGAGGTGTGTCAGGCAGGGAACGAAGCCTTCCGCGTACGTCACGCCGCACTGCTGCCCGCGGAAGCGGCTCACTGTCGTCATCTGCTCCACGATGTCGACGTCGTTGTGGTCTTTCAGCCACGCGAGCTGGCTGCGGTGCGCCTCGAGCATTGCCACCTTCGTGTCGAAGGTGGTCGAGATGTCCACGAACTCCGTCGGCTGGAAGCCGTGTCCCATGATCGTCTCGATGAAGTAGATCGGTGTGATCTCGGTGTGGTACGGCTTGCCGGTCTCGTAGAGGGGTAGAGCGGCGTAAAAGCTGCAGTCGAAGACGAGTCGCGAGATCTCGTTGTGGTCGCCCATGTAGTCGCCCTGAGAGTGCGTGAGGATCAGATCGGGTCGCGCCTCCCGAATGAGGTCAACGACGGCGTGCTGCTGGTGAGGATCCGCCGCGTTGACTTCGGCGTCGCTGAAGCCGAGCGCAACGTACTCCGCGCCGCAGACTTCGGCCGCCTTCTGCGCTTCCCCGCTACGGATGCGCGCGATCTCCTCCGAGGTGTGGACGAAGCTGCCGCGGTCGCCGCGCGTGGCGTGGCACATGACGACGTCGTGGCCTTCCCGCACGAAACGGGCGAGCGTCCCGCCACACAGGATCTCGAGATCGTCCGGGTGCGCGCCGACTGCGAGAACTCTCATACGGCCTCCGTCAGGGCGATGTCGAAGAGGCGCTCCTCGACCGCCCTGAGCGCGAGCCGGGCGGCCCCGAGCGCGACGGCCTCGTCTCCGAGGGTCGAGAGAACGACGCGCGGCGGAACGGGCACGAGATCGGCGATGCGACGCTCGAGGGGCTCGAGCAGTCTCTCGCCGGCCCGTGATACGCCACCGCCGACGATCACGGTCGACGGATTCAGGACGGTGACCGCCGACGCGATGCCGCTGGCCAGTCTCTGGATCAGCTGGTCGAGTATGCGCCGCGCCGCCTCGTCGCCACCGTCCGCCGCCGCAAAGACGACCTCGGCATCGATCGCGTCAGGGTCGCCGCCGGCGAGCTCGAGCATGCACCGGGCTCTCGCCGGCCGCGGCCGCGCGACGGCCGAGGCGGGCGAACGCGGTCCCGCCTGCGGCGTGCTCGAACGGCCCGAGCCCGTCAGGTTCTACGTCGTCATCGAAAAGCGGGAGGTAGCCGATCTCGCCGGCTGCGCCACCGGCTCCGCGGTACACGTCGCCGCCGATGAGAACACCGCCACCGATGCCGACGCCGACCTGGACGTAGAGGGCGTCGTCGATCCCCTGTGCGGAGCCACGCCAGCGCTCGCCGAGGACAGAGAGATGCACCTCGTTGTCGACGAGTACCGGGCAGGGGAACGCCGGCTCCAGCCGGCTCGCGAGCCGGATCCCCTCCCAGCCGCCGAGCTGGGGCGCCAGCGTGACCCGGCCCGAGACCGGGTCGACGACCCCAGGCGTGCCGACACCGACCGTCTGCAGGCTGCTCCGGTCGATCGCGGCGGTGGAGAGGACCTCGTCGATCGCGGCACCGACGAGATCGAGGAGCGTGTCGGCGGTCTGGCGGTCGCGCGCGCTCGTCCGGCGCCGGACAGCGCCGACCACCTCACCTGTGAGGTCAGCGACGATCACCAGCACCTTGTTCGCGCCGATGTCGATGCCGAGCACGTGGCCCCAGGTCGCCGCGGAAGCTGAGCAGGCGGGCGCGCGGCCCAGGGCGCCTCGTCGGGGCATCGAGACCGGCGACGCGTTCTGTCAGATACCCGGACTCGAGCAGCAGCTCCACCGCGCCGTTGACGGTGGGCTTGGAGAGACCGGTCACCCGGGCCAGCTCCGCTCGGGAGATGGGCCCCTCGGCGCGGATCGTGCGCAGTACTGCCGCCGCGTTGAGCCGACGGAGGAGTCGCGGTGAGCCTGCGGGTATTCGCTGCATCGTTGACTTCGGGTTTCCGACGATGTTAGAAAGGTTTCCTATCAATTTGCAAGCGCCCGCGACCCTGACCTGATGCCACAGTTCGCTCGCTCCCGGTTCGATCACATCGGGCTCGTCACCGACGATGAGCAGCCGGGTGAAAGCTGGGTCGAAGCGACGCGCGTGTGGGTCACCAGCCCTCGCGAGCACCCGTTCAACGTCGAGTGGCTCCGGTTCGAGCCCGACACCCCGGTGACCGGTCCGCTGCGCACCGAGCCGCACGTTGCCTATCGCGTGGACGACGTCCATGCAGCCATCGAGGGCTTCGAGGTGCTGGCCGAGCCCTTCGACGTCGGGAACGGCTTCCTCACCGTGGCGTTCGTCATCGTCGACGGCGCCGTGGTCGAGTTCATGCAGTATGCGAACCCCGACGAGGAGGGGTGGTTTTGAGCTCCGCCGAGGCGAGAGCGCAGGAAGCGAGAGCGAAGATCGAGATCCGCGGTGCCACGAAGACGTACGAGGCGAAGTCGGGCCCCGTTCAGGCGCTGCAGGACTTCTCTCTCGACGTCGACGACGGGGAGCTCGTCTGCATCGTCGGGCTCAGCGGCTGCGGCAAGACGACGCTGCTGTGGGCGGCGGCGGGCCTCCACGCCTTGACGAGCGGAGAAGTCGTCCTCGACGGCGTGCCCGTGACCGGGCCACGACCCGATGAGATCGGAATGATGTTCCAGGACGCGAATCTGCTCCCCTGGCGGAACCTCCGCAAGAACATCGAGCTGCCGTTCGAGATCAAGAAGCGGCCTGTCGACGAGAATCGAGTGGCGATGCTGCTCGAGGAGGTGGGTCTCACCGGTTTCGAGAGCTCATTCCCGAGAGAGCTTTCGGGTGGCATGCAGCAGCGCGCGTCTATCGTTCGAGCATTGGCGACCGACCCCGGCGTGCTGCTGATGGACGAGCCGTTCGGCGCACTCGACGCGTTCACGCGCGACGAGATGAACCTCCTGCTGATGCGGCTGTGGACGGAGACGAGCAAGACGATCGTGTTCGTCACCCACAACATCGGCGAGGCGATCTTCCTTGCCGATCGCGTCGTCGTGATGACACCACGCCCCGGGCGGCTGGCCAGGATCTTCGACATCGACCTCCCGCGTCCGCGCACCGTCGCCATGACCTTCGAGCCGGAGTTCATCGCGCTCATCCAGGAGATCAAGCGCGTCGTCGAGCACGGCGCCCGGCCTGTGGTGGGGGTGCAATGAGCAACGTCCCCAAGGAGCTACAGAACGAGATCCCGTCGTTCGACGACGAGCCGGCGCACCACGATCAGGGCTCGATCGACTTCAGCGGTATGACGTCGATTCGCGGCGCCAAGAGCGCGCTCGAGATCGGCACGATCATCGCCATCGCCGTTGGCGTGTTCTTCGGCGTCGAGGCGATCCTCCGACTGACCGACACGCCCACGTACGTGTTCCCCAAGCCAACTGCGGTCGTAGGCGCACTCACGGACGACTTCTGGCTCCAGTACGGCCACCACCTGTTCGTGACGCTCCAGGAGTTCTTCGTGGGCTTCGCCATCGGGTCGACCATCGGGCTGATCCTCGCCGCCGTGATTACGCAAAAGCCGTTCGTCGAGAAGGTTGTCGCCCCGTACATCATCATCCTCGTCGTCACGCCGATGCTCGCGCTCGTGCCGTTCCTGCGGTTGAGCCTGATCCGCGGCGTCAGCATGTGGCCGATCATCGCCGCCGTCGCTCTCGCGTCCGGGCCGATGGTGCTCATCAACGCCGCCACCGGCTTCCGCCGCACCGACCTCGCCAAGATCGCGTTGGCACGCTCCTACGGGGCGAGCACGCTGCAGGTGTTCCGCAAGATCCGCTTCCCGCTCGCCTTGCCGATGATCATCGTCGGCTACATGGTCGGCGCCATCTTCGGCTTGTTGACGGCGATCGGCGGCGAGATGGTCTCCGCCAGCGATCAGGGCGGCCTCGGACACCAGCTCATCTACTTCTCGTCGCTGATCCGCATGGAGAACTTCGGCGCCGTGCTCCTGATCATCGAAGCTCTTGGACTCACGATCTACTTAGTGTTCTACTTCATCGGCAAGCGCTGGGCCAGCTGGGAGAGCTAGCCCGCGGGCGCACCAGGGAGGCATGACAGCAGGGAAGGGAGGAACGAGGATGGAGGACACACCGTTCGTCGAGGACTCCGACGAGAAAGGCATCAGTCGTCGCGAGCTCCTCAAGCGCAGTGCGGTAGCAGGGGTCGGAGCCACCGCTCTCGCCGGCCTCAGCGTCGAGACCGCGGGAGCGCGGTCGAGCGCGGTCGACACCGTTCGTTGGGTTTCACCGCGCGGAACCCTGGAGGTGATGGACGACTACAACCTGCTCGTCCCGATGCGGATGGGGTATTACAAGCCCCTCAGGATCAACGTCAAGATGAGTGCTGGCGACGCGTCGGGCAACCTCCCGCAGGTCGCCGCCGGCCAGCAGGACATGGGCTATGCCTCCCCCGGCGTCCTCACCGCATCGGTCGAGGCGGGCGTTCCCGTGACATCCGTCTGGGAGATGATCCCGAGCCAGGTGTTCGACTTCGTCCTTCCTGCGGGGAGCAAGATCAAGAACCCGAGGCAGCTGAGGGGGAAGACCATCGCCCTCTACAACATCGGCTGGAAGGCAATCGTCGACCCGATGCTGGCGGAGGTCGGTCTCAATCCGAAGACCGTCAAGTACCGGGAGTTCGGCCCGCAGTGGAACCAGGCGGTTGCGTTGAAGCTGGCCGACGCCGGCTTGTCCTGGGAGGGGCTCAGGGCTCAGCTCGAAGGCACGGCCGCATTCTTCGGCTCGGGCAACGCTGGGCTCGAGTTCCTGATCGGCTCGGAGTGGGGCTCGAAGGGGCCGTCCAACAGCTACCAGATTCGGACCGCCGACCTCGACGACTCGGCCAAGGTGGACGTCTACACGCGTCTCCTCGCCGGCTCGGTGATGGGCTTCGAGTTCTGCCGCGTCAACCCACGCGCCGCGGCCCAGATCGTATACGAGCAGTACCCGGGCATGCAGAAGGTGATCACGCCGCAGGTCGCGGTCGACTCCATCATGCAGCTCGCAAGCCTCTACCACACCTCGCGGCGACTGCCGCCGCACCTGTACGGGTACCACTACCCGAACGCATGGACGAAGTACCTGAACACGGTGTACAAGCTCGGCCAGACGAAGACCAGGCTGACGACGAGCGGCGTGCTCACGAATGACCTCGTGCAGCCGGCGAACGCCAGGGCAAACAAGGCCCGCGCCCGCAGGGACGCCGCCAAGTTCAAGCTGAGCGCGGCGTTCAGGAACACCACCATCCCGAAGGGATATCCGCTGTAAGTCGTCGAGGAGTGAGGCGTCCCGCACGAGCGGGGCGCCTCACTTGCAAGGGAGGCGTTGATGCAGAACCCGTTGGCCGGGCACACGAACTCGTACCACACGTACGGCGAGGACGAGGCGCTCGCCGGGATCGCCGCGGCCGGCTACCGCTTCGTGGAGCTGTCGGCCGTTCCGGGCTGGACGGAGCACGTCGATCTCGCCACGCCACCGGCCGAGACACGCCGGAAGCTGGACGGGTACGGGCTCGAGGCGGTGAGCCTCTCGGGGCACTCGGATCTGACCACCGCAGATGGGCTCGCCCACGGGATCAAGGCTGTCAGGTGGGCCGCCGACTACGGCCTCCCGATCGTGAACACCGCAGTCGGCGGCCACCAGTCGGCGGACGAGAACGAGAGCGCGTTCCTCGCCAACATCGGAGCGCTGGCGGACGTCGCCGACGCGGCCGGCGTCGTCGTCGCGCTCGAGATCCACGGCGACATCATGGCCTCGAGCGACGTCACCATCCCGCTGCTCGAGAAGATCGGCCGCGACTCGATCATGGTCAACTACGACACGGCCAACGTCGAGTTCTACTCGGGCGACAAGGCGGTCGACGACCTCCCGAAGATCACGCAGTATCTCGCCCACGTCCATCTGAAGGACACGACGGGCGGTAAGGGCAACTGGGACTTCCCCGGCTGCGGTGACGGAGTCGTCGACTTCGCCCGCGTGCTCCAGATCCTCAGCGATGCCGGATACACCGGGCCGTTGTCCGTGGAGATCGAGTTCACGGGCGAGCCGTGGCCGCCGCTCGCCGAGGTCACGGCGGCGATGCGCCGCTCGTACGATCATCTGACCTCGCTCGGGCTCTCGTAGCGAGGCATGACGGTGCCCAAATCGATCTTCATGCCGGAGATGACGAACCTCCAGGTGCGCGAGTACCTGGAGGCGGGCGGCACGAGGGTGATCGTGCCGGTCGGCTCGACCGAGGACCACGGCGACCACGGCCCGCTGTGGACAGACGTCTACATTCCGCTGGAGGTCGCGAAGCGCGCGGCGCCGGAGCTCGAGGCTCTCGTCGGGCCACCGATCCCGTTCGGTATCGCCCACGACCACCGCGGCGCGCACGGCCTCGTCCACGTGCGGATGGACACGTTTCTCGACCTCGTGCGCGACGTCTGCCTCTCGCTGACGGACGTCGGGTTCACGAGGATCGTCCTGCTCAACGGGCACTACTGCAACTCCCACGCCCTCGAGTTCGCGGTGGCTCGGTTCCACGACGACCTGCCTGCGGGCGCACGCGTCTACCCGTTCCCGTACTGGGCCGGGATGGCGCCGGAGGAGGCAGAGCAGTACCTCTCCGGCAGCGCCGGCATCCACGCGAACGTCGGCGAGACGTCGATCGTGCTCGCCATCGACGAGGAGCTTTGCGACATGCAGCGCGTCCGCGACTTCACGCCAACGCTGCCCGAGCTGCGCACGAACGCGCTCGCGCTGCTCGACCCGCTGTTCCTCGCCACGCCCGGATCGTTCTGGTCGCTGCTCGAGGACGGTGGAGGTGTGTGGGGGCGGCCGAGCGAGTCGACGGTGGACAAGGGCGAGGAGTTCTTGGGGTGGGCCACCCGCGCCGTCGTCAACCTCGTGCGCGACATGGACGACGTGCACGACCAGCTGGAGCCCCGCTACCTCCGCACGCGGAGGCCTCGCGGTGCCTCACGCTGACCTCGGCGAGCGGCGCGTCTTCTTCGAGGAGCACGGCTCCGGCGACCCTGTCCTGCTGGTCAACGGGCTCGGCGCGGACCACACGGCGTGGGCGCTCCAGACCGAGTACCTGCAGGAGTCGTTCCGCGTCGTCGTGTTCGACAACCCGGGGGTCGGCCAGACGGAGGGGCCCCGCGGCCCGTACACGACCACGCTCTTCGCCGACGTCGCCGTCTCCCTGCTCCAGCACCTCGAGATCGAACGCTCCCACGTCGTCGGAGCCTCGATGGGCGGGCTGATCGCGCAGCAGATCGCCGTTCGTCATCCGGCGGCGGTCCGTTCGCTCGCCATCCACTGCCCGTGGTGGCAGGCGGACTCGTACACCAGGGCGCTGATTCGCAGCTGGCAGACGATCGCCCGCGCAGCGGGGATGCCGGACCTCCTCCGCCAGATCTGGCTCTGGGTGTTCACGCCGCGCTTCTACGAGGAGCAGCCGGAGACGTTCGTGGAGCTCGAGCGCCAGATCGCGGAGGACCCCCATGCGCAGACGGTCGAGGCCTTCTGCGACCAGGCGGAGGCGTGTGTGACACACGTCGCGCTCGAGGAGGTGGCGGAGATCGAGATCCCAACGCTGATCACGGTCGGAGACACGGACATCCTCACGCCGCCGGCGCACGCGCGCGCGCTGCACGAGCGCGTGCGCGGGTCGGTGCTGCACGTCTGGCCCGACATGGGCCACGCGCCGTTCTGGGAGATCCCCGACGCGTTCAACCAGCTCAACCTCGAGTTCCTGGAGGCTCACTGATGATCACGGTCGCGATTCTGGGCGGGGGTTTCATGGGCGCTGCCCACGCCGCGAACTACAAGGCGCTCGGCGAGCGGGTGCGCGTGAAGACGGTCGCGTCCCGCACGGCCGAGCGGGCCGCACGGGTGGCCGCCGTCGTCGGCGCCGAGGTGACCGGCGATCTCGACGCAGCGATCACGGATCCGGAGGTCGACGCCGTCGACGTCTGCCTGCCGACCCCGCTCCACCGCGAGTACGCGGAACGCGCGCTCGCCGCGGGCAAGAGCGTCTTCCTCGAGAAGCCGATCGCGATCACGCTCGAGGACGCCGACGCGATCGTCGCCGCTGCCGCACGCAGCGACGCGGTGTTCATGGTCGGCATGGTGCTGCGCTTCTGGCCCGAGTACGTCGAGCTGCAGCGCCTCGTCGCGGCCGGGACGCTCGGACGCCCGCGGGCCGTCTCGGCCTTCCGGCTGTCGCCGCCGCCGACTGGAACGACTGGATGGCCGATCGCTCGCAGTCCGGCGGGACCGCCGTCGACCTGATGATCCACGACCTCGACCAGATGAACTGGCTGCTCGGCGTTCCGCGCAGGGTCTACGCGAGCGAGCCGACGCCGGGTCACGTCCACGCCGTCGTCGAGTACGACGGCGCCAGCGGTGTCGTGGAGGGGAGCATGTCGATGCCGCGCTCGTATCCCTTCTCGAGCTCGATCCGTGTTCTGTGCGAGAACGCCGTCGCCGAGTACGGCTTCTCGGCGGCGCCGATCGAAGGCGAGGGGAACATCGGTGCGTCCTCGTCCGCGCGGGGTCTGCGGGTCTTCCCGGTCGGCGGCGAGCCTGAGACCGTGCCCGTGGAGAGCGCCGACCCGTGGGGCCCCGAGATCGAGGAGTTCGTGTCGTGCGTCGAGCACGGACGGCAGCCGGCGCAGGGCACCGGCGAGCAGGCGAGGCTCGCGCTGCGCGTGTCGCTGGCCGCTGCGCGCTCGCTGGAGAGCGGACAGCCGGAACCCGTCTGATGACAGACGTCCTCGACCGGGTGCTCGCGTGCGTCGAGGCGCGCCGTGAGGATGCCGTCGAGCTGCTCCAGGAGCTCGTCCGCGTGAACAGTGTCAACCCGGAGTTCGCCGGCGTCCGCCGCGATGACGTGATCGGGGGCGAGACGCGCGCGAACGAGATCCTGCGTGAGCGGTACGAGCAGGCGGGGCTGGAGACGCACTGGGTAGCGCCGGACCCCGACCGGCGGAACCTGGTCGGCATCCGCAAGGGACGCA
>CAVPGO010000042.1:0-11578 GCA_963703975.1 uncultured Actinomycetes bacterium
GTCATGCTCTGTCACCCTCTCCTCGAGTCGCTTGAGCGCCCTGTTCAGCCGTGTCGAGACGGCCGTCGGGCTGATGCCGAGCACGCGCGCAGCCGTGTCGCCTTCGAGGTCGAGGACGACCCGTAGGACGATCACCTCGCGCTCGCCGGCGCTGAGTGCGGCGAGCGCCGCTTCCAGCTCGGGCGAGAGACCCTCGGCGAACGTCTCGTCGAAGCGCTCCGGCAGCGCGGCGGCCTCCTCGCGTCGTCGGCGCCGCGACTCGGCGCGGAACCAGTCGAGAGCCGTCGTCCGGGCGATCCCGAGCAGCCACGTGCGTGCGCTGCCGCGCCGGTGGTCGAACCGACCCCAGAGCCGTAACGCCTTCTCGAACGTCGCCGAGGCGAGATCCTCCGCCGTCTCCCGGTCGCGTGACAGGTAGAGGAGGTATCCGTAGACGTCGTCGAGATGCTCCTCTGCGGCCTCCGCGAACGTGAGCGGGCGGCCGCGCGCTTGGACTGGACGGGCCAGAGTCATCGCGTGCATGCCCCCTGTACGCCGCCGGCTGCGTTCCTGGTCACAGGATCATTGTCGGCGCGAGCGGCGACGACCTTGTGCACGTCGCCGCAGGTCGCGGCGCCGGCTCATGTGCGAGCGTCCGCCTGCGCCGCCTCGAAGAGCTCTTCCCAGCGGGCGAGCTGGCGCTGGAGCTCGTCACGGGCGACGCGATGCGCGGTCAGCAGATCCATGTCGGCCCAGTCGGCCGCCAGGCGCTCCTCGATGGAGGCAACCTGCTGCTCGAGGGCGGCGATGTGCGTCTCGACGCGCTCGATCTCCGTCGGCTGGCGTCGCTTGGCCTTGGGCTTCGGCTCGCGGCGGGGCGGGGTTGCCTGCGCCGGCTCGGGCGTCGGAGCCGTCGCGTCCCGCTCGCGAACGAGGTCGGCCCAGCCGCCCTCGTAGGACCGCAGCGTCCTGTCCTCGACCGCCACGATGCGGTCCGGGACGGCGTCGAGCACGGCGCGATCGTGGGAGACGAGCAGCAGGGTGCCGGGGAAGGCCTCGAGCGCCGCCTCGAGCGCCTCTCGGCTTTCGAGGTCGAGGTGGTTGGTCGGCTCGTCGAGCACGAGCAGGTTGGCCCCCGACGCGACCAGCAGGGCCAGCGCGAGGCGGCGCCGCTCTCCACCCGAGAGCACCGACACCTGCTTCTCGTGGGCCTCCCAGCCGGAGAAGAGGAAACGGCCGAGCAGCGCCTGCGCCTGAGGCCGGGGCAGCCGCGTCGTCGCCACCGCCGCGTCGAGCACCGTGCCGCGCTCGGGGAGCTCGACGTCGTGCTGCGAGAAGTAGGCCGGCACGACGCCGTGCCCGACCCTGATCGTCCCCGCGTCCGCCTCCCGCGCGCCCAGAATCGTCTCGAGCAGCGTCGTCTTGCCGGAGCCGTTCGGCCCCACGAGGGCAACGTGCTCGCCGCGTTCGAGCACCAGTGTGGCGTCACGGAGCAGCTGCTTGTCGCCGGCGGAGATGGTGACGCCCTCCGCCTCGAGCACGATGCGTCCACTCCGCACAGGCTTGAGGAACTCGAAGCCGAGCGTCCGGCGCTGCTTCGTCAGCGCCTGGAGCTCCGAGGCGGCCGCCCTGCGCTCTCGCTCGAGACGCGCGATCTGCGTGAGCTTGGCCTGGGCCTGCTTCGCCTTCGACTTCTTGTAGCGAAAGCGTGCCACGAAGCGCTCCAGCCGTTCGATGTCGTCGCTCGTGCGCTCGACCGTCGTCGCGGCCGCAGAGGCGCGCGCCACCTTCTCGCGCCGCCATTCGTGCCATGGCCCGTCGAAGAAGAACGGGCGCGGCCCGCCGAGCTCGAGCACCGCAGTCGTGACCGCCTCGAGGAACCATCGGTCGTGCGCCACCAGGATGACGGCTGCGTCGAGGCCGGTCAGCTCGCGCTCGAGCCACTCGAGGCTCTGCACGTCGAGATGATTCGTCGGCTCGTCCAGCAGCAGCAGGTCGGGGTCTCCGGCGAGCGACCGTGCGAGCGAGGCGCGCGTCAGCTCGCCGCCGGAGAAGGTGTCGAGCGGGCGGTCGAGCTCGGCGTCGCCGAAGCCGAGGCCGCGCAGCACCGACGCGGCGCGGTCGCGCCAGTTCCAGCCACCGGCGTGCTCGAGTCGTGCGGTCGCCTCGCCGTAGCGGCGCAGCGTGGCTGCGTCGTGGGCGCCGCCGGCCATGGCCTGCTCGAGCCGCCGCAGCTCCTCCTCGATTGCGGCCAGGTCGGCCGCCCCGGAGAGCGCGTACTCGCGCAGGGTCAGCCCACGGTCTCGCGGCGGCCGCTGGTCGTGGAGGGCGACGCGCACATCCTTGGCGAACGCGAGCTCACCGCCCTGGAGCGACGTCTCGCCGACGATCGCCCGCAACACCGTCGTCTTGCCCGCGCCGTTCGGCCCCGCCAGGGCGAGCCTGTCGCCGCGGCGCACCGTGAACGAGACGCCGTCGAACAAGGGATCCCCGGACAGCTCCTTGCGGAGGTTGGATGCGACGAGGACGGCCACGCCGAAAGGATTGCTGAAAGACGCCGCCGCACGTGTTCGCACGATCGAGCCGAGGCCCGGCGCACCGCTGCCGAGACCAGACCTTTATCGTTGAGTCGTGCCCGCCGACGCGCGTCTGCTGACGATCGACACCATCCGCGCGCTGGCGATGGACGCCGTGCAGCAGGCGAACGCCGGCCACCCGGGCACGGCGATGGCGCTGGCGCCGGTCGCATACGTCCTCTACCGCGACGTGCTGCGCCACAACCCGTCCAACCCCGCGTGGCCCGGGCGGGACCGGTTCGTCCTCTCCGCCGGTCACGCGTGCATGCTCCAGTACGCGTCGCTCCACCTGGCGGGTTACGACCTGACGCTCGACGACCTCCGCTCCTTTCGCCAGTGGGGCTCGCGCACACCGGGTCACCCGGAGCTCGGGCACACGCCGGGCGTCGAGACCACGACCGGGCCGCTGGGGCAGGGCTTCGCCAACGGCGTCGGCCTCGCGATCGCGCAACGGTTCCTGGCCGAGCGGTACAACCGGCCGCGGCACGAGCTCGTCGACTCGTGGGTGTACGCGATCTGCTCGGACGGCGACCTGATGGAGGGTCTCTCCCAGGAAGCGGCGTCGATCGCCGGGCATCTCGGGCTCGGCCGTCTCGTCTACGTCTACGACGACAACCGGATCACGATCGACGGAGCCACGACGGTCAGCTTCGACACAGAGGACAAGGGCAAACGGTTCGAAGCGTACGGCTGGCACGTGCAGCACGTCGCCGACGCCGAGGACGTCGACGGGGTTGCGGCGGCGCTCGAGGAGGCGCGCGCCGAGCGCCGCAGGCCCTCGCTGATCGTCCTCCGCACCCACATCGCCACTCCCGCCCCGCACGCGATCGACACGTCGAAGGCGCACGGCGCGCCGCTCGGAGAGGCCGAGGTGCGCGCGGCGAAGGAGGCCATGGGCCTCGATCCCGACGCGACGTTCGCCGTGCCCGACGCCGTGCGCGAGCACATGGCCGTCGTGCGCGAGCGCGGCGTCTCCGCGGAGCAGGAGTGGCACGAGCGTCTCGCAGCGTGGGCGAAGGCCTATCCCGACCTGGCCGTGGAGCGCGAGCGCGACCTCGCCCGCCTGCCGCGCGAGGGCTGGCGGGAGGCGCTGCCCGCCTTCCCGGCCGGAGAGGACGTCGCCACCCGTGACGCCGGCCGCAAGGCCATGCAGGCGCTCAAGCGGTTCACCCCGACGATGGTCGGGGGAGCCGCAGACCTCGACGGAGTCGACCAAGACCGAGTTCGAGGGCGCGGGGATCTTCGCCGCCACCCACGCCGGGCGCAACATCGCCTTCGGCATCCGCGAGCACGCGATGGGCGCGATCGTGAACGGCATCGCGCTCGAGCCGGCGATGTTGAAGCCATACGGCTCGACCTTCCTCATCTTCTCCGACTACATGCGCCCCTCGGTGCGCCTGTCCGCCCTCATGGGGCTGCCGGTGCTCTGGATCTGGACACACGACTCGATCGGGGTCGGCGAGGACGGGCCGACGCATCAGCCGGTCGAGCACCACATGACGCTGCGGGCGATCCCGAACCTCTGGTACGTGCGGCCCGGCGACGCCAACGAGACGGCTGCCGCCTGGCGGGTCGCGCTCGAGCGCCCGGACGGCCCGGTCGCGCTCGCGCTGACGCGGCAGAAGCTGCCCACTTTCGATCGCGAAGAGGTCGCCTCGGCCGACGGCGTGCTGCGCGGCGGATACACGCTCTGGCAGTCGGGCGAGGGGGAGCCCGACGTGATCTTGCTCGCGACGGGCTCCGAGCTGCATCTCGCGCTCGAGGCGGCCCGCGGGCTCGACGCAAACGCGCGCGTCGTCTCGATGCCGTGCTGGGAGCTCTTCGACGAGCAGCCGGAGGAGTACCGGGACGAGGTGCTCCCTCCCTCCGTCGAAGCCCGCGTCTCGGTGGAGGCGGGGATCACCTTCGGCTGGGAGCGCTGGGTGGGGCCCCGCGGCGTCTCGGTCGGGGTCGATCGCTTCGGGGCGTCGGCGCCGTACCAGCGCATCTTCGACGAGCTCGGGATCACCGCAGCAGCGGTCGCCGCTGCGGCGGCGGGTGTGATGGCGCGAGTCGGCTGACGACGGGAGGAGCAATGGCAGGATCGAGGTTGCACGAGCTGAGCGCGAGGGGTGTGAGCGTCTGGATCGACTCGCTCTCGCGCGAGATGCTCGAGACGGGCGAGCTCGCCCGTCTCATGGAGGAGGACGCCGTCGTCGGCGTCACGTCGAACCCGACGATCTTCCAGAAGGCGCTTGCGGAGGGCGACCGCTACGACGCGCAGCTACGCGAGGTCGCGGCCGGGATCTCCGATCCGACGGAGATCTTCTTCGCCCTCGCCATGGAGGACATCCGCGCCGCATGCGACCTGCTGCGGCCGGTGTGGGAGCGGACGGACGGCCTCGACGGCTGGGTCTCGCTCGAGGTCGACCCGACGCTCGCCTACGACCGTGAGGCGACGTTCGACCAGGCCTTGCGCTTCCACCGCGAGGTCGAGCGGCCGAACCTGTACGTCAAGATCCCCGCCACGGAGCTCGGCCTCGGCGCGATCGAGGACTGCATCGCGAAGGGCCGCTCGATCAACGTGACGCTCATCTTCTCGCTCGAGCGGTACGCGGCGGTGGTGGAGTCGTACCTGCGCGGGCTGGAGCGGCTGGTCGCGGCAGGCGGCGACCCGACCGGCGTGTCGTCGGTCGCGAGCTTCTTCGTCTCCCGCGTCGACAGCGAGGCGGACCGCAGGCTCGCCGAGCTTCGGCGCGAGGACCTGCAGGGCAAGCTCGCGGTGGCCAACGCGAAGCTCGCCTACCGCCACTGGCACGAGGCCTTCGCCGGCGAGCGGTGGGACTTCCTGGCCGGCAAGGGTGCGCGGGCGCAGCGGTGCCTGTGGGCGTCCACCTCGACGAAGAACCCGGCCTACCGCGACGTCCTCTACGTCGAGGAGCTGGTCGGCCCGGCCACGGTGAACACGATGCCGCTCGAGACGGTGCGCGCCTTTCAGGACCACGGTGAGGTGCGCGGCGACACGCTGCTCGAAGGCGTGGACGAGGCGGACGCGCTGCTCGCCGCCCTGGCCGAGGCCGGTGTCGACTACGACGACGTCGTGGCGGTGCTGGAGGAGGAGGGTGTGCAGAAGTTCGCAGACTCGTTCGCGGAGCTGCTCGTCGGCATCGAGGCGAAGGCGGGCGCCCTCGCGGCAGCGTGACGACGCGCGTCAACCCGCTCGCTGAAGGCCTGGGGCTGAGGCGCAAGCCGGAGGCCTGTGCTCTCGTGATCTTCGGCGCCTCCGGTGACCTCACGCGCCGCAAGCTGTTCCCGGCTCTCTACTCGCTGGCGTACCGCCGCCTGCTGCCGGATCGGTTCGCCGTCGTGGGTGTGGCGCGCACCGAGCAGACGAACCAGCAGTTCGTGTCCGCGATGCGCCAGGGGGTCAAGGAGCATGCCCGCGACCCGTACCGCGCCGATGTGTGGAAGTCGCTGGCGGCAGGGATCCGCTATGTCGCCACCGACTTCGCCGACGACCGCGGTGAGGACACCGTCGGCGACGTGCTCGCAGAGCTCGATCGCACGCGTGGGACGGCCGGCAACCGCATCCACTACCTGGCGGTGCCCCCGCAGGCGTTCGAGACGGTGTTGCGGGAGATCGGCGAGCGTCGCACGCGGGAGCAGGGGTGGACGCGGGTGATCGTGGAGAAGCCCTTCGGCCACGACCTGACCTCGGCGCGCGAGCTGACCGCGACGATCCGCCGCTGGTTCGGAGAGAACGAGATCTTCCGCATCGACCACTACCTGGGCAAGGAGACGGTGCAGAACATGCTGGCGCTGCGCTTCGCGAACGGCATCTTCGAGCCCATCTGGAACCGCCAGTTCATCGACCACGTGCAGATCACGGTGGCCGAGTCGATGGGGATCGAGGGCCGCGCGGGCTTCTACGAGCGGGCGGGCGCGATCCGCGACATCTTCCAGAACCACCTCTTGCAGCTGCTCGCGCTGACAGCGATGGAGCCCCCGATCGACTTCGCCGCCGATTCGGTGCGCAACGAAAAGGTGAAGGTGCTGCGCGCGATGCATACGCCGGGGCCGAAGAGCATCGTGCGGGGGCAGTACGCGCGCGGCTGGACCGAAGGCGAGGAGGTGCCGTCGTACCGCGAGGAGGCCGGCGTGGCGGGAGGGTCGGTGACGGAGACGTACGTGGCGGCGAAGCTGTACGTGGACAACTGGCGCTGGGCCGACACGCCGTTCTACGTACGCGCCGGAAAGCGGCTGGCGCGACGGGAGACGACGATCGCGATCCAGTTCCAGCGTGCGCCGCACCCGCCGTTCGAGGCGATCGCCGGGGACGGGCTGCGGCCCAACGTCCTGCTCATCCACGTGCAGCCGGACGAGGGCGTCTCGCTCGCCATCGGCGCAAAGGTGCCCGGGGCGGGCATGCAGATCCGCACGGTACACATGGACTTCCTCTACGGCGGTGCCTTTCGCGAAGGGCTACCCGAAGCGTACGAGCGGCTCGTGCTCGACGCGATGCTCGGCGACGCGACGCTGTTCACGCGGGAGGACGAGGTCGAAGAGCAGTGGAAGCTCGTGGACGCGATCGTCGGCGCCTGGCACCGCGACCGCCCCGTGTTCCCGAACTACGAGGCGGGGTCGTGGGGGCCTTCGGCGGCGGACGACCTTCTGCACCGCGACGGCAGATCGTGGAGGCGGCACTGATGAGACGAAGCCGGGCCGACTTCGGGCAGCGACGCCGATGGGCGTGATCGCCGACATCGAGCGCGAGCTGTCACGCCAGCGCAGCCGCGCGCGCGAGGACGGAGCCCCGGAGCTGCGCACGAGCACGATGACACACGTCGTGTGGGCGCCACTGCGCTGGCAGCCGACCGTGCGGCGGGTGCTGGCCGGGCTGCAGGAGCGCCATCCGTCGCGGACGATCCTCCTGTTCCCGGAGCCGGGCCGTGGCGACTGTGTCGAGACGAAGGTGTCGGTGCGTGAGTTCGAGGTGCGCGACCTCGACCGCGAGGTGATCTCCGAGGTGATCGAGGTGCGGCTGCGCGGGGGCCCTGCCGCTCATCCCGCCTCGATCGTGCTACCGCTCCTGCTCTCCGACCTGCCGGCGTTCTGCCGCTGGCGCGGTGAGCCCGGTTGGCGAAGCTCGGCCTTCGCCGAGATCACCGGCGTCGTCGACAGGCTGGTCGTCGACTCGTCCGAATGGCGCTCTCCCACCGCCGGCCACAGAGAGCTCCAGCGGCTCTTCGACCACCTCGCTGTCTCCGACCTCGCCTTTCGCCGCACGCTGCCGTGGCGGGAGCGGCTGGCGGAGCAGTGGCCGGAGATCCGCACGATCCGGTCGCTCCACGTGACCGGCCCGCGTGCCGACGCGCTGCTGCTGGCCGGCTGGCTGCGCTCACGGCTGCGACGGAAGCTCGCGCTCCGGCTGAGGCTGGCCGACCGTGTCACGGCCGTGGCCGTCGATGGCGAGCGCCTCGAGCCGCCCGCGGGTGACGACGTCACCCCGAGTGCGCTCCTCTCGGCGGAGCTCGACGTGCTGACCCGCGACCCGGTCTACGAGGCCGCGGTCCGGCGCTCGACGCCGTAGACGACACCTGCGGGCCTACGCGACGGCGGCGAGCAGCACGGCGTGCAGATGCCCGTTCGAAGAGATCGCCGAGCCACCGTCGAGGCGACGCTCGCCGCGGAAGTCCGTGAACGTGCCGCCCGCCTCCTCGACGATCACCTGCACCGCGGCCAGATCCCACAGCGAGACGCCGATCGCGTCGATGGCGCCGTCGACGGCACCCTCGGCGACGAGCATGTGGCTCCAGAAGTCCCCGTAGCCCCGCGCGTGCCACGCCTGCGCGGCGAGCGCGGGGACCGACTGCTCGAGCGCGAACGTGAGCACGGCGTCCTCGACCCGGCGGATCGAGGAGACCCGCACGCGGTCGTCGCCGGCCCAGGCTCCGCCGCCGCGCTCCGCGTGCCAGCGGCGGTGGAGCGCAGGAGCGGACACGACACCCAGCTGCACCTCACCCTCCTCCTCGAGAGCGATCAGCGTCGCCCACACGGGCACCCCGCGCGAGTAGTTGCGCGTGCCGTCGATCGGGTCGACGATCCAGCGGCGCGGCCCCCGGCCGGTGACGCCCTGTTCCTCGCCCACGATCGCGTCGGACGGGCGGGACACGCCGAGCGCCTCCCTGATGGCGCTCTCCACCGCGACGTCGGCTTCGGTCACCGGCGTCAGGTCGGGCTTGGTGTGCACCCGCAGGTCGCCGGCGCGGAAGCGGGCGAAGGAGATGGCGTCGGCCGCATCGGCCAGCTGCAGCGCCAGAACGAGGTCGGGGCCCATGGGGGCCCCGACCATACCCGGAGAACGACGGGTGCGTTCTAGCGGAGGACCTTGAACTTCGGCCGCGCGACGCTCACCTGCTGCGGCTTCGACCAGGTCATCGCCTTGGCCGAGCCGGGGAGCAGGTTGTTGATGCCGCGCACGCGGTAGAACCACGTGCCGGACTTGAGCGGTAGCCGGGCTGCCGTGGCCTGCGTCGTGACACGACCGACCGCCCTCCACGGGTACGCCTTGCGCGACCACTCGATCTGGTAGGTGTCCGCGCCGAGCGCGGGCAGCCAGGCTGCGACGGGCGACCCGAAGAAGGTCGGGGACGTGCCGCGCGCGGCGACGAGCCGGCCCTGCGGCGAGAGCCCGGAGGCGAAGGCCGTCGACGTGCCGGCCACGACGGGCGACGACTGCTTGCCGAAGCCGACGATGCGGCCGGCTGCGCAGGCGTCCTGCGGCAGCTCGACGTCCCAGTACTGGATCTCCGTCCCGCCGACGACGAGCTCGACCGCGGAGTGCGCGTACTTGAGCGGCGAGGCCAGCGTCACGACGAGATCGTCGATCTTGACGACCGCCGTGGACTCTGTGGTGGCCCCGCTGCCGATCTGCACCAGCGTGCCCTCGGAGAGGCCGTCGGCCGACTGCACGACGATCGTCGAGGACCCTGCGGCTGCAGGCGCGGCGAGCGTCGTGGTCTGCGCGATCGTGAACTTGGGCACGACCGGCACGACCGTCCAGAAGAAGCGCCCGTTCGGCCAGCCGCTGTCCCACAGGTCGACCGGGGCGCCGGTCGAGGCGGGCAGCGTCGGCAGCGAGTCCTCAGGTTTCGCAGCGGTCGACCCGGACTCGCCTTCCTTCGCGGCCGCGGCCGCGGGCTTGTCGCTCTCGGTCGTCTGCACCTTCGCCACGTCGGCCATGTAGGTCAGGCCTTCGGAACCGTCGGGCAGGTAGTCGGATGCGGCTGCGTCGAGCTTGTCCTCCGTTGCAGGCAGGGCCAGCGGCCCGGTCATGCGCGGGGCGTACGCGGGGCTGCCCACGACGGCGCCGCGGAAGATGACGTTGACGCAGTCACGATCCGAGAACACGTAGACGCGGAACAGCCCGTACTGGCCGCCGCTGAGCGACGTGTCACCGTTGAAGACGAACGCCGGCGTGAGCTCGTGCAGCGCAGCGCGCGCGCGGGTGCTGGTCGTGTTGTTCTCGGACACCGCCGACAGGGCGGCGAGCGCCCCGGCGCCCGGCTGGGGGTTGACGGAGGTGTAGATCGGGCTCCACGGGCCGTAGCTCACGCGGGGCAGGCCGCTCGGCACGTCGCCGTACACCGTCCGCACGGCGCGGACGCGCCAGCGCACGGTGCCCATCCACTGCGCGGTGCGGTGGAAGGCGTAGAACTCGCGGTGATCGACGGCGTTCGTGCGGGTCTGAACCCGCTTGCCGAGATCGACGAACCAGACGTGGTAGCTGGTCGCGCCCTCCACCGGCGCCCAGCGGGACAGGCCGGCGTAGGACGGCCGCATGATCGGCAGGTCGGCCCAGCGGATGTTGAACCCGAACGGCCGGCTCCAGGCCGAGACACCCGAGAAGGTGCGTGCGCGGACGCGGGCGTAGGCCGCGTACGGCTGGCCGGTCATCCACGGCAGGGCGACCGGGATCGCGACGGCCGGGGACTTCACCCAAGTGGTGTAGAAGATCGAGCCATCGCCGAACCCTGCGGTCTTCGAGAGCTGGAATTCGTAGCGGGTGGTGCCGACCACCGGCCGCCACGAGAAGGCGGGTGTCCGCGGGAACTCGTGACGGGTGGGCTCGTTGGCCTTGAGCAGGAACGCGTGCAGCCCGGAGGGGCTGCTGGGGCTGTTGCCCTTCGCCAGCGCGGAGCCGGCGATGAGGGTCGCCGCGAGGACGGCGAGGCAGCAAACGGGAAGGAGGCGGCGGTTGCGCATGACATCCCCTTTGTCGGCAGCGAAGGGCAGCCGCCACAGTCACCCGAATGGGGGAGGGGGTCACACGGTCCTCCGGGGGCAGTGCGGCTGCCTGCGGGAGCGGCTCCGACGGCGCCGGCAGGACTACGCGAGCTGGAGGTAGATCAGCCCGACGAGGATCGTGCCGACGAAGAGCGCCAGGAACACCCCGAAGAGAGCGAGACCGAGGCGGTTGTTGCGGCGGGCGAGCTCGGGGTCCATCAGACGAGCAGCGGGTCGAGGGCGGCGGCCGCGAAGAGCAGTGCGAGGTAGGCGAGCGAGTAGTGGAACAGCACCGCCGCGTCGGCTCGGGTCCCGGTGCGTGAGAGCTTCCAGGCGAGCAGGAGGAACCACCCGCCGAGCAGCGCCGCCGCGACCGTGTACAGAGCGCCGAGCCAGAGGCCCGCGCCGAGCGTGAACGCGACGAGCACGACCGAGTAGAGCACGATCTGCCGGCGTGTCTCGTCGTCGCCACGCGAAACCGGCAGCATCGGCACGCCCGCCCTTGCGTAGTGCTCCTTGATCATCAGCGCGAGCGCCCAGAAGTGCGGCGGCGTCCAGAGAAACACGATCCCGAACAGCGCGAGTGCGGGAACACCGACGCTTCCGGTCGCAGCGGCATAGCCGACGAGCGGCGGCACCGCCCCGGCGGCACCGCCGATGACGATGTTCCGGTCGGTCGAGCGCTTGAGCCAGCCGGTGTAGACGACGACGTAGAAGAGGCCCCCGACGAGCGCGAGCACCGCGGTGAGCACGTTCGC
>CAVPGO010000043.1:0-125143 GCA_963703975.1 uncultured Actinomycetes bacterium
TTTGTAAGTTACTGGTTCAGTTCAGGTCTTTGCTGAGAAGGGCGCAGGCACTGCCGCGGCAGCGCTCATCCGCCAACAAGCCCACGAGATAGACGACCTTTGGGATAGGGTCAGTCGCGCCTATGCACGAAGTGAAAGCGCCAAGTGCCGAGAATCGCGTCTATAAGACCACAAACGAAGGGCACATCTTTGGGAGGGCGCCCGCTTTATCGTGCGGTTCCCGAATGACGAGGGCTAAGCGTGTTTGTTCGAACATCGCCGGAGAGTTGACATGGCGCCACTGCTCTTCACATGCCCCACCACCCGTCGTCGAGTTCCAACTCATATAGAGACCGATCCAAAGAGCCTCGCCGCTGCCTGGAGAAAAACTTTAAAGGTTGAGTGCCCCCATTGCGGCGAAATGCACCGGGTATCCGTCCGCGAAGCGTACATCGCGTTTGCGGTTCAAGATGGCACGAGTAATCCTATTGTCTTCGACCGCTCACCCGGCGTGGCGCCCGGCCGGCCAGAGGTCTTGACCCCACGAAGAGCCCGCCAGGTGAAGGGTAAAAATGTAGGCAACTCACCATCGCCATAAAATCAGGCGCTAAAAATGGTCAATCTGATAGGCAGCAGGAAGTGTTCCTCTCCTCCTAATTCGGCTTGAGCAGCGAGGCGCCGTCGCGTTCACGTCTATGGGGATCGCCGTCGCGGTGATCCTGCTAATCACCGTGTGGGAATATTTGTTCTACGGGGACCGCCGCCGCTTGCTCGGTTGCTCGGGCAACTCAAGCTCCTTCATCTTCGCGCGCACTTCGTACACGTCCCGGCAAAGGAAGCTCGCGGTCTCTGCGATCGTCCGGCCGTGGGCGATTTCGTTCGTCAGGTCGCTGAACGCCGAAGAAAAAAATTTCGTTCGTCAGGTCGCTGAACGCCGAAGAAAAAAATGATGCGTGCCCGGTTACCAATCAGCCGGAACTTGGCAGGTCGCCTTTCTGGGAGAGGCCGAGCCGCCGCGCGCTGCCCGCCCGGAAGAGAAGCCCGGCGAGTGATACGAGTAGGCCGCCGGTCAGCCCGGCTGTCAACGAAGGCAGCAAAGTTGGGCGGCTCTAGGCCCGCCCCGCTATCCACCAAAACGCACCGGTGGACTCCCTCATCAAAACCCCGATGCAAGACAACGAATTTTGCACCTCAAGCCAAGTTAACAACTGTGTACGGCTTACACAGGCCATCTTGAACTGTGAAATTCGGTGGACAGTTGTTCTTCGTCTTGAAGGCGGGGTTCGGCGAGAGTATCGCCCCTCATCTCGGCGACCACCTAGCTCAAGCCGAAGCTGCGGTCCGCGCTCTACGGGCGGACCGTAACCGCGCTCGTATCGGGGCTGATCGTAGCCGCGCTGGTAAGGAGGAGGGCCATAGCCGGGGCCGTCCTGCGGCACACACCGCCTTCCATCATAGAACATGCCGCGTCCTGATCGCGGGCCTGCTGTTCGGCGCGGCGGGCTTCGCCATCTACGGCCTCGCCACCACCAGCGTCGAGTTCTGGGCGGGCATCCCCGTGATGGCGCTCTGGGGCCTGGCCGGTGCCGCCTCAATGGGCATCATGAGCCGGCTCGTCGGCGTATCCGAGCAGGGCCAGCTGCAGGGCGCCAACTCCAGCATCATGGCGCTGGCGGGGCTGTTCGGTCCCGGGCTTTTCACGCAGGCCTTCGCCCGCTCGATCGCCCCCGGTGAAGGCTGGCACCTGCCCGGCGCACCATTCCTGCTGGCCGCCGGCCTCCGTCATCGCCGCAGCGACGCTGGCCTGGCGGGTGACGCGGAGGTCCACGCGCGACGGCTAGCGTGCGTGCCCCATTGGCTGCCAGCCGGCCTGTAGTCCGTCAGGCGGACTGAGGCGCCGAGGCCACGTCTTCAAGGGCGCGCTGACGCGGCTCGACACCCCAGAGCCACACCACCGCGATCTGGACGACCACCAGGGCAATCATCAGGCCGATCACGCCCGGCAACTGGTAGGTCTGCATCAGGTAGCCGACCACAAACGGTGAAAACACAGTGGCGAGCCTGCCGAGGGTGTTGCAGATGCCGTTTGCACGCAGCCGCACCTCGGTCGGAAACAGTTCGGGCGTGTAGACGCCGAACAGGATCGCGGTCTGGACATAGATCGCGGCGATCAGCACGAAGCCGACGCTCAACACAACCGTCGGATCGGAAGCGGCATTGAAGCTCGCGTAGATCCCACCCGTTACGATGGTCACGACCGAAGCGCCAATAATGCTCCAGCGCCTGCCGATGAAATCGGAGGTAAAGGCGCCGATCGCACACCCGATCAGGGATGCGCTCGGCGAGCACCAGCGTGTAGCCGAACGACTGCGCGATGGTCAGACCCTGACGAAGGAAGAACTGGGGCAGGAAGATCACGAAACCGAAGATCAAGGTGTTGATGGTGATCAGCACCCAGCTGCCTACCAGCAGACGCTGCAGCAATGGCGGCGCCAACAGCGCCAGCGCGCCGACCGGCCTGGCGGACGGGGCGGGAGCAGGCGGTGGCAGCGGACCCGCGATCGGCCGCCTCCTTCTCGATCGCCTGCATCAGCGCCTCCGCTTCCTCGACGCGACCCTTGGATTCCAGCCAGCGCGGGGATTCAGGCAGGGCCTTGCGCAGATACCAAACGATGAGCGAGCCGATCCCCGCGATCACGAACATCGGCCGCCAGCCCCAAGTCGGAATGATCAAATAGGCGAGCAGCGAGGTCGCCGGAAAGCCGGCCACGACCAGGAATGCCATGAAGGAGAGCCAACGTCCGCGCGACTTCGGCGGCACGAACTCCGTCAACGTCGAATAGCCGACCACGATCTCGGCGCCGAGACCGAGCCCCTGCACGAAGCGGCAGGCGATGAGCTGTTCCATATTCTGCGCGAACGCCGCCGCGAGCGAGGCGAGGCCGAAGATCAGCAGGTTGATCTGGTAGGTGAAGCGTCGCCCGAACCAGTCGCCGAGGAACCCGGTGACGAATGCGCCGATCGTCATGCCGACGAAGGTGAGCGAGATGAATTGCAGATTTTGCGGCAGCGTGGAGAACTTGGTGCTGATGGTGGTGGCGAGCACGCTGCCGGCGACATAGAGGTCGTAGCCGTCGAAGAACATGCCGGCGCCGATAAGCCAAAATATCCGGTGATGAAACGCCCCGACGGGCAGGCGGTCGAGCCGCGCTCCCGCGTTGACCGAGCTAGGCATGGAACCTCCCCAATAGCGGCTCCCCAGCCGTAGACACGGCGCTGGTCGGCCGGTTGAGCTCAGTTGTAGACCAGGTTGGCCGATTGGGGGAGGGTTGCGGTGAGGGACCAGCCTTCGCATTCGACCTCGCGGCTGAACGCGTCTGTGCTGCCTGTGCCCGTCGTGGTATCGATGGTTGCGTCGCTGCCGCTCACGAGCCGCCGCGACGGCGCAATGGCGGTGCAGCCTGAACGCGCGGCCGAGGAACCCGAGGAAACATCATGCCCCTGCTTTGCAGCGACGTTCTCAAGAAAATTCGCGGCGGCGAGCTGACGCTCGGCTTCGGCGTGCATCAATTGCGCGGATCTGCCGTGCCCATGCTCGCCAAGGCGGCCGGATACGATTGGCTCTTCATCGATTCCGAGCACGGCACGATCTCCACCCAAGAGACGACGCAGATCTGCCTTGCCGCGCTGCCCACGGGCGTGGCGCCCATCGTGCGCATTTGCTCGGGCGCGCTCGACGAGGGTACGCGGGCGCTGGACAACGGCGCGCTGGGTATCGTCGTGCCGCACGTCGACACGGTCGAGCAGGCGAAGAGCCTGGTCGACGCATTCCGCTTCAGTCCGATGGGCCATCGCAGCACCGGCGGTCCGCCCGCTCAGTTCGGCTACCGGCCGCCCTCGCCGCTCGAGACGCAGAAGACGCTGAATGCCGAGATCCTCGTGATCCCCATGATCGAGACGCCTCAGGCCGTCGAGAACGCGGACAAGATCGCGGCCATCGAGGGGATCGACGCCCTGCTGATCGGCACCAACGACCTCGCGCTCGAGATGGGCATCGCCGGCCAGGTCGGCCACGAGCGCGTAAAGGCAGCCTACCAGACCGTCGCCGACGCGTGTCGCCGCCACAACAAGGTGCTGGGCATGGGCGGCGTCTACGATCAGGAGGTGGCGAGCCGCTATATCGGCATGGGCGCACGCCTGATCCTAGCGGGCAGCGACCACAACCTCCTGCTGGAGGCCGCGACGCGGCGCGCGCAGTTCCTGCGCGGGCTCTCGTCCGGGGCAAAAGGCTGAGACGGATCCATGCCGAAGCTCGATCGCAATGGGGTGAAGATCCACTACGAGGTGCACGGCAAGGGTCCCGTGATCCTGCTCACGCACGGCTATTCCGCGACCTCGCACATGTGGCGCGGCCAGATCGAGCCGCTGACGAAGGCACATACGCTCGTCATCTGGGACATGCGGGGGCACGGGGAGACCGACTATCCGCCGGACCCCGATCAATACAGCGAGGCGATGACGGTCGGCGATATTGAGGCGCTGCTGGATGCGGTGGACGCCAAGACGGCCATTGTCGGCGGCCTGTCGCTCGGCGGCTACATGTCGCTGGCCTTCCACCTGGCGCACCCCGAGCGGGTGCGCGCGCTGCTGATTTTCGACACCGGCCCGGGCTTCAAGAAGGACGACGCGCGCGAGGCCTGGAACAGGCGCGCACTCCAGACCGCGCAGGAGTACGAGGCGGAGGGACTGGCTCGCCTGCAACGCCTCAGCAAGGAGATGGCGACCGCAACCCACCGATCCGCCGATGGTCTGGCACGGGCTGCGCGCGGAATGCTCACGCAGAGCGATGCGCGAGTCATCAATTCCCTGCCAGCCATAACGGTACCGGCACTCGTCGTCGCCGGCGCCAACGACAAGCCGTTCCTTGCGGCCACCGACTACATGGCGGCCAAGATCCCCGGGGCGCAGAAGATCATCATCCCGGATGCCGGACACTCGGTGAACCTGGACCAGCCCGAGCTGTTCAATCGGGCGGTTGTCGGCTTCCTCGATCGGCTTGCCGCATAGTTCGAGTGGCACCGGGCGTGCCGGCGCGCGCCGTCTAGCACGCCCGATGCCCGTCGGCGCAGGCGTCGCATTCGATCTCGATGGTGGCGTGGTCCACGCCGTAGCGCTCGTGCAGCACAGCCTTGATGGCGGAGGCGATGCGGTCGCTGCCGTGGACGTCGGCGATCCTGGCGTGCAGCGTGATCATTGGCTTGTCCTGGGTGAGCGACCAGGCGTGGACATGATGGATGTCCTCGACTCCCGGCACGGCCGCCATCAGGTCCTCCCTCAGCGTGCGCACGTCGAGATGCCCTGGCGCACCCTCCAACAGGATGTGCCCCGAACTCACGCACCAGGAACCACGCGCTGCGCAGGATCAGGATCGCCACCAGCGCCGACAGCAGCGGATCGATCGGCGTCCAGCCGGTCCACAGGATGACGAGCGCGGCGGCGATCGCCGCGACGGAGCCCAGCACGTCGCCCATGACGTGCAGCATCGCGCCTTTGATGTTGACGTTGTCGCGCTCGGCGCCGTGCAGGATGCGAAAGGCCGCCAGGTTGATGAGCAGCCCGATCACGGCGATGCCAAGCATGGGACCAGCGAGCACCTCGGTCGGCTCATGCAGGCGCTTGATGGCGGAATAGACGATCGCCAACGCGATGAAGGCCAAGCGTCAGGCCGTTGCTATAGGCCGCCAGCACCTGGAAGCGATGGAACCCGTAGGTGCGCTGCCAGTCGGCCGGCCGGCCGGCAATGCGGAACGCCAGCCAGGCAAGGCCCAGCGATGCCGCATCGGTGAGCATGTGGCCGGCGTCGGCCAGCAGGGCGAGCGAGCCCGAGAGGAGGCCGCCGGCGGCTTCGGCGAACATGAAGGCACCGGTCAGCAGCGCGGCCCAGCCTACCCTGCTCTCGTTTTGGGCATGAACTTGCCCTGGGCCGTGATTGTGCCCGTCATGGTGGTCGTGGCCGTGTTCCGCGCCCATGCCGACTGATCGCTGTTCTCCGGAAGCCATATAGGCCGGCGCGACCGGCTTGCCCATGGCCTGCGCCTTCTTCCTGGCGTTTATGCACATGCCGGAAGAGCTGCGCCAATGCTGCAAAATGCCCAGGGGGGACTCCCGACGCGGGGGCCGCTATAAGCGGCATGCCATCAGAATCGCTCCCGAGCCGCACGCCCGCATGCAGGACACGAAAACCGCCATCACGCCCGAGGTCGTCGCCGAGCATGGCCTTTCGGCGCCGGAATACCAGCGCCTCCTCGGCATCCTCGGCCGCGAGCCCTCGCTCACCGAGCTCGGCATCTTCTCGGTGATGTGGAGCGAGCACTGCTCCTATAAGTCATCCCGCGTGTGGCTGAAGACGCTGCCCACCAAGGGCCCGCAGGTGATCCAGGGTCCCGGCGAGAACGCGGGCGTGGTCGACATCGGCGACGGCGACGCCGTCATCTTCAAGATGGAGAGCCACAACCACCCCTCCTACATCGAGCCCTACCAGGGCGCCGCCACCGGCGTCGGCGGCATCATGCGCGATGTCTTCACCATGGGCGCGCGGCCCGTCGCCAACTTGAACGCGCTGCGCTTCGGCGATCCCGCCCACCCCAAGACGCGCCACCTCGTGGCCGGCGTGGTCGCGGGCATCGGCGGCTACGGCAACTGCACGGGCGTGCCCACGGTCGGCGGCGAGACCAACTTCGATCCCGGCTACAACGGCAACATCCTGGTCAACGCCATGTGCGTCGGCCTGGCGAAGAAGGACAAGATTTTCTATTCCGCGGCCAAGGGCGTCGGGCTGCCAGTCGTCTACGTCGGCTCCAAGACAGGGCGCGATGGCATCCACGGCGCCACCATGGCGTCGGCCGAGTTCGACGACGCATCGGCCGAGAAGCGCCCCACCGTGCAGGTGGGCGATCCCTTCACCGAGAAGCTGCTGATCGAGGCGTGCCTGGAGCTGATGGCAACCGACATGATCGTCGCCATCCAGGACATGGGCGCCGCCGGGCTCACCTCCTCGACCTCGGAGATGGCCGACAAGGGCGGCGTCGGCATCGAGCTCACCCTCGACCACGTGCCCCAGCGCGAGCCCGGCATGACCGCCTACGAGATGATGCTCTCCGAGTCCCAGGAGCGCATGCTGATGATCCTGAAGCCCGGCCGCGAGGCGGAGGCGGAGGCGATCTTCAGGAAATGGGGCCTCGACTTCGCGGTGATCGGCAGGACCACCGACACGGGCCGCATGATCGTGACGCACAAGGGCGAGGTGGCGGCCGACCTGCCGGTCGACAAGCTTGCCAACTCCGCGCCGCTGTACGAGCGCCCCTGGGTCGCGACCGTGCCGCCGAAAGCCATCCTGCCCGAGTGGGTGCCGGCGCCCAACGCCATCCTGGACACGCTCAAGACCATGATGGGCTCGCCCCACCTGTGCTCGCGCCGCTGGATCTGGGAGCAATACGACTACACGGTGATGGGCGACACCATCCAGCGCCCAGGCGGCGACGCGGCAATCGTGCGCGTGCACGGCACCACCAAGGGCCTGGCGCTGACCTGTGACGTCACGCCCCGCTACGTGGCAGCCGATCCCGTCATGGGCGCCAAGCAGGCCGTGGCCGAGAGCTGGCGCAATCTGATCGCCGTCGGCGCCGACCCGCTCGCCATCACCGACAACATGAACTTCGGCAATCCGGAGCGACCCGAGATCATGGGCCAGTTCGTCGGCGCCATCCAGGGCATGAAGGAAGCCTGCGAGGTGCTGAAGTACCCGGTCGTGTCCGGCAACGTCTCGCTCTACAACGAGACCAACGGCCAGGCCATCCCGCCGACCCCGGCGATCGGCGGCGTGGGGCTCGTGCCGGATCTCGCGCGCACGGCCAGCGTGGCCTTGAAGGCCGAAGGCGATTTGCTGGTGGCCATCGGCCGGGAAGCCGGGCATCTCGGCCAGTCGCTCTATCAGCTCATCGTCACCGGCAAGCTCGAAGGCGCTCCGCCGCCGGTGGACCTGGCCGACGAGATCAAGGCCGGCAACCTCGTGCGGTCGCTGATCCGCGAGGGCAAGGTCCGCGCCGTGCACGATGTCAGCGACGGAGGTCTGCTTATCGCCGTCGCCGAGATGGCGCTGGCCGGCGAGATCGGTGTCCAGCTCTTCCCCTACGAGGGCAAGCTGCCGGCGCACGCCGCCTGGTTCGGCGAGGATCAGGCCCGTTACGTCCTGGAGGCCGAGCCCAGCCTTGTCGAGGAGATCATCGAGCGGGCGCGGTTGCTGGCGCTGCCGGCGCGCGTGGTCGCCCGCGTGGGCGGCGACGCGCTCACGCTCAAGAACGAGTCGGCGTTGGGGCTGAACGACCTGCGCGCGTCACACGAGGGCTGGCTGCCTGGGTTCATGGATCGATAGCGGCGTTGGCAGCTAATGTTCTTTCTTTGTTCTTGCACCTAAGAGTTGGCTGTGGTACTTCTCGCTTGCTGCAACTGGCGAGCAGACTGCGTCGAGGCTGTCTCATGGCCGAAGAGCCAACCAATATCGTCCTGGAGCATCTGCGACGCATTGATCGAAAGGTCGACGGGCTGAGCGACGATATGCGAATGGTCATCCTGAGACTTGGATCCATTGAGAGACACATCGGCGGGTTCGGGATCTCGGAAGTGAACCAGAATGCGGAGATCGACCGCATCAAGGCTCGCCTCGAGAGGGTAGAGCGTCGCCTGGAGCTTACCGACCCCTGAGCAGGCGGTGGCGCCCGACGTATTGCTTCGCCTATGATGGGCGCGAGCAACGCATCATGCCCGGAAGGCCACCTTTCTCATGCCCATGGATGCCAAGGAGATCGAGCGGCTGATCAAGGCGCGCTTCCCCGACGCCGAGATCACCATCAAGGACCTTGCCGGCGACGGGGATCATTATGCTGCCCACGTCGTCGCCAAGGAGTTCGCGGGCAAGACGCGCGTCCAGCAGCACAAGATGGTGTACGAGGCCCTGCAGGGGCGCATGGGTGGCGTTCTCCACGCTCTGGCTTTGACGACCGCGGCGCCGAAAGATTGACTTTGCTCGGCCCTTGCCCACATCTTCATGCAAACCAATGAAGAGGTGTCGTGGCCCGCGTTCGAGGGCCGCAACCGCATCAAGCCGCGAAAGGAAGCTCAATGAGCGAGCAAGCCGTGCACGACTGGATCCGCAAGGCCGTCGCCAACAACGACGTGGTGGTGTTCATGAAGGGCACCAAGAATTTTCCTCAGTGCGGTTTCTCCGCGCAGGTCGTGCAGATCCTGGGCCACCTGGGCGTCGACTACAAGGACGTCAACGTGCTCGAGGATATGGGCATCCGCGAGGGCATCAAGAGCTTCTCGCAGTGGCCGACGATCCCACAGCTCTACGTCAAGGGTGAGTTCGTGGGCGGCTGCGACATCGTCCGCGAGATGTTCCAGCAGGGCGAGCTTGGCCAGCTGTTCGACGACAAGGGCGTCGCCTACGACAAGGCCCGGATGACGGCCTAGATCTCCGCGCCAGTCTGCCGTCCCCAAAGTCTGCGTTGCGCTGACACATTGCCGCCGCGTCCTCGGGTAGGATGGGCGGCGATGCCTTTGAGGTGGATCGCGGGAGCGCGGGGACCATGACGCTCGGCGGCCGTCGTTTTCTGTTGACCCTGGCCATCGTGACCGCAAGCGTCTGCCTGGCGCTGGGCGTCAGCCTGCCCATCATCAAGCTCACGAAATTTGTCTTCTTCACCTACGAGCATTCGCTGATCTCTACGGTGAACGCGCTCATCCGCTCGGGGCAGATCTTCCTCGGCATCACGGTGCTGGTGTTCTCCATTGTGCTGCCCGTCACCAAGCTGCTCTATCTGCTGCTCCTCTCCACGCTGCCGCAGCGCGAGCTCAGGCGGCTTGCCCGCCAGCTGCGCGCGCTGGAATGGCTCGGCAAGTGGTCGATGCACGACGTGCTGGTGCTGTCGCTCTCGATCTTCTTCATCAAGAGCCAGGGCGTCTACGACGCCAAGAGCCTCAACGGCGTCTATTTCTTCACCGCCGCCGTGCTGTTCATGATCCTGTCCTACGCTTGGCTTAGGACCGACGCGACCGCCCCCGAGCCAGCGGCCCCGGCCCCGGTGAGGAAGCCGCAGCAGCCGTTCTCGACGATGCGCAACTTCGCCTTCAGCTTCCTCATCATCCTCGCCACCGTGTTCTTCGCGCTGGGCGTGATGCTGCCGGCCATCCGCTTCACCACCGTCTTCGTGTGGACCAACCAGCACTCGGTCGCCACCATCATCTGGGCGCTCTGGAAGAACGAGGAGTTCTTCCTCTGCTTCGTCATCTTCATGTTCTCGATCTTCTTCCCGTTCCTCAAGCTCTTCTATCTGCTCACCCTCGTCACCTCGCCGGACATGCCGGCCGAGTTCCGCAACAAGTCGATCTCGGCCATGGAATGGCTCGGGCGCTACTCGATGACGGACGTGATGGTGCTGGCGCTGATGATCTTCTACATCAATGCGTCGGGCTACACGGAAGCCTCCGTGCTGCCCGGCATCTACTTCTTCGCCGCGTCCGCTATCATGACCATGCTGGCCTACGGCTGGGCCAACTCCGTCACCCCCGGCCTCGCGGTGGCGAAGCCGGCCGCCGTCAGCCTGCAGGCGCGCTTGGCCGAGCTGGCCCCGCCGACGAGCTCCCAGCCGCACCAGCGGACGAGTTGACCAGCGGGGTCGATCAATGTCCGACGCAGGACGCATTGCAGTGAAATCTATCGGCATATTTGCACCGGCCTCGACGTTGCTGGCCGGCCTGTTGCTTTGGGCCCTCCCGGCAGCGGCGAAGGTTCTTCGGCGGAGGTTGTGATCCATGACAACCGACGCAGCACCACCTGGAACCCGCGCCGAACTGCTGGCGCTCTATGACGCGGCGGTCGCGGCGGCCCATCCCGACGTCTGCCTGCCCGCTCACCTGCCGCCCCCACCCAGCGACGGCCGGCTCTATGTTGTAGGGGCCGGCAAGGCCGCCGCTGCCATGGCCGTCGCCGCGGAGGCGCATTACCGCAAGCTGGGCGTCCTCGACCGCGTCGACGGGCTTCACGACGGCCCCGCACGGCACGCCCGAGGCGCTCGGCGTGCGCGCGCCCGGGCGTCATCGACATCGTCTCGGCCCGGCACCCGACGCCCGACGAGGCTAGCGTGCAGGCGGCCGAGCGCGCCCTTGCTCTCGTGGCAACGGCTACGGACCGCGATCTCGTCCTCGTGCTGCTGTCGGGCGGCGCGTCCGCGCTTTGGGCCGCGCCGGCGCCGGGCCTCACGCTCGCCGACAAGACGGGGCTGTCGCGCGGGCTTCTCAAGTGCGGCGCCGACATCCACGAGATGAACACCGTGCGCCGCCACGTCTCGCGCATCAAGGGCGGCCGGTTGCGCAAGGCCACTGCGGCGCCGCATGCTGACGCTCGCCATCTCCGACGTGCCGGGCGACGACCCCGCCACCATCGGCTCCGGCCCGACCGTTCCCGACCCCACCACGCTGGCCGACGCCCGCGCCGTGCTCGACCGCCGCCGGCCCGGCCATGCAGGCCCTGGGCCTGACCCTGCCGCCGGCCGTCGACGCCGGCGCTCGCCGATCCGGCCAACGAGACGCCCAAGCCCGGCGATCCGGCCTTCGCAAGCGCCGAGTACCGCATCATCGCCACCCCCGCCGCGTCGCTCGCCGCGGCCGCCGCGCTGGCAAAGCGGCAGGGCTACGAGGTGGTCGATCTGGGCGACGGCCTCACCGGCGAGGCGCGCGAGGTGGCCGCAGGCGCACGCCGCGCCTGGCGCGCGAGGCCAAGGCCGCCGGCCGCAGGGTCGCCATCATCAGCGGCGGCGAGCTCTCGGTGACGGTGCGCAACGCGCAGGGGCGCGGCGGGCGCAACCAGGAGTACGCGCTGGCGCTGGCCTTGGCGCTCGACGGCCTCGCCGGCGTCTCCGCGCTGGCGGCCGACACCGACGGCATCGACGGGGGCACCGGCCAGGTCACGGACCCGGCGGGCGCCATGATCGATGCGGGGACGCTCGCCGGCGCGCGCCACCTCGACGCCCAGAAGTTCCTCGACAATAACGACGCGACCAGCTTCTTCGAGGCCGCCGGCGGGCTCATCATCCGTGGTCCCACGCAGACAAACGTCAACGATTTCCGTGTCATCCTGGTCGACGCCTGACTTGAAACCTGAGCCGATGCCCGCCGTGCCGCCCTCTCCTGAACGTGCTCGCGCGCAGCGCAGCTGCCGCGATCGTGAGCAGCCTTGCGCTGGCGCCCGTCGCGCTCGCGGACCTGAAGCTCTGCAATACCACGTCGAGCCGCATCGGCGTCGCCATCGGCTACCAGGACCCCACCGGATGGACCACCGAGGGCTGGTGGAACATCTCGGCCCAGACCTGCGAGACGCTCTACAAGGGAACGCTTTCCAGCCGCTTCTATTACATCCACGCCATCGACTACGACCGCGGCGGCGAATGGGCCGGCAAGTCCTTCATGTGCACAGCCGACAAGACGTTCACGATCAGGGGGGTTCAGGATTGCGGCCGACGTGGCTATAAGAACACCGGCTTCTTCGAGGTGGACACGCAGGAAGCCAAGGACTGGACCATCCGCCTGACCGATCCCAGCGAAAGGGGACGCTAACCAGCATGAGACGCACGAGGCGCGTCAAGATCGTCGCCACCCTCGGACCCGCGTCGTACGCCCCTGAGATGATCGAGCGCCTCTTCGAGGCCGGCGTCGACGTTTTCCGCATCAACATGAGCCACTCGCCCCACGACCTGGTGAAGAAGGTGCATGCGGCCGTGCGCACGGCGGAGGCCAACTTCGGGCGGCCCATCGGCATCCTGTGCGACCTGCAGGGGCCCAAGTTCCGCGTCGGCAACATCGCCGGCGAGCGCGTGGCGCTGACCGAGGGCTCCACCTTCCGCTTCGACACCACGGAGAGCGAGGGCGGGGCCGAGCGGGTGTTCCTGCCGCATCCGCAGATCTTCGAGGCCGTGGAGCCCGGCCACACCCTGCTGCTCGACGACGGCAAGATCCGCATGACCGTCATCGACAAGAACCGCGCCGGCATCGACGCCAAGGTGCTGGTCGGCGGCACGCTCGCCAGCCGCAAGGGCATCAGCCTGCCCGACACGGTGCTGCCGATCGGGCCCCTCACCGAGAAGGACAAGAAGGACCTCGATTTCGCGCTGCGCCTGGGCGTCGACTGGGTGGCGCTGTCGTTCGTGCAGCGCGGCGAGGACGTGAAGCTGGCGCGCCAGCTGGTCGGCCAGGCCGCGTGGCTGATGTCGAAGATCGAGAAGCCCGCGGCCATCACCGATCTCGAAAGCATCATTGCCCACTCGGACGGGCTGATGGTGGCGCGCGGGGATCTGGGCGTCGAGCTGCCCGTCGAGCGCGTGCCCGGGCTGCAGAAGCAGATCGTGAGCAAGGCGCGCGCCGCCGGCAAGCCGGTGGTGGTCGCCACGCAGATGCTGGAGAGCATGATCGCCTCGCCGGTGCCGACGCGCGCCGAGGTGTCGGACGTGGCCACCGCCGTGTTCGACGGGGCGGACGCCGTGATGCTGTCGGCCGAGTCCGCCGTCGGCAAGTACCCGATCGAGGCGATCCGCACCATGGACCGCATCGCCATCGAGGCCGAGAACGACCCGAGCTACGGCGCCATCGTGCACGCCACGCGCACGCCGCCGCAGGCCACCGCCGCCGACGCCATCGCCGCCGCCGCCCACACCATCGCCGATACCGCTCAAGCTGGCGGCCATCATCTGCTACACGGCGACCGGCTCCACCGCGCTGCGCGTCGCCCGCGAGCGCCCGGGCCTGCCCGTCATCGCCCTCTCGCCGGTGCTGGCGACGGCCCGCAAGCTCGCCATGGCGTGGGGCGTGCATTGCGTGCTGACCAGCGATCCCGAGAACCAGGCGGCGATGGTGCGCAAGGCCTGCCGCATCGCCTTCGACGAGGGCTTCGCCAAGGCCGGCGAGGGCGTGATCATCGTCGCCGGCGTGCCGCTGGGCTCGCCCGGCACCACCAACATGGTGCGCATCGCCCACCTCGACGACGCCGGCAACCCGGTGGCGGAGGGGACGTGAGGCGGGCTCGACGGAGGTGCGCCGCGACCGTGTGATTCGCCGCAGCCGGCCGAAAGACATGCTCGAGTCGCGATCCGCTAGCGGCGCCATTCCGCTGAGGCCGATCACCTGAGTTCTCGGCCGTACCGAGCCGCTGCAGCCGCGGCAACGCCATCCGGGCCACAGGTCAGATCGCCGCGACCGATGCCGGCGGGCGCCAATTCGCGGCATCCGCGTCGGTGGCTGCATCCGCCATGACTTCGCAGAGCAGGACCGCTCGCCGAAGCGACGCCGAGGCGTGGCGCGACTGACCATGCTGCTCTGGCCGCCCGCAATGAGTGCGTCGCGCCAGCGCATAGTCGACGCAGCCTCAACGATCAGTGGGATACGGCGCCGAAGCTCGTCACGGCGACGGCTCCAAGCCGGTCGAGGGCATGGACGTCCAAGCCCGCGCGCTCGAACCGGACACTGGAGCCAGACACCATGCAGAAGTTCGCACTCGGGCTGTCAGCCCTTCTCCTGATCGCGGCCGCAGCACAGCCGAGCGTTGCGCAAGATGCCGCCGCTGCCGACACCGTCGCCCAAGCGCAGGCGGACCGCGCGATCCGAAAGCGGCCGAGCTGCGAGCCCAGGCAACGCCGGCCAGCGCGCGAACGGCCGGCGACCGAGGCGTCGCCGGTGGCTCGTGACGAAGCCGCCGCCCCGCTCACCAGGCGTGGAAGGAGGATCCATCGCTCATGGATTCTTCCTGGCGACTGCGGCCCTCCCTCACTGACTTCTGATTGCGCAATGTTTGGTCGCTCCTCCTGTGCCGAAGGCGATGCCTTCAACACGCACGAGAGGGGAAGGGCGGAGACGCCGCAGGCCGTTGGGTCGAGCGTCAGCGATGACCCAACCGGCTATCCGCACAGCACCAGCACCAGCGGCGGCACGATCAGCGCGAGCCCGTAGAGCGCGTAGACGTCGAGCGCGTAGCGCAGCCGCGCCCAGGCCCTGTCGGCCCAGGGGACGCCGCCTGCCTTCCGCCTTCGCCATCAGGTAGTCGATGCGGCTGTGGTTGTAGGGGCAGCGGCGCACCGCCCCGTTGTAGCGCTGCCGGAACTCCTGCAGGTGGGCGGCATCGCTGGGGCGCATCAGCTTGAGCTCGTGATAGAGGTCGTTCACGGCCAGCGCGCAGGCGTGCATGTGGTGCGCCTTCATGCGGTAGTCGTTCATGGACTCGATCAGCGCCAGCACCAGCGTGAAGATCGACGACATGATCGAGACCAGCGTGATCAGCCGGTTGGCCGCCTCGTCGAGCGTCGGCGCATAGACGGCCTGCCACACCGAGAGGCCGACGAAGTAGAGCGACACCATCGACATGGCGAACAGCGAGAGCGCGTGCTTGCGCTCGAGCCGCTCGGCGGCATTGAAGCGGGCGGCCTTCACCGTGCGCATGGCGGCAAGCAGCTGCTCGGCCGCGCGCGGGTCCGCGCCGCCATAGCACCGCGGGCGCGCGCCGGGCAGCCATCGCGCTCTCGATGGAGGACACGCACGCCAGGCGTCGATGCCGTGCTGCCGGTCGGAAAGAGCCATGCGAGAAGCGCCGGGCGTCGAGCTGTCGCTGCCGGGGCTTAGCGCAATTCGGGCGCGCGCTCGACGCAGCGGCGCTGGCAAGCGGTCAGTGCACGCGGAACTCGTCGCCGACCAGGCGCAGCTCGGCGGGCGTGATGAGCTTCTTGTGCGCCACGCGCACGCCAAAGAGCTTGCCGTCGAGATTGCGCGACCAGAAGTCGAGGAACGTCCGCAGCCGCGGGAAGCGCGGATGCATGTCGTAGTCCTGCCAGATGTAGCTCTGCAGCAGGGAGGGATGATCCGGCAGGCGGTAGAGGATCTCCGCCGTCGTCAGGCTGAAGCCCGCAAGCTGGGCACGGAAACCAGGGTCAGTCCTCGTAGCGGTCATCGGCCGTCACCTCACCCCGCTGACGCGCACCTGTCGCAAATCTAGTCGCGATTCGCGCAAGATGGGTTGCATTGTTCCCACAGCCTCCGTCTGTCGATGCGAGAGCCGCTCGGCGTCGGCGGCTCGCGGTTGCTTCGCTCATCGCCAGCCCCGCTCCTCGCGGTCGCGATAGCCAACGAAGCAATTCCCAATCCAGTTCCGCGATCATGCCGGCCGCGCGGCGGCACGGCGTGCATTTCGCCATGCGGGCGTGGCTAGGGCGTCACGATCTTGAGCCCGACGATGCCGGCCGACGATCATGACGATGAACGCCAGCCGAAGAGGCTCCGCGGATTCACCGAACAGGACAATGCCGAGCAGCACTGTCCCGACAGTGCCAATGCCGGTCCAGACGGCATATGCGGTTCCGACAGGCAGGACTCGGACAGCGATACCGAGCAACGCCATGCTCGCTGCCATCGCCGCCACCGTTGCGATGGTCGGGACAAGGCGCGTGAATCCGTCCGTGTACTTGAGGCCGATCGCCCAGCCGATCTCGAGACCGCCTGCCAGAACCAGAACCAACCACGCCATGCCTCATCTCCATCGTCGCGATGAGGTCGTCCTGGAGCAAGATCGTTTCTGATCGAAGCATTTCGCTTCGATCATGGAACGTGAATCTTGCTCTCGAATTTATGACGTAGAGCAGGATTCACGCTTCAGCCGCCACGTTCCGAGTGAGGCAAAGGATTCAATCTGCAGCGATCCTGCTCTAGGGAAATGTTCAGGAATCACCTGGCTGTCCTCACGCTGGTGCAGATAGTGTCGGCGCTCCCGATCAAGTTCGCGCCAAATTCTGGCACTCTCCTCTTGACACTGCTAACAACCCTCCAATATAGCTTGGCGCGCGGTGCCGGGCGCCCCGCCGCACGTGCAACGTCGGGCGCCCCGCGGCCAACCCGAAAACTGGGAAATTCCGTTCTGCAACAGTGAGGTAGAGGCCATGAAGTTTCGCCCTCTGCACGACCGCGTGGTCGTGCGCCGTATCGAAGAGAACATGAAGACCGCCGGCGGCATCATCATTCCGGACACGGCCAAGGAAAAGCCGATGCAGGGCGAGATCATCGCCGCCGGCCCCGGCGCCCGCGACGAGAGCGGCAAGCTCGTGCCCCTCGACGTGAAGAAGGGCGACAAGGTGCTGTTCGGCAAGTGGTCCGGCACCGAGGTCAAGATCGACGGCGAGGAGCTTCTCATCATGAAGGAGAGCGACATCCTCGGCATCATCGAGGGAAAAGCATCGGTGCGCGCCGCGGCCTGATCGCGGCCGCTGGTTGAGAAGGGGGTCAGACCCCTTTCTCTGCGCCGTGAGCTTGTCATTCGCGACGCCAAACGAAAGGGGTCTGACCCCTTCTGACGACCCCTTCCACCTGGAGTAGCCGAGCAAATGGCAGCCAAAGACGTCAAGTTCTCCCAAGACGCCCGCGAGCGCATGCTGCGCGGCGTCGACATTCTCGCCAACGCGGTGAAGGTGACGCTGGGACCCAAGGGCCGCAACGTGGTGCTCGAGAAGAGCTACGGCGCGCCGCGCGTCACCAAGGACGGCGTGACCGTCGCCAAGGAGATCGAGCTCGAGGACAAGTTCGAGAACATGGGCGCGCAGATGCTGAAGGAGGTCGCCTCCAAGACCTCCGACGTCGCCGGCGACGGCACGACGACGGCAACGGTGCTGGCGCAGGCGATCATCCGCGAAGGCGCCAAGTCGGTCGCTGCCGGCTCCAACCCGATGGATCTCAAGCGCGGCGTGGACCTGGCCGTGGCCGCCGTCGTCGCAGAGCTGAAGGCCAAGGCCAAGAAGGTCACCTCCAACGACGAGATCGCCCAGGTCGGCACCATCTCGGCCAACGGCGACAAGGAGATCGGCGCCAAGATCGCCGAGGCCATGAAGAAGGTCGGCAACGAGGGCGTCATCACGGTCGAGGAGTCCAAGAGCCTCGAGACCGAGCTCGACGTCGTCGAGGGCATGCAGTTCGACCGCGGCTACATCTCGCCCTACTTCATCACCAACGCCGACAAGATGCTGGTGGAGCTCGAGAGCCCCTACATCCTGATCTACGAGAAGAAGCTCTCCACCCTGCAGCCGATGCTGCCGATGCTCGAGTCGGTGGTGCAGGCGGCCAAGCCCCTGCTGATCATCGCCGAGGACGTGGAAGGCGAGGCGCTGGCCACGCTGGTCGTCAACAAGCTGCGCGGCGGCCTCAAGGTGGCGGCCGTGAAGGCCCCGGGCTTCGGCGACCGCCGCAAGGCCATGCTGGAGGACATCGCCACCCTCACCGGCGGCACCGTGATCAGCGAGGACCTCGGCATCAAGCTCGAGAACGTGGCCCTCAACATGCTGGGCCGCGCCAAGAGGGTGTCGATCGACAAGGACAACACCACCATCGTCGACGGCTCCGGCAAGAAGGCCGACATCACCGCGCGCGTCGGCCAGATCAAGGCGCAGATCGAGGAGACCACCTCCGACTACGATCGCGAGAAGCTGCAGGAGCGGCTGGCCAAGCTGGCCGGCGGCGTGGCCATCATCAAGGTCGGCGGCGCCACCGAGACCGAGGTGAAGGAGCGCAAGGACCGCGTCGACGACGCGCTGCATGCGACCCGCGCCGCGGTCGAGGAAGGCATCGTGCCGGGCGGCGGCGTGGCCCTGCTGCGGGCCATCAAGGCGCTCGATGGCCTCAAGACCGCACAACGACGACCAGAAGATCGGCATCAACATCGTGCGCAAGGCCCTGCAGGCCCCGGCACGCCAGATCGTGCAGAACGCCGGCGACGACGGCTCGGTGGTGGTCGGCAAGATCCTGGAGAACGCCAAGTACAACTTCGGCTACAACGCCCAGACCGGCGATCTACGGCGATCTCGTCAGCGAGGGCGTGATCGACCCGGCCAAGGTGGTGCGCTGCGCGCTGCAGGACGCCGCCTCGATCGCCGGCCTGCTGATCACGACCGAGGCGATGGTGGCCGAGCGTCCGAAGGAAGCCGGCCCGCCGATGCCTCCGGGCGGCGGCGGCATGGGTGGAATGGGCGGCATGGGCGGCATGGACTTCTGAGGTCCCCCCACGCACCGCAATCGCACACGGCTCCGGCGTTCGCGCCGGGGCCGTTCTTATTGCGGGGATGGCGCTCTTCGGAACGGCGGGGTGGCGCCAGTCGTAGGCCCGGCGTGCGGCGCGGTTGGCGAAGAACACCAGCACCCAGAGATACTTCGCCAGGTCCGAGCTCACGAACGCCACCGCGATCGAAACGAGAAAGACGCCGGTGCTCACGAGCGACATCAGGGTAGCGAGGCGCATCTCGCGATATGCCTCGCGCGTTGGCCTCAATCTCCGGCCGGCGCCCGACGTGCCACCACAACGCGGCGGAGATCAACGATGCCAACCCCAGTACGCCAGCGTAGGCGATGGCGGAGGTGCGGCCGGGATGCTCCGCGGTGAGCGAGGTCGCAAACGGCACGCAGGCCAGCACCAGCAGGTAAAGCAGGTCGAGCCAGACGAGCGAGGCATCGACGCGACGCACCCAGTTGAAGCGCCGGTGGTGCAGCGTCCAGAACAGACCGATCACCAGGAAGCTCAGGGCAACCGCGAGATACTTGGGCCAGAGCGCCACGAGGGCACGCAACACCTCCGCATCGCTGGTGTGCTCCGGCAGGGCCGGCAGGCGCACCTCCAGCACCATCAGCGTGATGATGATGGCGATCACGGCGTCAGAGAAGAAGACGAGGCGATCTACGGCCCGGTCGTCGAGCTTGCTCTCGTGAGCATGATCGGTCGGCGCCATCGTGTCCCCTAAGCTTATGTCCCCGCACCCCGACTAGGCCTTTTTCTGCCACCACCCTTAACCGAACACCAGCCATGCCGGCAGACCCTGCCCGCTTCCGTTGCGCCCGGCCGGCCATGAGCGGGTAGCATAGGGCGACGCCAGCATCTCCGGCGACCGGTAGCACCGCCCATGACCGACATCGCCACCCGCGTCTACAATCACAACTGGAAGATCGATCCGATCGTGCGCTCGGTGCTCGATACGGACTTCTACAAGCTGCTGATGAGCCAGACGATCTTCCGCCGCCACCGCAACGCCAAGGTCACGTTCGGCATTCTCAACCGCACCGCTTCGGTCAAGCTCTCGCAGCTCATCGACATCGGCGAGCTGAAGGAGCAGCTCGACCACATCCGCACGCTGTCGCTCAGCCGCGGCGAATCGACCTTGCTGCGCGGCAACATGTTCTACGGCAAGCGGCAGATGTTCGGCCCCGACTTCATCGCCTGGCTCGAGGCGCTTCCGCTTCCCGCCCTACCACCTCGAGCGCCGCGGCGACCAGTACGAGCTGACCTTCGAGGGCCCCTGGATCGAGACCACCATGTGGGAGATCCCGGCGCTCGCCGTGCTGATGGAGCTGCACAGCCGGGCCGTCACCAAGGGGCTCGGCAAGTTCGAGCTGCAGGTGCTCTATGCGCGGGCCATGACGCGCGTGTGGGAGAAGATCGGGCGCCTCAAGCTGCTGCCGGGCGTCAGCATCGCCGACTTCGGCACGCGCCGGCGGCACGGCTTCCTGTGGCAGGACTGGTGCGTGCAGGCGATGATCGAGGGCCTGGGCCCCGCCTTCCTCGGCACCTCCAACTGCCTGATCGCCATGCGCCGCGAGGTGGAGGCCATCGGCACCAACGCGCACGAGTTGCCGATGGTCTATTCCGCGCTCGCCGACAACGACCGCGAGCTGGCCGAGGCGCCCTACAAGGTGCTGGCCGACTGGCAGCAGGACTACGACGGCAACCTGCGCGTCATGCTGCCCGACACCTACGGCTCGCGCAATTTCCTGGAGCGCGCGCCCGACTGGGTGACGAACTGGACCGGCATCCGCATCGATTCCGGCGATCCCATCGAGGGCGGGGAGATCGCCATCGCCTGGTGGCAGCGCCGCAAGCAGGACCCGCGCCAGAAGCTGCTGATCTTCTCCGACGGCCTCGACGTCGATGCGATCGAGCGCATCCACCGGCATTTCCATGGCCGCGTGCGCATCGGCTACGGCTGGGGCACGCTGCTGACCAACGACTTCCGCGGGCTCGGGCCCCGACGGGCGCCTCGACCCCTTCTCCATCGTCTGCAAGGTGGTCTCGGCCGACGGCCGGCCGGCGGTGAAGCTCTCCGACAATCCGATGAAGGCCATGGGCCCGCCCGCCGAGCTCGCCCGCTACCGGCGCGTGTTCCAGGTCGGCGAGCAGGCGACCGCTGCCGGTGGCGGTGTGATGGTCCCGCCGAGGTGTTGCGTCTTGAAGAGATTGTGAGGGTTCATGGCTTTGACGTCCGCAGCGCGCCCACGACACCCAGAGCTTGTCGACGATCCGCTGCGCGCAGCGGTCGAGCGCAAGGAGGTCGCCGGCGTGGTCGCCATGGCGGCCGATCGCAACGGCGTCATCTATCGAGGGGCGTTCGGGCTGGCCGACATCGGCGAGGCCCGCCCCCTGAAGCTCGACTCGCTGTTCCGCATTGCATCGATGACCAAGGCGATCACCTCGGTCGCGGCCATGCAGCTCATCGAGCAGGGCAAGATGGCGCTCGATGACCCGGCGGAGAAGTATCTGCCGCAGCTCGCCAATCCACCGGTGTTCGAGTCGTTCGACGCTGCCACCGGCGCCTATAAGCTGCGGCCCGCTACCAAGTCGATCACGGTACGGCACCTCTTCGCGCACACCTCCGGCCTCGGATATCGCCTTCACCAGCCCCACCGTGCGCGATTTCAAGCCGCGTGCCGGCGAGGAGTATCCGGTCGGACCGCTGGTGTTCGAGCCCGGCGAGCAATGGCTCTACAGCACCAGCACGGAGTGGCTCGGCCGCCTGGTCGAGAAGATCTCCGGGGCGCAGCTGGAAGACTATTTCCGCAAGCACATTCTCGATCCGCTGGGGATGTCCGACACGCTTCTACTACGTGCCGCAAGACAAGCAGGCCCGGGTCGTCACGGTCAATCGCCGCCAACCCGACGGCTCATTGGCGAAGGAGCCCGCGCAGGCGCCCACGACGGGCTTCGTGCGCACCGGCGGCGGCGGCATGACGTCGACCGCAAGCGACTACATCCGCTTCACGCGGATGCTGCTCAACGGCGGCGAGCTCGACGGCGCCCGCATGCTGTCGGCCAGCTCGGTGGACACGATGGCGCGAAAATCACATCGGCGCCGATCGGCGTTCCCGCGCTTGAAGACCGCCTGCCGGAGCGCAGCGAGGACTTCTCCTTCATCGCCGACGGTCGCGACAAATGGGGTCTCGGCTTCCTGATTTCGGCCGACGCCATCCCCGGCAAGCGGTCCGCCGGCAGTCTCAGCTGGGGCGGGATCAACAACACCTATTTCTGGATCGACCGGACCCGCGGCATCACCGGCGTGATCCTGATGCAGTTCCTGCCCTTCGCGGACCGCAAGGCGCTCGCGCTCTACGACGCCTTCGAGCGCGGCGTGTACCAACTCGCCTTGTAGCGCTGTCATCGGCCGGAGCCGCGCGAGAGCGGTGCCAACCTCGGCGGGCGCGCGCGCCGCCCTTAGCTTTGCCCCGTCCGCGCAGCCGATTAACCGGATTGGAGCTAATCCGCGGCACAATCGGGGCCAGGCTGTGGGGTGGCCGCCTGCGCCGCGGAACAGCAATCGCGGTGGCATTGCATTGGGGCGGCCGGCAGTGGGGGCGAGTAACGAGTTGTTCATCCCAGGTCTCATATCGGCCGAGGCGTGCCTGGTCGGCCTGGTGGTGCTCAGCCTGGTCGGGTTCGGCATCCTCGCTTGGCGGGACCGGCAGGCAAGGTCGAACGGCCGCGCCGTCGCGCACGGCGGCGTGCATCGAGAGCCGAGCTGTCGACGACCGCGCTGCAGCTCGACAGCCAGGCGACCGCGATCCTCGGACTGGTGCGCACGTATCATCGAGGCCGGCGAGCGCTATTCCGTCTCGCTCGCGCAGGCGGGCAAGAACCTGCCGACATCGGCGACCCCGGACGAGATCGGGATCATCGTCAAGTTCCTCCTCGCCGAGAACGCCAAGATGCAGAACGAGGCGAGCTCGCTGAAGAAGAGCCTCGAGCAGTCGAAGTCGCAGATCGACAAGTTGCGCTCGCATCTGGCCGAAGCGCAGGAGATCAGCATGCGTGACCCTCTGACCTCGCTGAGCAACCGCCGCCGCTTCGACGACAGCCTGGCACGAGAGCTGGCCGACGCGCGGCGAGCAAGGCACGCCGCTGTCCCTGGTGCTGGCCGACATCGACAACTTCAAGAAGGTCAACGACCTCTTCGGCCACACCATCGGCGACGAGATCCTGAAGATGTTCGCACGCGTGCTGCAGGACAACGTGTGCGCCCGCGACACCGTCGCCCGCTACGGCGGCGAGGAGTTCGCGGTCATCCTGCCCGAAACCGAGGTCGAGCGCGCCAGGCAGATCACCGAGCGGATGCGCACCCAGCTCGAAGGCATGCAGCTGGCGCTCAACGCCAGCGGGCAGGAGATCGGCAGGATCACGGCGTCCTTCGGCATCGCCGAGCTCAGCCTGGGCGACGATGCCGACACGCTGGTCCAGCGCGCCGACGAGAAGCTCTACCAGGCCAAATGCGCCGGCCGAAACCGCGTCGCCGTCGACCAGGCCGCCGCCTGACAGCGCCGCGGGCGTCAAGCGCTCGCGGCTGCGACGCGCCTTGGCCGCGGCGCTCGCTCCAGGCAGCGGCGATGGCCTTGAGCAGCTTGAAGAGGCTGTAGAGCGTCAGCTCCACCGTGGCGGTCAGGAGAAGCAGGAAGATCGACCGCTGGCCGAGGTCGTCGGTGATGGCGCCGCGGATCTTGTATTTGACGTCGCTGGGAAAATAGGTCTCGACCAGCGCATAGAGGCCGTTCGTCAGCGGCAGCAGCTTGGAATAGAACCAGCCCAGCCAATCGAGCCGGAAGGCGTGCAGGTAGGCGTAGATGATCCACACCACCAGGATCGTCACGAACAGCAGGACGACCTTGCCCAGGAACAGCCAGGCGAGGAAGGACGGGACGCGAGGTGCCAGTTCGTTCGCGCTCGCCATCCGCTCCTCTTGCCAAGACTTGCCCGCGCATCATCCCCGATAACGCTGCCGCACACAATGTCGCCTCGACGTCATGCCGCGAGGCGGGCACCCACGCAGTCCCGCACGCGCAAGATATGGCGTGGGTCCCGCCTGCGCGGAGACGTCGCGCCAACGTGAGGGCGGCGCGTCACGTCAGCGTTGCGCGACCATCCGTTGCAGCTCCGCGCGCAGCGCCGTCTCGTCGGCCGCGAAGTCGCCGGCGATCCACCACGCCTCCAGCGCGCGCAGCAGCTCGCCGACGCGCGGGCCCGGCGGGCACGCCGAGCGCCATGACGTCGGCGCCGCCGAGCGGGAAACGCGGCGGCTGCCAGCGCTCGGGGAGGGCGTAGGCGATCGCGCCAGGCCGGGTCCGCGGGCGCATCGCCCGAGCGCGCCCAGGCCATCAGCACGCGCTCGCGGTAGGCCGCCGCACCGTCGGCGTAGAGATAGGCCTTGGCCGCGCGCTCGGGCGATGCCGGGCCAATGTCGGGCATGCGCAGGGCCGCGCGCGACGAGCCTGGCATGCTCCTCGTTGGAGAGGCGCAGGCGCTCGCGCAGCCGGTCCGCGTCCTCCGGCAGCTCGACCGCCAGCGCGGCGAGCCGCAGGATGGCATCGCCGGCGAGACCGAGCCCGGCCTCGAGTGGCGGCAAGGCGGGCGAGCAGCCCCGGCCGCGGCGCGGCGGGCAGCACGTAGCGCGAGCACCCCGTAGTCCTGCATGGCACGGACGAGCTCCGGCGCGCGCGGCGCCGCCAGCAGGCGCAGCATCTCCTGGCGCACGCGCTCCGCCGACAGCCGCGCCAGCCCTTCGCGCTCGGCGACGCAGGCGGCGAGGCCCTCCGCGTCGGGCGGGCCTTCGCCGTACTCGGCCGTCAGCCGGAAGAAGCGCAGGATGCGCAGGTAGTCCTCGCGGATGCGCTGCCGCGCCTCGCCGATGAAGCGCACGCGGCGCGCCGCCGAGATCGGCATAGGCGCCGAGCGGATCGAACACCTCGCCGTCGGCGCTGCAATAGAGCGCGTTGATGGTGAAGTCGCGCCGGCGCGCGTCCGCCGCCCAGTCGTCGGTGAAGGCGACGGTGGCGTGGCGGCCGTGCGTCTCGACGTCCTCGCGCAGCGTCGTCACCTCGTGCGGGCACGTGGCTCGCGATCACCGTGACCGTGCCGTGCTCGATGCCGGTCGGCACCGCCGCGAGGCCCGCGGCTCGAGCCGCCGCGATCACCTGCTCGGGCCGCGCCGGGGTGGCGATGTCGATGTCGACGACGGGCCGGCCCAGCAGCGCGTTGCGCACGGCGCCGCCGACGGCACGCGCCGCGAAGCCGCTGGCGGCGAGCGCGTCGAACACGGCCCGCGTCTGGCGCCGCGTGAGCCAATCGGCCCCGGCAAGGCTCGGCAGCTGGCGGGTCGGCGGGGGAGCGGCCATGTCGGCTGCGCTACTTCAGCTGGCCGGGCTCGATGCGCCCGTCCTTGCCCATGCGCGGGGGCGTGTAGGTCTGCCCCGGCATGCCGCCGGGCGTGACGGTGGCGTAGTAGATCAGCGTCGCGGCCACGAGCAGCGCTCCGGCCACGAACAGCCACACCAGCGGCGCATCGTTGACGACGGCGCCGGCGGAGGTATTGCCGCTGCGCGTCAGCAGCACGTAGCCGACGTAGATGGCCGTCGGCAGCAGGAACAGCAGGATGTTCTCGATGACGACGCGGATCATCGCTCGAAACAGCCTCTGGTGCATGTTCTTGAGCATGCCGGCGGTGGCGCCCCAGATGTAGCGCCCCTCGTAGGGCATGGCGTAGAAGGACCGCTGCTCGCCCGCGCCATTCGCGCGCATGCTTCTGGTGGTTGGCCTCGTCCATCAGGAAGGCCAGCGGCACCTCGAACACCTCGAGCACCTCGCGCGGATCGAGCGCGACCGCGAAGCCGGGCCGCACGAAGGCGACCACCGGGCTGATCTGGAAGCCCGTGCCCGTGCGATAGCTGTCGAGGAAGCCCAAGCGTCTCGACGAACTCGGCCGCAAGGCCGATCTCCTCGTGCGCCTCCCTCAGCGCGCAGTCGACGGGGGTGTTGATCGCACGCCTCCATCTTGCCGCCGGGAAACGAGATCTGGCCCGGATGGCTCGGCATGTCGTGCGAGCGCTGGGTGAGCATGACGGTCAGCGGGTCGCGCAGCACGATGGGAACGAGCACGGCCGCCGGCCGCGGCGGCGCCATCACGGCGCAGGTCGTCCTTGAACTCGGGGTTCAGGTCCCAGTCGCTGGGACCCAGCGCCCGGCCCGAGCGCGGATCGAAGATGGCCTGCGACGGCGCGGCGAGCAGGCCCCGGCGCGCCCGCGCCCGAAAGCCTGCCTCGCTGAAGGCATCGGCACGGCTGTCGAGGGGCATATCCATGCGCGCAACAATAGCACCGCGCCCCTTGCCCTGGCCAATCGCAGGTATTTCATCCCCCGCTCAACGTGCTTACGGGGACGCGGATGCATCGCCGCGGTTCGACAGGCTCACCGCTGGGGTAGAGTGTTGACGGATTGGTTGGACACGCTTGCCGCGCCCGCCGCTTCGTTCTGAGCTTGTCGAAGGACGGCCACACCCGCATTACCGTGGTTCGACCCTCCGAACAAGTCCGAGGGCAGGCAAGCTCACCACGGTGGTGGTGGGTTGTAGGCCGGAGGTAGCGGTCTCAGTACACCTTGCGCCCGTCGCTCAGGCCGCGCGGCGAATCGGCCTGCTCGCCGTTGAAGAAGCCGCCACGCTCGTCGGTGAAGCCGATCACCGAATAGGCGTCGTCGGGCTCCTCGTAGGGCTTGAAGGCCTCCTGCACCGTATCGGGCTCGCCGCCCTGGGCGCGCAGGCCGGTGCGCAGGCTGACGCGGACGAGCTTGATGCCGGGCGGGATGCGGAAGGGCACGGCCTTCTTGTCCGCCAGCGCCATCTTCATGAAGTTGCCGAAGATGGGACCGGCGACGTGGCCGCCGGTCATGCCCTTGCCCATGGGCTTGGGCGTGTCGTAGCCGATGAACACGCCGACCACGAGGTCGGGCGTGAAGCCGATGAACCAGGCGTCCTTCTCGTCGTTGGAGGTGCCGGTCTTGCCGGCGATCGGCACGTTGGGCAGCATCTTGCTGACGATGATGCCCGTGCCGCGCTGCACCACGCCCTCCATCATCGAGGTCATCTGATAGGCCGAGTGCGGGTCGATGATCTGCTTGCGGTCCTCGGCAAGCACCGGCTCGGGCTGGCCCTGCCACTTCTCGGCCTTGCAATCCTTGCACTCGCGCTTGTCGTGGCGCCAGATGGCGTGACCCCAGCGGTCCTGGATGCGGTCGATCAGGGTCGGCTGCACCTGCTTGCCGCCGTTGGCCAGCACCGAGTAGGCCGCGCACATGCGCAGCAGCGTCGTCTCGCCGGCGCCGAGCGACATGGCCAGCACGGGGAGCAGGTCGTCGTAGACGCCGAAGCGCTTGGCATACTCCACGATCAGCGGCATGCCCATGTCCTGCGCCAGCCGCACGGTCATCTGGTTGCGCGACTTCTCGATGCCGAGCCGCAGCGTCGAGGGCCCGAAGGCGGAGGAGCCGTCGTAGTTCTTGGGCTGCCAGACCTCCTTGCCGGGGCCCTGGTCGATCTCGATGGGCGCATCGAGCACGATGCTGGTCGGCTTGTAGCCGTTGTCGAGCGCAGCCGTGTAGACCAGCGGCTTGAAGGACGAGCCCGGCTGCCGCTTGGCCTGCAGGGCGCGGTCGAACTGGCTGGTGGCGAAGGAGAAGCCGCCCACCACCGCGTGCACGCGGCCGGTGTGCGGGTCCATGGCGACGAGGCCGCCGCCCACCTCGGGGATCTGCATCAGCGACCAGATGCCGGCCGGCTTGTTGGGGTCCTTGGGCGCGACCCAGATCACGTCGCCGGGGTTGAGCACGTCGGTCACGACCTTGGGCGCGCGCGCGGCCCGCCGCGCGCCCACTTCATCTCCTCGAAGGGGATCTCCACCGCCTCGCGATCCGCCACCACGCTGCCGTCCGCCTGGCGGGCCGGGCGCAGGCCCACGACCGCCTTGGTCTTCTGCGCCTCGACGCACGACGCCGAGACGCCAGGGCGCCAGGTCGCCCGCGATCTCGATGCCGGTCAGCGCGGCACCCCAATCGCCGGCGATGTCGATCTTCTGCACCGGCCCGCGCCAGCCCTTCTCGCGGTCGAAGGCGACGAGGCCGTCGATCAGCGCCTTGCGCGCCATGCGCTGCAGGTTGGGATCGAGCGTGGTGCGCACCGACAGCCCGCCGTTGATGCGCCCGTCGCCGGCAGCGGAGCGCTCGGCGCGCCCGTAGAGCCCGTCCTCGCCGAAGTTGTTGACGCAGCGTGCGCCGCACGTCCTCGGCGAAGTAGTCGGCCGCGTAGATCTGCGTGCCGAGCGGGCGGATGTTGACCTTGAGCGGCTTGGCCTTGGCGAGCCTGGCTTCCTCGGCGGTGATCGCGCCGGTATCGACCATCTGGTCGATGATCCAGTTGCGCCGGATCGTTGCTTCCTTCGCCCTGCGGAAGGGATGATAGTTGTTGGGCGCCTTCGGCAGCGCCGCCAGGTAGGCCACCTCCTCGATCTCGAGCTGGCTCAGCTCCTTGTTGAAGTAGTTGAGCGCGGCGGCCGCCACGCCGTAGGAGCCCATGCCGAGATAGATCTCGTTGAGATAGAGCTCGAGGATCTTGTCCTTGGAGTAGGCGCGCTCGATGCGGATGGCGAGGATCGCCTCCTTCAGCTTGCGCTCGAGCGTGCGGTCGCTCGACAGCAGGAAGTTCTTGGCGACCTGCTGCGTGATGGTCGATGCGCCTTCGGTGCGCCGGTCCGAGCGGTTGACGATATTGGTGATGAACTTGTAGCCGGCGCGCCCGATGCCGGTGAGATCGAGACCGCCGTGCTCGTAGAAGCGCTTGTCCTCAGCCGACAGGTAGGCGGCGACGACGCGCTTCGGTATCACGTTGATCGGCACGAAGATGCGCCGCTCGCGGGCGTACTCGGCCATCAGGCTGCCGTCGTGCGCATGGATGCGCGTCATGACGGGCGGCTCGTACTTGGCGAGGCTCTCGTAGTCGGGCAGATCGCGCGAGGCCTTCCACACGAAGAAGCCGACCACGCCGGCGGCGGCCACGAACATCACCACGCCGGAGGCGAAGCCGAACCCCAGCAGGCCCAGCAGCCAGCTGCGCCGCCGCCTCTTCCTGGGCGCGACCGGCGGGGGGAGGATCGGCGTGGGTCTCATTCACAAGAATTCCGCTTCTGTCGCGCTCATGCAGAGCAAGATCGCCTCTGATCGAAGCGCTCAGCTTCGATCCTGGAAGGTGAACCTTGCTCTCAAGCCTTGGTGCAGAGCAGGATCCACGCTTCGGCCACAACGTCGCGACCGTAGCAAGGCGCCTCAGTCTGAAGCGAGCCTGCTCTAGTCGAGCCGGCCGGTCGCAGCAAGCCCTGGTACGAGACCGCCGCACCTTAGCATGGAATATGGCAGCACGAGGCCCGTTTCAGCGCGTTTCACGCGCCGACGGCAAACGCCATTAACGCCGATTCGTATCCGTCACGGCCTGCGGAACGCGCTTGGCGAAGTACTCGTCGACCGCGGCGGCGATGGAGTTGGCCACCTGCCGCTGCCAGTCGGGCGAGGCCAGCAGGAGCGCATCCTTGGCGTTGCTCATGTAGCCGAGCTCGATCAGCACCGAGGGCGACTGGGGCTGCTTCAGCACCTTGAAGGCCGCGGAGCGGGCCGGGTCGCGCGAGAGCGCGATCGTGCGCTTCAGATGCGACAGCAGCCGGCCGCGGAAGTCGGCCGAGAAATTCGACGTCTCGCGGCGCATGAGGTCGATCAGGATGCTCTTGACCTGATCGCTCTCCTCCTCGGAGCGCGATTCGGCGCCGGCCAGGATGTCGGCGGCGTTCTCCTTGTCGGCCAGCAGCTGGGCCTCCTTGCTCGAGGCCTTCTCCGACAGGGTGTAGGCGGTCGCCCCGCGCACGCTCTGCGCGAAATTCTGCGCGCCCACGGTGTCGGCATGGATGGAGATGAAAAGGCTCGCAGCCTTCTGGCGCGAGATGGCGAGCCGCTTGTCGAGCGAAACGAATACGTCGGAGGAGCGGGTCATCTGCACGTCGTAGCGCCCCTTGGCGGCCAGAATGGTGCGCAGATGCCGGGCGACCGCCAGCACCACGTCCTTCTCCAGCACGTCCCCGCTGGCGGCGCCGGGGTCGACCCCGCCATGACCCGCATCGATGACGATCACGGGCTTGGCGTGCGCCTTGGGCCCGGAGGCACCGGCGATTTCGTCCGGCTCGCGGGCCCGGGCCTCCTTCGGTCGCGGCGCGGGCGGCGGAAGCTTGGCCAGGAAGCTCGCCCGATCGGTCGGGGTGAGATCGAGATTGATGCGCGTCACCATCGAGCCTGCCTTGCGCGGCGATCGCGCCCGCCTCCACGCGCACCGGCCCCTTGGTGTCGATGACGATGCGCGACTTGCCGGGTGCGAAGAGGCCGTAGCGGTAGGCCTGGATCAGGCCGCGTCCCTGCTGGCCCGCCCCCTTTGGCAGGCGGAAGCTCACGTCCGGGATGTCGATGATGACCCGGTAGGGATCGGCCAGCAGGAAGTAGTGGTAGGGGGCAGTTGCCGGAGAGGACGAGCGAGAACCGGGTCCGCGCCTCGTCCCCGCCGATTTCGGCCCCGATCGCGGCTACGGCGCGATCGTTCACCTCGGCCGACCATGCCGGTGTGGCGGCCTCGGTTGCCGGTGCGGCGGCAGGCTCCTGGACGCCTTTCTTGACCTCGACCTCGGTTGGCGGCCGCGCGGCCGGGGCGGTCTTCTTGACCTCGGTCTGGGCGTAGCCAGCCGCCGGCAGCAGCATCAGCCCCGCGCACGCCAGGGCGCGCAGGCCGCCTTGCCAGCCTCCGCCGGCCGTTGCCATTGCATCCCTCGCTGCCCTGCCCGCACGCACCCCTTTTCCAGACTTAACCTGTTGTTTGCCGAATCTATGTTCAGATCAAGAGCCCGAGTGCGACCGTGCCTCCGCACGACCTCCGGCAAAACCTTCTTGCCACAGAAAGGATGAAGGCCTAGAAGATTCTATCGCTTACCGCCGTATCCGTCTTCCGGCGGCGCTCGCCGAGGCGTGCGAATGGGCCCGGAGCCGTGCGCTCGCCGCCCGGACCGCACGCAAGGACCAAGGAGCCCGCTTGGCGCCGATGCGACGGTTCGTTTCAATGTGAACGAAGCGCAATCTCCCGCTCGCTGCGCTAACTGCAAGGCGGGTGGATTTTGTGGTTCGCTCATTCTCGAGGCGCGGCTCCCAGGCCCATGAGGGCAGGGGACCGGGCTCGCAGCACTGGGGAGACTAGCTTCAAGCGGCATGCGGCCGCCGCCAAACAGGCCGCAAGGTTTGCCCGCGCCCCGGGCATGAACGAGGAGCTGGGGCTTCTTAGACGCTTGCCAGCTCCGCGCATCAAGTGGATCATGACGGCAACATACTCAATTAGCAGGGATAAATGCGAACGACCGCGGGCTGACCTCCAGCCCCGCAGCCTGGCTGCAACGGTCATCGCATGGGTGCCCGGCCACCTACCGGCCAATGGGCGCACCCGCAGTCGTCAGGGTCCGATCACAGCAACCGAAATCGGCGCAACAACGAGGCGCGTGTCCCGCACGGGGCCCGTCCATGACCGGCGTTCAGCCTGTCGCCTCGGCGCCAAGGACCCCGTCACATGGACAAAAGCAACAAGATGCTCATCGATGCCACGCACCCGGAAGAGACCCGGGTCGTGGTGCTACGCAACGGCCGGGTAGAGGAGTTCGACTACGAGTTGGCCGCCCGCAAGCTGCTGCGCGGCAACATCTATCTGGCGAAGGTGACGCGCGTCGAGCCGTCGCTGCAGGCGGCCTTCGTCGACTACGGCGGCAACCGCCACGGCTTCCTGGCCTTCAGCGAAATCCATCCCGACTACTACCAGATCCCCGTCGCCGACCGGCAGGCGCTGCTGGCCGAGGAGGCCGAAGCGGAAGCCGAGGCCGAGGCCGAGGCCGACGCCCGCGCGGAAGCCGAGGAGGCCGGCGGTCCGCGCGACCGACAAGGCTCACGGCAGGGCCGCTACAGGGCAGCCCCGCGCGACGACCAGCCCGACGAGCCGCCCGAGGGCCAGGAGGCGCTTCCCGAGGCCGCCGCCCCCGACGAGCGCCTGCAGGAGCCGGCGCCAGCGCCCGCGCCTGAGGGCGACGCGCCCCATGCCGGCGCCGAGCCCTCCCAGTCCAGCGACGGCGCCCACACTCACGGCCACGACGGCAGGCCACGGCCACGCCAACGGCAATGGCGAGGCGACATCCGAGGCCGGCGGCAACGGCCACGTCGAGGACATCGGCAGCGATCAGGCCGAGGCGCCCGAGACCGTCAGCACGGTCGAGCAGGTGGGCTCGGAGGACGCGCTGGAGGAGGTGCCCGAGCGCCCGCGCCGGCGCATGCGCTCCTACAAGATCCAGGAGGTGATCAAGCGGCGCCAGATCATCCTGGTGCAGGTCGTGAAGGAGGAGCGCGGCAGCAAGGGCGCGGCGCTCACCACCTATCTGTCGCTGGCGGGCCGCTACACGGTGCTGATGCCCAACACGGGGCGCGGCGGCGGCATCTCCCGCAAGATCACCCAGCCGCAGGACAGGAAGCGCCTCAAGGCCATCGCCCACGAGCTCGAGGTGCCCGAGGGCATGGGGCTCATCATCCGCACCGCCGGCGCGGCGCGCACCAAGCAGGAGATCAAGCGCGACTTCGAGTACGAGATCCGCCTGTGGGAGAACGTGCGCGACCTGACCTTGACGTCGACGGCGCCCTGCCTCGTCTACGAGGAAGGCAACCTGATCAAGCGCTCGATCCGCGACCTCTACTCCAAGGACATCGACGAGATCCTGGTGGCCGGCGAGGCGGCCTACAAGGAAGCCTACGACTTCATGGGCATGCTGTCGCCCGGCCAGATCAAGAGCGTCGTCATGCACGACGCGCCCGAGCCGCTGTTTGCCCGCTACCAGATCGAGCGGCAGCTGAACGCGATGTTCAGCCCCTACGTGACGCTGCGATCGGGCGGCTACCTCGTCATCAACCAGACCGAGGCACTGGTCTCCATCGACGTCAACTCCGGCAAGGCCACGCGCGAGTTCTCCATCGAGGAGACCGCCCTCAACACCAATCTCGAGGCGTCCGAGGAGATCGCCCGGCAGCTCAAGCTGAGGGACCTCGCCGGCCTGATCGTCATCGACTTCATCGACATGGAGGAGCGGCGCAACAACCGCAAGGTCGAGAACCGCCTCAAGGACGCGCTGCGCCACGACCGGGCCCGCATCCAGGTGGGACGCATCAGCCACTTCGGCCTGCTGGAGATGTCGCGCCAGCGCTTGCGCACCGGCGTGCTCGAGGGCTCCACCACACAATGCCCGCACTGCCAAGGCACGGGCATCATCCGCTCCGTCGAATCGGTGGCGCTGGCCGTGCTGCGCGCGCTCGAGGACCAGCTCCTGCGCGATGCACGCAGCTCCCTCACCGCCGTGACGACCGCCGATGTCGCCCTCTACATCCTCAACAACAAGCGCGCCTTCGTCACCGACATGGAGCGCAGATACGGCGTCGTCATCGCCGTGCAGGCCAGCGACCGCATGCAGGGCGCAAACTTCGCCATCGAGCGATCCGCCGCCCAGGCAGTGCCGCAAAGGGTGGCCGAGCGGGCGGTCGTCAACATGGAATCGGGCTTCGAGCGCCAGGAGGGCGACGAGGACGTCCGCGAGGATACCGAGGAAACGACCGAGCGCGGCGACGGGGAGGGCGGGCGCCGTCCGCGGCGCCGGCGGCGGCGCGGCAGGCGCGACGAGCGGCGGTGACGACCGGCCTCCGTATCGCGAGCATCGCGGCGGCGAGCGGGCCGAACACGCGCAGAATGGCGAAGTGGAAGAGGTGGGCCCGGAGGTCGCGGCGTACGCCGATCAGCCGGAGGCCCGTGAGGACGTTGCCGAAGAGGCGGGCGACAATCTGGCCGGGCTCGGCGAGCAGCCGTCCGTCGCGCACGGCGAGAACGGCCGCGAGGACCGGCCAGGCCGCCGGCGGCGGCGCGGACGCCGGGGCGGCCGTCGCGGGCGCGAGCGGGACGACGCCCCGCGCGAGTACCCGGACCAGGAGCACGGCGAGCATGTCGTGGCGCACCACGAGGGCGAGGCAGGCAACGGGGGCGTCGAGCCGGAAGCCGGTCGTGGCGCCGAACGGGACGTGTTTCACGAAGAGAGGCCGGCCGCGGCCGCACCGGAGACGGTGCCGGAGCCCGCTCGCAGCGAGCGTGAGGAAGCGCGCTACACGCCGCCGGAGCGGGAGAGGGCGCCGGAGCGGTCCTGGCAGGCGCCCGCGGATCGCTACCCCAGCGAGCCCGAGGCACCTCGCCGGTCGGAGCCCGCACCCGTGGCGGAAAGCCCACCACCCAGGGAGCCTGAACCCGTTCACGCACAACCCGTCGCGGAGCCCGTGCCCGAGGACCCGTCGCGGCCAGTGCGCAAGGGATGGTGGCAGCGCAAATTCTCGGGCGAGTAGGCGAATTGCAGCGGGGTCGGACCCCTGGATGCAAACGGGGTCAGACCCCTCGCCCAAACGTCCGCGTTATGCGGACAAGTTGCCGCGAAGGGTCTGGCCCAGGTTGCTGGCCGACTGCCAGCGCGCGGACGGCTACCAGCGTGATGGCACGACGAAGACGACCACTGGCTCTTGAATTGCTGCTGATCTTTTAGTGGGCAATCTGCCTTGCGTTCATAATGTTTGTTGGCTTGTCGTTCGTATTGATGGGATCGGGCTAGCAGACCCCGACATTGCGCACTCGCCGCTGTTCCCCCTGTGGGCAAGGCATTGTTTTTCCTCGCAGCTGTGGCCGATGCGCACCTCTCGGCCACCTTCTCTCCACAAAGAGGGACGCACCTGCTGCGACCACATGGGGCGGGCCACGTGGATATCGACAGGAGTCGACGGCGGCTGGCTTGCTCCCGGTACATGCCGGGCCCACGATACCGCCACGACGCATACGGAGGGGAAGATGAAGAAATATGCTCGCGCTGTATTGATTGCAGGGTTCGGCGTCGCGCTTCTGCAGGCTCAGGCCGGCACGGCCCACGCTGCCCAATGCATGTCGGCCGGCGGCGTGGGGATCGGCGTCTTCGAGGGCTTTGCGTCTTTTATGGCTGAAGCCGCCATGAAGAACTCGGCGAAGGCCAGACTGGGCACCGACTCCCCCAAGATCGGCAAGGTGAACACGCGATGCGAGTGGAAGACCGTGAACTACGAGTGCCACGCGCGCGCGCAGGCCTGCAAGTAGCCTGACGGTCAGGGGCGCCTTCGTCACACGCGCGTCTTGAGACGGCTCCAGCCTTTGAGCCGGCGCGCGGCCTCGGCCATGTCGGCCGTCGTGCCGGCGTAGCAGAAGCGCACGTAGCGGCTGCCGCGCTCGGCATCGAAGTCGACGCCCGGCGTGGCGGCGACGCCGATGTCGCCCAGCATCTCCTTGGTGAAGGCGACGCTGTCGGACGCGAACTCGCCGACGTCCACGTAGAGATAGAAGGCCCCATCGGCGGGCACGATGCGCTCGAGCCCGGCCTTGGGGAGCTCGTCCAGCAGCAGCGCGCGGTTCTCGGCGTAGACGCGCTTGTTGGCCTCGAGCTCGTCGATCCCGTCGAAGGCGCCGATGGCCGCCACCTGGGCCACGGTCGGCGGCGAGATGTAGAGGTTCTGGGCCAGCCGCTCGATGGGCCTGACCAGCTGTCTCGGGCACCACCAGCCAGCCCACGCGCCAGCCGGTCATGGAGAAATACTTGGAGAAGCTGTTGACCACGACCGCGTCTCGGGCTGTGGGCCAGCGCGGTCTCCTCCGGCAGCGCCGTAGGTGAGGCCGTGGTAGATCTCGTCCGAGACCAGCCAGATGTCGTGGCGCCGGCAGGCCGCGACGATCTCGGCCAGCCGGCTGCCCTCCAGCATGGTGCCCGTGGGGTTGGCGGGGCTGGCGAGGACGAGGCCCGCCAGGCCCTCTCGCGTTGCGGCGTCGTCGATCTGGCGCGCGGTCGGCATCCAGCGCGAAGCGGCATCGGTGGTGAGCAGCACCGAGGCCTGGCCCAGCGCCGTCAGGATATGCCGGTAGCAGGGATAGCCGGGCGACGGCAGCGCCACCTTGGCGCCGGCGTCGAACAGCGCCAGGAACGCCAGCACGAAGGCGGCCGACGATCCCGTCGTCACCACCACCCGCTCGGGCGCGACCTCGATGCCGTAGCGCTGGCGGTAGTGGCCGGCGATGCGGGCGCGCAGCGCGGGCAGCCCCAGGGCCACCGTGTAGCCCAGCGTCTCGCGATCCAGCGCCCGCCTGACGGCATCGAGCGCCGCGCGGGGAGCGGGCGTGCCTGGCTGCCCCACCTCCATGTGAATGACCTTGTGCCCCTGCGCCTCGCGCGCCGCGGCAGCTTCCATCACGTCCATGACGATGAAGGGCGGCACGGCGCTGCGTTGCGAGGCCGCAGGCCACCGGGCGGGCCCTGCATCGACGCGTGCCCGCGGGGTCTTCATGGCCGCAATTCCCATCGCCGCAAGCCCTCAAACCGCCATGGTTTCGCCCTACCCGGCCACATCTGCGTGCGCGCGCCGGCCGCGCCCCAATCACCGCAAAGTGGATTGGCGCGTCTGGGGCATGCGGCTTATAGTCGGGGCAGTTCGAGTTGCCTAGGCCCCGAACCCTGAAGCGTGGGCTCCGATAGTCGGCCGAGCGGACGGATTTCGCGATCAGGACACTAGAGCAGGATCGCTTCGGATGGAATCACCTTGCCTCACCTCCAACGTTGCGGCCGAAGCGTGAATCCTGCTTACATCATAGAGTTGAGAGCAGATTCCGTTTCATGATCGAGCGAATGCTTCGATCAGAGACGATCTTGCTCAGGGCGCAAGGAACACGAGTCTCCCACCGTGCATGCACATGAAGGTCGCAACCGGGGCACTACCGGGCCGGCATGCTCAGCCAGACCGTTGCGGCAGCGCCTCGTGCCGAGATGGCGCGCCCTGTCGATGGCCGCGATCTATGCCGCGTCCGCCTCGCTTGCCGCCGTCTCGCCGGCCGCGGCGCAAGGCCTGCCGCTGATCCGCGATACCGAGATCGAGAACCTTCTCAAGGACTACTCCCTGCCGATCTTCAAAGCCGCCGGGCTGGGCTCGCAGAACATCGTCATGCGCGTCATCCGGCACGAGAGCTTCAATGCGTTCGTGGTGGACGGCCGCAACGTCTTCATCAACACCGGCACCCTGACGCAGGCCAAGACGCCCAACGAGGTCATCGGCGTGATCGCCCACGAGACGGGCCACATCATGGGCGGACACATGGCGCAGCTGCGCAGCCGCGTCGCCCGCGACGCCACCAAGAGCCTCCTGCTGACCATCCTGGGCATCGGCCTGATGGTGGGCGGCGCCATGGCGGGCGGAGACACGGCGCGCGAGGTGGCCGGTGCCGGCGGCGGCCTGGCGATGGGCGGCAACGACATCGTGATGCGCTCGATGCTGAGCGAGCGCCGGTCGCAGGAATCGGCAGCCGACCAGGCCGGCCTGCGCCTGCTCGAAGCCACCAGGCAGTCGGGGCGCGGCATGCAGGCGACGTTCGAGCGCTTCGCCGAGCAGGAATTCTGGCAGTCCAAGGACCTCGACCCGTTCGTGCGCAGCCATCCCGTGGCGGCCGATCGCCTCAACCAGCTGCGGGACAAGGTGGCGGCAAGCCCCTACGCGGACCAGAAGGACCCGCCCGAGCTGCAGCTGCGCCACGACATGATGCGGGCCAAGCTCGACGGCCACATGTTGCCCATGCAGCTGGTGTTCAACCGCTACCCCGCGAGCAACACCAGCCTGCCGGCGCGCTACGCGCGCGCAATTGCCCGCAACTGCTCGGGCGGCTGCACCCAGGCGCTGCCGGAGATCGACGCCCTGATCCGCGACAGGCCGGAGAACCCCTACTTCTCGGAGCTCAAGGGCGAGCTCCTGCTCAAGTCCGGGCAATACGCCGAGGCGATCGCGCCTTTGCGCAAGGCGGCCAGTCTGCTCGACAAGATGAAGCGTGCCAATCCCGCGGTTTCCAACTCGCAGACCCAGATCATGCTGGGCCGGGCCCTGGTCTCCTCCAACGATCCGCGCCTTCTGGACGAGGCGATCGCCATCCTCACCAACGTCTTAGGTGCCGATAAACCCTTATGGCAGGGAGAAGACGACGACTGGCTGGGTTGGTGGCAGCTTGCCGTGGCCTACGAACGGAAAGGCAACACGGCGGAGGCCCTCCTGGCCACGGCACGCAAGCTGTTCTACTCGGGCAGCGCCAAGGACATCCGCGAGGCCCAAATCCACGCCAAGCGCGCCCAGCAGATATTCACGCGCGGTTCACGTGGCTGGCTCATTGCCGAGGACATCGTCACCTACAAGATCCCCACCTGAGCCAGTCGCCCGAGACCCCAACGCCCAGATCCCCAACGGAAGGAATGCTCATGCCCGCCAAACCGTCCGCCTCGCTCTTCCACGCCCTCGCCTCCCTGAAGGGAGCAGCGCTGCTGGTGCCGGCAATCCTGCTGGTCGGGGCAACGCTGGCGGTCGGACAGACGCCGCCGCCTTCCGCCACGACCGAGCCGGCCGCGACCCAATCCTCCGCACCGGCAGCGCCGTCGGCGAGCGCTTTCACGCCGGCCCAGCGCAAGGAGCTCGAGACCATCATCAAGGACATCCTGCTCAACAATCCCGAGATCATGCTCGAGGTGCAGAACGCGCTCGAAGTCCAAGATGGACAAGATCCAGGCCGAGCGCATGGCGGTGGCCATCAAGGAGCACGCCGGCGAGCTCTACCGCCCGGCGGCCTCCCCCATCGTCGGCAACGTCAAGGGCGACGTGCCGGTGATCGAGTTCTTCGACTACAACTGCGGCTACTGCAAGAAGGCGCTCTCCGAGGTCTCGCACCTGATCGACAAGGACAAGAAGGTGCGCGTGATTCTCAAGGAGTTCCCGATCCTGGCCAAGGGCTCGGAGGAGGCCTCGCGCGTCGCGCTCGCCGCCAAGATGCAGGGCAAGTACTGGGAGTTCCACCGCGCCATGCTGGAGAGCCAGGGTCAGGCCAACGAGGCCTCGGCGCTGCGCGTCGCCGAGAAGCTCGGCCTCGACATGGCCCGCCTCAAGAAGGACATGGCGCTCCGCCGAGGTGAAGAAGGAGATCGACGATACGCGCCAGCTCGCCACCAAGATGGGCATCCAGGGCACGCCGCACTTCATCGTCGGCGATCGCATCATTGCCGGCGCCCCGGAGAACCTGACCGAGCTGCTCGGCAAGCACGTTGCCGACGTGCGCAAGGACGGCTGCAAGGTCTGCTGACGGCCGTGCGCCTCACCACCGCGCAAAATCGGGCGCGCGCGAGAAATGCCTCTGCACAACCTGCGAGCCTGCCCTTTCGCGCTCCCGGGAAAGCTGATAAACGGGGCGGCTCATTGAAGATGTTCGCGGCGCTGTCGCGCGTGCCCGCTCACAGCAACTTCCAGGCGGCGGCCGATGCCCAAGCCGATCTTCGTGCTCAACGGGCCGAACCTCAATCTCCTGGGTGTTCGGGAGCCTACCATCTATGGCGCGGAGACGCTGGCCGACGTCCGGCGGCGCACCGAGGCGCGCGCGCAGACGCTGGGGCTCGGCGTGGACTTCCGCCAATCGAACTCGGAAGGCCAGCTGGTGGACTGGATCCAGGAGGCGCGCGAGAAGGCCTGCGGCATCATCCTCAATGCAGGGGCCTACACGCACACCTCGGTGGCCATCCTCGATGCGCTCAACGCCGCCGACAAGCCGGTGATCGAGCTGCATCTGTCCAACGTGTTCCGGCGCGAGGGCTTCCGGCACCACTCCTACGTGTCGGCGGCGGCGCAGGGGGTCATCTGCGGGTTCGGGGCCAAGGGATACGAGCTGGCCGTCGAGGCGATGGCCGATATTCTCACCGGCAAGAAGGCCGGCAAGGCGTGACAGACAGGGAAGGGAATGGGATTGGCTGAGCCGATGGCGAAGGACATGAAAGGCAAGGGAAGCCCCGATCAGGCCCTCATCCGCGATCTGGCGGAGCTGCTCGAGGAGACGGGCTTGAGCGAGATCGAGATCGAGCGCGAGGGCATGCGCGTGCGCGTCGCGCGCCAGGTCACCGTCGCGGCACCGGTGTATGCGGGAGCGCCGCCCTCTGCCAACGCATGGCGGCAGCTGCACCCGCGGCGGCGCCCGCCGCTGCGGTTGCGGATCCCGGCAAGCATCCCGGCGCCGTGCCCTCGCCCATGGTCGGCACCGCCTACCTCGCGCCCGAGCCCGGCGCCGCACCCTTCGTCGAGGTCGGCACGCGCGTCACCCAGGGTCAGACCATCCTGATCATCGAGGCGATGAAGACCATGAACCACATCCCCGCCCCCAAGGCCGGCGTGGTCACCGCCATCCTCGTCGGCAACGGCCAGCCGGTCGAGTTCGGCGAGCCGCTGGCGATCATCGAGTAGCGTTCGGAGCCGGCAGCCCGCGATGTTCGACAAGGTCCTGATCGCCAACCGCGGCGAGATCGCGCTCAGGGTCCTGCGCGCCTGCAAGGAAATCGGCATCGCCACGGTGGCGGTGCACTCGACGGCCGACGCGGACGCCATGCACGTGCGGCTCGCCGACGAGAGCGTGTGCATCGGCCCGCCGCCCGCCGCCGAGAGCTATCTCAACATGCCGCGCCTGCTCGCCGCCTGCGAGATCACCGGCGCCGACGCCATGCACCCGGGCTACGGCTTCCTGTCGGAGAACGCGCGCTTCGCCGAGATCCTGGAGGAGCACTCCATCACCTTCATCGGTCCGACGTCCGAGCACATCCGCATCATGGGCGACAAGATCGAGGCCAAGGCGACGGCGCGGCGCTTCGGCATTCCGGTGGTGCCGGGCTCGGACGGCGCCATCACCGACGAGGCGCAGGCGATCCGCATCGCCAAGGAGATGGGCTTCCCGGTGCTGGTCAAGGCGGCGGCCGGCGGCGGCGGGCGCGGCATGAAGGTGGCGCGCACGGCCGAGGACCTCGACATGGCGCTGAAGACCGCGCGCGCCGAGGCCAAGGCCGCATTCGGCGACGACAGCGTCTATCTGGAGAAGTACCTCGAGAAGCCGCGCCACATCGAGGTGCAGGTGTTCGGCGACGGCAAGGGCAACGCCATCTACCTGGGCGAGCGCGACTGCTCGCTGCAGCGCCGCCACCAGAAGGTCATGGAGGAGGCGCCCTCGCCCGCCCTCAACGCCGAGGCGCGCAAGAAGATCGGCACCACCGTCGCCCAGGCCATGCAGAAGATCAAGTACCGCGGCGCCGGCACCGTCGAGTTCCTCTACGAGGACGGCCAGTTCTTCTTCATCGAGATGAACACGCGCCTGCAGGTGGAGCACCCGGTGACCGAGATGATCACCGGGCTCGACCTCGTGATCGAGCAGATCCGCATCGCCTCCGGCGCGCCGCTGACGCTGACGCAGGACGAGGTGGTCCTCTCGGGCCACGCCATCGAGTGCCGCATCAACGCCGAGAACGCCCGGACGTTCAGGCCGTCGCCCGGCACCATCACCTACTGGCATCCGCCCGGCGGCCTCGGCGTCCGGGTCGACAGCGGCGCCTACCAGGGCTACCGCATCCCGCCCTACTACGACAGCCTGATCGGCAAGCTGATCGTGCACGGCAAGAACCGCAACGAGTGCCTGATGCGGCTCAAGCGGTGCCTGTCGGAGTTCGTGGTCGACGGCATCGAGACGACCATCCCGCTGTTCGCCGACCTGGTGCAGCAGCCCGACATCGCCAACGGCCTCTACGACATCCATTGGCTGGAAAAGTATCTGCAAAAACCATAATTCGGGCATAGAGTCGGTGGTGGCATTGGGTTCCGGCCCCGGTTTCAGCCCGGCATAAAGCCAAGAGTGGCAAATGGCGTCGCGCGACGACATCATCATCGAGATCACGCCGCAGGTGCTGCTCAAGGCCTATACCTGCGGCATCTTCCCGATGGCCGAGAGCGCCGACGATCCGGCGCTCTACTGGATCGAGCCGCAGCAGCGCGGCATCCTGCTGCTCGACCAGGTGCACGTGCCCAAGCGCCTGGCGCGCACCATCCGCCAGGGCGTGTTCGAGGTGCGGATCGACACCGACTTCGAGGGCGTGATCGACGGCTGCGCCGCCTCGCGGGCCGGCCGCCGCACCACCTGGATCAACCGCAAGATCCGGGCGCTCTACCGCGACCTGTTCGACGCCGGCTACTGCCACACGGTCGAGACGTGGGCGGACGGCCAGCTGGTCGGCGGCCTCTACGGCGTGGCGCTGCACGGCGCCTTCTTCGGCGAGAGCATGTTCTCCACCGAGCGCGACGCCAGCAAGGTGGCGCTCGTCTATCTGTGCGCCCGCCTGATCCACGGCGGCTTCTCGCTGCTCGACACGCAGTTCGTCACCGAGCACCTGCAGCAGTTCGGCACCGTCGAGATCGAGCGCGACGCAGTTCCACACCCTGCTCGAGAAGGCGCTCGCCCACCAGGCGACCTTCCACGCCCTCCCCGCCGACGCCAGCCCGCAGCCAGGTGCTCGATATCGTCCAGCGGCGGGCGGGGTGAGACTGAGCACCTGCCGGACTCAGCGCAGCCACCAACGCCGCACCAAGACAACCAGAAGCAGGAGCCCAGCGGCAATCGCCGCAAGGCTCGCGTAGAACCGTCCGCCGGGCCGGTCGATGGTGCGCGACCACAGCGAGGGCGCCTCGCCGGCTCGCGCGAGCCGAAACGCCACCACGCTGTCGCCGATCGACGTTCCGGCCTCCGAGTGGCCGCCCGCGGCGATGGCCACGTATTGCTCGCCCTTCCACGCATAGGTCATGGGATTGGCCACCCCCGGCACCGGCAGCCGGCCTTGCCAGAGCTCCGCGCCGGTCCTCGCATCGAACGCGCGCAGGTAGGCATCCATGGCGCCGGTGAAGACGAGACCGCCGCCGGTGATCAGCACGCCATTGACGAGCGGCGTGCCGAACGGGAGCGCAAGTCCCAGCGGCGCTCTGTCCTCCGTCGTGCCGACCGACGACTGCCACAGGATGCGGCCCGCCTTTCAGGTCGACCGCGACCAGCGCGCCCCATGGCGGCGGGTTGCACGGCAAGCCGAGCGGCGAGAGCGCGACCGCCCGCGTCATCGCGAAGGGAGCGCCGCGCTGCGGCCCGAAATCGTGACCGGCGGGCGGCTTGAAGTCGCCGCTGGGGTCGGCGGGATCAGCGTGACGATGTGCACCGCGCGCGAGGTGTTGGCGTAGACGATCTGGTTGACGGGATCGAAGGCCACGCCGCCCCAGTTCACGCCGCCGCCGGTCATCGGAAAGACGAGCGTGCCTTGCGTCGAGGGTGGCGTGAAGAGGCCCTCGTTGCGCGCGCCGGCGAGCTTGTCGCGGCAGGCCGCGCGGTCCCAGAACGGGATCAGGCCGAAGGCATCGTCGGCCGAAATGCGCTGCGGCATCAGCGGCGGCACGTGGGTCGGAAACGGTTGCGTCGGCGAGAGAGCTGCTCGCCTCCGCGCCGCCTTGCGGCACGGGGCGCTCCTCCACCGGCCAGATCGGCCGGCCCGTCTCGCGGTCGAGCACGAACACGAAGCCCTGCTTGGTCGCCTGGATCACGACGTCGCGCGGGCCTGCTTCGGTGTCGATGCGTGCCAGCGTCGGCTGCGCCGGCAGGTCGTAGTCCCAGACGTCGTGATGCACGGTTTGGAACGACCAGACCAGCTCGCCCGTCGCGGCCCGCAGCGCCACCACCGAGTTGGCGTGCTCGTTGTTGCCGGGCCGCTTGCCGCCCCAGAAATCGGGACTCGGCGAGGAGGTCGGCAGGAACACCAGGCCCCGCTCCTCGTCGACCGACATCGGCGCCCAGACGTTGGCATGGCCGGCGTCGACCCCCTCATGCACCAGCGGGTCCCACGTCCAGCGCGGGCGCCCGGTCCGCGCATCGAAGGCCCGCACCGTGCCGCGCGGCGCCGTCGACGCGCACGTTGTCGGCAATCGCAGAGCCGACGACGACGACCCCTCGCGCGACGACAGGCGCCGAGGTGATCTGGAATTCGCCCGGCCACTCAAGCGGCATGCCGATGTCGATCTTGACCTCGCCGGTAGCGCCGAAATCGGCGCAGGGAGCGCCCGTCCGGGCATCGAGCGCGATCACGCGCACGTCGTTGGTGCCCATGAAGATGCGCGAGCGGCACGCGACATCGGCGCCTGCTTCCCGGTCGACCCAGTAGGCAACGCCGCGGCAATTGTAGCGGTTGCCGGGACGTTGGGCGGTGCAGATCTTGGGATCGAAGCGCCATTTCTGCGCGCCGGTGCCGGGATCGAGCGCGATCACTTCGTTGAACGGCGAGCAGAAGATCAGGCTGTCCTCGACGAACAGCGGCGTTGCCTGGAACTTGGTCCGCGCCATCACCTGCGGGTCGCGCCGCGCGAGGTCGCCGGTGCGGAACTCCCAGGCGCGGACGAGCTTGCCGACATTGCCGGCGTGATCTCGGCAAGCGCCGAGAAGCGCGTTCCGCCGGGGTCACCGCCCCAATGCTCCCACGCGAGCGCCGGCGTCGCGAACGCAGCGGCGAGGAAGACGGGCAAGACGACGATGAGCCGCCACGACGCCATGGCGCATCACCGCGGCACACGCCGCCGACGCGGCTGGTCGGGGTCGTTGGGATCGGGCGCAGCGGTCGGGGGTGAGGCGCCCGGCGGAGCGTCCGGCTTGCGGGGGGCGCTGGGCGGTGGCGCGGGGCTGCGATGCAGTCCGTCAGCCACACGTCGAACACGGGATGCTCCACGGCATTGAGGCCGGGGCTGTCGGCGAACATCCAGCCCGTGAAGATGCGCTTCTCCTTGCCGTCGAGCTGCGTCTCCTCGACCTCGACGAAGGTCGTGGTCTTGGGCGGCTCGGTCGGCGCGCGCGTGTAGCAGACGCGCGGCGTCACCTTGAGCGCGCCGAAGGTGGCGGTCTGGTTGAGCGGCACTTCGAGGCGCGAGATTTTGGCCGTCACCTTGTCGAGGGCCGCGAAGACGGCGACCGAGTTCTCGACGCGCTGGGCGGCGGCCGGCGCTGCCAGGACGAGCAGAGCGAGCGCGGCAGCGGCAAGGCTGCCGCCGCGGGCCACCCTGTGCAGCGCTGATGAGAAGCGTGCGCCATGCCTGATGCGATGCTTTGTCCTTGGCCCTTCGAGCCTGCGACGTGGGGCAAGAAAGGTGGCGCCAGCGTGGCCGCGCCGGCGCTCTCCTCAGCGCGGCTGCCAGGGCTTGTAGTCTCCCGTCGCCGCCGGCCGCTTGCCGGTGGAGAGAATGCTTCCCGACGGTCTATACGCCTGCGGCGTGCCGGTCATGTTCATGCGGTGCGGCTTCTGCCAGGAGCGCGCCACATATTTCTCCTGGGTCGGCGGCGTGTCGACGAGATAGTGCATCCAGCCGTGCCATTCGGGCGGGATCTTCGAGGCCTCGGCCAGGTTCTGATAGATCACCCACCGGCGCGGCACGCCCAGCGGGCCGATGCCTCTGCTTTGCACGTAGTAGCGGTTGCCGGCCTCGTCGGTGCCGACCAGCTTGCCCCGGAGCAGGGTATAGAGGCGGTTCGACCAGGTGTTGCCGCCCCACCAGCTGAAGACCTCGCTGATTATGCCCATGCCGTGCGCCTTGCCGCGTTTCCAGGATGCCGTGGGTTATGACATCGCCGCGCCGCGCATGTCCATGCGAACCGGCCGCGGCAGAACTGCCACAGCAACAGGAATCCGGTATAGCACTAGCGGTAGTTGGACGAGCCCGATGGGAGTTTTTCGGCACTTCGCGCCGGCCGCAGAACTGCCGACACGGCAAGAAACCCAGCTACTTCCGGGCCTCCGGGCGATTCATCCACAGGTTCTGCCCCGAGTTGAAGCAACCACTACATCTAGTAGATAGGTGCGATCTACACCCACTAGACCTACGTGACGGCCGCCTCCGAATCGTCATAGTTTGCTCTCACGGGCGCCGGCACATCCGCCGGGCCGCCCTCCATATGAGACCCGCGCCGCCGACCATTTAGGGCAGGCGCTGCCACGAGGCGGAGAAGAAGAGCTCCGCAGCGTGCGGGTTGGTGCGTCTGTCGCGTCATCGCCACAGATCACCGCGGCCTGGTTTTGCTTCCGCGACCGAACGTCCAAACGGGGGCAAGACCAATGCAGATCAAGCGGCGCTTCACGACGGCGGGCAAGTCACCTTACGAGAAGATCCCCTTCCGCCGCGCCACGTCGGAAATCAAGAACCCGGACGGCTCGGTCGTCTTCAAGTGCGAGAATTTCGCGGTCCCCGAGCACTGGAGCGCGGTGGCGGCCGACATCCTGGCCCAGAAATACTTCCGCAAGGCCGGCGTGCCGGCCCGCCTCAAGCGCATCGAGGAGACGCAAGTCCCCTCCTGGCTGTGGCGCTCCGTTGCCGATGATCGCGCTCTCGCCGAGCGGCCGGCGCAGGAGCGCTCCGGCGGGGAGACGGACGCGCGCCAGGTCTTCGACCGCATGGCCGGCACCTGGACCTACTGGGGCTGGAAGGGCGGCTACTTCACGACCGAGGACGACGCGCGCACCTTCTTCGACGAGCACCGCTACATGCTGGCCATGCAGTACGGCGCCCCCAACAGCCCGCAGTGGTTCAACACGGGGCTGCACTGGGCCTACGGCATCGATGGTCCGAGCCAGGGCCACTACTACGTCGATCACGAGACCGGCGTGCTGACGGCCTCGACCTCGGCCTACGAGCACCCGCAGCCGCATGCCTGCTTCATCCAGTCGATCGAGGACGATCTGGTCGGCGAGAGCGGCATCATGGATCTGTGGGTGCGCGAGGCGCGCCTGTTCAAGTACGGGTCCGGCACCGGCTCCAACTTCTCCAAGCTGCGCGCCGAGAACGAGCGGCTGTCCGGCGGCGGCAAGTCGTCGGGCCTGATGAGCTTCCTCAAGATCGGCGACCGCGCCGCCGGCGCCATCAAGTCGGGCGGCACCACGCGGCGCGCCGCCAAGATGGTGGTGGTCGACATCGATCATCCCGACATCGAGGCCTACATCGACTGGAAGGTGAAGGAGGAGCAGAAGGTCGCAGCCCTCGTCACCGGCTCCAAGATCTGCCAGCGGCGGCTCAAGGCCATCATGAAGGCCTGCGTCAACTGCGAGGCGGAAGGCGAGGCTTGCTTCGAAGCGGCCAAGAACCCCGCGCTCAAGCGCGCCATCAAGGAGGCGCGGCGCGACCTCGTGCCCGACAACTACATCCGCCGCATCATCCAGTTCGCGCGCCAGGGCTACAAGGAGATCGAGTTCGCCGCCTACGATACCGACTGGGACAGCGAGGCCTACCTCACCGTCTCCGGCCAGAACTCCAACAACTCGGTGCGGGTGACGGACGAGTTCCTCACCGCCGTCGAGGAGGACCGCGACTGGGCGCTCACCGCGCGCCTCGGCGGCCGCACCGTCAAGACGCTGAAGGCCCGCGACCTGTGGGAGAAGATCGGCCACGCCGCCTGGGCCTCGGCCGACCCCGGCATCCAGTTCCACACCACCATCAACGACTGGCACACCTGCCCGAAGTCGGGGCCGATCCGCGCGTCGAACCCGTGCTCGGAGTACATGTTCCTCGACGACACGGCGTGCAACCTGGCGTCCCTCAACCTCATGCGCTTCCGCGACACGGAGAAGCGCTTCGACGTCGGCTCCTTCGAGCACGCCTGCCGGCTGTGGACGATCGCGCTCGAGATCTCGGTGCTGATGGCGCAGTTCCCGTCCAAGAAGATCGCCGAGCTCAGCTACCGCTATCGCACGCTGGGACTGGGCTTCGCCAACATCGGCGGCTGCCTGATGGCGTCCGGCATCCCCTACGACAGCCCGCAGGGCCGCGCCATCTGCGGGGCGCTGTCGGCCATCATGACGGGCACCGCCTACGCGACCTCGGCCGAGATGGCCAAGGAGCTGGGAGCATTCCCCGGCTACGAGGACAACGCCGCCGACATGCTGCGCGTCATCCGCAACCACCGCCGCGCCGCCTACGGGCTCGACGCCGGCTACGAGAAGCTGTCCACGCCGCCGGTGCCGCTCGATGCCGCCGCCTGCGCCGATGAGCAGTCTCGTCGAGGCCGCCCGGCGCGCCTGGGACCAGGCCATCGCGCTCGGCCAGGAGCACGGCTATCGCAACGCGCAGTCGACCGTGATCGCCCCCACCGGCACCATCGGCCTCGTCATGGACTGCGACACCACCGGCATCGAGCCCGACTTCGCGCTGGTGAAATTCAAGAAGCTGGCGGGCGGCGGCTATTTCAAGATCATCAACCAGGCCGTTCCCGAGGCCCTGCGCACGCTGGGCTACGGCGAGGCCCAGCATCGCCGAGATGGAGGCCTATGCGGTCGGCCACGGCACGCTGGCCCAGGCCCCGGCCGTCAACCATTCCACGCTCAAGGCCAAGGGCTTCACCGACGCCGTGCTGCGCAAGCTCGATGCGGCGCTCAAGACCGCGTTCGACATCAAGTTCGCCTTCAACCGCTGGACGCTCGGCGAGGAGTTCCTCACCCAGACGCTGCAGATCCCGGCGGAGACGCTTGCCGATCCGGCCTTCGACCTGCTCGTGCATCTGGGCTTCGCCAAGAAGGACATCGAGGCGGCGAACGAGCACGTGTGCGGGGCCATGACGCTGGAAGGCGCGCCGCACATCGCCGAGAAGCACCTGGCCGTGTTCGACTGCGCCAGCCCCTGCGGGCGCAAGGGCAAGCGCTCCCTGTCGGTGGAGAGCCACATCCGCATGATGGCGGCGAGCCAGCCCTTCATCTCGGGGGCCATCTCCAAGACCATCAACATGCAGAACGAGGCGAGCGTGGAGGACTGCAAGGGCGCCTACATGCTGTCCTGGCGGCTGGCGCTCAAGGCCAACGCGCTCTACCGCGACGGCTCCAAGCTGTCCCAGCCGCTCAACGCGCAGCTGCTGGCCGACGACGTCGAGGAGCAGGAGGAGGTGGCCGAGCAGCTCGCGTCCGACAAGCCGATGGCGGCGCGCGCCGCGGTGATGGCGGAGCGGATCGTGGAGCGCATCGTCGAGCGCCAGCGCGAGCGCGAGAAGCTGCCCAACCGGCGCAAGAGCTACACCCAGAAGGCCACCGTCGGCGGCCACAAGGTGTACCTCCACACCGGCGAGTACGAGGACGGGCGGCTCGGCGAGATCTTCATCGACATGCACAAGGAGGGCGCCGCCTTCCGCTCGCTGATGAACAACTTCGCCATCGCCATCTCGCTGGGCCTGCAGTACGGCGTGCCGCTGGAGGAGTACGTCGACGCCTTCACCTTCACCCGCTTCGAGCCGGCGGGCCTGGTGCAGGGCAACGACACCATCAAGAACGCCACCTCGATCCTCGACTACATCTTCCGCGAGCTGGCGGTCTCCTATCTCGGCCGCAACGATCTCGCCCACGTCGACGTCAGCGAGATCGCCAACACCGGGCTCGGCTCGTCGGAGGAGGAGCTGGAGGAGCAGGCCCCGCCGCCGGCCGCCAGGTTCCTCTCGCGCGGCCTGCTGCGCGGGCAGGAGAGCCGGGTGCTGGCGCTGCGCTCGACGACGAGCGCGGTGGCGATCGAGGCGACGCAGGTCGATCCCGACGAGCCCGGTCGCCAGCCTGCAGGCAAGCCTGCGCCAGGAAGTGGCGACCGCCTTCGTCAAGCCCGAGAAGGCGAGGATGGAGGCAGGCGTAGCCTCCCTCAGCGTGCTGCAGCAGGACCTGGCAGCCGGCCTGGCGAAGCCGAAGGTGGATGCCTCCGTCGAGGAGATCGCCCGGCAGCTGCAGAGTCAGCTGAATGCCAGGGCCAAGACCCGTCTCGCCAAGGACAACCTCGAGGCGGATCTGCGGGCGGAAGCCAAGGTCAAGGGCTACGAGGGCGAGAGCTGCCGCGAGTGCGGCAACTTCACCCTGGTGCGCAACGGCACCTGCCTCAAGTGCGACACCTGCGGCGGCACCAGCGGGTGCAGTTGAACATGGCACGGGCTGAGCGCCGTCATCCCCGGGGCTTGCCGAGTCGAGCCCCGAAATGACGGGCTGGCCCAGTCGGAAACGGAGCTGTTCCGGCCGTCGCCGGGTTGGGTGGGCTGCAGGCCATTGACTCGTGTGTTGGTGACATTTATGTGATGGCGCCTGTCGGCCGGCTCAGCCCCGGCTGGACATGGCGGCGCGTCGGGTCGCGTCTGAATTCGCGAGTGGTCTTGGATCTCTCACAGGGGGACGGGTCATGGAACTGGCGAATTACGAGCTCGTGCGCTATCCGTCGGGTCAGGTCGTCATTCTGACGGCCGGCTCGGGCCCGCGCGACGTCGTCGGCGTCTTCACCAGCGAGCGGGATGCGCAGAGCGCGCTGTCGCGTCTGCTGTCCGGCGCACCCCAACCCGATACCCAGTCCAACCGCGCCGCCTGATCTCGCGGCAGCGGTCGCGCCCTCAAGCGACAGTCGCGGCAACAACCGCGACGTCATGCCCGCGTCGTGTCGAAGACGCGCCTCCGGCACGATGGCGGGCACCCACGCACTAACCGTCGAGTATTGAGAAACTTGCGTGGGTCCCCGCCTTCGCGGGGATGACGCCGAGTGTCGAACCCGAGTCCGAACCTTCGCACGACGGCATGAGGCGTTGAAAACCGCAACTGCGGTTGGCTCGATCCGAGAGAATCGGTCTTCTAGTCGGTCATCGTGAACGCAGCAGGGCGGCCTTGCGTCCTGCGGCCCATGCGTTCGGGACTCGGGGGACCTCATGACCGCCAGCGCACCTGCCAGGCATCCCAGCATCTATCTGCTGGGCGACCACCTCGATGCCGCGCTCGCCATGGGCGAGGACCTGCTCACCGAGAAGGTGGCGCTCGCGGACGCGGCCCAGCAGCTCACCATGGCGCGGCTGGTGCGGCAGAACCGCGAGCTCGCCGAGTTCCTCACCACCGTGCGCACGCTCGAGCTCAGCCTGACGGCGCGGCTGCTGCAGGCGCGCAAGCGGGCCGAGGAGATGCGCCGCCGCGAGATGCGCCTGAAGCCGCTCATCGCGCTGTTCGTCGCCGGCACGGCGCCACTGGTCGATGCCGCCATGGAGCTCGGCGACACCACCACGCGCGACTTCGACACGGGCGACACCGCCTTCGCCTTCCTGCGCAGCCGCGCCCTGATCGCGCGCGACGCTGCCGGCCTCGAGCGGCTGGCCGAGCTGCGCGTCGGCGAGGACTACCTGGTGGCGGGGCGCATTCGCCTCGGCACCCTGCTCGACCTCGTCGCCACCTTCCTCGACTCGCTCGATCTGCTCTACGACCTCTACGGCGAGCCCGCCCAACCCGATGCCGTGCCAGCGGAAGCCAAGGACGGCCTCTCCGCAGAGACCGGCCGCCTCACGTAGCGCGACGCCTTAGTCCCCTCTCCCCATGCTCCTTCAGCATGGGGAGAGGGTTAGGGTGAGGGGCGGCCGCTTGCTCCGGCATTTGTGGCCGCCCCTCACCCCGACCCCCTCCCCGTGAAGTACGGGGAGAGGGAGGAGGCACCGCCCGCCTTGCGCTGCGCTGCGATTTCTCCGTATGTCTTGGGGCCGCACGCCCCGCCGCCTTCCCGGACATCTCGGAGACTTGCATGCGCAGCTTCCACTCTCCCGGCCGCTCGCTCGTCTATGGGCGCCGGGCCATGTGCGCCACCTCGCATCCCGCGGCGAGCCTCACCGCCGTCGAGGTCCTGCGCCAGGGCGGCAACGCCGTCGACGCTGCCATCGCCACCGCGGCCGTGCTCGCCGTAGTCGAGCCGCACATGACGGGCATCGGCGGCGACTGCTTCGCGCTCGTCGCCAAGCCCGGAGCCAAGAAGCTGGTCGCCCTCAACGCCTCGGGCCGGGCGCCTAAGGCTGCCACCGCCGCCTGGCTCGCCAAGTCGAACCTCGCACGCATCGAGCCGGACAGCGCGCACGCCGTGACGGTGCCCGGCGCCATCGGCGGCTGGATGCGCCTGCTCGAGGACCACGGCACATGGGGGATCGAGCGACTGCTGCAGCCGGCGATCGCGCTGGCGCAGGAGGGCTTCGTGGTGACGCCGCGGGTCGCCGCCGACTGGGCGCGCAACGTCGGCAAGATCGGGCGCAACGCCGGGGCCAAGAAGCACCTGCTCAAGGCCGGGCGGTCGCCGAAGGCCGGCGAGGTCATGCGCTTTCCGGCGCTGGCCGCCACGCTGAAACGCATCGCCAAGGACGGCCGCGACGGCTTCTACCGCGGCGAGTCGGCCAAGGACATGGTGGCCGAGCTCAAGGCGCTGGGCGGGCTGCACACGCTCGACGACTTCGCGGCCCAGGCCGATAGCGCCAGCTACGTCACGCCCATCTCGGTGCCCTATCGCGGCGTGGAGCTGGTCGAGCTGCCGCCCAGCAACCAGGGCATCGTCGCCCTCATCATGCTCAAGATGCTGGAGCGCCTGGGCAAGCCGCAGCGCGGAGCCCGTCTCGGCCGAGCGCTATCACGTGCTGATGGAGGCGGCGCGGCTGGCCTACGCCATGCGCGACGCCTTCGTCGCCGATCCCGACATGGCCGACGTGCCGGTCGAGCACATGCTGGACGACGAGGTGATCGGCAATCTCGTCGCCCGCCTCGACCGCAAGAAGCGCCGGCCCCAGCTGGGACCCCTGCCGCAGCCGGTCGGCTCCGACACGGTGTACTTCTCCATCGTCGACGAGAAGGGCATGGCTGGTCTCGTTCATCAACTCGCTGTTCGACGAGTTCGGCTCCGGCATCGTCACGGCCAAGACCGGCATCGTGCTGCACAACCGCGGCAAGGGCTTCGTCACCGATCCCAGGCACCCCAACTGCATCGCGCCCGGCAAGCGCCCCCTGCACACGCTGGTGCCGGCGATGGTGCTGAAGGACGGCAAGCCCTACATGGCGTTCGGCGTCATGGGCGCGCACTTCCAGCCCATGGGCCACGTCTACGTCATGAGCAACATGTTCGAGTACGGCATGGACGCGCAGGAGGCGCTCGATGCCCCGCGCGTGTTCTTCGAGGGCGACGCGCTGCAGGTGGAGGAGACGGTGCCCGACGCGGTCGTCGCCGGACTGAAGCGGCTCGGCCATCGCGTGGAGCGGCAGGTGACGCCGTGGGGCGGCGGGCAGATCGTGATCATGGATCGCGACAACGGGGTGCTGATCGGCGCCTCCGACGCGCGCAAGGACGGCATGGCCATCGGCTACTGAGAGCGGGCATGGGCGAGCCGCAAGGACAAGCGCGCACCGTGCGGGTGCGCATCGAGGGCGGCGTGCAGGGCGTGGGCTACCGCTATTGGACCGAGCGCGTCGCCGGCGAGCTCGGCCTCACGGGCTGGGTGCGCAACCGCCGCGACGGCGAGCGTCGAGGCTCTGTTCTCCGGTCCAGCCGACGACGTCGCGCAGATGCTCGAGCGCTGCAAGGACGGGCCGCCCTCGGCGCGCGTCACCGCCGTGAGGATCGTCGAGGAGGGCGGCGACCCACCCGCCGGCTTCGACGTGCTGCCGACGGCGTGATGCTCCTGTCATCCCGGAATTCGCGCAGCGAAATATCCGGGACCCAGGAACCATGCGAGCAGATCGTGGCCCTGGGTCCCGGATATTCGCTGGCGCGAATTCCGGGATGACAGAAGTGGGAAGTCAAATCAGCCGCTCGGCGGCGCGGCGCAGGCCTTGCAGGATCGGCTCGTAGGCCTCCTCGTCGCGCGCCTCCGGGTAGACCATGTAGACCGGATAGGTGAAGGCGCGCGCGCGGGCCGGGATGCGCAGCCGGCGGCGGTTGACATGGCGCTTGACGAGCCGGCGCGGGAAATAGCCCGAGGCCTCGTTGGCGAGCAGGAAATCGAGCCCCAGCGAGCCGAGGTCCAGGTTCACCGCCGTGTTGGTCAGCTCGGGGTAGGCGGCCGCATGCTCGGCCTGGAAATCGGGGCCCCAGTCGACGAACACGTAGTTGCTCTCCGTGCGCCGGCTGCGCGCCGGCGCGCTGGTGACCAGCACGAACTCCTCGTCGAACAGGTGCTCGATGGTGAGGCCCGGCGGCTGCCCGGGGCGGTACATGACGGCCAGATCGAGCGTGCCCTCGAGCAGCCGCTGGATCATCACGGCGGACAGGCTGGCGGATGCCGAGATGGCGATGTCGGGGATGTTGTCGCGCAGCCAGGAGATCCAGCGCATCAGGAAGCCGTCCCACAGCGTCGCGTGCGCGCCGACGGCCAGATGGTCGCGGTAGGGACCGGAGAAGCCCACCTCGAGCTGCGCATGCTGCCACACGCGCACCAGCGCCAGCGCGTGCTTCTGGAACTGCTCGCCGGCGCCCGTGAGCGACGCGCCGTTCTTGGAGCGCTCGAACAGCGGGCGTCCGAACAGTTCCTCCAGCACGCTGATGCGCGCGCTCACCGTCGACTGCGTGATGTTGAGCTTGCGTCCGGCGTCGATGAAGCTGCCCGTCTCGGCAACCATCAGGAAGGTGCGCGCGAGTGCGATGTCCATCGCTCGACTCTCACTGCGATGTATGATCAGAATGTATCTATCGAAAACGTCGATAGGCGTCAGTGGAAAATTGCGTTTGGCATTTGGCGGAAAAATTTTCACATTGACAGGGCCCGGACACGATTCGGGCGACTCGGTCACAGATGGAAGGACAGACTATGAAGGCGAAGAAGGCAAAGAAGGCAGTGAAGAAGAAAGCGGCGAAGAAGAAAAAGAAGTAAGGCCGAGAAGGGTGCACCCTTTGCGTTTGATCTTGCGGATGCGTCTTGCGGGTGTGGTTGGAGCGATCGGGCTCCTGTCGAGCAGCACCGCAGCCCACGCGGTGTCGATCACCAATCGCGACGATCAAGATCACAAGGTGACGATCGTCGAGGGCGATACCAGGACGGAACACGTCCTCAAGCCCGCGCAAGTGCTGAATGGCATCTGCGCCAAAGGGTGCACCGTTCATCTCGACGACGACGAGGAGGAGGAGTACCAGCTCGAATCCGACGACGTCGTCTCCATCGAGGAAGGCAGCCTCTACTACGACACGCCCGAGACGCCGGCCGGGCCCGCGCCCGCCACGGGCGACGGCAAGCCGGCGACCAAGGGCTAGAGCCGCTGTCTGGTTTTCGCGCCGTCCGCCCGCGACAACGGGCCGGGCGGCGCTTTTCTTGTGGGTTGTCCCTCAGGCCGGGGCGAGAGCTTGTCGCCGCTGCAGCGGCCGATGTGCCCGCGGCCGCCTCGCAGGTCGGGCCGATGCGGCGCTCGAAAGCTCGGCGCAGCGCGCCGTCGAGCGCCTCCAGGCCCGCGCCCGACCCCAGCTCGGCCAGGCTCGTGACCCCGTCATCGCGGATGCCGCACGGCACGATGCCGGAGAAGTGCGCCAGGTCCGGCGCCACGTTGATGCTGAAGCCGTGCGAGCTGACCCAGCGCCGCAGCCGCACGCCGATCGCCGCGATCTTGTCCTGCCGCTCGCGCGCCCCCTCCTGCCGGCGCACCCAGACGCCGACCAGGCCGCTGCGGGTGTGCGCCTCCACCCCGAGCGACGCCAGCGCATCGATGATCGAGCGTCTCCAGCGCCGTCGACGTAGGCGCGCACGTCGCCCCAGCGGCGCGCAACGTCGAGCATGACGTAGCCGACGCGCTGGCCGGGACCGTGATAGGTGAACTGGCCGCCGCGGCCGGAGCGGTGCACCGGAAAGCGCCCCGGCTCGATCAGGTCGGCGGCCTTGGCGCTGGTGCCGGCGGTGTAGAGCGGCGGGTGCTCGAGGAGCCAGACGAGCTCGGCGCGCCTTGCCGGCGGCGATGGCATCGACGCGCTCGGCCATGAGCGCGCACGCCGCCTCGTAGTCCACGAGCTCGCGCGTGACCATCCAGTCGACGGGCGGAAACGGAGCCGATGCCATGGTGCGGGTCGTCCGGGCTGCTGGCGCGAGGTGGCGCGCCTGCCCTCAACATGGCAATTCGGCGGCCGTTTGGCCAGCCGAGCCTCCGAAGACGGCGGATTTGCCCGTCCTCCAGCGGCCGCGGCGCCAGCGGCTTGTTCGCGCCGCCTCAGTTTGCTAGACGTGCTCGCGCCCATGGCATGCGGTCGTGGCGGAATTGGTAGACGCACTAGCTTGAGGGGTTAGCGCCGCAAGGCGTGGAGGTTCGAGTCCTCTCGACCGCACCAGATTTTGCCGTGGGACGGCTGCGAAGCGTCCGGCTCGCCGGCACATATGCGCACCCGTCGTTGCGTCCGGCGGCTCAAATGACCGCGATCGCCTCGACCTCGATCTGCCAGCCCGGCATGGCGAGCGCCGTGACCCCCACGAGCGTAGAGGCGGGCGCCTTCTTGCCGAAGAACTCCTCGCGGATCTGCGCCAGCTCCGTGCGGTGGCGGATATCGGTGAGAAAGGTCGTCAGCTTCACGACATTGGCGAGCGTACCCCCGGCAGCCTCCACCTGCGCCTTGAGGGCGCTCAAAGTCGCGCGCGCCTGTGCGGCGAAATCCCCGGGGTGACCGGGCTGGCCTCGCTCGTCGTAGTCCACCTGACCGGAGATGAACACGATCGTCTGGGCGCCCGTGACCTTCATGGTCTGGGTGTACGTCGGCGGATCGAAGACGGTCTTCGCCGCCATGCGCTCGATTTTGACTGCCATGGGGATCATCCTCGCTTCAGTTACGCGCGATGCGATGGATGCAACGTAGGTGGCGCGCGGGGCCAGCGTCAACGTCACCGCACCGCGCGCATCAGCGACGAGCGACGCGTGGACGGGGCCAAGCCCGCGTCATAGGCCCGGCAGCAGCGGCGTGCCGGCGCCGAGGTGCACGCCCTCGAGCGCCAGCAGGCGCTCCTTGGTGAGCGGCCCCGCCGTAGGCGGAGAAGCCGCCGATCTTGCGGCCGGCGGCCAGCACGCGGTGGCAGGGGATGATGATCGGCACGGGGTTGTGGCCCATCGCCTGCCCGACCGCGCGCGCGGCGCCGGGCGAGCCGGCCTGCCGCGCCAGGTCGCCGTAGCTGGCCGTCTGCCCCCAGCCGAGCGACCGCGACGCGTCGTAGATCTTGCGATGGAACGGGCCGACGCCGCTCAGGTCGAGCGCAACGCTCGAGAAATCGACGCGCTCGCCGGCGAAATAGCGCTCCAGCATCGCGATCGCCTCTCGGACCGGCGCGGGCGGCACGCCCGCGCCGCCGTCCGACGACCTTGCCCTCAGCCGGCGCTCGGTGGCGGCGGGCGTGCGTTCCGGCAGCTGCAGCCGCGTCACGCCCCGCTCGCTCCAGGCGATGCCGCACGCGCCCAGCGCCGTGTCGAACAGACGAGTGCTGCTCCTGAGCCCGATGCTCGGCTCGCTCATTGCGTGGTGTTGCCTGCAGTGCCATCTCAGCTCCTCAGACGCGGCGCGCGAGGAATTCGACGACGCGGCGCCAGGTCGCTCCCTTGTCGACGGACACCTCGCCTCGCCAGAGGAATGAGTCCGGCGTGATGTCGCGGAAGCTCCAGCGGATCAGATTGCCGTCGGGGCTCTTGCCGAGCTGCACGATGTCGCTGCCCTCCTTGCGGCCGATCATGCTGAGATAGGTCTGCGTCACGGGATCGGTCCACTGGATCTGCCAGGCATCGATTCGCGGATCATAGACCCGCAGCGTCGTGCCATAAACGTGGTTGTTGGCGGCCGCGTCGCCCGCGCGCTGGGCCCCGCGCGGCGGCACGACCCACACGTCCTGGATGGCGCGGCCCTCCAGCACCCAGCCGAAGTGCCACTCGCCGGGCCGCCGGCGCGTCGTGCCGTCCGGCAGGAAGCGGGTGACGTCGAGGTCCCACGAGCCGACCAGCCAGCCGTAGAGGTCCATGTTGCCGGCGCGATCGGCCGCGGGGCCGTCGGCGTGGAGGCAGTCGAGGAAGGCAGGGAGCGCCGCGGTCTTGGCCCCCGTCTTGTCCATGGTCATGGTCATGCCGCCGCTCCCACGCGCTTCGCCTCCAGCGTCTGCTTCATGGCGCGCATGCCGTGCTCCATCATGCCGCCGATGGCGCCGGCGAGATCGTTCGGCAGCACATCGGCGATCCACACGACCCGGCTGCGGCCGCCGTCCTCGGCGAACACCTGCAGGGAGCCGTTGTGGTGCGTCGGCCGCCCCTGCACGACGGACCAGACCAGGCGGCGGGTCGCATCGTCGATGTCGACGATGAGCTCGCGCGCCACCAGACCGTTGGCGAAGGTGACGATCCGGGCGTCGCCATCGAGCCGGCAGTCGACCACGAAACCCGGAGCCAGGCGCGTGTGCACGGCGCCGACGTCGCGAATCGCCGCCCAGACGCTCTCGGGCCGCGCCTCGATCACGCATTTCCTTGCGGATGGATGCCATGTCCATCTCTCCTGTTGTTGCGTGAATGAGAATTCGAACGCGCCGACGGCTAGCGCGTGCACACGGCTTCGACGTTGTTGCCGTCGGGATCGAGCAGGAACGCGGCGTAGTAGGTGGGGCTGTAGTCGGCGCGCAGCCCCGGGGCTCCGTGGTCGCGCCCGCCTGCCTTCAGGCCCTGCTGGTGGAAGCGCTTGATGGCCGCGTGGTCGGCGGCGCGGAACGCGACATGCACGCCGGGACCGGTCGAACCCTTGGCGACGGAAAGCCATAGCGCTGGTGCCTTGGCGGGCCCGAAGCTGGCGCCCGCCTCGTCCTGCGAGCAGAGCTCGTAGCCCAAAGCGCCGAGCGCCGCCTTGTAGAAGCGCACGCTCTTGGCAAGATCGCTCACTTTCAAGCCGATGTGGTCGTACATGGGAACCTCCTTGTCTCGGAGGTCACCCTAGGGCGGCGGCCGACATCCGTTCTTGGAGAATCTTGCGGTCACCGCGCGCGGCGCGACGGAAGCCGGTTGGCGACACGCCGGCGGCGCGGTGGAACGTGCGCACGAAGTTGGAGAGGTCGGCGAAGCCGACATCGAGGGCGATGTCGGTGATCGAGCGCTCCTCGTCCGCCAGCAGGCGCGCAGCGCGGCGCAGGCGGGCGCGGACCAGGTATTGGTGCGGGGTCACGCCCAGCACGTCGCGGAACAGCCGCAGGAAGTGGAACGGGCTGAGCCCTGCCTCCCCCGCCGCGCTGTCGAGGCCGATGGGCTCGTGGGCGTTGGCGTCCATCCACATGGCCGTCTCCACCGCACGGCGACGGTCGCGCGCGGCGGCCTTGGTCGCCTTCTGGCTCTCGCCGGATACGACCTCTGCGCAGCGCGCCACCAGCATCAGGCCGACCTCGTCGAGCCCGACATCGCTACTGCCCTCGGCTGCGGCCTGCGCCAACTCGCCCAGCACCACCAGCTCGGGAACCGGCGGCAGACCGCCGGAATGCCACGAACGCGGCTTGACACCCGTGGTCTCCGCCACGTCGGGCGTGAGCTGGATGGACAGGCACTCGTCGCCGCAGACGTGGTGGTCGTGCGTGCAGATATATTCATCGCCGGGGCGGCCGATCAGGAGGGAGCCGGCGACCAGCTCGAAGGCGCGACCCCGCGCCTGGTAACCGAAGCTGCCTTTGCGCACATAGGCAACGGAGAAGCGGTCGTGCAGCTCCGCAAACGGCCGATCGCCCGGCCCTGCCTCGCAGCAGTAGTCGTAGACGATGATGCCGTGGCCCTGTGCGATGGTCCTGGAAGCCATGGCTCATTTTGCCCTGCGCCGACGGCCCGGTCGAGATGCGCGCGCCAGTCTCCTGACACGTTTTGGAGGCCGCGTGCCCAGGCTGCTCCGTCTTCAACGGGGAACGCCACCCTGGAGCACAACGGTCATCCCGGCACTTGTTGCCGGGATCCAGAAATCCTCAAACTGCGGAGCCCGCGGATGGATGGGTCCCGGGGACAAGCCCCGGAATGACCGTTGTCGCTGGAGCGAGGTTCGCAACCTTGGTCGAGAGCGGCTTACCGAACGGCTTCCTTGGCGCGCGCCTCGGCCTGCTCGTAGGCCTCGCTGGCGGCGAGCCAGGCCGCCTCGGCGTCCGTCGCGGGCGCGGATCAGGCCGCCGCGCTCGCGCGCCAGCGCCTGGGCGCGGGCGGGATCGCGCCGGTAGAGGCCGCCGTCGGCCAGGTCGCGATCGACCGCCGCGATGCGCTTGGACAGCAGCTCGATCTCGGCTTCGGCCTTGGTGACGTTCTTCCTCAGCGGCGCCAGCGCGGCGCGCGACTCCGCCGCCTGCCGGCGCGCGTCCTGCGCCGTCTGCCGCGCCGCGCCGTTCGCCTTCGCCTTGGCGCGCGGCGCATCGGGATCGGCGCCGCGCTCGGCCAGGCATTCGGCGCGGTACTGGTCCATGTCGCCGTCGTAGGTGCGCACCGTGCCGCCGCGCACGATCCACAGGCGGTCGGCGCAGGCGTCGATCAGGTGGCGGTCGTGGCTGATCAGGATGACGGCGCCCTCGTAGTCGTTGAGCGCGCGCACCAGCGCCTCGCGCGCATCGACGTCGAGATGGTTGGTCGGCTCGTCGAGGATCAGCAGATGCGGCCCGTGGAACGTCGCCAGCGCGAACAGCAGGCGCGCCTTCTCGCCGCCCGACAGGTTCTCCGCCTTGGTGTCGGCCTTGCCGATGCTGAAGCCGAGCACGCCCAGCTTGGCGCGCCGCTGCGCCTCGGTCGCGTCGGGCATCAGGTCGAGCATGTGCTCGTAGGGCGTCTTGGCCGACCGGCAGGTCGTCCATCTGGTGCTGGGCGAAGTAGCCGACCGTCGATCTTGCTGCGAGGCATAGCGCCGGCCGGCCATGGGCTCCATGCGTCCGGCGATCAGCCTGGCGAACGTGCTCTTGCCGTTGCCGTTGGCACCGAGCAGCCCGACGCGGTCGTCGGCATCGAGCCGCAGATCCAGGTCCTGCAGCACCGGCCGAGTCCGGCGACGTAGCCGACGGCTGCGCCCTCGAGCCGGATCAGCGGGCTGGCGAACGCCTTGGCCGGATTGGGGATCAGGAACGGGGCGACGCGCTCCTCGATCTGCTCGGCGATGGGCTGCATGCGCGCCAGCGCCTTGACGCGGCTTTGCGCCTGCGTGGCCTTCGACGCCTTGGCCTTGAAGCGCGTGATGAACGCCTCGATGTGGCGGCGCTCGTCGTCCTGCTTCTTCTTGAGCTTGAGGTCGAGGCGCTGCTTCTCGCGCCGCGCCTCCTCGAAGCGGTCGTAGCCGCCCGTGTAGAGCGTGAGCTTGCCCTGCGCCAGGTGCAGGATCGAGCCAACGGCGCGGTTCAGCAGCTCGCGGTCGTGGCTGACGATCAGCACGGTATGGGGGTAGTCGCGCAGATAGTCCTCGAGCCACAGCGCGCCCTCGAGGTCGAGGTAGTTGGTGGGCTCGTCGAGCAGCAGCAGATCGGGCTCGGTGAACAGCATGGCGGCGAGCGCCACGCGCATGCGCCAGCCGCCGGAGTATTCCGAGCAGGGCCGCTGCTGGGCCGCCTCGTCGAAGCCGAGGCCGGCCAGGATGCGCGCCGCCCGCGAGGGCGCCGCGTGCGCGCCGATGTCGCTGAGCCGCTCGTGGATGTCGGCGATGCGGAAGTGGCGGCCGGCGTGGGGGAGCCCGAGCCGTCGTCGACGCAGACGCTCGACCGCTGGCTCGTCGCCCGAGGACCTACCAGCTCGTCGCCGACGCCGAGGCGGCCTACGAGCGGTTCTGGACGCCGGCGCTGACGAGCGCCTTCGAGAGCTACGTCGACGATCTCTCGAACTGGTACATCCGCCGTTCCCGGCGGCGGTTCTGGAACGGGGAGCCCGAGGCGCTCGAGACGCTCTGGTGGTCGCTCGTCCAGGCGATGCGCGTCGTCGGCCCGGTGATGCCGTTCCTGCCCGAGCACCTCTGGCGGAACCTCGTCGCCGGGGCCTGCGACGAGGCGCCCGAGTCGGTCCACCTGGCCGGCTGGCCCGAGGCGGGCGAGCCCGACCAGCTGCTCCTCGACGAGGTGGCCGAGGTGCGCGCGCGTCGTCGAGCTCGGCCGCCAGGCCCGCGCGCAGTCGGGGCTCAAGCTGCGCCAGCCGCTCCGGCGGCTCGTCGTCCAGGGCGCCGACGGAGCCTCGGCCCAGGCCGGGGAGATCGCCGAGGAGCTGAGCGTCAAGGAGGTCGAGTTCGGCCCGGTCGAGGAGAGCGAGCTGCGCGTGAAGCCGAACCTGCCCGGCGCTCGGCCCGAGGCTGGGCAAGGAGCTCGCGGGCGTTCGCGCCGCACTCGCGGACGGCGAGTTCGAGGAGCTCGACGGCGGGCGCTTCCGCGCGGACGGCCACGAGCTCGGCCCCGACGAGGTGCTCGTCGAGCGGCACGGCAAGGAAGGCTGGGCCGTCGCGAGCGAGGAGGGCCTGACCGTCGCGCTCGACCTGGCGCTCGACCCCGAGCTCGAGCTCGAGGGCCGTGCGCGCGACCTGATCCACGAGGTGAACGGCCTGCGCAAGGAGCAGGGCCTCGAGCTGACCGACCGCATCCTGCTGACCCTTCCCGAGGCGCAGGCCGAGCTGCTCGCACACGAGGACTGGATCAAGGAGGAGACGCTGGCGCTCGAGGTCTCGGTCGACGGCGGCAGCAGCGAGCCGACGATCGTCCGCGCATCCTGAGGCGTCACTGATCCGAAGGCGTTGCTTCGAGACGTCTCTGAGAGAGGCTGGTGCGAGGAAAAGCCCGCCGCTCGGGGGGTGGTGGCGACGGGCTTCTCCCCATTGCTCGCCGCGGACCTCAAGGCCAGGTACGAGGAACCGCGGCTTGCATCGCCCAGTGAGGGGGACGCTACCCGGCCCGGGCTCGCATTCCAATAGGCCGTCCGGCCTATTTTCTCGATCCGAAAGGCCGCTCAGAGCGGTTCCGCCCTGCGCATTGCGCAGCGGTGGCCCGACACGGGCTCCCGGCTCATATGATCGGGGGGAATCGCCACATGACGACCGTGCTGGTCATCGACGACGAGGCTCCGATCCGGCTGCTCTGCCGGGTCAACCTCGAGGCCGAGGGCATGGAGGTGCTCGAGGCGAGTGACGGCCTGAGCGGGGTCGAGCAGGCACGCAGCGACCCGCCCGACGTGATCTTCCTGGACGTGATGATGCCCGGCCTCGACGGCTGGCAGGTCGCCGAGCAACTGCTCGAAGACGACCGGACGAGCTCGATCCCGATCGTCTTCCTCACCGCCCGCGCGGAGGTGCGCGATCGCGCGCGTGGGCTCGACCTCGGCGGGATCGACTACGTCTCGAAGCCGTTCAACCCGCTCGAGCTGGCGCCGCTCGTGCGCGACCTGGTCGAGCGCGTCGACCGCGGTGAGCGCGCGCAGGTGCGGCGTGAGCGGATCAGCGAGCTGCGCGAGCTGATCGAGCCGGCTTAGGCGTCGTCAAAGCCCTACCGGCCGGCGAAGTCCGTAGTGACCATCAGCGCGGCGCGGCCCTCGAAGCGCCCGCGCAGGGCTCCGATGCCCACACTCCAGAAGCCCCGGCGAAGCAGGTTCGCCCGGTGCGTCGGGCTCTCCAGCCAGACGCTCACGATCGCGCGAGCGCGCGTGTAGCTGCCCGAGCCCCACGCGATGTTCTCGCCCACACGTGGCGCCCTGATGCCGACCCTACGGATCCGGGCGGTGTAGGCGCCGTGCGAGAACGTCTGCGTCCTGAGCATCGCCAGCGAGTGGCCTCGTGCGGAGCGCTGGAGGCGCGGGTCGGCGCGCAGCGGCGCGAGCCCGTGCGCGGCCCGGATCTCGTTCATGGCCCGCAACAGGGACAGCTCGGGACGGGTCAGCGCTGCTGACTTCCCCTGCCCCCCGCATAACAACGCCCCGGCGACGGCTGCCGCCACGATGATGGCTCGCCCAGCCACGAGTCGCCTGGATGAAAGCACAGACACCGGCCGAGATCTGCCCGAAACCGGTGTTTTTACACTTCGCAAACACGAAAAACCGCGCATCGAGCAGCTTTCTGCCGAGATCGAGCCCGCGGAGGCCGAAGCTAGACTGAGCCTCCCGACGGGACGTAGCGCAGCCTGGTTAGCGCGCCTGCTTTGGGAGCAGGAGGCCGGCGGTTCGAATCCGCCCGTCCCGACTGAGAGACCCGCTGGAAACGGCGGGTTTCTCAGTTAGCGTGGCTTGCAGACTGTGCCGGATGCTCGCCTTTGGAAACCGTTTTGGAAACGCGGGCTGCCCGCTCGAGCTCTCAGCGATCGCCACCGTGCTCGATCTCGCGGATACACGTCGCCGCGCGGAGCCCTGCTGGAAAGCGCTGAGCAGTCCGTGCACGAGGCCAACGATGAGACCGAGGGCGCCGGCCAGGACGAGGCCGACGAGGGACGCCACGACGGTAAGGCCGAGCGAGACGAGAAGCCAAGGCCAACTTCTCTCGACCTCCTCGTGGATCTTGGTCCCGGCGAGGGAGGCGGATACGTTGACGTGCGCGGTGCCGCTGACCTCGACGGCTTCCGCAGACGGGGCACGGCTGCCGCTCGTTCGCAGGCAGGTTAGGGCGACTCGTCGAGAATCCTCTTGCACTTGCCGCATCGGACGCCTGTCGCCTTCACGAGACCGGCATCCTCGCAGCCGGTTACGGGGCCGGGTGGCGAGCCGAACGCGCCGCCGTTCTAGGGGACGAAGGTGCAGCGACGCAACAGATTGCGCTTGCGAGCAGGCAGCTTGAACGTGTACAGCCTGACCCTGCCCACCTGTTTCAAGTTGTCGAGGTGGTATGTCCAGCAGCTTAGGCCCGCGTCGCGTGCCTGCCTAGTGGCCGTTCCGGACATGGCACGCGCCGTCGAGATGGGGCCGAAGCAGAGCGAGACCAGTACGGCTTCCCTCCGGCGGTGTCGGCTCCGTCCGCGACGGCAGCGATCTCTGCAGCAACTCGGGAAGAAATGCGCGGTGGCCGAGCTGGCTGACGAGCACGAGCGCGGCGTGCTCCCTCTCGACGAGTTGGCCGACTTCCCCGCAACGCGCTGGAGGCGCCGCGACCGCCGCTCGAGGACGGAGCGATCTCGATGACGAGCGGCGGCGGTACAGACTCGAAGGTTGGGAGCCGAACGCCGGGAGGGTTGAGCCAGAGGCGCCCTCATGCGACTATCTGACCGCTGGCAACGAGGGAGCAGAGTGAGGTTTCGTCTGGAACGTCATCGACCCCCGATCCGCACGACTTCGACGGCGACCATTACGGCATCGGCTGCGAGACCTAGAGGCTCACGGCGTCAATGAGTCTCGGAACAATCAGACTCGCCGCCTTGGCCGCAGTCCTAGCGTTACCGGCTGCGGCGTCGGCCCACAGCCAATCGAGTGCTACGCGCGGATTGACAGGCTTTGGAGCAACGCGCAAGGCCTGGTTCGCACATCACGTTCCCGACCGGGACCCGCAGCAGATACGCGGGTGCTGCTTCTTGCCGAAGGAGCGAGACGGGCAAGACCGATACAACTCCGTCAAATACCGCCATGGTCGAGTTTCCTATTACGAGATGCACTTTGCTCCTCGAGTTAGCCGGGCGGCCGCGCAGCGGCGTATGTCCCGGGAGGTGCCGCCGGATGCACGCCTTGTGGCGCGTGTCCGCAAGGCGACCTGCGAGCAGCTCGTCTACCGCAGTGCAATGCTTAAGTCAGCTCGTCTCGGCTCGGGGAGCGTAGGGGTCGAGTTCACGGCTACGGATGGTGGCGGGAGATATCGAGGAATCGTTGGCAACGTGATCCTCCTGCTTAGTGCATCAACTCACGACGCGTGTTAGCCGAAGGCGCACTCGTGCTCAGCCACATGGACTCCCGATCTGGAAGAAGGCTTTGTCGATTCAGGCAACGGAGGCGCATGCCCGGTACGACCTCGAGCCGCCGGAGCCTACTAGCGCTCGGGTGACATTCCCGCACACTCGCTCAGGCTAGGGCTCTGCTGCCGAGACCGTCGGCGGCGACCAGACGTATGGGGTGGTCGTCGTCACTGCGGTGAAGCCGAGCGGCTCGAGGATCGGGCGGCTAGCGTCCGAGGCGTCCGTCTCCAGGTAGCGGAAGCCGTGCCTGGCGGCGAGGTTCGCCCGGTAGGCGACCGTGGCGCGATAAATCCCGCGCCGGCGCCACTGTGGCAGGGTCGCGCCCCCCAGAGGGTGGCGAACTCGGTGTCGCGCTCGAACCGAATCCACCCGGCGCAGACGACGGTCGCGCCGGCCTCCGCCACAACGATCGTGATCGACTCCGGGTCGACCGCACGCTCCGACTCGAGCATCTCAACGAGCCAGCTCTGCTGGTCCTCGTCCCCCCACACCGCCTGCTCGAGCGCCGCAATCCGTTCGAAGTCGGCGCGGCTCGTCACCTCCCGCAGCGACACGCCCTCGGGCAGTCGCGCCTCCCCGGCGATGTCGGCGACGGCCGCGATCACGATCGTCTCGGTGTCCTCAGGCACGAATCCCGCCGCGCGCAGGCGCCGCGGCAAGTCCCTAGGTCGGTCGTGCCCATGCAGCTTCCACTCGAAGCGCTCGCCCCGCTCGGCGAACACCTGCACCTGGCGCGTGATCAGCTCGCTGAGGTCGGCACCCTCGAGCTGGCCGAGGTCGCGATAGACGACGAAGCCGCGGCCCGCCAGGCCGAGAAAGCGCACGAGCGGACCGTCCCGCTCGACCGTGACACCGCTCGGCAAGGGGTCGGGCACACGGTCGCGCACTTGCGCGTCGTACGCCGCCAGCAGCTCCGCTGCGTCGGGCACGACCAGACCCTAACCGTCAGCCCTCCAGCCAACGAGCCGGCCGCCGATGGACATTTCCGGACACTGGCCCACGCCAGGTTGATTTGCGCGAACCGCCGCTCGAAGGATGGGAGGGTTGCCCACCCAAGCGCCTTGCGTTGGCAAGGTGTACCTGTCGGCGCAAGCGATCCGGCTATGTTCGGGCAACGATGGTTATCTGGTCTCCCCAGGAGTTCGCCCAGGCGGTCGGCACACATACGTTTGACGATTGCGCCTTCGACGGTGAAGCGCTTTCGCGCGCGGCCGCCTCGGTCGCGGACTCTGGGCTTCTAGTCGTCGGGGAGCCGCACGGTGTGCGCGAGACACCCGGCGTCCTCCACGCACTAGCTTTGGCAGTTGGGGCACGCGCGGTGGCGTTCGAGTGGTCGCACGAGGAGATGGACGAGTCGGTTCAGACGTTCTTTCGCAGCGGTTCGCTTGACTTTGAGCGGCTTTGGTCGCTCCCGGCATCAGCGGAGTTCTTCTGCGGAGACGGACGGATCACCGTCGGTCATTTCGCGCTGCTTCAGCGGCTCCGTGACGAGGGTTGTCTCGACCAAGTGATCGTGTTTGATCGGCTCGATCCGGATCCGCTTCCTGACGACTGGCGGCTGCGCGACCGTGAGATGGCAGAGCGGTTGCTTGCAGAGTGGAATGACCAGCTGCCCTTACTTGTTCTGACCGGCGCGTCCCACGCGCAACTGGAGGCCGAAGACGGCGGGACGATGACGATGTGCCTGGCGGACGAACAGCTAGGAGTGGCGGCTGCGATGCTCGACTATGCGAAGGGCTCTTGCTGGTCGCGCGGAGAACTCCACGACGTATCCGGCCCGATGCCCGACGCGCCGATCACGCTGCGCTTGCCGGAGGCATCACCGGCTGACGTTCCCGGCCCATTCAGCCCAGGGCAGCACTGAGGGGTATCACGTCCACCGCCATTGGTCCGGGGTGACGGAGCTGAGCCACCGGAACGCACCGGCCCTCTCGGTGAGCGTGGCTGCGGCGACCACAGCCCCCGAGCGGCTGCCTGTGCCAGGATCTCCTTGCGCTCGTCCCGGTAGAGCGCTCGGCTGCCGGCTCGTCGAGGAGCTCGATCAGGTCGAGTTTGTTGAGGCGCCAAAGTTGCGCCTGACTCGCGAGCAACGACGGAGCGCTATCGAACGTCTGCTCGCCTTCTCGATCTTCACGGGTTGCTGCCCGATGGAGACGCTCGGCTGTCGTTGGGCCGACGTGGACTTCGACGCGGGCCTTATCCGGGTGCGTCGGCAGCTGCCGCGCCAGGGCGAACTCGTCGCCCTGAAGTCGGAGGCTGCCGAGCGAGAGATCACGCTAACGCCGGAACTGGCGGCGCTGTCGAAGCGCCACCGGCTTGCTAGTCGGTTCAAGCAGCCGCACGACTTCGTCTTCGCCTCGGAGACGGGGGGTCCGCTCGGCTGGCGGACTGCCGAGCGCCGAGGAATGGACGCGGCCTTCGAGGCTGCCGTGAAGGCGAAGCGCATCCCGGCGGGCCGCGCGAAACCCGTCCTCCACGATGCAAGGCACACGTTCGGGTCCTTGCTGATCGCAGCGGGCGAGGACGTCTACTCGGTCTCCCGGCAGATGGGCCACGCGAACGTCTCGAAGACGCTCGACGTCTATACGGGTGAGATCGACCGAGCCCGCAACGAGGCCGCGCAGCGCGCGGCGATGTCGGCCCGTTACGGGTCGTTGTTGGAAACGCTATGAAAACGACTACCCGCAACCAGACGCAAGACGATGGCCTTGAAACCGCCGTGGTTGCACCTATGCGCAACTAGGCGCAGCTAGGCGCAACTTCTCCCGCCCACTTTGGGAGCAGGAGGCCGGCGGTTCGAATCCGCCCGTCCCGACTGAATAGGCTGGTAGAAAGCGGGCCGCCGCCGTACGCTTGTTCCATGCCTTTCTGCACCCAGTGCGGTACGGAGAACGCGGCTGGGGCACGTTTCTGCTCGGCGTGCGGGAACGCGCTCGCCGAGGCGGCTCCGGTCCCGCCGCCGAGCGAGGAGCGAAAGGTCATCACCGCGATCTTCGTCGACCTCGTCGGTTCGACGGCGCGGTCCGAGCAGCTCGACCCCGAGGACGTGAGGGCGCTCGTTGCGCCCTACCACGCCCGTGTGCGGGCAGAGCTCGAACGGCATGGCGGGACGTTCGAGAAGTTCAGCGGCGACGCCGTGCTGGCGCTGTTCGGCACGCCGAAGGCACACGAGGACGACCCCGAGCGAGCCGTTCGCGCCGGCCTCGCCGTCCGGAAGGCGATCGCGGACCTGAACGCCGAGGACGAATGGCTAGACCTCCACATCCGGGTCGGCATCCACACGGGCGAGGCGCTCATCATGCTCGGCGCTCGACCGAGCGAAGGCGAGTGGTCGGCGGCCGGCGACGTGCTCAACACGGCCGCCCGCATCCAGTCGGCTGCGCCGACGGACGGGATCCTCGTCGGCGAGCGGACCTACCAGGCCGCCAAGAACGCTTTCGAGTTCGAGGAAGCGAAGTCGGTGGAGGCCAAGGGTAAGGCGGAGCCCGTCCAGGTCTGGGAGGTCACGGGCGAGCGCGACGACGCGAGGGGCCGCCCACGGATCGACCTGCCGCTCATCGGTCGCCTCGAGGAGCTCGAGGAGCTGTCGGCGTTCTGCGACGCGGTCATCGAGGAGCGGCACGCCGGCGTCGCGACGATCCTCGGCTCGCCCGGCATCGGGAAGAGCCGCCTGCTGCTCGAGGTCGTGCACCGACTCGAGGAGCGTTGTGACGTCCACTGGGGCCGCTGTCTCTCCTACGGCGATGGAATCACGTACTGGCCCATCGAGGAGATCGTGGAGGACGCCGCCGGAATCCTCCACGACGACGACCCGGCCGAGACGGCGGCCAAGCTGGCCATGCTGCTCGAGGCGCTGGACACGACCGACCAGGACGAGCTGCGCTCGATCGCCGCCGCCGCCTCGAACCTGGCGGGCATCGCCACGACGCCCCGCGGCCAGTACTCGGCGGCTGAGATCGGAAAGGCTGAGCTGCACTGGGGCATTCGACGCCTGCTCGAGCTGCGGGCCGGGCGGCGGCCCACGGTGGTCGTGATCGAGGACCTCCACTGGGCCGAGCCCACGCTGCTCGAGCTGCTCGCGTACCTGGGCGCGAGCGAGGCCGACGCGCCGCTGCTCGTCCTCGGGACGGCCAGGCCCGAGGCGATCGAGACGAAGTCGCCGATCTTCACCTCGAACGGGTCGCGGCGGGCGCTCCGGCTCGACGCTCTCAGCATCGAGGACAGCACGATGCTGATCTCCGAGCTCGTGCCGGCGGGTGTTCAGGTTCCCGTCGAGCGGCTGCTCGAGGCCTCGGGCGGGAACCCGCTCTTCCTCGAGGAGACCGTGCGGATGATGGCCGAGGTCGGGGTCGGGCACGAGGGTGGGCAGATCCCGGTACCGTCGAACATCCACTCGCTGATCGCCTCGCGTCTCGACCAGCTCGGGCCTGCCGAGAAGAGCCTGGCCCAGAACGCATCCGTGATCGGCACGACCTTCTGGCCCAGCGCCGTCGCCGCGATGAACGGGATCGGCGGCGACCTGGAGGACGGGCTCGCCGAGCTCGAGCGGCGCGATCTCGTCCGTCCCACCGACGCCTCGCGAATCTCCGGCGAGCGCGAATACGGGTTCAAGCACGTGCTGATCCGCGAGGTCTCGTACGGACAGGTTCCGAAGGGCCGGCGGGCGGTGCTGCACCGGCGCTTCGCGGACTGGGCCGACGCGCAGCCGGGCCTCGGGGACGACTTCATCGAGGTGGTCGCGTACCACCTCGAGCAGGCGTGCCTGACCGCGCGCGAGGTTGCCCGCCCGCCGGAGGCGCCGCCGGTCGACGCCGCGGTCGAGGCGCTCGTGCGTGCGGCCGCGAAGTCCGAGCGCCGTGAGGGCTTCCGCGAGGCCGAGGGATTCCTCACGCGCGCGCTCGAGCTGGTCGACGAGGCGGATGTCGGCGCGTGCGCCGAGCTCCGCGTCCGGCGTGCAGACATCCTCATGATGCTCGGCGAGCTCAAGCAGGCGGCCTCCCAGCTCGAGTGGGTGGCGGAGGCGGCGCCGGGTCTCGGTCGGGTGGACGTCGAGTGCGAGGCATTGCTCCTGCTCGGCGACATCGAACAGCGGCAGGGGCGAGCGGGCAACGCCCACGCGCAGCTTGCCAAGGCCCAGGAGCTCGCCGTCCAGGCCGAAGACGCCAGCCTTCAGAGCAAGGTCTCGTTCGTGCTGGCCGCGCTCGTCGCCGACTTCGAAGGGCAATACGATCAGGCAATCGACGACCTGCGCTCCGGGATCGCAACTGCCGAGGCCATCGACGACAGTGCACTCGTCGCCGAGGGCCATCTGCGCCTCGCCGCGATCCGGATGAACCGCGGCGACCTTCGCGAGGCCGAGACCGAGGTGCGGCGGTGCCTCGAGCTAGCGGGGGAGTTGGGCAGCCACCGCGTCGAGGCCGAGGCGACGTCTTGGCTCGGGATGATCACCTACCACCGCGGCGACCCCGAGGAGGGGGTCAGGCTCTGCATGCAGGCGCGGACGTGGTTCGAGCGTACGGGCGACTCCTACTTCCAGGTCCAGAATCTCGTGCGGGGGCTTGCGATCTTCGCTCTCGCCGAGGGCCGGCCGGAGGAGGCGGAGGCTTGGCTCCGGGAGGCGATGCCGGTCGCGCTCCAGATCGGCGGCTGGGTTGCCGTCGAGGCGTATCGCTACCTGATCGAGGCGCTCGTCGGGCTCGACCGCCTGGACGATGCCCGCGAGCTCGTCCCGTTCGCTGCGCGCAACTTGCCCGAGGAGGACGGCTACGCTCGTTCCTCGTTGCTCATCGCGGAGGCGATCGTCGCGACCGAGGCGGGTGAGTCGGCGACGGCTGCGACCTCGTTCGCCGAGGCGCTGCGGCTGATCGAGGAGTTCGAGATGCCTCTCGAGCTCGCCGAGGCGCGGGTCGTGCTCGGGATGTCGCTCCAGCGCTTCGGCGACGTCACTGGCGCGTGCGCGGAGCTGGAGCGCGCGCGCGGGATCTTCGGCCGCATCGGGGCTACGACTCGCCGCGACGCGATCGATGCGGAGCTGGAACGGCTGGTGGGGGGGCCGGCGGCAGCCGGCCCCCCCACCAGCGGGGTCTAACAGCGTCAGCCTTGGTTGGCCGCTCCGCCGCTTCCGCCTGAGCGGAGTGGCGTCCCCGTAGGACCAGGGCGGGCTGCCCGCTGTTGTGCAGCCGTCGCGTGCAGCGGGGTAGCGGCTGCCGCAGCCAGTAGTGGGACGGGGGCCGACGCGGGCACGTTCGCCGCGGCGACGACGAGCGAGAGACAATCGCTACTGGCATCACTGGTCACGTGCAGGTTGTTCGAGCCCACGCTCAGCACCGAACTGATGTCGAAGGACTTGACGTCCCAGAGCGACCCGGTGACGCCTGCGGCATTCCCGCTGTAATTCGGGCCAGTGTCACCGTCGAAGACCGATCCTGCCGGTGCGATGGTCGTTCCATTTACGACGAGCGCGCCGTCCGCGAAGCTCTGTCCGTCCGCCACGACGAAGTCGAGGCTGGCGCTCCCACCCGAGTACGGGACACCGGTGAGCGTCTCGTCCCAACCGGCAGGATCAGCCCCGAACGCGACATTCGAGTCATTGCCGCTCCACAGGACGACGTTGCGGTCGTCCGACTGGGTCGCGTCGGTGTAAAAGACGACGAGCGCGACGCCGTTGATGTCGGCGACCACGTTGTCGCCGTCCCTCTTCACGAAGTCAGCCAGGCTGTACGCCCCGTCTCCGCCAACCAGAGCGGTCACGTCAGCCCGGTAGGAATGGCTGTTCACGTAGCCCCAGCAGTTGTCGCTGGCGATCCCGATGTTCGTACCCGTCACCGGCGTTCCGGCGAAGCTCACAGCTGCATTCGCGTCGGGATCTTCCGAGTTGGTGGGGCCGTTCCAATAGAGGAGAGCTCTCCTCACGGTTCCCGTGACGCCGCTGACGGCGATCGAGCCTGTGCCATCACCTCTCATGCCGCCGGCGCCGAACTCCTTGACGTCCACGTTCTGTGCCGTCAGCTGGCTACCGTCCTCGGTGAACGTCGGTGGGGGAATGCACTCCTCGCCGTTGCAAGTCGTGTTGCAGTCGGAGCCGGTGCAGTTCGTAGTTGTGTCGATGTCCTGGCCGGACTGCGTGTTCGTCGTTGTCTGCCCATTGACCGTAGTCGTCTGAGCAACGGTGCAGTTCCCGGACGTGGTGCAGTCGGCCTGGACGACGTTCGTCTGATTGTTCCCGGTGTCGTTGTCCTGCCTGGAGCTCTGGACGACTGTGAATGTATCGCCGGGGTTCCCCGTCTGAACCGAGTCGCCACCGCCCTTCCGTACCGGGCCGAACTGCGTCTGCGTCAGCGAGTAACCGGGCGGGTCCTGCGTAGCCGTATCGCACGTCAACGGACCGGCAGTGTGGGCGTCCTCGCACTGCGTCTCGGTCTGCATCGCGTCGGCCGTGGAGAGGTCGCGGCTGTCCTGGTTTACCTTGGCGAGGATCCCGCCGTTGACCGAGCTCTGCGTCTGATTGACCGGTCCGGCCGGCGTATTCGCGACCGCGGTCAGCGTGTTCGTCTGGTTGAAGGTGGCGATGTTCGGCCCGGTCGAGGTCCCGAAGAACCCGCTGCTCTGGTTTTGCTCGATGTCGAGCCATACGTTCGCGCCCAGATTCAGCGCGTTCTGCCGTTGCCTGATCGAGCCGGTGCCCTTCACATTCGACGTCAGCGTCTGAGTCTGATTCAACCGTCCGGCAACGCAGCTGCCGCCCGATGCGGCCGACGCGTTCTGCACGGTGTTCCCGCCATGTGCCGAGTCCTGAACGACCTTGACGGCCTGGTGGCCCTCCATCGTCACGGTAACGGCCGAGCCGCCCGCGGTCGTGGACGCTGTTCCGTTGACGGTTTGCAGCACGCACGCCTTGTTCGAGTTCGAAGCACCGGTCGCGCGCTGTCTGATGTCCGCGCCGAGCAGCGCCACTTGCGTGAGCCCGGAGACGTTGGCCGTCTGCACGACGATGGCCTGGTTGTTGGCACTCGAGCTGGACTGGATGATCAGGCACGCTTGGACCACGCCCGAGGTGTTGATGCACCTCGCGGTGTTGGTCGCGGCCGTGGCCGTGGCGAACTGGATCACCGAGCACTTCTTGGTCGCGCACGCGAAGGTGTTCTTGCCGCCGGGCCTGGCGACCTGCACGACCGCGTGTCGCGTCGAGGTGCAGGTCCAGCCCTTCCCGGGGCAGCGTGCGCCCGCGTAGTTTTTGGCACCGCGCTGGATGACGATCCCTTTGGGCGAGATGCCTAGCGATCGCACGTAATGCTTGACCGCCGCAGTGGTCGAGAGTCGTATCGTGTGTTTTGCCGGTGTGGGCGCAGCGCCGACGGACGAGGCCAGCGCAGCAACGGCGGCCATCACCCCGACGAGACCCAAGAGGCGCTTGAGCGTCATGGAACCCTCCTTCTCTCCCCTTACAACCCGGCATGCGTTCGCAGGCCGCAGTGACGTTAAACGTATGAAATAGGAATCGATGTGTCTAGCTCCGTCTCCATGGAGAGGCTGATCGCGGCGAGGCGCGCGCTGCCGCGGAACGTTCGCGCGCTCAGCTGGGTCTCGTTCGCCAACGACGCCGCGAGCGAGCTCGCCTATCCGATCGTGCCGCTGTTCCTGACGGTGACTCTCGGCGCGCCGGTTGCGGCGGTCGGGCTGATCGAGGGGGTCGCGGAGGGGATCGCGGTCGGCCTGCGAGGGGTCTCGGGCTGGCTCTCGGACCGCTGGGGCGAGCGGCGGCTGCCCTGGATCTTCGGCGGCTACGCGGGCTCCGCGGTGGGCCGGGTGGTCGTCGCGGCTGCGCCTGCCTGGGGCTGGGTGCTCGTCGGCCGGGCCGTCGACCGGCTGGGCAAGGGGGCGCGGACGCCTCCGCGCGACGCGCTGATCCGGGACTCGACGCCGCCTCGCCTGCTCGGCGCGGCCTTCGGGTACCACCGGGCGCTCGACACGGCGGGCGCGGTCGTCGGTCCGCTCGTGGCCGTCGGCCTGCTCGCGCTCGGCCTCTCGTTTCGCAGCGTGCTCTGGGTGGCCGTCGTGCCGGGAGTGGTCGCGCTGATCCTGCTCCGGGCCGTGCGCGAGGCGCGCACGCGGGAGACGAGCGAGCCCGTGGAGCGCGACCACGAGCCGCTGCCGCGCGCGTTCTGGGGCGTGCTCGTCGTCTGGGTCGTGTTCTCGCTCGGGAACTCGAGCGACGTCTTCCTGCTCCTGCGCGCGAAGGAGCTCGGGCTGGGGGCGACGCTCGTCGTGCTCGCCTACGCGCTCTACAACCTCGTCTACGCGAGCCTCTCGTGGCCGCTCGGGCCCTGTCGGACCGGCGCAGGCGCGAGAGCGTGATCGCGGGCGGCCTCGTCGTCTTCACGCTCGTCTACCTCGGGTTCGCGGTGGCCGACGCGAGCTGGGCCGTCTGGCCGCTGCTCGCCCTCTACGGGGGCTACGTCGCGGCGACGGAGGGCGTGGCGAAGGCCTGGGTCGCAGACCGCGTCCCCGGCCGCGCGATCGGGACGGCGTTCGGGATCTTCTCCGCGGCGACGGGTGCAGCCGTCCTGCTGGCGAGCATTGCGGCCGGGCTGCTTTGGTCGCACGTCTCCCCGGCCGCGCCGTTCGTTCTGGGCGCGGTGTCGGCCGGTCTCGCGCTGCTGCTCCTGCTCGTCAGCTCTGCCAGGTCGGCGCGAGCGTCCAGGCGGAGAGCCGCTCCAGGGCTCCGCTGAGCTCTACGGCCGTGACCGGGAACGGCTCCGCGTAGGGAACCCACTCGACCGCCCGCGCGGGCGGCCCCCCGGCAACCGCGTCGAGCACGTAACGGACCGTGAGCGCGTGCGCGACGACGAGGATCGTCGCCTCGGGCCGCGCGAGGATCGTGCGGTAGGTCTCGACGTAGCGCCGGATCACTCCGGCCCGACTCTCCCCGTCGCCCGGGGGCTCGTCGTCTGGCCCGTGCGAGCGCGCCCAGGCGCGGTACTCGTCGATCGAGTGGCCCTCGTAGGAGCCCACCTCGATGTCGTTCAGGCCGGGGAGGACCAGCCTCGGCACGGCGCGGCCCGCGAGCGCGAGGTCGGCGGTCTCCTGTGCGCGCTCGAACTCGCTGACCGCGCAGAGGTCGATCGCCGTGCCCGCAAGAAGCTCGCCGAGGTGTCGCGCCTCCGAGCGGCCCGCCTCGGTCAGCGCGCACGGGACGGCCGGATCCCCGTTGGTCAGCTTCGCGAAGGAGAGCTCGCTCTCGCCGTGCCGTGCCAGGTACGCCCGTTCCACGATCGCTCATTCTGGCGGGCTAGGCTACGAGCCGCGCGGGCGTAGCTCAGTGGTAGAGCCCCAGCCTTCCAAGCTGGTTACGCGGGTTCGATCCCCGCCGCCCGCTCTCAGTCGGCCCGAAAGGGCCCTGCCCCGGGGTCAGACCCTGGCCGTGGCCGAAGGTGTCCACCGCGTAGATGAATGCAACGGTAGGCGGGCGGCCGGCACTGCTACGGAGGCGGGCCCCTGTCCCGACAGGACGTGCCTCGGGGTCAGACCCCGGACTTGGCCCCTCCCGACGTCAAGGGCGTCCGGCGGCTGCGCGATGCTCCCGGAATGATTCCGGAGCGAGTCGTCCGGTTCCGGCTGCGGACGGTCCTGTCCCTGCTGGGGACGATCATCGCCGTCGCGGTCGTGCTCGAGGTGATCTGGATCGCCCGGCACGTCCTCGCCTGGGTGGTGATCTCCATCTTCCTGGCCCTGGCGCTGAACCCCGCGGTCGGCTGGCTCCAGCGCCACGGGGTCAAGAGACGCGTCGCCGCAGCCGCGCTCGCCTACTTCCTCACGCTGGCCTTCTTCGTCGCGATCGGGTTCACGTTCGTCCCGACGCTGGTCGACCAGGTGAACGAGTTCGTCCACAAGCTCCCGAACTACGTGCAGGACGTTACGCACGGGCGCGGCCGGCTCGGATTCCTCGAGACGAAGTACCACCTCGAGGAGCGGGTGAGGGCCGCGATCTCGGAAGGCGGCGCGACGCGTGTGCTCGGGCTCTCCGGAGTCGCGATCTCGGTCGCGAAGGGCATCATCACGATCGTCGTCGCCTCGGTCACGATCGGCTTCATGACGTTCTTCATGCTCCTCGAGGGCCCGGACTGGGTCGAGCGCTTCTACAGCCTGCTGCCCGAGGAGTCGCAGCCGCGCTGGCGCAAGATCGGGGACGAGATCTACAAGACGGTCGGCGGCTACGTGACGGGCAACCTGCTGATCAGCTTCATCGCCGGAGCGCTGACGACCGTCATCCTGATCATCATGGGCGTCCCCTACGCGGTCGCGCTCGGCCTGATCGTCGCGATCCTCGACCTGATCCCGCTCGCGGGCGCGACGATGGCCGCGATCCTGATCGGGATCGTCGCGTTCCTGCACTCCGTCCCGGCCGGCATCGTCGTCGTGGCGTTCTTCATCGGCTACCAGCAGCTCGAGAACCACGTGCTGCAGCCCGTGATCTACGGCCGGACGGTCCAGCTCTCGCCGCTCGCCGTCCTGATCTCGATCCTGATCGGCGCCGAGCTCGCCGGGATCCTCGGCGCTCTGGCGGCGATCCCGGTGGCGGGGACGATCCAGGTGCTCCTGCTCGACTGGCGGGCCCACCGCCGCGAGCACCCGGCTCACGCCGCTCTCTAGGACTCCAGAGATAGGCGACTCCTGCCGATGGTGGCCGTATGCAGGGCAAAGGCCTCGCAGCGCTGGCAGGGATCGTGGTGGTGCTGGTCGCTCCGGGCTCCGGCTCGGCCACGTCGAGCGGAGCGGTGAGCTCCTCTGCCCGGATGCAGGCGGCGCTGCTCTCCCAGCTCAACGCGGTGCGGTCGGCCCGGGGGCTCGTCCGCCTTCGGCTGGCCACGGGGCTGAACGCTGCAGCCGCTTCCCACTCGACCCAGATGGCCCGCCTCGGCTACTTCAGCCACAACTCGGCGAACGGCACGTCGTTCTCGAAGCGGGTCGCCTCCTACTACTCGTTGCGGGGCTTCCGAAGCTGGATGGTCGGCGAGAACCTGGTCTGGGCCTCGCCCGAGCTCAGCGCGGCCCGCGCAATCAAGGTGTGGCTCGCGAGCCCGCCTCATCGCGCCAACCTGCTCGACCCGCACTGGCGCGAGGTCGGCCTGTCGGCCGTCCACGCGACGCGTGCGCCGGGCGTCTACGGCGGCAGGGCGGCGACGATCGTCACCGCCGACTTCGGCGTCCGCAGCAGATAGCCCGCGCATCCTGGCGCTAGCCTGTCCTTCTGCGCGCCTGTAGCTCAGTGGAAGAGCGACGGCCTTCTAAGCCGTGGGTCGGAGGTTCGAATCCTCCCAGGCGCATCGTCGAACGAAGTCCGGCCGCTTCGCGGCCATAACGACCTCGTTCGGCTCTTCCTCCCAGATGGTCTGTCGGCCGAAGCCGCGCATGTCGGCTGCGGCGGCGGGCTCTTGAAACGGTCGGGCGAGAGGACAGTCCCCCACGCCAGGCTCCCAGCACTCGAGTAGTTAGTGAAGGAAGGGCAGAACTATCAGCCGCTCGGCCCTCAAGCGACTGCTGTCCGGTCGCTCACCAGGTAGGCGACGATCGAGCGCAGCGGGGAAGAAGAAGAGGCTGAAGATGAAGTAGCCGAAGAAGCTGTGCCCTTTGCGGCCAGCGACACGGGCGGGCCAAAAGGCAAGCGCGATCCAGATGATGATCGCAAGGATTGTCCAGAGCCAAACACCGTTGGCAGCGAGAAGCACTTCGACCTCCTTGTGGTCGGACGCGAAGAGCATATTCGGTTGCGAAGGTGGCGCGGATACCTCTACATCCGTCCGTCAGGGACACTCCCGAACACCGGCCCACGCGGCAGTCACTTCCCCCGAAGCCCATGAAGGCGTATACCTACCGGCATGAACGCGGGTGTGTCGGCCGTGCTCACAGCCGTCGCGCTCTCGCAAGCAACGTCCTACCCGGTGGTCGCCCATCTGGGTTCGGTGCCGGTGCGTGCGCCCACTCGACGGAACGCCTGGGGACGGTGCTCCTCGCATACCGTGCGCCTCGATCGGGACGGTCTAGCCAGCGCCAAGCGCGCCGCACTGCTCGCCTTGCCGACGGTCGCGAAGCAGGGCAAGCCGGCCCTCAAGATCCGGGGCGCGCGCGTGATAGGCCTGCGCCACACACGCCGGGGCGGAGACATCAGGCCGACGCGGCGCTCGTGCTGGGGGACCGCCTTCAGGCGCAGCGCCCTCGTTCAGATCTTCTTGCCTGCCGAGCAGACCTCGCCTGCTATTCGTGGCAATCCCTGGTTTTACGTCGCCCGCACGCCCTCGGCGTGGGTGGTCTGGGATCAAGTGCACTAGTAAACGCGGATCGTGACCGTGCGAGTGCGTGGGCCGGTGCGCAGCTGACTCTTGGCCTTGATCGTCACGTTCTCACCGACGACATGGATGCCCGTGCCGATGAACCCCGTGAGCCTGGGAAGCGCGTATCGACGGAAGTGTCTCCCGCCGTCGAGCGTGGTCGTTGACGAGACCGTGCCGGCGCCGCAGGCCGGGCACCAGCCGACGAAGTACGCCCGCTTCTCGCCGACGATCGTCCACGGGCCGGAGTACGAGTCGATCGTGAACGGGGCCTTGATGCCGAAGTAGACTCCGGCCAGGAGCCGTTTCCAGGTCCGGCCTGCATTGCCGGAGCGAACGCCCAGGTATGCCTCCTGGCTCGACGCGACGCCGCCATGGAAGAGCACCCAGACCGTGCGGCCAACGCACTTGACCTGCGCGACTGGAATGCGGTAGCCCGGGTAGCGGTAGACGGTACGACCATGACGGTCGACGAGTCGCTTGCCAACAGCGCGGACGGGACATCCGCCAGCTGACGCCTGACCGGACGCACCTCCCCAAGCCAGTCCGCTCACGATCGCGATGAGCGCGGAAACCGCAGCGCAAGCAACACGAGTCACGAGCCGATTGTACGCCGCTTCGCAGTGATTACCAGCGCCCTTGAGCCGGACCCGTTGCCGTTTCCGGGCAGGTCTGCAATACTGAACTCAATGGTTCAGTATCCGACGACTGTCGACCGCGCGTTCGTGGCCCTCGCCGACCCGACCCGGCGCGCCGTGCTCGAGCGGCTCGGCGTGGGCAGCGCAACGATCAGCGAGCTCGCCGAGCCCTTCGGCATGTCGCTGACCGGGATGAAGAAGCACATCCGGCTGCTCGAGGAGGCGGAGCTCGTCACGACGGAGAAGGTCGGCCGTGTCCGCACGTGCGCGCTCGTGCCCTATGCCTTCGAGGGCATCAGCACGTGGCTGCAGCGGCTCGACCGCTTCGCCCAGGTTGTCCAACGCACGAAAGGAGCACGATGAGCACCACCGTCACCACGCCCAACGAGCTCGAGATCCGCGTCGAGCGGATCTTCGACGCACCGCGCACGCACGTCTTCTCCGTCTGGACGGATCCGGAGCTGATCCCCGAATGGTGGGGCGACGGCACCGTCGTCGAGGAGATGGACGTCCGTCCCGGGGGCACCTACCGGTTCCAGACCGCCTTCGGCGTCGTCGAGGGCGAGTTCCGCGAGGTCGAGCCACCCGAGCGCCTCGTGCAGACGTTCCAGAATCACCTGCAGACGCTCGAGTTCGAGGATCTCGGCGAGCAGACGAAGCTGACCCAGACGATGCGCTTCGAGACGACCGAGGAGCGGGACACCACGATGCAGTACGGCGTCGAGGAGGGCGCGAAGGCGGGCTTCGCGCGCGTCGACTCGCTGCTGGAGAAGATCGCTGCGGCGTGAGGCCGGCGCCGCGCAGGAGGCGCACCCGGGCCGCTAGCTCACGAGCTCCGTGAACGCGGGCTCGTCGCGGATCGGGTCGAAGTCGGTGTCCTCCCTCGCCATCTCGCGACAGCCGTCCCACATGTCGATCGCCTGGCGGAGGTGCTCGACGGCATCGGCTGTCCGGCCCGCGAGGCTCTCGCAGCACGCCACGTTGTAGTAGAGGTAGCCCTGTTCGGGGTGGGCTTCGATCAGCTCGCGGCCCATGTCCGCCGCCTCGTCGTACTTGCCGGCCTCGTAGAGAGGATGCACCGGATCCCACAGCTCGGGGGCGAAGCGCTGGACCGAGTCGGGCAGCCCCACCCAGGGGTGGCGGCTGGAGTCGTAGCCCGACTCCGTCGGCGGCGGGAACGACGGGTCGGCGAAGGAGCCGACCGAGACGACGATCAGGTCGGGCTCGGTGGGCTCGGTGTAGAAGACCTGCGAGCCGCAGTCCGGGCAGAAGTGGAAGACGTGCTCCTTGCGGTCGGCCTCGTCCGAGATTCGCGAGTAGTCGTTGAAGCGGCCGACGACGTTCACCTGGTCGGGCTTGAACCCGGCCTGCATCCCGAACGCGCTTCCGGTCCGGCGCTGGCAGGCGAGGCAGTTGCAGATGCCGACCGCGAACGGCTCGCCCGTCACCTCCAGGCGGAGCTGCCCGCAGTGGCAAGCGGCCTCCCGCGTGGGCGTCACGACGGGTCGTAGACCCAGAAGTTCTCGCCGCGCTCGGCTTCGAGCTTCGCCAGCTGCTCCGCGTGGATCTCGCGCACGCGCGCGGGCGTGATCGCCTCGTCCGGGCTCACCTCTTCGATCACGAGGCTCGTCTTGTCCTCGTAGAGGTGCTCGCCGGCGAGGCGCGCCCGGTCGTCGTACGGCCAGATGAACGCCTGGCGGCTCGCGGTGTGGTAGAGGGCGTCCGGGCGCTCGACGTCGTACCCGATCGCCTGCAGGTCGGATCCGGGCGCGAGCACGTGGAACGTGATCTCGTCGCAGATCCCCCAGTCGGCGACCGACAACCGGTCGTCGGAGTGCCACAGCACCGAGTCGCCGACGGCCTTGTAGAAGGCGACCACGCCCTCTTTCCCCGTGATGACGGCCGGGTTCGCGCCCCACGTCACCCGGTAGACGGGCTCGTCGACCATCATGTCCGGCGCGGTGATCTTGTCGTACTCGCCCGCGCCCTCGAGGTGCACGTGGCGCCAGAAGTTGAGCAGGATCGCGCGGTGCAGCGGGTTCGTCGTCCGCTCCAGCAGCTCGGCCGTCGGGATCATGCAGTCGTAGACGGCCTGCTCGAACCGGTTCACGAGGGTGAAGCTACACCGGCGTGCTTGCGAGTGCCGCGGCGAGGCGGTCGACGGTTTGGCGCATGCCGTCGCGGATGCCCATCGAGAACCACTCCTGCACCTCGTCCTCCGAGAGGCTCGCAGGCAGCTCGAGGTGGACGGTCATCGCCGTCTGCCCGTCGGCCTCGCTGAACGTCACGGTGACGAGCGGGCTCTCGTCGAGCCGCTCGGGGTCGAGCTCGGGCCAGCCGTCCGTCGCGCCCCAGGAGAAGACGAGCTTCTCGTCCGGGACGATCTCGCGGTAGACGCCGCCCGTGAAGTAGGCCGTCTGCTCGCTGATGACCATCTTCTGGCGCCAGACGCCGCCGACGCGCAGGTCGAGCTCGATCGGCTCGGGCGGGATCGGGTTCTGGTCGTTGTAGAACCACCCGAGGTGGTCCGGGTCGGTCCAGGCCTGGAAGACGTCTGCGCGCGGCGAGTCGAGCGTCCAGGTGAGGGTGAAGTCGCGTCGCGGGGTCATTGCTCCTCCTGTCTCTTCTTCTTTGCCAGTTGCTGCTCGAGGCGCGGCAGGCGTGCCTCGAAGAAGTCGCGGTACGGGGCCATCCAGGCGTCGGCCTCGACGAGCGGGCCGGCCTCGAGACGGCATGGGCGCCACTGCGCCGAGCGGCCCTTGACGACGAGCCCGGCGTGCTCGAGCACCTTGAGGTGGCGCGAGACCGACGGCAGGCTCATCGAGTGCGGGGCGGCCAGCTCGTTGACCGTGGCCTCGCCCTCGCTCAGGCGCTCGAGGATCGCCCGGCGCGTCGGGTCGGCGAGGGCGGCGAACGTGATGCTGAGCTGGTCGGTCTTCATTTAGCCTGTCTCGCTAATTAGCAAGATGGCTAAATAGAAGCACCGTCAGAGCCAGTTGTCAAGCCGACCTAGACTGCGGCGTCGACAAGCGGAGGAGGTCTCGTGGAGCTCAGCACGCGCAATCAGCTGAAGGGCACGGTGAAGAGCGTGACGACGGGGACGATCATGGCGGAGGTCGTCGTCGACGTCGGCGGCCAGGACATCGTCGCGGCGATCACGCGCGGGAGCGTCGAGCAGCTCGGGCTCGCAGAGGGCGACGCGGTCACCGTCCTGATCAAGGCGACCGAGGTGATGATCGGCAAGTAGCGGTTAGGCTCGCGCATGGTGGACGGCGAACGGCAGGAGGACGTCGTCGACGCGACGCGTCGGACGCGCCTCGCCAACGAGCGCACCTACCTCGCCTGGTGGCGCAGCGCCCTCGCCGCCTTCGCCGTCGCGCTCGGGGTCGGCAAGATCGTCCCGCAGCTGACGAACGGCTCCTCGGTCGGCTACCAGGTCGTCGGGGTCGGCTACGCGCTCCTGGGCCTCGCCTTCATCGGCTACGCGCTCCTCCGCCAGCAGCAACAGGAGAAGGCGCTCGACGAGGGGCGCTTCGTCCCGTTCGGGCGCACGGCAGCGCTGGTCTTCACCGCCGCCGGGATCGTGCTCGGCCTGGCGACCGTGGTCGTCGTGATCGCCTGAAGCTGCTCGCGACCGCGGTGCTGAGAGCGCGTCGTGCCTGAGCCGGATCTCGTCGTCGTCGGCGGCGGGATCGCCGGCTGCGCGCTGGCCACGGCGATGGCGAGACAGGGCGCGAGCGTGCTCGTGCTCGAGCGTCAGCAGGCCTACAGCGACCACGTGCGCGGCGAGATCCTCTGGCCCTGGGGCGTGCGGGTGGCGCGGCTGCTCGGCGTCGAGCAGCCGCTGCTGGACGCAGGGGCTCTCGTCGTCCGCTGGCTCGACGAGTACGACGAGGCCGAGCCCGGGCCGGACCGGCTCGACGTGGGTGCGGTCGTCGACGGCGTCGGCGGGTCGCTCAACATCACGCACCCGGCCGCCTGCACGGCGCTCGCCGAGGCGGCCGCTGCGGCAGGCGCCGACGTTCGCGCCGGCATCCGCGAGCTCGAGGTCGCTCCGGGCAGCCCGCCGCTCGTGCGCTGGTCCGAGGACGGCGCCGAGCACGAGGCGCGGCCCGAGCTGGTCGTCGGCGCCGACGGCCGCCGCTCGACGGTCCGCGCGCAGGCCGGCATCGAGTACGAGGTCGACGAGCCGACGATGTTCTTCGTCGGGATGCTCGCCGAGGCGATCGAGGGAGTCGACGAGGACGTCAACGTGATCGCGCGCGAGGCCGACCTCCTGTTCTTCTCCCTCCCGGAGGAAGCGGGACGCGCGCGCCTGTACTTCGGCGTTCCCCCGGATCAGCGGCTCCGCTTCTCCGGGCGCGACGCGGTCGAGCGCTTCCTCGCCGCGTGCACGCTGCGCTGCGTGGACGGCGTGGCCCGCTGGGAGCAGGCGACCCCGGCCGGGCCGTGCGCGACGTTTCCGGGCGAGGACAGCCGGGCGCCAGAGCCGCTCGCGGAAGGCGTCGTCCTGATCGGCGACGCGGCCGGCTACGACAACCCGCTCCAGGGGCTCGGCCTCGGGATGGCGCTGCAGGACGCGCACGACGTCTCGGCCGCGCTCTCGGGCCCGTCGGTCCCGGAGGGCCTGGCGAGGTACGCGGCCGAGCGGGCCGTCCGCAAGCGGCTCGCCAGCCTCAGCGTCGACCTCGAGGTGTGGGCCAACGACGGCTTCGCGCTCCAGGATCCCGCGCTCCGGGCCTCCCGGTACGAGCACATCGAGGGCGACGAGGTGCTGAGCGCGCTCGAGATGTGCCCGCTGGCCGGCTTCGACGCGCTCCCGCGCGACCTCACCCACGCCGACCTCGCCGAGCGTCTGGCGGCCCACGAGGCGAGCCCCTAGTCTCTTGCCGGTGGTCGACGAGCACCGTGTCGCAGGGCATCTCGGCGTCGCCGCCGACGAGTACGACCGGACGATCCGGACGTTCATCCCGAGCTACGAGCGGATGGTCGCGACCGTCGTCCGCTGGCTCGACGGGCACGTCCCGCCCGGCGGCCTCGTCGTCGACCTCGGCGCCGGAACCGGAGGCCTCGCGGGCGCGATCCTCGACGCGCTCCCGGACGTCCGCGTCCAGCTCGTCGACGTCGACCCGAACATGCTCGAGGTCGCCGCGGCGAGGTGCGCGGCACACGAGGACCGGGTCGAGCTCCGGCACGCGCGGTTCGAGGATCCGCTGCCGCGCTGTCACGCGGTCGTCGCGTCGCTCGCGCTTCACCACGTGGCCACGCACGACGAGAAGCGCGAGCTCTATCGCGCCATCCTGACCGCGCTCGAGCCCGGCGGCCTGGTCGTCGTCGGCGACTTCCTCGTCCACCCGGACGGGCCGGAGCGGGAGCGGATCTACGAGGACTGGTACGCGCACATGGAGCGCAACGGCATCTCCCGCCCGGAGGCCGAGGCGCACTTCGCCGCGTGGGCGGAGGAGGACTTCTACGTGTCGCTTCCCGACGAGCTGGCCCTGATGGCGGACGCGGGCTTCCCGCATCCGGAGTGCTTCTGGCGGGACGGCGGCATCGCCGTCTACGGGGCCTTCAAGGACGCGTGACGGACGAGACGGTCACGCAGGCGCTGCACCGGCTGACCTCGTACGAGCCGGGTCGAGAGTGGACCGAGCCGATCGCGGATCCGCGGATCGTCCAGGACCTCGAGGTGAACGACGTCGACCGCTATCCCTGGCCGTACAAGCGGTACGAGCAGAACCTGGCGCGGCTGGATCTTCCGACCGAGCTGCCCACGACCACCGTCCCGGCGCTGGCCGTGCTCGCGGGCACCGCGCGCCCGGCTCACGCCGAGCTGGACCTCGCGCAGCTCGCACGGATGCTGTTCTTCTCGGCGGGCGTCGTCCGGACTGCGGAGAGCAAGGGCCTGGGCCGCCGGATCCTCTTCCGGGCGGCTGGCTCGGCCGGTGCCCGGCATCCGTTCGAGGTCTACGTCGCCGTGCCGCCGGGGAGCAGCCTGCCGGCGGGCGTGCACTGGTACCACCCCGAAGAGCACGCGCTTCTCCAGGTCGGCCCGCCGCCGGCCGCCGAGGACGCCTGCGATCGTCCTCACGGGCGTCCCCTGGCGGACCGGCTGGCGCTACCGCGAGCGCGGCTACCGGCACATCTACTGGGACAGCGGGACGCTCCTCTCGCAGCTGCTCGCCCTCGCCGTCGTCCGCGGGCGTCGAGGCGCGCCTCTTCACGCGCTTTCCCGACGACACGCTCGACGCCCTCGTCGGCGCCGACGGCGTGGACGAGTTCTCGGTCGCGGCCGTCTCGCTGGGCTCGGGCGACCCCGCGGTCGAGCCGACGGGCGAGGCCGCCGCGGGCGCGATCGACGGCGAGCCGCTCGAGTTCCCGCTCGTCACCGCGGCACAGCGGGCCGGAGCCCTCGGCTCGTGGGGCGAGCCGTGGCCTGCGGGCGATCGCGTCGACGCGCCGGACTCCGGGCCGACGGTCGAGGAGGTCGTGCTCCGCCGAACCTCACAGCGCCTGATGAACCCGGAACGCAGCCTGCCCGCGCCGGTGCTCACCACGTCGATGGCCGTCGCGATGCGCGGGATCGACGTCCCGCACTGGGTGGCCGTGCACGCCGTCGACGGCTTCGAGCCGGGCATCTACCGCTGGCCCGATCTCGCGACGCCCGTGCGCGCAGGGGAGCTGCGCCAGGAGCTCTTCCGCGTCGCGCTCGACCAGGGGCTCGCCCGCGACGCGGCGTTCGTCGTCGTCTCCGGGATCGACACGGCCGACCTCGACGACCGCGGCTACCGGGAGGCGCAGCTCGCCGCGGGCCTCGTCGAGGGGCGGCTCCACCTGGCCGCGTACGCGCAGGACGCGAGCGCCTCGGGCATGACGTTCCTCGACTCGGAGATCCCCGGCCTGCTCGGCGAGCCGGTCGATGGCCTGCTGTTCACGTGCGTGGGCGTGCCGGACAACACCGTGAAGCGCGGCGGCCTGCCCGGGTCGCCGACCCCGATCCGCCCGGTGACGCCCCGGCTCGACTGAGCCTCAGACCAGGCTGCCCAGGAGATGGAACAGCGCGGCGCCGATCGTGAAGATCAGGACGACGCCGCCGGTCCCGACCACGAGGCCGAGCGCGAGGACGACGACGTCCTCGAGGATGATCGCGAGCGCGACCAGCACGGCACCCAGCGCGGGGAAGGTGTCGAGCCCCGAGAACGGCGGGGCGAGCGCCGCGGCGATCGCGAAGACCATCAGCACGAGGCCGCAGAGCCGGTCGACCCAGTGACGCTCGAACAGCCAGGCGGCCCGCGGCTTCGAGAAGCGCTCGACCTGCCGGATCCGGCGGATGATGAACGGGATCGCCTTCTCGGTCGTCGCCGTCGCCGAGCTCGCGGCCCTTCCACCTCTCGGGGAGCCAGACCATCCGCCGCCCCAGCACCATCTGCGCCGCGAGCACGACGGTGATGACCTCGAACACGTGCGAGACGCCTCCGGTCGGCAGCGGCAGCGCCGGGACGAACATCAGCAGGAGGATCCCGACCGCGAAGCTCTTCTCCGCGAAGACGGAGGTCATCGCCCCGAGGGTCTTGGGCGAGTCGCTGCGAAGCCAGGCCTCGAGCTCGTCGCTGAACCGCCCGCTCTCCATCGCGGAAGCATTGCTCAAGCGGTCCGGCTCGATTCAGCGCGGCGCTACGGGACCTGGCTGGAGCCGCTCAGACCTCCGCGTCATCAGGCCGGTCCGCCAACCCTCGTAGCCTCTCCTTGAGGCGCCGCGCGAACGGCAACCGCTGATCGGCGACGATCGACACCACGCCGACTCCTGCGAGGAGCCACGAGCGCCGACGCGCGGCGACGGCGACCAGCACGATGCCGAGCGTGAAGAACGGGCCAAGCGTGACGTCTCGTTCCACGGCCCGATTCTACGACCCCGCAGGTCGCTTCGATCCTTGCCTCGAGTACCTAGGAACTCGCTGGTTGCGCGCGCTGCCCTGCGTTTCGCCGCGCCTGCCATTCGCGATCCAGAATCGCGTAGACGCACAGCGTCGACCACGCGCCCTTGAACCAGTCGGCCTCGACCAAACGCGCCTCACAGCGGAAGCCCAAGCGCTCGAGTAGACGCTTGACCGCAGCGTTGCGTTCGTCGGCCTGAGCGAAGACTCGATGCATGCCCTGCTGCTCGAAGAGTGCAGTCACGACCGCGGCGAGCGCCTCCGTCGCAAGGCCCTTGCTCTGCCTGCTCGGCGCGAGCGTGACTCCGATCTCCGCGGTCGCCGGCGGATCGATTCCGACTCGCACTGCGCAGTCACCACAAAGACTGCCCGTACGCCGATCGACCATGGCCAGTTGCAGCCACTCTCCGGGCTGGCCGAGCTGCAGCTGGCGTTGCGAGGTCAGGAACGATTGGGCATCGGTCATCGAATAGCTGGCATCCCACGACTGATATCGCGCGACGTCAGGATCACTCCTGTAAGCAACGAAAGCCTCGAGGTCGTCGACCTGAAAGGGCCGCAGTCTCAACCGCTCGGTCACGATCTCGGTCGCCATCAGCAGCTTTCCGGCACGCCCTTCCTTCGACCGAATCAGCCTAGGCGATCAGGCCGCTCTGTCGTGTGCTCGTCTACAGCAGATGGCCCCGGGAAGGATCGAAGCAGGCTGCAAATCGAGCGGTTTTTCAGTCTGAGGTAGGCACCGGGGTAGGCACGCGATTTACGCGTTAGCGCGTTTCCTCCGCGATTTCGTGCAGGCACCTCGACCGGCCGCCCGATCCCGGCGGCTGGCGCTGGCCGCTACCTCGCAGGAGCCGGACGAGGGAGTAGCCTGCGGCCAGCGGTTCAGGAGGCGGCGAGGGCCGGGGCGCGATGCCTCGGCCCTCCGCTTCTCAGACAGTGTCTAGGTGAAGAAGAGCGAGTTGATCGCCGAGGACAGGAGAATGCATGCCACCGGCACGTAGCCGAGATACACGCTGAGCGCACGCTCACCGTGCCTGATCTGTGCGAGAAACGCGAGGATCGAGGCGGCAATCCCGCACACGAACCCGGGAATCACTCCCACTAGCAGGAGGATGCCCCAGGGTACGAACGCGTCGGCAGTGGGGTCGACCACGAGAGCCGGCAGGGCTACGAGCCAGCCGATGGCGCTCACGACTGCCAATGTCACCGCCCACCTTCCCAGGCGTGTCATCGGCCTGATGGGAAGGCCATGCCACTTCCTCATAGGGACGGGGTAAGTGGACATCCGCAATCACCTCCCTTCGGGCTGACCGTCGCACCAATCGACCAAGTGCGCATCGGGGGTTCCCACAATCATGATGCGGTTCAGCCGTGTCTCACCTGGCACGTTCAGGCCGCCAGCAGCTCCGCGTAGTCGAGCTCGAGGGCTCGGAGGCTGCGGCGCTCATGATCCACTGAGTGTCGCCTAGCTCGGAAACAGCCCGAGGTGGCACGGAGGTAGGCACCGGACGCGCAAACCCGGCACTCCTGGCACACCTGACCCGCGTAACCATGCGGAACCGGCTACCCGTCAACCCCTGAAATGGCCCCGGGAGGAGTCGAACCTCCGCACGCGGATTCGAAGTCCGCCGCTCTATCCACTGAGCTACGGGGCCCGTGGACCAGTTTGCCACGGGCGGGGAGCTATCCTGTCTCCGCTTCGTGGTGGCGGTAGCTCAGTTGGTAGAGCCCCGGGTTGTGGTCCCGGTGGTCGGGGGTTCGAGTCCCCTCCGCCACCTCTCTGCGAGAACGCCTAGGCGGCGACCCGGCGGTACCGTCGGATCAGGGCGTTGATCAGGTCCTGCTGGATCCGGACGAGCTCGAGGCGGTTGCGCTCGAGCACGTCGGCGTCGGCCCCGACTGCGCGCAGGGTCTGGCGCTCGTAGACGAGGCCGCGGATCTCCTCGCTGAGCGACTCGACCGTTGGAAGCTGAATGACGGTAGCGGTCATCGCGAGTGTGGGACTGGTCATGCGCTGAATAGTTAGTCGCGAACCGGATCTATCCTTGAATGACGCGGGCGTGGCGGAATTGGTAGACGCTCCGCTCTCCGTCGAAGTCGGCCTTCGGCCTCGACTTCGAGGGACTTGACTTCGATCCGAAGCCGTCTCGGTGGAGGCGAGCAAAGCCCGCCTCCACGGCGGATCTATCCTTGAGGGACGCGGGCGTGGCGGAATTGGTAGACGCGGCGGGTTTAGGTCCCGTTGGGGCTGATGCTCCTTAGAGGTTCGAGTCCTCTCGCCCGCACTCCCGTCGAAAGTTCGCTCCGGCTGCGCGGCATGACGACTTTCGACGGCTGCCTGACCCAGAGCGCGTCAGAACGTGTCGGGCGACAAGGACGCTCGCTGCAGGCAAGGGTCGCTCCCGCGCGGGGTTTGCCGGCTCCTAGCTAGACCCGGCGGGCGGCACGCCCTCGCGCAGCCAGCGCATGTTCGCTGCGATCTCCGTCGCGGGGTCGGCTCCCATGTGCCCGGCGTCGTCGTCGATCTTGACCACGCAACCCGGGACATGTGCAGCCAGCCATTCGCCGTGCGCCGGTGGAACGAGAACGTCTGTTGCGCCGTACCAGACCAGGACCGGGATCGATATGCGGTCGACCTCGAAGCCCCACGGCTGCAGGGCCGCGAGGTCGTCGTCGGCCCAGCCGCCGACGCCTCGCGTCGAGTGCTCGGCCCACGATTCGCGAATGACCTGCATCGTCTCCTTGCGCGCGAGCGCCGACCGATCCGATTCGCTCAGCTCGAAGCCGTCGAGCAGCGAGGCGGGATCGGCGGCCACACGGGCAGCCGCCTTCGCATTCATCGCCCTCGAGCTCCGGGATCAGGACCTCTTCTCCGGCGAGCGCCCAACCGAACTCCTTCACGTTCTCCGGATCCATGCCGGCGAGCCAGGAGTCCTGGTCGAGCCCGGGCTCCCCCAGCGGCGCGACGCCGACCAGGCACGTTGCCCGCACGACCCGGTCGGGCAGGAGCGCCGCGCACGCGAGGGCGTGCGGCCCGCCACCGGAACCACCCGTGACGCCGAAGCTCTCGAGACCCAGGTGGTCGGCGAGTGCCACCACGTCGTCGACCTCGTCGACGACACGCCTGCCGGGACGACGCGTCGACCTGCCGTACCCGGCCCGGTCGTGGGTTACGAGGAGGATGCCGAGGCCGCGATAGAGCTCCTCGTCCGGCCATCGCTCGAGTCGGCAGCCGGGCGTTCCGTGCAACGCGAGGACCGGGAAGCCGTCGGTGTCACCCCACAGCGCGAACGCAAGCTCGCGTCCATCGGGCGTCTCGAAGCGTTAGGAGGGACTCGCCCACGGCCGGTGAGCATACGCATACTCCACTCCGATGACTCCGCGGCTTGTCGCCATGCTCGGGGTCGGGGTGCTCGCGCTCGGCGGTGCCTCGTCCGGGCCTGCGGCGCGGCAGGCGCTCGAGTGGAAGCAGGCGGCTCCGCTGCCGGTTCCGCGGAGCGAGGTCGCGGCGGCGACGGTCGGGAAGGAGCTCGTGATCGCCGGCGGCTTCCTCGCGGACGGGCGCAGCTCGAAGCGGGTCGACGCCTACTCGCCGGCGAGGAACCGCTGGCGGCGGCTGCCCGACCTGCCCGTTGCCGTGAACCACGCGATGGCGGCTTCGGCCGGAAAGCAGCTCTACGTCGTCGGCGGGTACGGCGCGCCGACGAGGGCCTTCGTCCTCTCGAAGGGCCGCTGGCGGCGCCTGCCGAACCTCCCGGCTCCGCGTGCGGCGGCGGGTGCGGCGATCGTCGGCCGGACGCTCTACGTGATCGGCGGCATCGCGAGCGGAGGCGTCGCGCGCAAGGCGCTGGCCTTCGACCGCGTTCGTCGCCGCTGGTCGATGATCCCCGGTCCGAAGCCGCGCGAGCACCTGGGCGTGAGCGCGCTCGGGAACCGCGTGTACGCCGTCGCGGGACGCGAGTCGGGCGTCAACTTCGACGCCTTCCAGGCGTACGACCCGGCCCGCAGGCGCTGGGCGTCGCTCCCGCCGGTCCCCGAGACGCGCGGCGGGACCGACTCGGCCGCGGTCGGGTCGCTGCTGATCTCGGCCGGGAGCGAGTCGTCGGCGGGAACCTCGGCCGACCGTGTACGCGTACGACGTCCGCGGCCGGAGCTGGTCGCGGCTGCCCGACCTGCCGACGCCGAGGCACGGGCTCGGCGTCCTCGCGTTCGGCGGCCGCGTCTACGTGATCGGCGGCGGCCCGACGCCCGGCCTGTCCGTCAGCGGCGCGAACGAGTACCTGCAGCTTCGCTGAGCGGCGATACTCCCGCCGTGCTCGCGCACTGGGACGAGGTCGAGGCTGTCCACCGCGAGAAGGGCCCGATGGCCGCGACCTGGCAGCGGCTCGGCGACGCGGCGGGGGCGAAGGGGATCGGCCTCAACCGCGTCCGCGTCGATCCCGGCCGGCTCTCGACGCCGCCGCACTCGCACGGGCTCTCGGAGGAGATCTTCTACGTGCTCGGCGGCTCCGGCCTCTCGTGGCAGGACGAGCGGGTCTGCGAGGTGCGCGCGGGCGACACGATCGTCCACCTGGCCGACCACGAGGAGCACACGCTCCGCGCGGGGCCCGACGGGCTCGACTACCTCGTCTTCGGCACGCGCCATCCGGTCGAGGCCGCGTGGCTGCCGCGCTCGCGGGCGATCCGCCTCGGCTGGCCGTGGACCGAAGGGCGCGACGACGACCCGTGGGACGTCGAGGCCGAGATCGGCGAGCTCGAGTTCGCCGAGCCGGGCGAGCGGCCGCCGAACGTGGTCGCGTTCGACGACCTCCCGCTCGACGAGGACGGCGACAAGCTGCTCGCCGCGGCTGCGGGCTCCGAGCGGTCGGGCCTGAACTGGATCCGCCGCGAGGCGGGCAAGCGCGGCTCGATCCCGCACTGCCACTCGGAGGAGTCGGAGGCGTTCGTCGTGCTCGAGGGCGGCGGAGCCGTCGAGCTCTGGCCCACCCCGCTCACCGCCGAGCGCGGGGCGGTGTTCGAGTCGCACGAGCTTCGCCCCGGGCACGTCGTCGCGCGCCCGCCCGGAACGCGGATCGCGCACTCGATCGTGGCCGGCCCGGAGGGCCTCACGTACCTCGCCTACGGCACGCGCGAACCGAACGACATCTGCTTCTACCCGCGCTCGAACAAGGTCTTCTTCCGCGGCGTCGGGTTGATGACGCGGCTCGAGTACCTCGACTACGACGACGGCGAGCCGGACGACTAGTGGACGCCGGCAGGCGTCGCCGAAGCAGGCAGACGAGGCGGGCCTCCGGCTCGTCCGGTTCCTCTGGTGCGGCAACGACGGCACGATCCGCGGCAAGGCGAGCGCGCTGCGCGGCCTGGAAGGGCGTCTGCGAGAGCGGGATCGGCCTGACCGTCGCGATGCAGGCGATGAACGGGCTCGACCAGCTGCAGCCGGTCGAGGGGATGGGGCCGATCGGCGAGGTCCGGCTCGTGCCCGATCTCGACACGTTCCGCGTCCTGCCGTACGCGCCGCGCACCGGCGCCGTGCTCGTCGACCTCGTCGGGCTCGACGGCGAGGCGGCGCCGCAGTGCCCGCGCTCGTTCCTGAAGCGGATGATCGCCTGGCTCGACAAGCGCGGGCTCACGCTCGAGGTCGCGTTCGAGAACGAGTTCTCGCTCGCGACCCGGTCCGACGACGGCTTCACGCCCGTCGACTCGAGCCTCTGCTTCTCGACGATCGGGATGACCGCGTCTCAGGACTACGTGGACGACCTCGTGGACGCGCTCGACGAGCAGGCGCTCCCGCTCGAGCAGTACTACGCCGAGCTCGGCCACGGGCAGCAGGAGATCTCGACCGCACACGCGCCCGCCCTGCGCGCCGCCGACGAGCAGGTGCTCGTCCGCGAGACGATCCGCGGCGTCGCGGCCGGGCACGGGCTGGTCGCCTCGCTCGCGCCGAAGCCGTGGCCCGACGGGGCCGGCAACGGCTGCCACATCCACTTCTCGCTCTGGGAGGGCGAGCGCAACCGCTTCCACGACGCCTCGCGGGCCGACAGCCTCTCGGACGACGCGCGCTCGTTCATCGCGGGCGTCCTCGAGCACCTGCCCGGCCTGTGCGGCCTGACCGCCCCGAGCTTCAACTCCTACCGCCGCATCGTCCCGCACTACTGGGCGGGCGCGTTCACGTGCTGGGGGCACGACAACCGCGAGGCGCCCGTGCGCGTGCCGTCGGTCTTCCGCGGGAGCGAGGAGGCGTCCACGAACGTCGAGCTGAAGTCGGCCGACGCGAGCTGCAACCCCTACCTCGCCGTCGGCGGGCTGATCGCGGCCGGGCTCGACGGGCTCGCGCGGGGCCTCGAGCCGCCGGATCCGGTCGAGGTCGACCCGGCGACGCTCCCGGAGGAGGAGCGGGCGGTGCTCGGCATCCGGCCGCTGCCGGCGACCCAGGAGGAGGCGCTCGACGCGCTCGAGTCCGACCGCCTGCTGATGGACGCGCTCGGGCCGGCGCTCACGACGTCCTACCTCGCCGTCCGCCGCTCCGAGTGGGCGGCCTACTCGGAAGGTGACGAGGCATTCGAGCAGCAGGGCCACTTCTTGAAGTACTGAACGGGGTCGGCCTCGTCGACCACCACGCGCACGGGATCCTGCGGGAGCCGCCCGCGACGCTCGACGAGTTCCGCGGCCTCTTCTCGGAGAGCACCGATCCGCGGCAGTGGCCGCACGTCGCGACCGGGCTGACCTACCGCCGCGCGATCCGGGAGCTCGCCGCGCTCTTCGAGGTCGAGCCCTCGGAGGAGGCGGTGTACGCGTACCGGCTGGAGTCCGACCCGGCCGAGTACGCGGCGAGGCTCCTGCAGGCGACCGGCACCGAGTGGCTGCTCGTGGACGACGGCTTCCCGCCGCCCGCCGAGAGCACGACGTGGGACGAGCTCGGCGAGCTCGCGGGCTGCGAGGCGCGGCCGGTCCTGCGGATCGAGCGGATCGCGGAGGAGCTGGGCGACCTGGACGCGGTCCGCGCCGAGGTCGCCGCCGCGCGGGCGAACGGGTTCGCGGCCCTGAAGACGATCGCCGCCTACCGGGGCGGGCTCGTGGACGTCGGCGACGCGGTGCTCGCCGCGCTCGAGGCGAACGACGCCACCGACCGGCCGCTGCCGGTGCAGGTCCACGCGGGCTTCGGCGACTCCGACCTCCATCTCCCGCATTCCGACCCGGGCTACCTCAAGCCGCTGATCGAGCGCTTCCGCGAGACGCCGTTCGTGCTCCTGCACTGCTACCCGTTCGTCCGCGAGGCCGGCTGGCTCGCGCACGTCTACGGCAACGTCCACTTCGACCTCTCGCTGACGATCCCGCACGTCTCGCGGCCGGTGGAAGCGCTGCGCGAGGCGCTCGAGCTGGCCCCGGTCTCCAAGCTCCTGTACGCATCCGACGCGGCCCGCACGCCCGAGCTGTACTACCTGGCCGCGAAGTGGTGGCGGGAGGCGCTGGCCGAGGTGCTCTCGGCCGAGCTCGAGCCGGCGGAGGCCGAGGAGGCCGCGCGGCTGATCCTGCGCGAGAACGCGATCGGCCTCTACGGCCTCACTCCGTGAGCCCGAACCTCTCTGGTTGAATGAACCAGGCGATGGCAGCGCAGGTCGAAGAGCTCCCGGACAACCGCGTCCGGCTCACAGTCGAGGTTCCGCAGGCTGATCTCCAGCACGCGGTCGAGCACGCGACCTCGGATCTCGCGCAGTCGGTCAAGATCCCGGGCTTCCGCAAGGGGAAGGTGCCCGACCAGGTGCTGCGCGCGCGGATCGGGCGCGAGCGGCTCTTCACCGAGGCGGTCGAGAGCCACATCGGCGGCTGGTTCCTGAACGCGGCCGCGACGCACGCGCATCCGGCCCGTCGCCGCGCCCGAGTACGACTACGACCTTCCCGAACTCCGAGGACGACCCGTTCAGCTTCACGGCCACGGTCTCGGTGCAGCCGAAGCCCGAGCCGGCCGACTGGACGGCGCTCGAGGTTCCCTACGCGGAGCCCGAGGTTCCCGAGGAGGTGGTCGACCAGGAGATCGAGGCGCTGCGCGCGAACGTCGCCGAGCTCGTCCCGATCGACGACCGGCCTGCGCACACGGGCGACGTGATCGTGATCGACGTGTCCGAGCCCTCGGGCGAGTCGCAGCGCGACCTCGTCGTGGAGCTCGGAGCCGGCCGGCTCATCGAGGAGCTCGAGCGTGCGCTCACGGGAGCCGCGACCGGCGAGACGAAGGAGATCGAGCTCCCGCAGGACGACGGCACGCCCACGGTGGCGACCGTCACGCTCAAGGAGATCAAGGAGAAGGAGCTGCCGCCGCTCGACGACGAGCTGGCGCGCGCCGCGAGCGAGTTCGACACGCTGGCCGAGCTGCGCGCCGACATCGAGGGCCGCATCCGCGACGTCCTCGAGGAGGAGGCCGAGACGGCGTTTCGCGCCGCCGCGGTCGACATGCTCGCCGAGGCGTCGGGCGTCGAGGCCGCCGGCCCGCTCGTCGAGGCGCGCACGCGTGAGCTCCTGAACGCCTTCGCCCGCTCGCTCGAGCGCCGCGGCATCAGCCCGGAGATGTACCTCCAGCTCTCGGGCGAGAGCGGCGACCAGCTCGTCGAGCGGCTCCGCCACGAGGCGCAGCAGTCGGTCGCGCGCGAGCTCGTGCTCGAGGCCGTGGCCGACAAGCTCGCGCTCGAGGTCACCGACGAGGAGATCGAGGAGCTGATCCGCGAGCAGGCCGAGGCCCACGGCGACGACGCCGACGAGGCCGTCAAGCAGGTCTCGGAAGGCGGCGGCTACGAGACGCTGCGCGGCGACCTGCGCCTGCGCAAGGCGCTCGACCGCGTCGCCGCCGAGGCGCAGCGCGTCCCCGTCGACGTCGCACGCGCCCGCGAGAGCATCTGGACACCCGACAAGGAATCTTCCCCGACCGAGACGAAACTGTGGACCCCCGGCAGCAAGGAGCCAGCGCATGAGTCCGTTGATCCCGATGGTGATCGAGCAGACGTCGCGCGGCGAGCGCTCGTTCGACATCTACTCGCGCCTTCTGAACGAGCGAATCATCTTCCTCGGAACGCCCATCGACGACCAGATCGCCAACCTGATCATCGCCCAGCTCCTCCATCTGGAGTCGGAGGACCCTGACAAGGACGTCTCGATCTACATCAACTCGCCGGGCGGCTCCGTGTACCACGGGCTCGCGATCTACGACACGATGCAGTTCATCAAGCCGGACGTGCAGACGATCTGCGTGGGCACGGCGATGTCCATGGGCGCACTCCTTCTGGCGGGCGGCGCGCAAGGAAAGCGAATGGCGCTGCCGAATGCCAAGATCCTCATTCACCAGGTCTGGGGCGGTTTCCAGGGGCAGGCAACCGACATCGAGATCCACGCACGTGAGACGATTGCCCTGAAGCGGAGGCTCGAGGAGATCATGGCCGAGCACACGGGACAGGAAATCGACAAGGTCTCGAAGGACATGGAGCGCGACTACTTCATGACCCCGGGAGAGGCCAAGGACTACGGCATCATCGACAGTGTGATCATCCACCGAGACACATCGAAGGACGGGGCTAAACCCTAGCCCTAGCCTGGGAGCCGATTCCGAGGTAAAAGGAGAGACGTGGCCCGCGCATCCGACGGAAACGAGCAGCTGCTCTGCAGCTTCTGCGGTAAGAGCCAGCGTCAGGTCAAGAAGCTCATCGCAGGCCCAGGGGTCTACATCTGCGACGAGTGCATCGACCTCTGCAACGAGATCATCGACGAGGAGCTGACCGCTCCCGCCCAGCTCGATCTCGACAACCTGCCGCGGCCACGTGACATCTACTCCGTCCTGAACGACTACGTCGTCTCGCAGGAGGAGGCGAAGCGCACGCTCGCCGTCGCCGTCTACAACCACTACAAGCGCGTGCAGATGGCGACCGAGGAGGACGACGTCGAGCTGCAGAAGTCGAACATCCTCCTGCTCGGCCCGACGGGATGCGGGAAGACGCTCCTGGCGCAGACGCTGGCGCGGATCCTCAACGTCCCGTTTGCGATCGCCGACGCAACCGCCCTCACCGAGGCCGGCTACGTGGGCGAGGACGTCGAGAACATCCTCCTCAAGCTGATCCAGGCGGCCGACTTCGACATCAAGAAGGCCGAGACCGGGATCATCTACATCGACGAGGTGGACAAGATCGCGCGGAAGGCGGACAACCCGTCGATCACGCGCGACGTCTCGGGCGAGGGCGTCCAGCAGGCGCTCCTGAAGATTCTCGAGGGGACGGTGGCCTCGGTGCCGCCGCAGGGCGGGCGCAAGCACCCGCACCAGGAGTTCCTCTCGATCGACACGACCAACGTCCTCTTCATCTGCGGCGGCGCGTTCGCCGACCTGGAGAAGATCATCGGCAAGCGGATCGGCAAGCACGCGGTCGGCTTCGGCGCCGACATCCGCTCGCGGAACTCGTTCGAGGCGTCGGAGATGCTGGCGAAGGTGATGCCCGAGGACCTGCTCGCCTACGGGCTGATCCCGGAGTTCATCGGGCGCCTGCCGGTCATCTCGGCCGTGCACCAGCTCCAGAAGGAAGACCTCGTCCGGATCCTGACCGAGCCCAAGAACGCGCTCGTCCGCCAGTACCAGCGCTTCTTCGCCTACGACAACATCGAGCTCGTCTTCACCGAGGAGGCTCTCTGGGAGATCTCGGAGAAGGCGCTCAAGCGGGAGACCGGCGCGCGCGGGCTGCGCTCGATCATCGAGAGCGCGCTCCTGGACGTGATGTTCGAGCTCCCGTCGCGCAAGGACGTCGTCAAGTGCGCGATCACCAAGGAGACGATCGCGGGCGGCATCAAGCCGACGCTCGTCACCAGCGCGGGCGCCGACTCCGAGCAGGACGAAGAAGAGCTCGCCGAAGAGTCTGCGTAGTCGCGCTGCGGCGGCAGGCGTGTCCCCTCCAGCCACGGCCGGGGTCTGATCCCCCGGGTCCCGTCTCATCCAGACGTCTCGCCGGCCGCGGTCTGCGTGAGTCTTCGCGGGGTGATGTGCCGCTCTCGGGCGCCAGAGCGTTGCTTCCGGCCACGGCCGGGGTCGACCCCGGACGTGACTCAGCCGGGCGTCTTGCCTGCCGAGCCCACTACCCACGGAGGTCCTCATGGCTACCACCAGCGTGCTCCCTGACGTCGGGATTGAGCTTCGGGAGGGTTATGCGCAAGTCGGCGACGTGAACTTGCATTACGTCGAGGCCGGCGATGGGCCGCTGCTCATCTTGCTGCACGGCTTCCCGGAGTTCTGGTTCGGCTGGCGAAAACAGATCGAGCCGCTCGCGGCCGCGGGGTTTCGTGTCGTCGCCCCCGACACGCGTGGCTACAACCTGTCATCGAAGCCAGAGGGCTTCGAGTCCTACGGCGTCGACCTGCTCGCCGACGACATCCGCGGCTTCATCGGAGAGCTCGGTGCCGAGTCCGCGTTTCTGGTCGGGCACGACTGGGGCGGGTCCATCGCCTGGACCACTGCGATGAACCACCCCGAGGTGGTCGACCGAGCTCGCCATCCTCAACGCGGCGCATCCGCGGCGGCTCTCGGAGGGACTGCACCACCCGAGCCAGCTGCGGAAGTCCTGGTACTTCTTCTTCTTCGCAGTGCCGGGATTGCCCGAGGACATCGTGCACGCCAGAGACTGGCACTTCTTCCGACATTTCCTGCACGACGCGAACCCGCCTTACACGCCGGAGGAAATCGAGCGCTACGTCGAGGCGTGGTCGCAGCCCGGGGGCAGCGGCCGGGATGATCAACTATTACCGCGCCTCGGTACGACAGTCCCAGAAGGAAGCCGCAGCCAAGATTCGCCCGATCTCGGCGACGACACTGGTGATCTGGGGAGAGCGCGATTCCTACCTCGGCTCCGACCTCGCCGAGCCCCACTCCGACGACGTGCCCAACCTCGACCGCGTGGAGCGTTTGCCCGACGCGTCGCACTGGGTCCATCACGACGAGGCCGAACGCGTCGACCAGCTGCTCATCGACTTCTTCGCTCCCGCCGCGACGTAGGCACCAAAGGCCTGGCGAGCGTCCTTGATCGGCTTGGGCTGCCCAGTTGCCTTCAGCTCTCCTATTCGGTTCGTGCAGGCACGTCGCCGGCCTCGTCCGCTTTCGCGCGGGCGATGACGTCGCGCAGGCGCAGCGTTCGCAGCATCAGGAAGATCACGCCTGCGGCGATCGCGACGTTCACGATCACGACCGCGATGTGGGCGCCGACGCTGAAGGCGAGCAGGCGCGACGACGGCGCCTGGCCCTGGAGGACGTAGACGAGTAGCCCCTGCTTCGTCCCGGCGCCGCCCGGCGAGAAGGGTAGGAGCGTCGAGAGGCTGTCCACGACCTGGGCGAGGAACGCGTTGTGCACGGTCGCGTGGACGTGGAACGCGCGGAGGAAGAAGTAGAGCGCGGCCACGCGGCAGACCCAGCTCGCGAGCTGCCAGCTGACGACCTCGCGCGCGTAGCGCGGCCGGTCGCGCAGGATCGCGAGCCCGCGCGCCGACGCGCTTCTTGAAGTCCTCGATGTGCCGCTGCGCCCACCACCAGAACGCGATCGCGCCGACCGTGAGCGCGGCGACGACGATCGCGGTCGTCTTGCTGTCCTGCAGGAGCCAGCCCCAGTCGAAGGCGGGCACGTCGGGCAGGACGTTCAGGCTCGGCAGGACTCCCTGCGTGAGGGCCCAGATGAAGAGCGTCCCGGCCAGCACGAGGTCGAGCAGCGTCTCGACGAACAGCGTCGCGGCGAGGGTCGTGTACGTCGTCGCGGGGATGCTCCGCCGGACGAGGTAGAGCTTGACCACGTCGCCCGCGCGGCCGGGCAGGATCGAGTTCAGGCCGACGCCCGCGAAGTAGGCGCCCGCGACCGGCGGCAGCGGAACGCGCTCCTCCGGGTAGGACGCCCGGATGATGTTCCGCCAGGCGACGGTCCGCAGCAGCACTTTCGTCACGCCGAGCGCGAGCGCGATCCCGAGCGCAGGCCAGCTGACCGAGGCGAGCTCGTCGAAGAACACCCCGAGGGCGTGAAAGAACTCGCTCACGTCCTCGTAAACTTGCCTCATGGAGCCGCTGTACGAGCCGGGGGCCGTCGAGGAGCGCTGGCAGCGCACCTGGGAGGAGGAGGGTCTCTACAACGCGGAGCCCGGCTCCGGAGGCGAGACGTTCGTCGTCGCGCATCCCGCCGCCGAACGTGACCGGCGCGCTGCACACGGGCCACGCGCTGCAGATCTCGCTGGCCGATCTGCTCGTGCGCTGGCACCGGATGCGCGGCTTCGAGACGGCGTTTCTGACCGGCTACGACCACGCGGGCATCTCCACGCAGAACGCGGTCGAGAAGCACCTCGTCGAGCAGGGCACGTCGCGCGAGGAGGTCGGGCGCGAGCGGTTCGTCGAGATCGTCTGGGACTGGCTGCGCCAGTACGGGGGCACGATCATGGGCCAGTTCCGCCGCATGGGCGCCTCGATGGACTACCGGCGGGAGCGGTTCACGATGGACGAGGCCTACGTGCGAGCCGTGATGCGGTTCTTCGTGCACCTCTACCGCAAGGGCTGGATCTATCGCGCGAATCGGATCATCAACTGGTGTCCCCATCACGAGACGTCGCTCTCCGACCTGGAGCTCGTGCACGAGGAGGTCGACGACGCGCTCACGTACGTGCGGTACCCGTTCGTCGACGATCCCGACGACGGCGTCACGATCGCGACGGCGCGGCCGGCGACGATCCTGGCCGACGTGGCCGTGGCGGTCGGCCCGGGCGACGAGCGTTGGGCGAGCGCGGTCGGCCGCGAGGTGGTCGTGCCCTTCGTCGAGCGGCCCGTGCCGGTCATCGAGGACGAGCGCGTCGACCCCGAGTTCGGCACCGGCGCGCTGAAGGTGACACCCGGGCACGATCCGCTCGACTTCGAGATCGGGCGCGACCACGGGCTTCCCGAGCTGACGGTCATCGGGCCGGACGGGCGCATGAACGAGGCCGCGGGCGAGCTCGCCGGCCTGACGCAGGACGAGGCGGAAGAGCGCATCCTGGCCTGGATCCGCGAGCGCGGGCTGCTGGTCGAGCGCGAGGCGTACCGGCACGCGATCGCGCTGTGCGAGCGGTGCAAGAGCCGGATCGAGCCGCTGATCTCTCTCCAGTGGTGGTGCCGGATGGAGGAGCTCAAGCAGCCTGCGCTCGCCGCGCTGCACGAGGGTCGCGTCCGGTATCACCCGGACTCGCAGCACCGGTTCGCGATCGACTCGCTCGAGAACGCGCCGGACTGGAACATCTCGCGGCAGCTCTGGTGGGGGCATCAGCTACCGGTGTGGGAGTGCCTCGACGGGCACCTGACCGTCGAGGAGACCGAGCCTGAGGCGTGCGCCGAGTGTGGCTCCACCGAGCTGACGCGCAGCGAGGACGTCCTCGATACGTGGTTCTCGTCCGCGCTCTGGCCGTTCGCGATCCTCGGCTGGCCGGAGCAGACGCCTGAGCTCGACGCCTGGTACCCCGGCACGCTGAACACGACCGCGCGCGAGATCATCCGCCTCTGGGAGAACCGAATGATCTTCTCCGGGTTGGAGCTGATCGGCGACATTCCGTTCGAGCACGTGATCATCCACACCACGGTTCTGGCTCCCGACGGACGGCGGATGTCCAAGTCCCTCGGTACCGGGCTCGACCCGCTCGAGCTGATCGACGAGCACGGCGCCGACGCCACGCGCTACGGGCTGCTCAAGCTCTCGTCCTCGCAGGACGTTCGCTTCTCCGAGGGCGCGCTCGAGGAGGGTCGCAAGCTTGCGAACAAGCTCTGGAACGTCGCGCGGCTGATCCTCACGAACGCCGAAGGCGCGGTGCCGAATCTCCAGCCCGAGGCGCTCGAGGAGCGGTGGATCGTCGCGCGGATGGACGACGCTCAGTCGCAGGTGGACGACGCGTTCGCGGCCTTCGAGTTCTCGCGCGCCTGCGATGTCCTCTACCACCTGGTCTTCGACGACTTCTGCGACTGGTACGCCGAGGCGATCAAGCCGCGTCTGTACGAGGGCGACGAACGGACCCGCGGCACAGCGGTGGCGGTGCTGGAGCGGGTCGTCAAGCTCCTGCACCCGCTGATGCCGCACCTGACGGAGGAGATCTGGGCGAGCATCCCGGGTCGCGAGACGAGGCTCATCGTCTCTGACCTGGCCCGCGCGGGACGGCACGCACGACGAGACGCAGCTTGCGTTCGAGCCGATTCAGACGGCAGCGGAGGTCTTTCGCCGCGCCGGGGTCAGGGCCTCGCTCGACGAGGAGCAGCAGCGGATCTTCGACGCGGTCGTCAAGCCGGACCGGGTCAAGGTCGACGGCGGCAACGTCGACGCCGAGGTCGGCCGGCTGCGCGGCGAGATCGCCCGCGCCGAGGGGATGCTGGCCAACGAGCGCTTCGTGCAGAGCGCGCCCGAGGATGTCGTCGAGGCCGAGCGCGAGAAGCTCGAGCGCTACCGCCGCGAGCTCGATGCGCTCGGCTCGTGACTGGCTCGAGTCCCTCTCGCCGTGGCCGGAGGAGTTCGGCCTCGGGCGGATGCACGCGCTCCTCGCCGAGCTCGGCGAGCCGCAGCGCGAGTTTCCGGCCATCCACGTGGTCGGCACGAACGGCAAGTCGACCGCGACCCGGCGCGCGGCAGCGTTTCTCGCGCGCGAGGGCCTGAGCGCGGGCGCGTACACCTCGCCGCACGTCGCGGGCTGGAGCGAGCGCATCCAGGTGGACGGCGAGGACGCCGACCTCGAGCGGGCGCTCGAGCGGGTGCGCGAGCCGGCCGAGCGGCTGGGCGCGACGCAGTTCGAGGTGCTGACGGCCGCCGCGCTGGCCGAGTTCGCGGCCGCCGGCGTCGACGTCGGGGTCGTCGAGGCCGGGCTCGGCGGGCGGCTCGACGCGACGAACGTGCTCGACGCTCGCGTGGTCGCGCTGACCAACGTCTCGCTCGACCACACGGACGTCCTCGGCGAGACGCGCGAGGCGATCGCCGCGGAGAAGCTGGCCGTCGTCGGCGCCGGCGCGACGGTCGTCCTCGGCGAGCCCGAGTGGGAGGACCTGGCCCGCGCGCAAGGCGCGGCCGAGATCGTCCACGCCGACGACGTGGGTCGCGCAGCGGCCGCGGCGCACCTCGGGCGAGAGCTCGAAGGCGAGGTCGAGATCTCCCTGCCCGGCCGCTTCGACCTCGTCGGCGAGGACGTCTTCGCCGGCGCGCACAACCCGGCGGGAGTCGAGTGGCTGCGTCGAGCGCCTCCCGCGGAGCGACTACACGATCGTCGCGTCGATCCTCGCCGGGAAGGACGTCGAGCCGATGCTGCGCACGCTCGCCCGCGCCGGCAGGACGCTCGTCGCGACCGAGTCCCACAACACGTCGCGCCCTCGCCGCAGCCGACCTCGCCGCTCTCGCCACGCCCTTCTTCGCAGCCGTCGAAGCCGTCCCCGACCCGGAGGAAGCCCTCGCGCGCGCGCGCGAGCTGGCGGGGGACGCAGGCGCCGTCCTCGTCACCGGCTCGCTCTACCTGCTCGCGGAGGTCTTCGTCCGGCCCGAGCGAATACCATGGGGAAGCTCGGCGAGCGGCTGAGCGTCTTCGCGGTCGCCGCGATCGTGGTTCTGGCGATCATCGGCCTCGCGTTTGCCGCCGGCTATCTCGTCGGGAGGATCCTCCTCTGACGGAGGCACGGTGGTACCAGCCGACAACGGAATCTTCGATTTCCTCAGCGCCGGGACGTGGGCGGCTCTCCGGAACCTCTCGCTCTTCTTCGTCGGCGTCTTCTGGCTCGCGACCGCGTACTGGGTGTTCAAGGACGCGCGGCGGCGGATCGAGGATCCGTGGCTCGTCGGGATGGCGACGGTGCTGGGGCTCGTGCCGCCGTTCCTCGGCCCGCTGATCTACATGCTCTTCCGGCCGCCCGAGTACCTCGAGGACGTCCGCGAGCGCGAGCTCGAGGTGCGCGCGATGGAGCAGCGCCTCTCGCGGCGCGACCTCAGCTGCCCCGTCTGCCACGCGGACGTCGACCCGGCTTTCCTGGTCTGTCCCGTCTGCACGACGCGCCTGCGCCAGTCGTGCCGGAACTGCAAGGCGCCGCTCGAGGCGCTCTGGCAGGTGTGCCCGTACTGCGAGACGGCGGTGGAGCCCGCGGCGGTCGACCTCGGCCAGACGCAGGCGCTCACCCCGCCACGCCGCGAGCGCCGCGCCTAAGCTCTTTCTTCCGTGGCCGTCGAGAGGACGCTGATCCTGATCAAGCCGGACGCCGTCGAGCGGGCGCTCGCCGGCGAGATCCTCGCGCGCTTCGAGCAGCGCGGCCTGACGATGCGCGCGGCGAGGCTCGTCCACGTCGACCGCGCGCTCGCCGAGCAGCACTACGCCGAGCACGCGGAGAAGCCGTTCTTCGGCGAGCTGGTCGAGTTCATCACCTCCGCGCCGACGCTCGCGCTCGCGCTCGAAGGCGAGGGCGCGATCTCGACCGCGCGGTCGACGATCGGCGCGACCAACCCCGCGGAGGCCGCACCCGGCTCGATCCGTGGCGACCTCGCACTGGCGATGCCGAACAACCTCGTGCACGGCTCGGACTCGGAGGAGTCCGCGCGCCGCGAGCTCGAGCTCTGGTTCCCGGACGGCCTTGTCTGAGCCCGACTACGTCGCGATCAACCGCCAGGGCTGGACGGAGGCGAACGCCGAGTACACGGACGCTGTCGCGCACGAGACCTGGGCGCAGGAGGAGATCACCTGGGGCCAGTGGGCCAAGCCCGAGAGCGAGGTCCGAATCCTGCCCGACGTCACCGGCAAGGACGTGGTCGAGCTCGGCTGCGGCACGGCCTACTTCGGCGCGTGGCTCAAGCGCGCAGGCGCGCGCCGCGTGGTCGGCGTCGACGTCACTCCCGCGCAGCTCGACACGGCGAGGCGGATGGACGCCGAGTTCGGGCTCGGTCTGGAGCTGATCGAGGCGAACGCCGAGGACGTGCCGCTGCCGGACGACTCGTTCGACCTCGCGTTCTCCGAGTACGGCGCGTCGATCTGGTGCGATCCCGCTCTGTGGATCCCCGAGGCCGCGCGCCTGCTGCGCCCCGAGGGCGAGCTCGTGTTCATGCGCGGCACGACGCTGCGCCTTCTGTGCGCGCCCGACGAGGGGAAGACGACTGACCGCCTGCGAGCGGCCGCAGAAGGGGATGTACAAGCTGGTCTGGGAGGACGACGACCCCGGAGTGGAGTTTCATCCGGGGATGGCGGACATGCTCGCGATCCTGCGGGAGAACGGCTTCCAGCTGCTCGACTTCCGCGAGCTGTTCGCCCCGGAGGGCGCCGAGGAGCACACGTACTACGACGACCCGCCGATCGCGTGGGCGTCGCGCTGGCCCGCCGAGGAGATTTGGCGGCTCCGCCTGCTCCGCTGATCCTGGCCTCGACGTCGCCGCGCCGGCGCGAGATCCTCGAGCAGCTGCGGATTCCGTTCGACGTCGTCGCTCCGCAGTACGAGGAGACGAGCGGCGATCCCGTCGAGCACGCGCTGGGAAAGGCGCACTCCGTCGGCCTGTTCGACGACCGCCCCGTGCTCGGCTGCGACACGGAGGTGATCTGCGGCGGTCGCGTCTACGGCAAGCCCGAGAACGAGGAGGACGCCGAGGCGATGCTCGAGAGCCTGGCCGGGACGACGCACGAGGTCGTTTCGGGCCTGGCGCTGGTCACACCGTCCTGGCAGGAGGTTCATCGCGAGGTGACCCTCGTCACGTTCCGGCCGCTTACCGCGCGCGACCTCGCGCGGTACGTCGAGAGCCGCGAGTGGGAGGGCCGCGCGGGCGCGTACGCCATCCAGGGCCAGGGCGCCTCGCTCGTCGAGCGAATCGAGGGCGACTACCTGAACGTGGTCGGCCTCCCGGCCGCGCTGCTCGTCCGCCTGCTCGCGGAGCGCTTCCCGGGCACGTACGGCTTCGGCTGAGGATGATCGGAATGCGGTTTTCCCCGCTAGACTCGTGTTTCGTATGGGGATACGGGGTTATTTCAACGGTTTCGGCGGGCGCGACATGGCGGTCGATCTCGGCACCGCCAACACGCTCGTCTACGTGCGCGGGCGCGGGATCGTGCTCTCCGAGCCGAGCGTGGTCGCGATCGACCAGCTCACGGGCGAGGTCCACGCCGTCGGCGTCGAGGCCAAGCGCATGCTCGGCCGCACGCCGGGGACGATCTCTGCGATCCGGCCGCTCAAGGACGGCGTCATCGCCGACTTCGACGTCACCGAGCAGATGCTGCGCCACTTCATCCAGAAGGTGCACCAGCACCGGTTCGCGCACCCGCGCGTCGTCGTCTGCGTCCCGTCCGGCGTCACCGGGGTCGAGAAGCGCGCCGTCGAGGAGGCGACCCTCTCGGCGGGAGCGCGCCAGGCCTACCTGATCGAGGAGCCGATGGCCGCCGCGATCGGCGCCGGGCTCCCCGTGGCCGAGCCGACCGGGAACATGATCGTCGACATCGGCGGCGGCACGACCGAGGTCGCAGTGATCAGTCTCGGCGGGATCGTCGTCTCTCAGAGCCTCCGCGTCGGCGGCGACGAGATGGACGAGGCGATCATCGCCTACATCAAGAGCGAGTACAAGCTGCTGATCGGGCAGCAGACGGCCGAGGAGATCAAGCTCGAGGTCGGCTCCGGGTTCGACCTCCCGGAGGAGGTCCAGGCCGAGGTGCGCGGACGCGACATGCTCACCGGCCTGCCGAAGACCGTGATCCTCTCGTCGGAGGAGGTCCGCCAGGCGCTCGACGGCCCGGTCGGCCAGATCGTCGACGCGATCAAGTCGACGCTCGACAAGACGCCGCCCGAGCTCGCGGCCGACATCATGGACCGCGGCATCGTCCTCGCCGGCGGCGGCGCGCTCCTGAACGGCCTCGACGAGCGGCTCCGTCACGAGACGCAGATGCCCGTGCACGTCGCCGAGAGCCCGCTCACCTGCGTCGCGGTCGGCTCGGGCCGCAGCCTCGAGGAGTTCGAGGCGATCCACCGCAGCCAGGCAGCCAAGAAGCGCAGCAATCACAGGCCGTAGCTTGAGAAGCTCGAATGGATCGACTGGTCGTTTCCGACGGACACACGAGCAAGGCTCGCGTGTCCTGAGAACGGCGCCGCGAGCGGCGCCTCTGGCCATAACCTGCGGCGTGCCGGGCTCTTTCCTACACTAGGTCGTTCTCGTGCAACGGAACCGCAGCGCTCGCATTGCGGTCCTGGGGTCACCCGTTCCTCGCTCCAGGCCGCCCGGACAGTCCTCCCGCAGAACCTCCGCCGTCTGGCGGCGGGTCGTTGTGGGCGGGCTCGTCCTGCTCTCGATCGTCCTGATCACGATCTACTTCCGCGAGCCCGCAGGCGGAGGGCTGCACGGAGCCCAGAGCGCTGGCGCGGCGGTCCTGCGGCCGTTCGAGGTCGGCGCCGAGCGGATCGCGCGTCCGTTCCGCGACGCCTACAACTGGTCGTCGGGCCTCGTGCACGCCAAGTCGCAGAACGCGACGCTGCGCGACGCAGGTCGACGAGCTGAGCCGGGCAGGTGATCCAGAACCAGACCGCCTACCAGCAGAACGTGGAGCTCCGGCGCCTCCTGAAGTACGTCGGCTCGACCGGACTTCCCGCACGGCTACAAGCCCGTCGCGACCGCGATCATCAGCCGCCCACCGGGCGAGTTCGACCAGCAGATCGGGATCGCCGCGGGCCGGACCTCGGGCATCCGCGTCGACGACCCGGTCGTGAACGCAGACGGCCTGGTCGGCCTCGTCACGCAGGTCGCACGCGACAACACCGAGGTGACGCTCCTGACCGACCCGAACATCCAGGTCGCCGCGCTCGACCTGAACACACAGGCGACCGGCATCGTCAGCCACGGCGAGGGCCGCTCGACGCTGATCCTGGACCGCGTCTCGAAGTCGCAGACGATCAACGCGCGCGACTGGATCGTCACGCAGGGCTTCCGCTTCGGGAACCTGACCTCGTACTACCCGCGCGGCATTCCGATCGGCATCGTCAGCGGCGCCTCCCAGAACGACGTCGACCTCTACTGGCAGGTGCAGCTGCGCCCGCGGGTCGACTTCGGCTCGCTCCAGTCGGTGATCGTGCTCGTCCCGAAGTCCCGGAAGCGCTGATGCGCCAGCTGCTCGAGATCGCGAAGGTCGCGCTGCTCGTCTTCGTGGCGGCGATCCTCCAGGTGACCCTGTTCTCGTCGATCCAGATCCTCGAGGGCACACCCGACGTCGTCCTGCTGACGCTGATGAGCATCGCGTTCCTGCGCGGCTCGATCTACGGCGCCGCCGCGGGCTTCGTCGCCGGGCTGCTCGTGGACACCGCGAATCTCGCCACGCTCGGCGTCACCTCGCTGCTGCTGACGATCGCGGGCTACTGGATCGGCCGCTACGGCGAGACGACCGGCCGCGATCGCGTGCACGCGCCGTTCGTCGTCGGTCGCCGTCGCCACGATCGCCGTCCAGTTCGGGGCGCTGCTCCTCCACTACATGCTCGGCGACCCCGTCTCGGCGCGCGTGGTGCTGCTCGACGCGCTGCCGCCGAAGATCGCGCTCAACCTGCTGCTGACCCTGCCCGTCTTCGCGCTCACGCGCTGGGTGCTCTCGCTCGGGCCCGAGCCCGAGAAGGTGACGGAGGTGCGGCTCCTTGGCTAGCAGAGGCGGCCGCGCCCGCCCGCCCGGCAACCGCGGCTTCCTCCCGCCCGACCCGCGGGTCGAGGAGCCGTACCGCTTCACGCCCCAGCTCGCGCTGCGGATCGGGATCCTGGCCGCGGTCGCGCTGGTCGTGTTCGGGATCCTCTTCTTCCGGCTCTGGGCGCTGCAGGTGCTCTCGGGGCCGCGGTACCTGAAGGCGGCCCAGGACAACCAGGTCCGCTCGGTGCGGATCGAGGCGCAGCGCGGCGAGATCTTCGACCGCAGCGGCCATCCGCTCGTGGCGACGGTGCCGGGGACGGCCGTGCAGCTCTCGCCGGCCGACCTGCCGAAGACCTGGCACGCCCGACTCGCCGAGCTCAGGCGCCTCTCGATGGTGCTGAACGTCCCCGTCCGCCAGATGCTCGTGGGGATGAAGCGGATCGGAAACGATCCGATCACGCCGGTGACGGTGCGCGAGTCGGTCAACCGGGACGCTCCGATCAACTACCTGGCCGAGCACAGCGAGCAGTTCCCGGGGGTCCGCATCGTCAACACGTACCTGCGCAGCTACACGTACGGGTCGCTCGCGGCGCAGCTGCTGGGCTACGTGTCCGAGATCTCGCCGGAGCAGCTCAAGCAGCTCAAGGGGAAGGGCTACGAGGGGGGAGACAAGATCGGGCAGGCCGGGCTCGAGTCGGCCTACGACTCGTACCTGCGCGGCCGGCCCGGGCTCGCTCAGGTGACGGTCGATTCGCTCGGGCTTGCGCGGAGCGCCGTCGTCCCGACGCGCAGGCCGACGCCGGGCGAGTCGATCCGCCTGACGCTCGACATCAACCTCCAGCGCGCGGCCGAGCGGGCGATCCGGTACGGGATCCAGACGGCGATCAACAACGGGCAATGGGACGCGAACGCCGGCTCGATCGTGGCGATCGACCCGCGCGACGGCTCGATCCGCGCGATGGCGTCGTACCCGACCTTCGACCCGCGCGTGTACACGGGCCGCGTGACCAACAAGCGGCTCGCCGCGCAGCCGGCCTCACGGGCGCGACAGCTGCGCTGGACAACTACCCGTCGCTCAACCGGGCGATCAGCGGCCTCTACCCCGCCGGCTCGACGTTCAAGCCGATCACGGCGCTCGCCGCGCTGCAGACGCACCTCATCTCGCCCGGGACGTCGCTCCCCTGTACCGGCACGTTCGTCGTTCGCAAGCCCGACGGAACGATCGCTCCGGGCGGTGTCTTCAAGAACGTCGACCCGTACATCGACGAGATGATGACGCTGCCGACGGCGATCGCCGCCTCGTGCGACACGTTCTTCTACCAGCTCGGCTACGACTTCTACAAGGAGCCGCCGAGCGCGGGCCACCCGCTCCAGGCGTGGGCCCGGAGGCTCGGCATCGGCGAGAAGACGGGCGTCGACGTCGGCCCCGAGTCCGCCGGGCTTGCTGCCGACTCCCGAGTGGCGCGACCGGACGTTCACGGCCAAGACCGACCCGCACAACTGGCGAGGTCGACCGCCTCTGGAAGCCGGGCGACTCGATCCAGCTCGCGATCGGCCAGAAGGACCTGCTCGTGACGCCGCTCCAGATGGCGCGCTTCTACGCGATCCTCGCCAACGGCGGCAAGCTCGTGCGGCCGCACCTCGTCGAGGACGCCGAGGAGGGCGGCGGCGGCCGCTCGCCAGCGCGGGTCGTGCACCGCTTCACGCCGCCCGCGCCGCAGCCGCTCGGCATCGATCCCACGGCGCTGGCGGTCGTCCAGGACGGCCTCTACCAGGCGACGCATTCGCCGGACGGCACGTCGTACGGCGTCTTCAGCAACTTCCCGATCCCGATCGCGGGCAAGACCGGCACCGCGCAGAAGGATCCGAGCACGAAGCTGAAGGACCAGTCGTGGTGGTGCGGCTACGGCCCGGTCGCGAGCTCGGAGTCTCCTGAGCTCGTCGTCTGCGCGCTGATCGAGAACGGCGGCTTCGGCGCCGACGCGGCCGCGCCGGCCGCGCTGAAGGTGTTCGAGCAGTACTTCCACACAGGCAACGGCCGGGAGCTCGGGCGGATGATCGAGGCCGTCAGCACCCGCGCGAGGGGCCTCGGGCCGGTCAGGGTCGAGCGGATCCAGCTGGCGTCCTTCGTCCGCCGGCTCGACTGGATCCTGCTCGGCGCGGTCGCGGCGCTGCTCGGCTTCGGGCTCTGGGCGATCGGCGGGATCACGAAGAACGACATCACGGGCGCCTCGGATTACTACGTCGTGCGCCAGACCGCGTACGCCGCCGTCGGCGTGGTCGGGCTCGCGCTCGTCGTGCTGATCGACCCCGACTACTACCGGCGCTTCAACAAGGTGATCTACGGCGGGACGGTCGGCGTGATGCTGCTCGTGCTGCTGGCCGGGACGGTCTCGCGCCACTCGAAGCGCTGGCTCGACCTCGGCTTCTTCCGCTTCCAGCCGTCCGAGTTCGGGAAGCTGCTGTTCGTCCTCTTCCTCGCCGGCTTCCTCGCCGACCGCGCCAGGCGGATCGGCGACAGCCGGACCGTGATCGAGGCGATCGCCCTCGCGGGGATCCCGATGCTGCTCGTCTTCGTCCAGCCGGACGTCGGCACGACGCTCGTCTACGCGGTCGCGCTCTTCGGCGTCCTCTTCATCGCGGGCACGCGCTGGGCGCACCTGGCCGCGCTCGGGCTCGCGACGCTCGCCGTGATCCTCTCGGTGCTGTGGTTCCTGCCCGCGGCCGGTGTGCACGTCCTGAAGCCCTACCAGCAGCAGCGCCTGACGCACTTCACGCACCCCGACCGGGACCCCTCGGGCGCGACCTACAACGTGGCGCAGTCGATCAACGCCGTCGGCTCCGGCGGCCTGCGCGGCCGCGGCGTCGCCGGGGCGACGCAGACGAGCCTGCACTTCCTGCCCGAGCACGCGACCGACTTCGCGTTCGCCTCGCTCGCCGAGCAGCGCGGCTTCTTCGGGATCTCGATCCTGCTCCTGCTCTACCTGCTCGTCGTCTGGCGGGGCCTGAAGATCGTCGCGGGCGCGCGCGACGCGTTCTCGGCGATCGCCGCGGGAGGGATCGTCGTCGCGTTCCTGTTCCAGATCTTCGTCAACGTCGGCATGACGATCGGCATCGCTCCGGTGACCGGAATCCCGCTTCCGTTCGTCAGCGTCGGCGGCTCGGCGATGATCGCCAACCTGCTCGCAATCGGCGTGCTGGAGGCGATCCACGTGCGCGGCCGGGTCTCGCGCAGGCGCCTGCTTCCCTGATCCGTCCGCCGGCGGTCCTACGATCCCGCCATGGCCGCCAGACGAGAAGCCGAGGAGCTGCTGCTGATCGAGGAAGCCGACGCCTGGTTCGAGTACCTCGAGGCAACGCGGGGCCAAACCGCGGTCCGGTACGGCGAGGTCGAACCTTGGGCGTGGGCCCGCTTGCATCAGCGGTTGCGCGCAGTCCGGGCGAAGCGCGCGAAGCTCCGTCCTGCAGCAGCCGCCTAGGCGCCGCTTGCGGTGCCGTCATCAGGCGTGCGGGCTTAGCCCGCACGTCCGTCTGAAATGACCGGTCGACACGACCGACGTCCAGCGATTGCGATCTGGGAGCGCGCAGTAAGGGCGAAGCGCGCGAAGCTCCGCCCAGCTGCCGCTGCAAATTCGAGCCGCGTCCGCAGGTCGCGCTGCTAGCCTGTGGATATGCCCAGCCATATCAAGCTGCAGCGCGCGCTCCGCCTGACAGGCGATAGCAGCGCGCGCGCCAACCAAGGAGTTTTCATTTGTTGCGATGGTTCCGGCGGCAGTCGCCGTCACCCGAACAGCGCGCCGCCGATGCGAGCGCGCAGACCCTTCCTGACAAGCCAGTAACCGAGGCGCCCGCCGCTGCGGGTGCAACCGAAGAGTCTCAGCCGGCCCGCAAGCGCCGCAGGCGCGGAAGCCGCGGAGGCCGTGGCCGCAAGCGTCCCGCCGCTGCCGGCGCGGAGGCCAAGCCCGAGGTAAAGGCCGAGGCGAAGAAGCCGAAGGCCGAGAAGCCCGCCAAGGAAGGCCCCGAGCGGCGACCGGCCGCGCGCAAGCAGCGCGCCCCGCGCCGGCGGACGGCTCCGAGGCGCCCGCCGCTGCCGCCCGCGAAGCGCGAGCTGCTGATCTCCGTCGACGTGAGCGAGCAGCGCGTCGCCGTGCGCGAGGACGACCGGGTCGCCGAGGCCTACCTCGAGCGCCCCGAGCGCCGCTCGATCGCGGGGAACATCTACAAGGGCGTCGTCGACAACGTCCTGCCCGGGATGGAGGCCGCGTTCATCGAGATCGGCCTCGAGAAGAACGGGTTCCTGTACGTGGACGAGGTCGTCGGCCCGGAGCTCGAAGGCCGCTCGCACGGCCGCAAGATCCAGGATCTGCTCAGCCGCGGCCAGGACGTGCTCGTCCAGGCGGTCAAGGACCCGATGAAGTCGAAGGGCGCGCGCCTGACGACCGAGATCTCGCTCCCGGGCCGCTTCGTCGTGTTCGTCCCGAGCGGCGAGGGCCTCGGCGTCTCGCGCCGGCTCGAGGACGCCGAGCGCACGCGCCTGCGCGACATCCTCAAGGGGCTCGACGTGAAGAAGGGCGGCGTGATCATCCGCACGGCGGCCGAGGGCGCCTCCGCGGAGGACATCGAGCGCGACCTCGTCTTCCTGCAGCGGCTCTGGAAGACGATCGAGGCCCGCGCCAAGAGCGCGAAGGTCCCGGCGCTCGTCTACCAGGAGGCCGAGCTTCCGCTCCGCGTCGTGCGCGACCTCTTCACGGACGACTTCGAGCGCGCGCGTCGTCGACCACGACCGCACCTACAAGCGGATCGTCGGCTACCTGAAGAAGACGTCGCCGCACATGGCCGAGCGGGTCGAGCGGTACCGCGAGAAGACGCCGATGATGGAGTCGCTCGGCGTCGACGCCGAGATCCGCTCCACGCTCTCGCGGCGCGTCGACCTGCCCTCGGGCGGCTACCTGATCTTCGACTACGCCGAGGCGTTCACGGTGATCGACGTCAACACGGGCCGCTTCGTCGGCTCCCGCGGCCGCTCGTCCGGCGGCCGGCTCGAGGACACGATCACGAAGAACAACCTCGAGGCCGTCAAGGAGGTCGTGCGCCAGCTGCGGCTGCGCGACATCGGCGGGATCATCGTCATCGACTTCATCGACATGGCGAACCCGAAGAACCGTGCCACCGTCGAGGAGGCGCTCAAGACCGAGCTCGAGCGCGACCGCACCAAGACCTACGTGGTCGAGATCTCGCCGCTCGGGCTCGTGGAGATGACGCGCCAGAACGTGACCGACGGCCCGCGCGAGATCCTCACGCGCAAGTGCGTCGTCTGCCACGGCGACGGCGTCGTGCTCTCCGAGGCCTCGGCCGCGGTCGATGCCGAGCGACGGCTGCGCGAGCTCGCGGCGAGCGCGCCGCGCACGAAGGCCTTCAAGGTCGAGCTGAACGCGGCGGTTGCCAGCGTCCTGATCGGCCCCGGGGCCTCGCGGCTGCAGGCGATCGAGGAGGAGACGCGCAGGCGGTTCCTGATCGAGACGCGCGAGGACGTGCCGACCGATCACTTCGAGGAGCTCGGCAAGGGAACCTACGAGAGCCTTGCCCCGAAGGGGCCGGTGCAGGAGGGGTCGGAGATCTCGCTCAAGCTCGTCGAGATCGGCCTGCACGACCCGAAGAGCGCGACCGGGAAGCTCGACGGCCTCGCGGTCTACGTCGGCGACGGCGCGTCGCTCGTCGGCAAGCGGGCGAAGGTTCGCGTCGAGCGCGTGATGGACGGCGTCGCCTACGCGACGCTGGTCGGAAAGGCCGAGGCGGCCGAGGGCCCGATCACGGCCGAGCGCGAGGCCGAGAAGCCGACGCGCAAGCCGCCGGCGCGGAAGGGCCAGCCGAAGGCCGACGAGCCTGTTCCAGCCGTCGAGCCGGAGGTCGAGGCCGAAGTCGAGGCCGAGCCGGAGCCCGAGGCAGAGCCGAAGCAGAGCCGGAGCCGCGAAGCCGAGGCGGAGCCTGCGGCAGAGGAGAAGCCGAAGAAGAAGACCAGGCGGGGCTCGCGGGGCGGCAGGCGCAGGAAGAAGAAGCCTGCGGCCGCCGGGGCCGACGGTTCCGCGGACGGCGAAGGGCCGAAGATCCATCTTCCCGATCCGACGCTCGGCCGGGCCGAGGAGCCTCAGGCCGAGGAGCCGGAGCCGAGCGAGCCGACCGAGGCCGAGGCGGCCTCCGAGAACGGCACCGAGCCGGCCAAGCCGAAGAAGAAGACGCGGCGCGGCTCGCGGGGCGGCCGGCGCAGGCGCAAGAGCCCGGCGAAGAGCCCGTCACCCGCGAGCGAATAGCGCCCTGGGCGAGAGAAAGGCCGCGTAGATCAGCGCGGCCGCGGCGAGCATCGCCAGCCAGGCGAGCGACGCCGTCGGCTGGAGGACGCTCGGAACCTGCCAGGCCGTCCAGCCGCGCTTCACGACCTGCTCGCTCCAGAAGTCGTTGACCATGTTCGTCGGCCCGTAGACGAGCATCAGCGAGAGGTACGCGCCGAGCAGCCTCCGCAGGCCGAGGCTCCGGACGGAGCCGAGCTGCCGGCTGAGGAGGAGCGCGGTGAGCGTCAGCAGGAGCCCGTCGACCCCGTGGTGATGCCCGTGGTGCACGGCGTGGGCGAGGTGGCCCCCGGACTCCGGCGCGATCTTCCCCGTGATGAAGATCGAGCCGAGCGCGGGCACCCCGTCGAGGAAGAAGCCGAGCTCGGCCGCGATCCAGGGAAGCGCGGCGAAGGCCGCGACCGCCCCGACACCGATCCGCGCGCAGGTCGCCCGGGCGACTCGGCCTCGCCTGCGGGGCCGGCCCGCGGCCGAGAATGCTGAGCGCGACCACGAGCAGCGTCCCGACCGCGGCGAGGGCGTTCGACCACTTGGCGTCGAGATTGGCCTGGTCGACGACGCCCGGCCAGGCGACCGACGCGCAGAGCCCGAGCGCGAGCAGGGAGGCCGGCAGCGCCCAGCGGCCGTCCAGCCGCCCGTAGACGAGGCCGAGGATGGCCACGGCGGCGAGCGCGGTCGGGAAGCCGAGGAAGACGACGACGCGGCTCGCCGCGCCGTCGAGGCCGCTCAGGCTCACGTGGTAGGTGTCCTCGGGCGGGAGCCGCCAGTAGGTGACTGCGATGGCGATCGCATCCGCTGCGAAGAGCGCCCAGACAACGCGGATCTCGCGAGCCGGCGCCATCGTGGCGATTGTGCCTTCCCGGGCCGATCTTGGCTACACTGGCGGCTTCGCGGGCCTCTCGCCCGCGTTTTGATGCCATGAGCTACGCGATCATCTCACTCGGAGGGAAGCAGTACCGCGTCCGTGAGGGGGAGCGCCTGCTCGTGGACCGACTGCCCACCGAGGAGGGCAAGACGTTCCATCCGGAGGTGCTGATGCTCGGCGGCGACGGCGCGTTCGAGCTCGCTCCGAAGGGCGTCCAGGTCACGGCGAAGGTCGTCGGCGCGCCACTCGGACCGAAGATCCGGATCGGCAAGTCCAAGCCGAAGACGGGCTACCGCCGGCGCACCGGGTTCCGCGCGAAGCTCTCGCAGATCGAGATCCAGAAGATCGGCAAGAGCTCGGGCGCCGCGGCCAAGAAGGACAAGGAGGCCCCGGCGAAGGCCGCCCCGGCCAAGGCCGAGGCCGGCACGGACCTGCCGGGCGGGTACGCGGACATGACGGTCAAGGACATCGCCGCGAACGCCGGCGGCTGGTCGGCGGCGCAGGTCGCGGCGGCGCTCGAGTACGAGCGTGCGCACGCCAACCGCAAGGGCGCGCTCGCGGCGCTCGAGGCGCAGGAGGAGAAGAGCTAGATGGCGCACAAGAAGGGACTCGGCTCATCCAGGAACGGCCGCGACTCCAAGCCGAAGATGCTCGGAGTCAAGGTCTTCGACGGCCAGACCGTGACCGCGGGCGCGATCATCGTCCGCCAGCGCGGCACGCGCTTCCGCCCGGGCCCGGGCGTGGGGATCGGCCGCGACGACACGATCTTCGCCAAGCGCGACGGCCGCGTCGTGTTCAAGAGCAGCGGCGACGCGCCGGCTGATCGCAGTCGTCGACTAGCCGCCGCTGCGACAGCAGCGTGTTCACGGATCGCGCCCGCATCCACGTGCAGGCGGGGCGCGGCGGTCACGGCGCGCTCAGCTTCCGCCGGGAGAAGTACGTGCCGAAGGGTGGGCCCGACGGCGGTGACGGAGGGCGCGGCGGCGACGTCGTGCTCGCCGCGGACCCGGATCTGCGCGACCTGTCGTCGTTCCGCTCGCGGCGCCGGTTCGAGGCCGGGCGCGGCGGCAACGGAGGCGGGACGGGCAAGCACGGCGCGGACGGCGAGACCATCGAGCTCCGCGTGCCCGTGGGGACGCAGGTCTTCGACGAGGACAAGCAGCTCGTCGCCGACCTCGCGCACTCGGAGGCGCGCGCGGTCCTCGCGCGCGGCGGCTCCGGCGGCCGCGGGAACAAGAGCTTCGCGACCTCCACGCGCCAGACGCCGCGCTTCGCCGAGACGGGCCTGCCCGGCGACCAGGCGGATTTCGAGCTCCGGCTGAAGCTCCTGGCCGACGCCGCGCTCGTCGGGTTGCCCAACGCGGGCAAGTCGTCGCTCCTGCGGAGGATCTCGAACGCCCGGCCCAAGGTCGCGGCGTACCCGTTCACCACGATCCAGCCGGTGCTCGGGACCGTCGACACCGACGAGCGCCAGCTCGTGGTCGTGGACGTTCCCGGCCTGATCGAGGGCGCGAGCGAAGGTGCCGGTCTCGGCCACGAGTTCCTCGCGCACCTCGAGCGCGCACGGCTGCTCGTCCACGTGATCGACGTCTCCGAAGGCAGATCCCGCCGAGCGCTTCGAGCAGATCGACCGCGAGCTCAGGGCGTACGGCTCGGGCCTCGCCGAGCGGCCGCAGGTCGTCGTCCTGAACAAGATCGACCTCGTCCCGGAGGTTCCGGAGCTCGACCTGGACGATCCGCGCGTGCAGCGTGTGTTCGCGCTCTCGTGCGCGACCGGCGAGGGGGTCGAGCAGTTCCGGCGGGGGCTCTTCGACGTTTGCCCGCCGGCGCCTCCGGTCACCGCGCACGACGCCGAGGGGCTCGCCGAGTTCCTGGTCTACCGGCCGCAGCCCGATCCGCGCCGCGCGTACCGGATCTTCCGGACCGACCGCGGGTTCCGCGTGATCGGCAAGCCGCCCCCCGAGGAGGAGCTCGAGCGGGCGCTCCGCGAGGCGGGCGCGAGGCAGGGCGACGAGGTCGAGGTCGCCGGAGAGGCGCTCGAGTTCGGATGACGACGGGAATCCTCGGCGGCATCTTCGACCCGCCGCACAACGGCCACCTGGCCCTCGCCCGCGCCGCGCTCGACCGGCTGCCGATCGACCGGCTGATCGTGCTCGTCGCCGCCGGCCCGGGCCATCGCGGGACGGTCGCCGACGCCGGGTCGCGCCTGCGCCTGGCGGAGGCCGCGTTCGCCGGGCTTCCGGCCGAGGTCCAGCTCGACGAGAACGCGTTCACCGTGGACGCCGTCCGTGGCGGGCGGTTCGGCGACGGCGCTGTTCGTCGTCGGCGCCGACGAGGGCGCGGCGTTTCCGACCTGGAAGGAGCCCGACGAGGTGTTGCGCTGGGTCCGCCTGGCCGTCGGCACGCGCTCCGGCTATCCGCCGCCCGACCTCGAGCGCTACGGCGACCGCGTCGTCCCGTTCGAGCTGGACTCGCCGAATGTCAGCTCGACCGACGTGCGCGAGCGGGTCGCGCGCGGCGAGCCGATCGACGATCTCGTCCCGCCCGCGGTCGCCGGCGCGATCCGAGAGCTCGGCCTCTATCGTGGCTAGACTGGATTCGCATCCCGAGAGGAACTGAAGCGACACTGACCCCACTCGAACACGCCCGCAGAATCGCCGGCCTCGCCCAGGAGAAGCTGGCACAGGACGTCCTCATCCTCGACATGCGACCCGTGTGCTCGTACACGGACTTCTTCGTGCTCGCGACCGGCCAGAACCCGCGCCAGACGAAGGCGATCTGGGACGAGGTGCACACGCGCCTGAAGCACGACGAGCGCTCGCTGCCGTCGTCGGTCGCAGGCGAGCCCGAGGGCCGCTGGATCGTCGCGGACTACCTCGACGTGGTCTTCCACGTCTTCAGCCCGGAGGCGCGGGAGTACTACCGGCTCGAAGAGCTGTGGGGCGACGTCCCGAGCGTCGAGCTCGCCTCGGCGACGGCCTAGCTACAATCGGCCGACCGGGGGCCGTAGCTCAGTTGGGAGAGCGTCTGGCTGGCAGCCAGAAGGTCACGGGTTCGAATCCCGTCGGCTCCACTGCCTTTCGAGTGTCCCGTTCGGCTCAGCTAGAGCGAGCGGGCGAGTTCGCGGGTCCTCGCCGCGTGCCAGTCGAGTCCCATCGTCTCGAAGCGCTCGATCGACCGCTCGATCAGACCCGTATCGTGGCGAACGAGCCCGAGCGTACGCAGCGCGAACGGCTCGAGGTAGGTGTCGGGCTGCGCAAGGCGCATCGCCTCCGCCTCGGCCTCCTGCTTCCGGCCGAGGGCGACGAGTGCATCGAGGCGGGTTGCCCATCCGTACAGGCCCGAGTCCAGCATCTGGTGCCAGGCTTCTCCGGACTCGGCAAGCAGCGCCTGAACCTGCGCGAGATCGCCTCGCAGCAGAGCGAGGTGGGCAGACGGCGGATGGAGGAAGAACCCGTACCCCTGGAACCCGAGGGCGGCAACATCGGTCCTCGAGCCGCGTGGGCCTCTGCGTCCAGTCCGAGCTCTGCGCAGGCAACCGCACACGCCAGCAGTGACCGTGGGCTAAAGATGCACGGCGTCCCCTCGTTGTCAGCGAGGGCACGCTCATTGCGAACCTGAAGCCGTCGGATCTCACCCCAGTGCCCGAGGGCTTCTTCGATCATGATCAGCACTCCGACAGCGTGCACCTCGTGATGTGCGCTCAGGCGAGACGCGACCAAGTCATGCTCCGCAGCCAGCGTCTCGGCCTCATCGACCCGGCCGACGGCAAGGGCAACCGGGGCGCCAAGCCGTTGAACGAAGGCGACCTTGTCCGGGTCGCCGAGGCGCTCGATCAGGGCGAAGCTCCGACTCGCCCACTCGTACGCCACGTGGAAGTCAGAGACGACCCACGAGGCGCCCGATCGCGCTCCGTAGGCGTCCGAGGCGAGCTCGGCATCGTCCAGCTGCTCAGCGAGAGCGACCGCCTGGTCGGCGATCTCGATGTCGTCCGTCAACACGGCCTTGGTGACGAGGGCCTTCGCCTGGGACCGGCTGCCGGGCTGCGGCAAGCTCGAGCGCGCGCTCCAGCCAGCCCTCCACGAGCTCGTGATCGGGTGGGCGCTTCCAGACGGCGCCCCGCATCGACGACTCGAACGCGAGCTCCGCGTAGAGGTCGCCGAGCGTCGTCGGCTCCGAGGTCAGCTCGACGGCCTTGAGCGTCGCTGCCCAGAACGCCTCGCCGTCGAACTTGAGCGCGTTCGCGTGGCCAATTGCCCGCCAGAGTTCGGCATCGTTGGGATCCAGCTCGACCGATTTGCCCAACAGCGCAAGCGCGTCGTCGATGTCGAAGCGGCCGACTGCGAGCTCGGCGGCCCGGCGCAGCCAGCGCAGCGCACTCGTCCGCAGCTGCTCGACGTATTGCTCCTGGCCGCGCCACGCGAGCTCCGCGATCTCCGGGTTGACGGCCTCGGCGTAGTGGTAGGCCAGGGATCCGGCGCCCGCGTCTCCGGCGCCCTCTGCCTCGAGCCAGGCCGCAAACGAGGCATGCAAGTGCGCCCGGCTCGCCCTCGGCAGGCTTTCGTAGGCGACGTCGCGCGTAAGCGCGTGCTTGAACACGAGCTCGGGCTCGGTGGGGCGGAAAAAGCCTCGCTCGACCAGCGTGCGCACGTCTGCCGCCGTGCCGACGAGGGCGGCAAGGCCGGCCGCGCTGAACGAACGGCCGATCACGGCCGCCGCCTGTAGTGCTTCCTTGGCGGGCGGCGGGAGCAGGTCGATGCGGGCGGCCAGTACGGCCTGCACCGTGTCGGGGATGCCGAAATCGCGCGTGCCGTCGCGGAGGGCCCAGCCGCCGTTCCGGCGTTCCAGGAGCTGACGGTCGACCAGTTCGGCGAGCAGCTCCTCCAGGAAGAACGGGTTCCCCTCGGCCTGCCGAATCACGAGCTCACGGGCGGCATCGTCGAGCGGGGCCCCAAGCACGTGGTCGAGCAGTTGCCCCGCATCCTCCTCGCCGAGCGGCTGCAACAGGAAGGGCTCTCCGCCGCTCTCGAGATCCGAACCCTCCGGCCTCCTCGTCGCCAGGAGGAGCATCGGTCCCTTGACCTCGGCCAACACCAGTCGGAGGAGGTCGACCAGCGGATCGGCCGCCCAGTGGAGGTCCTCGACGACGAGGACGAAAGGCCGCTCGGCGGCGAGCTCCGAGAGCAGGCTCACCCACTCCTCCTGCAGGCGCTGACCGGCCGCTCGCGGGTCGAGCTCGCCGGCGACGTCGAGCCCGAGCGTAAGCGCGAGGATCTCACGCTCGCCGAGTCTGGCGAGAACGGTGTCAGCCGAGTCCTCCTGGCGCAGCCCGAGCTCGGCTCTGAGCACGTCGGCGAGCGGGCTGTAGGTCACGCCGCGACCGTAGGAGAGGCAGCGGCCGAGCCGGAACCGCGTCGCATCAGGGAGCCGCTCTTGGAACTCCCGGACGAGGCTCGTCTTGCCGACGCCGGGCTCGCCGACGAGCGTGACGAGCTGCGGCCGCCCCTCGGCCGCGGCCCGCTCGAGCTGCTCTTCGAGCCATGACGAGCTCGCGCGCGCGGCCGACGAACGCCGGTCCCGAGGCCTCGGCCGCCGCGCGGGCGTCGCGGCGCGACCATCCGGACGAGCTCCCGGCAGGCGACGCCACCCGGCTTCCCCTTGGCCTCGACGGTCACCGGCTCGGCGAACTCGAAGGCGCCTCCGACGAGCAGCGGCCGTCCTCTCTCCGACCAGCACCTGCCCCGGCCGGGCCGCCTGCTCGAGCCGGGCGGTGACGTTGACGGGGTCCCCGGTCGCAAACGAGCTGCCCTCGCGGGGCTTGCCGATGACCACCTCGCCGGTGTTCACGCCAATCCGGAGCGCAAGCCGGTCGCCGAAGAGCTCCGTGCAGACGCTCCTGCATCCACAGCGCAACCTGCAGCGCCCGCTCGGCGTGATCCTCCTGCGCCGTCGGTGCGCCGAAGACGGCGACGACCGCGTCACCGATGAACTTCTCGATGGTGCCGCCCCCGAGCGCGATCTCGGCCGCCATCGCGTCGTAGAAGCGATCGAGCAGGTCACGCGTATGCTCCGGATCGAGGGACCCGCCGAGTTCCGTCGAGCCGACGAGATCCGCGAAGAGGAGGGTTGCGAGCTTCCGCTCACTCGCGGCGGACTCAGGCTCGGCCGGGGCCGCGCACGTCGGGCAGAACCGTGCACGCTCCGGCAGAGCGGCTCCGCAGACAGCGCAGGTCTTTCATTGTGTCGATTGTGTCGCCTTTGAGGCCGTCGGCGCTTCGCTCAGAGCCGGACGGCGCCGCAGAGGGCCTCGCAGTGGGCGAGAACCCTGGCCGCGACATCTCGAGCCCGGCACTTGTCCGGGAGCTCGACCGCGTACAGCGGGACCGACTCGGAGAGCGCGGCGCAGAACTTGTCCGGAGCTCCACGGCGTAGAGCGGCACCGACTCGGAGAGCGCGGCGCACGCGTCGAGCAGCCGCTGGCGGTGCTCGGCGGAGGTCAGGTAGCGCGGGAACCCGCTCTCGAGCAGCGACCGGCTCGAGGGCGACTCGCGGTCGACGATCTCGATCCGCGTGCTCTCGGCCTCGGGCCTCAGGACGTAGACGCAGGCCAGCGGAAGCGGGATCGAGACCGGCGTCGGCTCGAGCATCAGCTTGTCGCTGCGGCCGAAGACGGGGCCGAGTCGGTCCTGCTGCTGGAGCGGCACGCGCCGGAGCTCGGCCTCGTCGATGTTCAGCCGCGCAGGCCCGGGGTAGGCGAGGATTCCGTCAGCGGTCTTCTCGATCGCGAGCACGTCGTCCGTCACGAACGACGCGCCGAGCGCGACGAGATGGGCTGCGAACGAGGTCTTGCCGCTCGTCGGCGGGCCGACGAAGGCGAGCACCTGTCCGCCGACGGCGACCGCGCTGGCGCGCAGCGCGGAGAGGCCGCTCAGCACCGCGGCGAGCGGCAGCACCTGCGCGAAGAAGAGCCGCTGCCAGCGCGCCGGCTCGACGCGCGGGAGCGCCGACGCGATCTCGCTTCCGTCGCTGGAGACGAGATGACGGCCGTAGTACGGCGCCCAGATGCGAAAGCCGATCGGCTCGTGCGCGTCGATGCGCAGGAACTGGCGGCCGTCCGAGTGCCGGAGGTCGAGCAGCACGTCGCCTGTCGGCGGGTCGCCAGGCCTTGTCGACGGCGCTCGCCCGCTCCTCGCGCCACGCGGTCACGCGGCCGGAGCCGGCGCCCTCGACCGGCGGCAGGCCCGGGAACGGCTCCGCCGACTCGAGCGTCAGCCCGAACGCGCTCCCACGCCAGGCAGCCGCGGACACCGGCGGCGGCCGTTCGGTTTGAAGCTGGAGACTCGCCATCGGATACCTACCTCGTCGTTGCCAGCTGCGGTGCGGCGAAAGCCGCCTCTCAAGCCTAATCCGCGCGCCCCTGCCACCAGTAGGCCGGACCCGCGAAACCCGCCGTGGGAAGGGTGCCTAGCCCTTCGGCTAGGAGTTCGGCTAGGACCTCTTCGGCGTCGGGTTTTCCAGTTCTGGCCTACTGAAGCGGGGGTCTACGCACCTAGAGTGGGTGCGTAGACCCGAGTTCGCGGCCAGGTTTGGGGAGGTCTGAGTGGGACAGATGACCGAGATCGACACTGGTGTCGACCGCGCCGTGCGGCCGCCTGCCGTCGCGCCTCAGACCGGCCTGCGCCGGGGCCGCACCTGGATGCTCGCGCTGGGCGACCTCGCCGCCCTGGTCGTCGCCTACGCCGCCGCCTACGTCGTCGCTGACGCGATCGCGCCCTTGCCTCCGGTACAGGCGCCCGCGTGGTTCCTGATCCTCGTCGGACTGACGGCGCCGCTCGTCTGGCTCGGCATCTTCACCTCGTACCACCTGTACGAAAACGACAACCTCAGGATCTCGGTCTCGAGCTTCGACGAGGTGCGGGACCTCTTCCACGCGATCCTCGCCGGCTCGCTCGCGTACTTGATCCTCTCGCAGGGCGTCAAGTTCTTCTTCGGCTGGTGGGTCTCGGCGCCTGCCGAGGCCGTGCTGTTTCTCGCCGCTGCGCTCGTCACCGTGCCGATCGTCCGCGGCTCGATCCGGAGCTGGATCTTCCCGCGGCTGATGAAGCCGCGCCGGACGCTGATCGTCGGAAGCGGCGAGGATGCGCTGCTCGTCTTCCGCAAGATCACGGCGCATCCCGAGTACGGCCTCGAGGTCGTCGGCTTCCTCGACGGCGACTCGGCCCAGCCGCTGCCCGCGCCGGTGCTCGGGAGCCCCGACGACGTCGCGCACGTCGTCGACGAGTTCGAGATCGACCGCGTGCTGCTCGCGTCCTCGATTGGCTCGCACGAAGAGACCCTGGACCTGGTCCGGACCGTGCGGCGTCCGGACGTCCAGGTCTCGATCGTGCCGCGCTACTTCGAGATCTTCACCTCGCACGCGATCCTGGACGACGTCGAGGGGATGCCGGTCGTCACGCTCCCGCCGATGCGGCTCGGCCGCAGCGCGCGGCTGCTGAAGCGCTCGTTCGACGTCGTCGTGTCGGGCAGCGCGCTCGTGCTGCTGTCGCCGCTGCTGGGCGCGATCGCGGTCGCGATCCGGCTCGACAGCTCCGGCCCCGCGCTCTACCGCCAGCCGC